>CAZUFC010000218.1:0-9445 GCA_964619725.1 uncultured bacterium | reverse complement strand
AAATCCGAAGACTGACGCAGTATTGGGAAAAATTCGCCGTTTATGGACAAAAACTCGTTAGGTTTAAAGAAAAAAAATTAGAAGTATATTCGTTGTTGAGATCGTTGTCGTTGTCGAATTTGAACATGACGGCCATTCAGACGAAATTGAATTTAAGAGACATTTCGCGCTGTTTTCCGACAACGACAATGATTCATAAGCCAACAAATTGAAAAATAATGAAATAAAGCTTATTCCAATAGGTATTAAACCCCGTGTAAGTCTTTGATATTCCGTTTATTTGGATGATACTGCCCCTGGAAACGCCTGTTGGGTTTGCCATTCGGCGGGCTTTCTAATTTTCTGGATGATGCTTTTGGATGGAATGAGGGGGGATTGTGAGAGTATAAATTTGATTATCAGGCGCAAAAGAGTTAATTTCAGTTGAGGGGGATTTGCTTATAGGGGGAACGAGGTGAAAGCGATGAGAATTATTTTAATATGTTTCGTTACAACGATGTTTTTGAGCAGCGTTGTTTTGGCTTCCGGGAATCGTGCTGTGGTGGTCGGATTTGACGGATTATCCTGGCCTTTATTGCAGGAGATGATGGAAGCGGGGGAGTTGCCTCATTTTGCCAGGATGGCTTCGGAGGGGGTTTCAGGCGTATTGGAGACTGTTGTTCCGCCTTCTTCGCCGCCCGCGTGGGTTTCGGCGGTGACGGGGACTAATCCCGGCAAGCACGGCATTTACGGCTTCATAACGCCTATGCGGGAATGGTCTAATCCTTTGAAGCCTTCATTTTCTTTGAATCCTGACAGGACTGTGCCTGCGATATGGAACATTTTATCGCGGCGTGGTCGCCGGGCGGGCATCATCAATATTCCGATAACTTATCCGCCGGACCGTCTTAACGGTTTTATGATATCGGGATTCCCCATGGACCCTGACGGTTCTTATATTTATCCTGAGCGACTGGCGTCCCGTTTGTCGGACTATCGGATAGACATATTCGCCAATGTTTGCCGGGAGGGTCAGGAGGAGCCCTGGCTGGCCGATTTGAATGAAATTATTGAAGAGAGGAAGAAAGCGGCTTTAATGCTTATGGATTCGGAAGATTGGGATTTATTCTGGGTGGTTTTCACATTCCCGGATCGCATACAGCATTTTTTCTGGAAGTATCGTTCGTCGGATCATCCCAATTACGATCCTGAGAAGGCTGAATTGTACGGTGATCAGGTCGATAAGGCTTACAAGCGTGCGGACAGTATTCTGGGATTATTCATGGAGCGTGCGGAGAGGCTGGGCGTACCCGTTGTTGTGCTGTCCGATCATGGTTTCGGTCCGGTGTATCATACGATACGGGCGAATCGAGCGGTATTGGATGCATCGATGATAGACCAGGAGACGGGCCGTGCGAAGGTATATTATTCCGATTTTTTCGGGGGCAAATTTTTCATTAATTTAAAAGGCCGGGACCCGACGGGTTGTGTGGAACCTGGTGAGTATGAAGAGGTAAGAGAGAGGCTGATAGAGAAGTTGAATTCTTTGAAGGACCCGGGCACGGGAACGCCTTTGGTTCAGAGGATATGGAAGAAGGAGGAGTTGTATCACGGACCGAAGCTGGAGAATGCTCCGGACGTGCTGTGTCTGGAGACGCCGGGATATTTATTCAGCAAGCTGGGTCGGGACAAGAGTCGAAAGATAATATACGATCCGCCGAAGGATTTTTTTTCCGGGTTCCATAGACTGGAGGGAATACTTCTTGCGCATGGACCGGGGATAGCCCGGGGAAAAACGATAGAGAACGCTCACATCATTGATGTAACGCCGACGATATTGCAGTTGATGAACGAGCCGTCGTTGAAGTATATGGACGGAAAAGTGATAAGGGATATTTTTGAGAAGGAAGTTCCTGATTTACCTGAGGATGAATCTGGGGCGGAGGAGTTTCAGGTTTCCGGTCAGGATAAAGCGGGAGTGGATGAGGATGTTTTAAAGGAGCAATTGAAGAGTCTGGGATATGTCAGATGAATATAAAAACGATTCAAGCGTCGGGAATACATCAAGCATGAACGGAGGAAGATGATTGATGAGAAAAGTAATATTGACATTTTTTCTAATTTTGACGGTGAATGCGGGAGTAATAGTCTCGGCTATGGAAGAAAGCGGGGCAGGATATAAGAATCCTCAGATATTGATTTATGGATTGGACGGGGCTGATTGGGACATTATGCTGCCGATGATGCTTCAAGGGGAATTGCCGGAGATGAGCGACGTAATGAAGAGCGGCACGGCGGCCAACATGGAATCTTTGAGGATACTGATATCGCCGAGGATATGGACGACCATAGCGACCGGCAAGGGGCCCCGGTTTCATAACGTCATGGATTGGACGGTGAAGGGGGAAGACGGCGAGATGTTGCCCGTCAATTCGGAATTCAGAACCACAAAAGCTTTATGGAACATGTTTTCTGACATGAACCGTTCGACAGGATTCATCGGGTGGCTGGCGACTTGGCCGGCAGAGCCAGTAAAGGGTTTCATGGTTTCTTCTTATCTGCCGAGAGGATTGGCTCCTGAAGTCGATGTTCCGCTGAAGGGCAGGCTGGAAGTATCCGTTCCGAAGGCTGCGTATCCGGAAAATTTAAGCGTGCGCCTGGCGGATTACATCGTAACGCCGGACGACACGGCTTCTGAAATAAGACGTAAGGCGTTGCCGCCGGAATTTGAGGAAAAGGGTGAGAAATATGCTGCAGAGGCAGTGGGCGCGATAGAAAAGTCCCTGGCCATTGACGAATCTTTCGTGAATGCGGCGAAATACCTCTACTCCAAGTACAGCCCTGACCTCAACGCGGTATATATCGCCAGCGTCGACGTGGCCAGTCACAGATTCTACAAGTTTTTCATTCCCGACATCCGAAAACCTGCCGAGCCCAAGGATGTGAAGATTTTCGGGGATGTGCTTCCATGGGTGTACAGGAAATCCGATTATTTTTTGAAGCAATGCCGGGACGTCCTGGACCCCGACATATCCGTCGTTCTTTCAGACCACGGTTTCAGACCCTACAGGACCAAAGAAAAGCCGCACATCTCAGGCTGGCACCGCTCCAGAAGCGTTTTAATGGCGGCCGGCCAAGGCATTATGCAACGCTCCACCATGGTGCATGCCAGGGCTTTGGATTTTACCCCGACTCTTTTATATGCCGCAGGATTACCGGTCAGCAGGGATATGAAAGGACGCGTAATCGAAGAATTTTTTAAGCCGGAAGAACTGGCAGCCAGGTCTATTGAATATCTGGACTTCTTTTCGTATGACGAAATCGATATGGATGAGGATTCGAGATTTCAACCGCATGCACGCACAGGCGGCAGGTCTTTCGGCAGGACGGACGCGGACGAAGATTTGATGGAGCAGTTGGAAGAGCTCGGTTATATTGATTGAAAGAGCATTCCTGCCTGATTCAATTACGGAGATGACGACAGCCGGAAAAGGGGATGTATATTCCGGAACAGGAGAAGACAGGAAGCATAACTCTGCCGTCTGCAGGCGATTTTAAACGGTTTTCTGTAAAAAGCGAAATCGGAAAACATATTCGAAACCGGTTTTTTGGGAATAAAATCGAACGAGAACAGGATTAATGTTCTTGAGTCGGTTTTCAGGGGAAATGATGAACGCCGGCGGGCGGCCCGGTGATTTTTAATGTAAATCTATGGACAGAGATTATTCTATAAGGCATAATATTCAGCGACAAGAGGGCTCATAGATGGGCAAACTTCTTGTGTTCTGTGAGAATTAAGGAAAAAAGAGGTATGAGTAAAAAGCGCAAGACCGGGAGCGAAAAAGGGAAAACAGTAAAAACTGAACGCAAAAAAGAAGAGCAGAAGTCAAACCAGGCGGAAGTCCGGAAAGATGTTCATCCGATACTGAAGCACAAGCATCTGCTGCCCCTGCTTCTTTTCACCGTCGCCTTGATCGTCCGGATACTCAACCAGTTCATAATGACCGACGATCCGTTAAGCGCTCGTCCGGAACTGATACCGGATGCGGCTCATTACCACCTTTCGGGAATAAAGATAGCCTCAGGCGACATAAATCTGACGCCGGTTTTTTTCATGGGTCCGTTGTACAGTTATTTGCTGGGTTTGATTTATGCTCTGTTCGGAAGCGGATTCGTTCAACCCCGGATTTTCCATATTATCATGGGTTCTTTTACGGTAGTGATGTTATGGAGAACCGCAACGAACATAAAAGGGACCGCTGCCGGGATTCTGACGGCTATCATGGCCGTATTTTATTATCCTTTCCTGTTTTTTGAGCGACAATTACTGCCGGCGACGCTGGTGACGTTTTTAACCGCTGCAGTTCTTATGACCATGTCTTCCCGAAAAGACTTTACGGTTCCGAAAGCGGCTATGGTAGGACTTTTAACTGGTTTGCTGGGTTTGACCAAGGGGATGATGCTGCTCTGGCTGCCCTGGCTTTTGGGTTTGATCTACCTTTACGGAAAACAGCGCCGTGAGCGACTGATCAACATGGGAGTATGCTTTGCCGTAACTGTTTTGATGCTTCTGCCGGCGACGCTTCATAACTATATTGTGGGGAACGACCTGGTTCTGCTGTCTTCCAATGTGGGCATAAACTTTTTTATCGGCAGCGGCCAAGACGGCACAGGCACCTGGCGGCCGCCGGACCCCAAGAGGGCGTGGATCGGCCGTAGTCCGGAAACATTGGCGGAATATGCGGAGAGTATCGCCGGCGAGGGCAAGAAACCTTCGGAAGTTTCCCGGTATTGGATGAACAGGACTTTCCGTGAAATTGCGTCTGATCCGGGTGATTTCGCCAGGCTGTTATGCATCAAGTTTCTGCTCTTCTGGAATTACTTCGAAATTTGCAACAACAACGATTACTACTTATCCGACACTTTTTCGCCGATACTTAATTTCCTCTCTTTCGGATTCGGTTTTATTGCGCCGTTCGGCCTGATAGGACTGATAATCTGCCGGTTTCGGCTGCGCGACAGGTTGCTGCTCGCAGGATTGACCGTTTCCATGCTTCTTAATGCTCTGATCTTTTTCATACTGGCGAGATATAGACTCCCGGCAGTCCCTGCTTTGATGATAGGAACCGCTGTCATTATTGAACGCATGTGGAAGGACGTCGTTCAGAATAAATGGCAGAAACTTATTTTTCCGGGAATACTTATCCTGGCCGCCGTTGGAATGAGTCGCGCTCCTGTCATTACAGAGCACGCCAAGGATGAATTTCATGCGATGTATCTGACGCGGTTGTCTGAAGCGCACAGGTTGAACGGCGACCCGAAGAAAGCGGAGATAAGTCTGAGGGAAGCGGTGCAGTTGAAACCGGAGGATGCTCAGATCAGGGTTCAACTGGCGACGCTGTTTTATCTTTACGACAAGCTGGAACCGGCCGAAAGAGAAGCCCGCGTTGCCGTAGCGCTCGATTCCACGGTGCCGTTAGGCAATTTTATCCTGGGTTTAGTTTCCGCCAAGAATAAGAACGACAGGGAAGCCATACAGGCGTTCAAAAATGAAATAGAAAATTATCCGAACGATCCGAGAGCCTATTATCACCTGGGGAGAGTATTAGCCAGGAACAAACATTATGAAGAAGCGCTGACGGCCATGAAGACGGCTTACCAGTTGAATCCACAGGATGAAAGAGTCGTAAAAGCGCTGGGATGGCTTCAGTATAATGCTCCGAAAATAGGACCGGCGCCGGAGATGGATGAACAACCGGCTGAGGATATAACGGAGATGGATAAATACGGCGTGGTTTATATCGATCCGGCGATGTGAAGATTTGCGGGTGATAAATGTAAATCTCTGTACTGCATCTGCCAAGGATTAAACTTTTACCATAGGATTATTTATTATCCGCGAAATTGCGCGAATCTTCGCGAAAATGGGGCGGTAATCATTAAAAAAACGGCGCTAGCCGTCAAACTTGCGCCGCATGAACTGAAGATTGAAGGCTAGAACCAACTCCTTGCCGCTGACTCCTCGCCCCTTGTCGCCTTGTGCGACGGGAGCGAAAGTTTGATTGAGTATTTCACATTTTCAAGCTTTCTTGTTTGACTTTTATTCATTTAATTCAATAAGTTAGTCTCCTTGTCCTAAAACCAAAGCCGCTTGCGGGTCCATTGATTTAATCGAAAATGAGAGCGCTTCACAATCATTATGCATCATCTCTTATACTACTTTCTTATTCCCATGGTTCACATCAAATTTCGATTAAATCAACGCTCTTCTACCGGATTAAGGGGGCTTTCCATAAAGCCACAGTTTTATATTTTCGTTCTGATGAATAATCTTTATAAATCCTTGTATTTGAAGTGTAAAATGAAAAAAATTCGTCTATTGTGTCAATCGTTCTAAATTTTTAAACTTCGAAAAAGTGAAACCGGTTGCTAATTCCATGAATCTATGGAAAAGTGTATCGGTGGAAGTCGAGGTCACCGGCTTCACGTGGAATGAGTGATCATTATATTTGATGCGGAAGGAGAGCGGGCATGACCGATTTTCGATTAAAAAAGTCAGAGAGGTATACGGGAACGAAAGGACCGTTGCTTTTAACGATACTGGACGGCGTGGGATTATATAAAGGCCGGGAAGAGGGATATCCGGGGAATGCGGTCGATATTGCGGATACTCCGAATTTTGATGCCTTGCTGAAGGAGAGACTATTCATAGGAATGAAAGCTCACGGAACAGCGGTCGGTTTACCTTCAGACGGAGATATGGGAAATTCTGAAGTGGGACATAACGCAATGGGCGCCGGGCGAATTTTCGATCAGGGAGCAAAACTAGTGAACAAGGCGATAGAAACAGGACGTCTTTTCGACGGTTCCGTATGGAAGGAAGCGATGTCGCATGCCGTCAAGGGCGGCACGGTGCATTTCATGGGATTATTGTCTGACGGGAATGTTCACAGTCACCAGGACCAGCTTGAAGCGTTAATCGGACGTTGCGACGAGGAGGGCGTTGAGAAGGTCAGGGTGCATGCGATACTGGACGGAAGGGACGTGGACGAGCGCAGCGCTGAAAAGTACGTTGATCGTTTGGAGAGATTTTTAGATAAATTCAGAGATAAAGGCCGGGATTATCAAATTGCAAGCGGCGGAGGACGAATGGTCATTACCATGGACCGTTACGAAGCTGATTGGAACCAGGTTGCGAGAGGATGGAAAACTCATGTCGCGGGAGAGGGTGACAAATTTCCTGATGCGCTGACGGCCATAGAAAAGTTAAGAGAAAAATATCCTCAGAAGATAGACCAGGACCTTCCTCCGTTCGTTATAGAAGACGGATCGGGGAACCCTGTCGGACCGATAAAAGACGGCGATGCCGTAATTTTCTATAACTTTCGCGGTGACCGTGCGATAGAAATAAGCCGTGCGTTTACGGAGGAAGGTTTCGACAAGTTCGAAAGGAAACCGAATCCCACAGTCTTCTACGCGGGAATGATGGAATATGACGGGGACCTTCATATTCCCCCGAATTTCCTGGTAGAACCGCCGGAAATTGAACGTACGGTAAGCGAATACCTGGCGAAGAATAAAGTTCCGCAGTACGCCATAAGCGAAACGCAGAAATATGGTCATGTGACCTATTTCTGGAACGGCAACAATTCCGAGAAGTTCGATGATCGATACGAGGAATGGGTGAAGATTCCTTCCGATGTCGTTCCATTCGAGGAAAAACCGAAAATGAAGGCAATGGAAATTACCGACGCGGTGATAAAGGCGATGGAGGAAGGGAAATACAAATTTTACCGGTTGAATTTCCCGAACGGCGATATGGTGGGTCATACGGGAATACTGGATGCGGCGGTAACGGCCATGGACACGGTGGATAAGTGCCTGGCAAGATTAAGGGCGACGGTGGAAAAGCTGGGCGGAACCATGATCGTAATGGCTGATCACGGCAATTGCGAGCAGATGATTGAGGTGAACAAGAAGACCGGCGAACCGAAAAAGATCAACGGGAAATTCGCCGCCAAGACGAGTCATACGCTCAATCCCGTCCCATTTGCAGTCATCGGCGCCGACGTGGAGAAATTCGATTTGGCTGATGTGAAAGAACCGGGACTGGGGAATTTGGCCGCCACTATTCTGTTCCTTCTGGGTTTTGAACCGCCGGAAGATTATTTGCCGTCTCTGCTGGTTCTTGCTGAGCGATGAACAGGTCCCGCCGGTAGTCCGTTAGATTGCTTTTCACGCTGGTAAGGGGTAGTCGTCAGTTTTCGGGCATTTAATCCTATCGATAATTCCTCCTCAAATTACGGGGACTGATGAATTTATTCAAGTGTACTTTCACAACAGCGCAGCGGCAATTTGTATCAAGGAAAGAGCTGTTGCTGTCATTGATTATATAGCTTAAGAGGTATATGATAATACTCGGAATACGCAGATAAAACATGAGTCTGTTGAATGTTCAGACTTCGTTAAGGCAAAATTTAAAGTCATTTAAATTCAATTATTTGAGCAGCATCTTTAAAATTGGACAATCGAGCAAAAACAAACATTTCAAAACTATTTAAATTCAATATGATAGTCAATGCCGGTGAATCGCCCGATCATCTCTTTTTGGTCTAACTATATGATTTTAATAACTTTAATAAAATGATCCATTGTCCAAAAAATCCACTGTTTTTTCACCCCTTTTTAACGATCTCTGATGTTATACTTTTACAGTCATTAGACTATTTACTCTATTTGACGAAACAGGAACCAAATAATGAAAAGATTTATCAAAAAATCAATAATCGCGGTTTTAATCTCTGCGGTTTATTTTCCGGCAGCTTTTTACATTGATATATTTCATCAGGAATTGTTTGAAACAGCCGCATTATTTGCAAACGAAAATTTGGTTTAAGTGCAAAACAAATCACGAATTTTTTTGAAAAATGCTTCGAATGGCTTGACAATAAGAAAAGAAATGAAGATTAGTTCTTGTCGCCGAATGAAGTAATTAATTTCATTTGCTTTTATCGAAAATACAGATTCTGTCGGCAAATAAACAGTTTGTCTAAAAATGCAGACGCTATAGGCATTGCTTATGCCCTTGATGCTTTTGAAAGAGATTTGAATTCAAGGTTATTTATGAACAGCATAAGGAATGATTTCGAAGGCATCTTTGATTATTACTTAATTCACAAAAGAATAGTTTTAAATACAAGGATCCTAAAAAGATCATAAAATCAGAGATCGTTAAAAAGGGGTGAAAAAGCAGTGGATTTTTTGGACAACGGGTCATTTTGCGAAAGCTATTAAAATCATATAGTTAGACCAAATAGAGATGATCAGGCGATTCGCCGGTATTGACTATCATATTGAATTTAAATAGCTTTGAAATGTTTGTTTTTACTCGATTGTCCAATTTTAGAGATGCTGCTCAACTAATTGAATTTAAATGACTTTAAATTTTGCCTTAACGAAGTCTGAA
>CAZUFC010000217.1:0-9542 GCA_964619725.1 uncultured bacterium | reverse complement strand
ATTTGCGAGGCAGGGGCGGCGCTTATACTTTGACTGAGCAAATCCGAAGACAGACCCAGTATTGGGGAAAAATTCGCCGCTTATGAACAAAAACTCATTAATTCTCTTGTCTATGAAGAAGACAGTGCCAGATCGCATTTTTCATAAACAAGCCTGTTACGATCGTCCATCTCCCCGCTGATACAGCCTATGCTTATATACGCAGAATAAAAAGTAACATTTACGGATTCAGCAGACTGTGCCGTTGCTCCCTAAAACCTGACTGTTTTTATCATCCCCTGAATTTCTACCCCTGCCCTGATACCTGAAAAGCTCCCCAATAGAACGAATTTAAAAACCGCCTATCCGATCTCAAGGCAAGTTGGGCTTTTTGCAACGCTTCAGCCGGCCTCATTTCTTTCTTGATCATGTTGCGATAGAACGCTTTCATAAGAGCGCAGCAGGCATCGTCAGACACCTTCCACAGGGTGCTGACTGCAGTCTCGGCGCCGGCTGCCAGGAATCCTGCAGCGAGTCCAAGATATTCATCAGGCAATTTTTCACTGTCAACGACTCCCGATTCGCAGGCGGACAATACTGCCAGGACGGTTTGGGGTAGTTTCAGTTCCTTGAGTATCCCGGCCAGCGTCCAGGGTTCTCCGATCGGACGGTCTTCCGAGGGGTCTATGACTATCTTTCGTCCGTCGGCCAGGCTCCTCATCCTAGATTTTATCCTGCCCCTGAAATCGTATTGAACGGTTTCCGATTCACCGCCTCCTAGACTGTGAACTTCACAAATCTTTCCGTGATTATGTGAATTGATGATCGTTGAAACCTGATATTTTTTACTCTTTATTTTTTTCAAAGAATCATCTTTCGGAAGCGCCAGAATGAGACAAGACTGATAAGGATCAATCATATCGAATTCGCCGTGACAGGCTAAATGAATCACGCAGGCATCTGGAGCCGATCGAATCACCTCTGTAATGACCGCATCTTCACCCTCGATTATTTTGCTTCGATCAAAGTAGGCAGATATGTACCTCACCTCTTCACGGCTTCCTGTAAGCTCATCCGTCGGGTCCGCCACGGCAACAAGCGATTTGTTCACTCGTCCGTTTTTTCGTTTTCGCGGCCTTACCATCTCAAAGGACGGCGAAAATGAAACTGTATATTCATCAACCAGATGCCTTCTGATCCCTCCCTCCTTTCTGTTCATCAAATGCAGCGGCAAAACATGCATTGCCTTATGCGGCATTATCACCAGAGATTCCGGTTCGATAGGCAATGGAAAGATTTTGCTGGGTCATAGACCATAGATAGGGCAATGCTTCACGTGTTCTCTCACTCAAAGCCAGGTCGTAATGACGGATAGCCTCTTCTGAATTCTCCGCGTTATCCCCCATAATGCGAAACAGGTAGACATTTCCCAGATTATTATGAGTTTCAGCCCATTCTTTTGGAAAATCTTCACGAGTTCGCACTTTTAATGCCGATGTCAAGTGGCGGAGCGCCCGTTCAAGGTTTTCAGCTCTGTTGCCCCGTATACGATAAAAATAGGCGCTCCCCAGGTTGTGCCGATTCATGGCCCAATGACGGGGAAACGCATCCTGCGTAAAAATTTGCACAGACTTTCCATATAATTCTATCGATTTTTCAATGTTCTCTGCTTGTTCCCCCTTGATGCGCATTAGATAAACATTAGCAAGATTATTTAACGTTCCGGCCCAGTCCAGAGGAAATGTCTCAGGCCTTCTTACCTTTAAAGCCAATTCGTAATGACGGATTGCCCGTTCCTGGTTCGCTGCCCTGTCCCCTGAAATGCGATTTTGGAAGGCCCTCGCTAAATTATATTGAATACCCGCCCAATCCATCGGCCATATTTCTTTTTTCATTATCTCTAAAGCCGAATTATAATGATGTATGGCCTGTTCAAGGTTGCTTGAACTGTTTCCTTGAATCCGAATCATATAGGAGGCTCCCAAATTCAGTTGAGTATCCGCCCAATATAACGGATATTTTTCACGATCACGAACTTCCAGTGCCCTTTTGTAATTTGCTATGGATTTCTCAATATTTTCAGCCCGATCACCTTCCCTACACTTATACATCGTAATTCCAATCTCGTGAACTATTTCGCCCCACAGCGCTGAGCCCTTTAGATTACCCTTTAGATTATTCCCTTTCCTTATCAATCCTTCCAGCAAATCAGCTCTTCTTTTCATTTCCTGATTTTCTTTGATCTTATTTGCTTCAATTAATATGTCTTCGATATACACAGGCACATTAAAATCGAAATCTCTTTTAGTATTGTCGCTCCATCCGAAAAATACTCGATCGATCCCATACTCTTGACAACTCTGCAGAACCTGCCGTTCTGACGACAGACGCTGGACAGCAAGATAATCCCCTTTTTTCCAGGCGCGTTTCAACTTACGATCCAACAATTCCAGAAAATCATCGTTCAACAACTCAGGATGTTCCAGAATTCTCCTGTAACGGATAAGCTTTATCGGGGCATCCATGAATGTTTTTAATATATCTTCCATAGGAAAATTCCTGCTTGTGAATTTTTAAATCTGCTGCTGAACTTTCAATCGTATCGTCAAATTCTGTCTACAAACGAGAATTCTCCCAAGTAAAACAATAATTGTCAAGAAGTCCCTGTCGTAAACTCCTATAATCCCCGCCCGTACAGTATATCCCCCGCCAAAAAAATCACCGCATTTATTCGATCTATAAAAAAAATCCGGAAGCGCATCAACCGGCGCTTCCGGAATAAGATTAGAGAAGAGGCGGGTTCCGTTTCCTGCATCGTCCTCTATTATATAAACGTCTCAAAACGAAATATTCACAATTTTTTTTTAATTTTCAGGGACTGATCAAACACAGATTAAATTTGACTCAATAAAAATCCGCGTGTTGAAATCCCCCTTAGCTAGTGCCTGTCCATAAACTCGATTGTCGATTCAAAATTTAATGCTGGACAGCCACTTGGGTTTTTGATCCATAAACGGGCGAATTTTTCTTAAGACAAGGAAGGCAAGGATTTGCGAAGGAGGCGCATTTATTATACGTTGACTGAGCAAATCCCCAGTCTGACGCAGCATTGGGGGAAATTCGCCGTTTATGGACAAAAACTAGCTAGTGCCTGTCCATAAACTCGATTGTCGATTCAAAATTTAATGCAGGACAGCCACTAGCTAGCGCCCATCGATAAAATCGGGTCCATATTCAAATTCCATTGCTGGACAGACGCTGACTACAGTATCAGATCAAGATTGCACGAACTGCGGACCGAAGCGCCCGTAGTTACCCGACCCTTGAAAAGTTTCTTTATTAATGCTATTCCTGATTATAGATTTTATCGATCGCTTTCGTGAATAATTCAAAAATTCATGAATCGATTCTTTAAAACTTAATTCCGGCAGGCTTGAGAGTGAATAAGTCATTAAAAAATAACAAAGAAATAAAAGCAAACTTCGAATCAACCGCGGAAATGGAAAAACACCTGGCTCATCTTCTGAAGGAAATCAAGTCCAACTCCGCCGGCGAACTCGTCAATATCCTCCTCCAGAGAAAAAAAAATCCGCTTATCGCTGAACGCGCCTGGGAGGAACTCTGCTCCAGAGCTAAAAACGAAAAGGGCATCCCCAAAAAACTTCTGATGAAATTAAATGCAAGCGAACTTTTGGAAATTATCTCGCGCAGAAAAGAAATGCCTCACCTGACGAAACCCGCCTGGGAAATACTTTATAACCGCTTTAAAACACTATGCCTTAAAACTGATTATGCTGTTGTGGGCGCCGGAGCGGCAGAGGACCTGGTTCATGATAAATTTTGCAAGTTTCTGGGCGAGCCTTTGAACTTCAGAAACAGAACCATGTCGCATAATGAAGGTGAAGCTGCGGGCAAAGCTTACATCCTCAAAATCGACAGACATATGGCCTACAAACATTTCAAAAACAACAAGGACATGGATTCCGCTAAGGACGACGTCGACGGCGATGCTGTCGGTATAGCTTCTTACCGTAATGAAATTGACGAACGACGGAATAACCCGGAGTCTCGCCTTCATCGAGAAAAAATACAAAGCAAAATGAAATGCTTCTTTAGAGAATTCTCAAACCTTCAGCCCGTTCAACAGATGGCGCTCCAGGGAATAGCGCATAACATCGCCTACGAAGATTTAGCGAAAATTCTGGGCATAAGCGAGGGCTCGCTAAGAGGGCACATCTACCGCGCCAGGCAAACATTGCGCGAACGTTGCGGTCAGACATACTAATTTCGGGACTTGTCAAATGCCGAATACAGTTCGTCCCATCAAAAAAAATCGGAACTGATCAAACCGGGGTTACACTTCTTTCAAAACCTTTAACAGTTTGTTTAAGTTATCGGGGTCGGGATCGGTATCGAAACAAAATGATGGAATATTAGGAAAAATTGCAACCTCAATGGACGCATTTTAATCCATACCCAAAATTTTAACCCTGAAAAATACATTCCAGCATATCGCCCCTTTTCCAGTTTCCTCGTCAGACGATCACCAGTACGCTCAGATTATACCGCTTTCTTATTTCATCCTGGACGTTTACTGGAATGTCCAGCTCAAACGCGGATTTTATCTCAACTCTACCTTCCGTTTCCTGCTCATATTTTCTCAACGTTGAAGTCTGAACATATATCAGATCGATGTTCATATCCGTAAAATCACCTGATTTGAAATAGTTAAGAAGAATTTCTTCTTCATTCTCATCATTGATGCCCGGATATTTCTTTCTTATCTCATAATCATGCATTACGGCCAGAAAAACGCGCCGCGTCCTGTACTCAGCCGGCAGATCGAAAAAAGAATATACAGTATCCTCGCTTTTTTTCACCCTGATATTATCATAGACAGTCTGAATATCGGTCAAATCAACAATGGAAAATTCCAGTTTTTTCCTGGTTGCCGCACCAGTCCTGTTTAACTCTGCAGATCGAACTAGACTGCCGGCTCTCACTAGCTCACCGGGCAGACATAAAAAAGACTCCAGCGTATCCACGATTCGTTCCGGCAATGGCTTTCTTTTCTCCTGAATCGCCGGATATACGCTCATCTTTATGAAATCAGGATTCAATTTGAATCCGGGCGTAGCGAATCTTTTTGCCTCAATGTCATCCAACAACTCCCCGGCTGTTTTCAGAATCTCCTTCTGCATGAGTCTTCTGCTGATTTCTATAACCCTGTTCAACAGAAAAAAAGAAGAATCAAATTGTCCTTCCGACAAATTAACCAAAGCCTCAAAAAGTATTGCGGTCGCTCTTGCGGCAGAATCCGGGCGACTGTGCTTCACCATCGAACGGATCAACGAAAACGCCGCCTGGTTACGGCCGGCCGCTATTGACGTGAAAGCATGAAGCGCCGTGATATCGCTCTGAGGTGAGTATTCATCGAATAAAATCCTGGAAGCATGATAAGCTCCAGAATAGTTACCCTCCTGCAAGAAGTCCAGGATTCTCTGGATATCGGGAGTCGCTTCAACATCATTCAATCCCGGCAGTTTAAACAGTTTTCTTCGGTTCGAAGCCAACTCTTCCACGACTTTTCTACCCCGATTTTGAATCTCAAACGCGGTTCTCGCAATCTCCCGTTCATCAGTCTCATCTTTCCAAACCATTGCCGATAATTCGTCGGCAGTCTTTAATCTGCCCTCAAGCTTCCGCTGAGTCCCTGCATTCTCTCCTAAAGCCCAGCCGGCAAATTTTCTATAACATTCACCGCAGGAAGCCACATGCGCTCTCATACTCTCATCCATCTCCTCCGCTTTCTTCTTCAACTCTTCCTCCGGGGGACAGCACGTTTCCTTTTCTTTTATTTTTAATTCCCTCAGAAAAGAATGAAAATCATCTTCAAATCTGTCTTTATTCATATTCAACCGAAAAACTCCTTGTTTCTCATCAACCGTTGCCGACAATCTATAAAAGCCGTCATATCCATAGACTTGCTCACAGTCCAAACGACTGGTTCTCCACCTTTCCCTCTCCCTTAATTTCTTCTGTCATTCTAGCACATGATCCATTTTTTTCAAGGAATCCGGATCATACTGCGGAAACTCGCAACTTCCGGTTTTTCCCCTCTGTCGTTTTTCCTTTCAATCATAACAGCGTGATTGTTCCCCTTACGGTTCATCCGTTTTCAATCAACCGCGCTGAGATATAAATTGCAATCTATCGCCGTCATCAAATTTCTTCCTCGCCGCCGGCGAACAATTACCCCATTCGCGGCTGCACTTCAAACATTCCGGATGTTTCGGTTTTTTGCTGAAAAAACCCGACACTATCAGAAGATTCACGACCTGACTTTCCTCATTCATATCGCTCACGCGATTCAAAGGACAATTCGTAAAAGAACGGCGGTCCCTCATCTTCCCGTTTGCTTCATTGCATCGTTTCTGCACGTATCTTTTCATGTAATTTTTTCTTATGTTCGAGTTTGCCGTCATAATGATTACCTCCTTTTCTCAATAATGAAAGCGGCAGTCTCATGACTTTCACAAAAAAAAACGATTATTTGACAAAAATTTATTTTTGTCCGATAATTATCTGTGAACATTTGCCTGAAATCAATCACTTCGCAAGACCGCAGCTTTTTTAATCTGCTGTGTTCAAATCTTCCGCAGGACGGCCTTCCAGCGTTACGGCGGCGAAAAGAAGCGATTCATGCGGATCGACGTCGACCACTTCTATTTTTTTAACAGGCGCTTCATTCACAACAGGAATACTCGCCAGGTCCATGTAAGTATCCCTGTTCTGAAAAGCCAGGATTGCGGGATAAGGAGGAGTTCTTTTATCGCGAAGCATTATCTTCCAGGTTCTGGCGAATAGCGGTATCTCCAGTACCGTATCGTCGAACCTTGTGATGAGCATCCTGGCTGAGACGACGACATCTTTTCTCAGCCAGGGCGAGATCATCCCCAGGATGTGAATTCTTTGAATCTCCCAGGGTTGAGGCAATTCAACGGTGAAGGAATCGATCAGGTTTTCCTTGTCGGGTGAAAGGAGCGAGGACATGGCGACCGCTGATCCGGGCAGAAGATAAAGCGGGATATTTTCGATCAGCATAATACCCGACGCCAGATCGTTAAGACGAAGATTTCCGTTATCCATATAATATTCTGCGTCCAGATTCCATCCCCAGACGTTCACATCTTCCCATCGAAAAGCGTAATCGCTCAGATCAAGCGGCAAATACGACTTTTCATCGTGCTGCAAAGGTTTTCCTAAACTCCATCCGGTAATATCGAGGCTCCCTTGCCGCGCCTTTTTCAAAGCAGTCCGGTCCACATGAGCCTCCCAACCGTTGGTCTGACCTAATGCGTTTTCGGTAGACCACAAAACAACCGTCGGATATGTCTCTTTCAATTTTTCTATTATTACTTCGCCCCTCATGTTTCGGAAAAATATTGAGACATCTTTGTCGTCACGGATGTATAAAGGAAAAGATTCCGGCAGTTTCCCCCAATAATGGGCGTACCTGTCGCCTGTTTTCTGGTACGACATGATGCAATTCCAGTTTCTGGAAAACATCTCATTTTCCAGGTAAATTGATTCTGAAGGCGGCGTATTTTTTATGCGGGCATAGAGATCATCCGTATCGTAAGGATTCTCCGGCAAAACCTGTCGCGTCAGAGTTAATCCCCTTGCAAGCATTACAAAGGCTGCAATTCCCGCAATGATCATATACTTTTTTCCGTTTTTGACCGTCTTCATCCAGCGGCTCAAAGCCAGCCCTCCCGCAAGACAAAACGGAATAATCAATCCCTGTACGCGTCTCTGGTAGGGATAATCAGACAAAACGGCCGGCATCAGATGAACAATCATCATAATTAACGTTATCAGTTCCGGCATTCGTCTCACCGAGAGAAGCAGCAAGACTGTGCCGCAAAGGATGAATACGACGGCGAAAGGCGGTTCCAGCCCGAAAAGCGGCTTATAAAAATTTCCGTTTAGCGGTCGTCCGAAAAGCGTTGAAACGATGACTTTAAAATTTGAAGCAACCTGTTCAATATTCTGGGCAGCTTTTCCGGCATTTATTTCTCCTCTTATGATATATTTCGCTACCCGCATCTCTTGAATTTTCAGCAGAAAAGGACCGTACAGAACAGCAAAAAACAGGACGGCCGAAAGCAAAGAACCGACTACTATCTTCCACCGGTTTTTACGGACAGTGATGAACCGGATCAATATCATGGCTGCGATTATAACGGGAGCTACTTTAAAAGTTACCCAGGTGTGGAATCCGAGCCCGGTAATAAGCCCCGAAGCGAGATACAATAAAATTTTATTCTTTTTCAGGGTATACCGCCACATTAGATAACAGGCAGCCAGAAACAGAATAGCCAGGTTCTGTCGTATGACGATCCGGGAAATGGAGGTATGCCAGGGCGAAACAGCCAGTAGGACAGCGGAAAAGATTCCTGCAGCAGGACCGAACAGGGAATTGCCGAGTAAAAACACGAATGGGATGGTCAGGGTTCCCAGTAAAGCGACCATGTGTCTCAAACCGATCAATTTTTCCCCGAATAGGTACATCCATCCGTTTCCCAACTGATAGAAGAGAAACTCTTTTGCCGCTACGGTTATCTGAAAGGGTTTGCCGGTATGGAATTCGAGCATGAATTCCATGTTGAGCGTTTCATCGAAAAACTCTCCCGGCGGATATTCATCAAGTCCGTAAAACCGCAGAAATCCTCCCGCAGCAGTAATGGCTAAAACAAGCGCCAGGAGGTATTTTCGGCTCATGCGCTCCGTTTTGTATGAAACAGCCCATCTTCCGCTTCCGGCAATAAAAAGAATTATGCCGCCCGTCAATAAGCCGCCGGAAAAAAGCCAGTCACGGGCATTCATCGTCCTCTGTCCCATAAAAACAAGCCCTATGCCCACAGCCGCAATCAAAAAACCCATCGGCTTCAGTCGCCTCGTCGCTATGCAGTAACTTCCCGTCAATAAGGCTCCTGCAGCGAAAATAATGAGGGGAAGCCGGGAAAACATCATCTTCCACAGATGCATCCCCGATTTACCCAGCATCTCATCTGGACGGGCAATGAACAGGATCAGCGCAAATACCCCAAGAACATGTCCGAGTATGAGCGCCGACTCGATAAAAATCCTTTTTTCCTGTCTCTCTTTCGACTGCCTTTTTTGATTCATGAAAGTCCGTTCGTCAATATGCATTAATATGCCGGCGGCTTCAGCACAGCGAAAAATACAGGCTTTACGCAATTCTGCAGCCCTGGAAAATTTAACGAGAGTATTCAAAACAGTCAACATAAAACTCCCGGGACTGATCAAACAACAGCAACAATTTGTCCCATAATAAAATCCGGGACTGATCAAACCGGGGTTACACTTCTTTCATAACTTTGGAGAATTTGTTTCAGAAATCGGGGTCGGTATCGGGATCGGTATCGCAATCGAAATCGAAATCGAAAAAAAATGATGGGCGATTCTGTCAAATTGTATCCTCAAAGAGCTTTTTCCGCTGTGCAGGATTTTGGAGAAAAATTTTTCCAAGTATTCCA
>CAZUFC010000216.1:0-9571 GCA_964619725.1 uncultured bacterium | reverse complement strand
TTACGCGTTGTGCGGTCCAAAAATACGATCGCGTGGGGTGTATGAGAAATCCGGGATAGGACGTAACCGTCGCGCTGCTTGATGTGCTTCGGGTATAGGCATATGCTGTGTTTAATGAGATCGTATTGTCGCTTAAAACGGGCGACCCGCCGCCGTCGATGTAAATACCGCCTCCTCTGGCCGTGTATGTCCTGGACCCTGAAGAGTAGTAGTAACTGTAAGCCGTGTTTTCCGATATATCGTTATTGGAAATAAAGGCATTCGTATCCGATATCGCGCAATAGATTCCCCCTCCGTTGACTTCTCCCGATGAGGCTGAAGGCGAACTGTTTTGAGCTTTATTTCCCGTTACGGTATTATCGGTCAGCATCATCGTCGAATATCCCGTGCAGTAAATGCCGCCGCCGACAGCGTTATACGCATTGCCGATCACCTCGGCTGAATTATCGGTTATCTCGTTGTAAGCAATGGTTAAAAGCCCCAAATGATCGCCGCAGTATATTCCAGCGCCCCAGGCCTCAGAACCTGAACCTGAAGAGGAACAGACATTCGAGGAAAAAGCATTGTCCGTTACTTCCGGGTCAAGCAAATACAGCCCGTACATTCCAGCGCCGGCGGTCGAGTGGTCTGCTCCGGACGACTCTGCCGTGTTGGCGATTATTACGTTATCGCTGACGGTTATGGAAGAATCGAGCGCGTATATCCCGCCGCCGAAGGCATCGGATGAGACCGACGATGCGGTATTTCCTGTTATGACATTATTATTTGCGACGATATCGGTCGAGCCGTAACAATATATCCCGCCGCCGTATTCCTGCCTTCCGTTTTGAATCGTAAATCCGTCTATGGTTACGTTTAAACAATAGACGATCGTAATCGCTGAATTGATTCCGCGGCTGTCGATGATGGTAACGTGTGTCGTCGGATCACGCGGGCCTCCGCCTGCCGGATATCCGCCCAGCAAAGTAATTCCATCCCATAAAATGAGATTCTCCTCATAAGTTCCCTCCGCCACATGAATGTTAAAGAAGGTCGCTGAAGCGGCAGCCAGGGCCGATCCGACAGTCGCTTTCGCTTCAGCCCAGGAAAGTCCGTCGTTGGCGGCATTCCCATTGGTTTGATCGACATATAAATCGGTATAAGGAGGTGCAGGCGTCGGTGTGGGCGTGAATGTTAATGTCGGCGATGAGGTTGGGGTCGGAGTCAAAGTGGGGGTGCTCGAAGGGGTGTCGGACGGTCCGGGGCTGGGCGTTTCCATTGAAAAATAGAACTCATCCGCGCCCATGTCGACCTGGCCTGTTAAAGGATCAGGCCTGGGTTCGCCGTCGAAATCAGTCATCGGCGCGCCCACAGCCGTTCCGACGTCAAGACAGGGAGAACTGAATCTCAAGTGATAATTCCCATCACCCACGACATCGGGGTTAGCCGGAGGATCAAGATTGCCCTCTCCCTCAGCGCCTTCCTCAATATCCGAATAGGTCGCGGAGCAATTGTCCAGATCGTCGTCGTTATCCCAGAATATGCAGTTCGTAATTACTGGCGCCGACTCGCCCGTGCATTCCGCTCCATCGCCCGTATTTCCTGCTACCGTCATATTGGTCAATTCGGGCGAAGAATCAACCAGGTAAAAAGCATCGCCTGAGTTCAACGCTACGAAACAATTACTGAAACTGCCGCTTGCCGCAGCAAGATATAAACCGCCGCCTGCCGTAGACTCATTTTCTCGTATGTCGCATTTGTCGAACGACAGGTTCGTCGAACCGTCGAAGTAAAATCCTCCGCCGTACCAGCAGGAAGAATCAGAACCAGACGTATAATTGCCTTTCACGAATGTATTTTCAGCGCTCAAGGCGACGTCTGCGCCGGCGTAAATGCCGCCTGCATACGAATACGCTTGTGATGAGTGATAGCTCGAAATGAGCGCTTCCGCCGCATTGTCCGAAATAACCGTGAAATTACTCAAAGATGGAGAAGAATTCCCGAAGAAACAGCATCCGCCTCCGTAAACGTAACCATAGGCGGTGGACTGATATTGCGAGGCATGCCCGTAGGCATAAGCCGTATTGGCAGCGACAACGTCGCCGTCCAGGGAGGGAGACGAGCCTTCGCCGCAATAAATACCGCCGCCGTATGAATAAGAAGCCGCCGTTCTATTCTGGGACGTGCTTCGGGCAAAAGCATAGGCCGTATTGTTCGTTATCGAATTGCCCGATAAGACCGGCGATGAATTTTCATCCATATATATCCCGCCGCCGTATGAATAATTGGTCGGCGAACCGGAAGCGTAATAATAGGCATAAGCGTTATTATCGGATATAACGTTTCCGGTCAACGTCGAGGAATAATCGAGCGCGGCATGATAAACGCCACCGCCGTACGCCTCGGCATTGTTCGGATTTCCGAATGTCTGAGAACGGTTTTCCGTTATCTGGTTATTTTCTATATTGACGATCCCGGCCCCTGAACAGAAGAAACCGCCGGCCTTTATCTTCGAGCTTGAACCGGAAGCCTGTGCCGTGTTCTCGGTTATGGCGTTTTCAGTTATCGTAAACGTTCCGGAAGCGACCTCGCAGAATAACCCTCCGCCTGCCGATTCTTCTGAAGAACCTGTCGTCGAGCTCAAATTATTCGTGATTTCGTTGCCTGTGATAAGAGCCGTGCCGGACGCTCCGCAATAGATGCCGCCGCCATACGCATAACTTGAAGCAGCGGAAGAAGCCGCAGTGTTTGCGGTAACCGTATTCGATTCTATAGCGATGTTTGAAGCGTAACTGTAAATGCCGCCGCCTCGCACTCCGTCTGAACCGCTGGAAACGGTATTACCCGTGATAACGTTATGGCTGATGGTAATTCCATCAAAATTAAGGCAATAAATGCCGCCGCCAAGCGACGCATCGCCGTTGGTCACCGTGAAACCGTCTATCACGGCAACAGCTCCGTTTTCCGCCTTGACAGTGCAATCATTATGTTCCCCGTCGATAACCGTAAGGTTCGTTTCGGGATCACGCGCTCCCCCGCCTGCAGGATAACCGCCAAGCAAAGTAACGCCGCTCGTCAGGCTGATGTTTTCATAATATGTCGTCGCAGCGACATGGACTGTACCGGAACCGGAAACAAGATTAATTCCCGCCCGGATCGATGCTTTTGCTGTTTCCCAGTTGAGTCCGTCGTTGGAATCGTCGCCGTTGATCCCGTCGACGTAATAATGATCGTCTTCCGGCGTTATCGTGGCCGTCGGCGTAAATGTCGGGGTAGCTGTCGGCGTGATGGTTACGGTGGGTAAAGGCGTCGGATTTGTCGCGTCCGTTTCGTCTGCCCCCATGTCGATTTTCGTGCCTGCATGAGGACGACTTTCGCCGTCAATGTCGTGATCGGGCGCTCCCGCATCCGTTCCTCGATCTATACAGGGAGAAAGATCGGACAGGTGATAATCGCCGCCGCCTAAAAATACAGGGTCTACAGGCGGTATGAAGTTGCCTTCGCCCTCACCGTCCGGCGATCCTTCCCCGATATCGGAATAACTCGCCTGCGGACAGCTAAACAAATCATCGCCGTTAAACCATACTATGCAGTTCGTGAGCAGCGGCGATGAATCGTTCATACATTTCACGCCGGCGCCTCCATTATTCGCAATGCTTAAATTCATCATCTCAGGAGATGAACCTTCAAGATAAAATCCGTCTGTCGAATTGGACACGACGAAACAGTTGGTAAACGTGCCGTCAGCGCCGTTTTCATAAAAACCGGCCCCGTATGTCGCTTCATTTTCCATAATTTCGCAACGGTCGAAAGAAACCGGACCCGATTGGTAAAAATAACCGGCCCCGCCGTACCAATATCCTGAATGCGACCCTGTACATGCGTTGCCGCTTATAATAACCGTTGATGCATTCAACGATGCATCCGTTCCGCAATAGAATCCGCCGCCGTAAGTATAGCCTTGCGATGAATGGTAACTGCTGACGCGTCCGTCGGCAACATTGTCGCTTATGCTTAAGAAATCGCTTATGACCGGCTCGGATGAACCGGCAAAGTAAATGCCGCCGGCATAAGCGTATCCGTAGCCGTAGGATTGATATTGAGTTCCATGACCATGCGCATAAGCAGTGTTTTCCGATATGGTTCCTCCGCTTATGTGGGGTGAGGAAAACTCTGCGCTGTAGATGCCGCCGCCGCAGGCATGGGAGATAACCGTTCTGTTTTGAGAGCTTGTCTGGGTATAACAATAAGCCGTGTTCGATTCGATCGTATTTCCGATTAAATATGGACTGCTGAACTCGTCAATGCTCATTCCGCCGCCCAAAGCCGTATACTCCTTCGAACCGGACGAATAATAATAACTGTATGCGCTGTTTCCCGTAATTTCGTTGTCGGAAATAGTCGCTGCAGTTCCGCCAGCGTCGCAATAGACGCCGCCGCCGCTGACGACGCACGAATAAGCTGAGGGAGAACTGTTTTGAGCCTTGTTACCCGTGATTTCATTGTTTGCTATAACTGCAGCATCATAGCCCGCGCAATAAATCCCCCCTCCTTTTGCCGTCGTTGCATTCTGGTTTGCCTGGGCGATGTTTTCCGTTACCTGGTTAGAGGTTACGGAAAGCGTCCCGAAATTATTCAGAGTATATAATCCTCCTCCAGCGGCAGTCGCGCCGGAACCTGATGCATAACAATAATTGTCGTTTATTACATTACCCGATATTACCGAATCGATGACTCCTTCGCCGTAAATTCCGCCGCCCCTGGCATAATGCGACTCTGCAGAAGAAACCGACGTATTCTCCGTAAATGTGTTTCCGTTTATCGATATCCAGGCATCAAGCGCGTAAACGCCGCCGCCGAAAGCATCGGACGATTCTGAATAGGCCGTATTGCCCGTTATGACGTTGTTCGATATTTCGACGTTCATGGCGCTGAAACAATATATGCCGCCGCCGTATTCCTGTAATCCGTTTTGAATGGTAAATCCGTCTACGGTAACGCTGAAACAGAATACGACCGTGAGGGTCGAATCTATCTCGCCTCCATCCAGAATGGTGATGTGGGTCGACGGATCGCGTTCGCCGCCGCCTGCAGGATAACCGCCCAGGAGAGTTATCCCGTCGGTAAGGATCAGGTTCTCCTGATAGGTGCCTTCAGCAACGTGTATGTTGCAGAATCCCGAAGAAGCTGCAGCCAGCGCCGAACCGACGGTGGCCTTGGCCGTTGCCCAGGATGCGCCGTCATTTTCGTCGTTTCCGGTCGTCTGGTCGACATACAGATCGGGATACGGCAAGGTCGGCGTCTCGGTCGGCGTAAGACTCGGCGTGGGCGAATTCGTCGCCGTGGGAGAAAAGGTCGGCGTCCTGCTTGGTGTCTTCGTTGGCCGAGGCGTCGCCGTTATCTCTGATTCATAAAACTCATCCGCTCCCATGTCGACCAGGACGGTCAGAGGATTAGGCCGGACCTGGCCGTCAATATCGTCCGCGGGCGCCCCGGTCGATGTCCCCTCGTCTATGCAAGGAGAAGTGTATCTCAGATGATAATCGCCGTAACCGAAAAAATCAGGATTCACGGGCGGATCGATGTTGCCTTCGCCTTCAGCGCCCTCCTCTATGTCCGAATAAGTCGCCGAGCAATTATCAAGTCATCTCCGTTGTCCCACATAATACAGTTGACGATCACAGGAGATGAGGTTCCCGCGCATTCTACGCCCGTTCCGCCGTTGTCCGCTATGGTCAGGTTCATCAATTCAGGAGAAGAATCATACAGATAGAACGCATCGTCCGCGTTCAACACCACGAAACAGTTGCTGAAAACCGCCTCAGATTCGTTTAAATACAGGCCCCCGCCGGTAGTGGCCGAGTTTTCACGAATATCGCATTTATCGAAGTCCACGTTTGTTGAACCGGTAAAGTAAAAACCGCCGCCGTACCAATAAGAAGCATGCGTACCGGCAGTATAGTTGCCGGTTATAAATGAATTTTGCGCGCTTAACGCCGCTCCGGCCCCGGCGTATATTCCGCCGCCGTACGCATAAGCCTGTGAAGAGTAATAGCTGCTGACGCGTCCCTCAGCCCCGTTATCCGATACCGTCGCGGCATCGCTGAAAGAAGGAGACGAAGAACCGTAGAAATAACAACCTCCGCCGTAGACATACGCATAGCCTGTCGATTGGTATTGAGTACAATGACCGTATGCGTAAGCCGTATTGAAGGAAATCAAATCTCCGTTAAAAGAGGGCGACGAACCTTCGCAACAATATAATCCGCCGCCGTAGGCATACGAATTCGCCGTTCGATTCTGGCTGTTGCTGCGGGCGTAAGAATAAGCCGTGTTGCTCGACAGGGACGGCGAAGAATTTTCCTCCAGGTAAATACCGCCTCCGTAAGCATAATTGGTCGGCGAACCGGAAGAGTTATAATAGGCATAAGCCGTGTTGCCTGAAATGTCGTTCTCCGTCAGACTGGACGAATCACTGAGAATCGCATGATAGACTCCGCCCCCGTACGCCTCGGCATTGTTCGGATTCCCGGAGGTTTGAGAACGGTTGTTCGTTATCTGGTTGTTTTCGATATCCGCCAGACCCGCGCCTGAACAGTAAAAACCTCCGGCCTTCGTCTTCGAACCTGAACCCGAAGTCTGCGCCGTATTCTCCATTACCGTATTACCCGTTATGGTCATCGCTCCCGAAAAAACCTCGCAAAATAATCCACCGCCGGCTGATTCCGCAGATGAGCCTGAAGTATCGCTTGTGTTCTCCGTTACCCCGTTTTCATTTATCACTGCCGTATCGAAGACGCCGCAATAAATACCGCCGCCGCAAGCACGACCCGACTCCGCAGATGATGCAGCAATATTCCCCGTCACCGTATTCGATTCTATCGTTATGACGCAATTATAACTGTATATTCCGCCGCCCCGAACTCCGTCCGAGCCGCTTGAAACGGTATTGCCCGTAATGACGTTATTGCTGATCGTTATGCCGTCGAAGTTAAGGCAATATATGCCGCCGCCCAGTGAAGCGTCCCCGTTGGTCACCGTAAATCCGTCTATTAAGGCATCCGCTCCGTTTTCCGCTCTTACCGCGCAATCATTATGATCGCCGTCGATAACCGTGACGTTTACCGCGGGATCACGCGCACCGCCGCCCGCAGGATATCCTCCCAACAAGGTCACACCGCTTGTTATGCTTATATTCTCAAAATATGTCGTTGCCGCTGCATGGACCGTTCCTGTTCCTGAAACGAGATTGATTCCCGCCTGATTCGATGCCTTCGCCGATTCCCAGTTCAGACCGTCGTTGGCATCGTCCCCATTGATGCCGTCAACGTAATAATGATCGTCAACCGGCGTGATCGTTCTCGTGGGCGTAAAAGTGGGCGTCGCCGTCGGCGAACAGGTTGCCGTCGGTAAAACCGTCGGATTGCTTTCCTGCGTCTCGTCAGCGCCTATATCCGTCACCGTGCCGGCATACGGCCGGGCTTCTCCGTCAATGTCGTGATCCGGCGCTCCCGTATCGGTTCCCCGATCGATGCACGGAGAATGGGAGTGCAAATGATAATCGCCGCCCGGACGGTCTATGAAAACAGGGTTCGCAGGCGGGTCTAAATTCCCCGCTCCCGCTCCGTCTGGAAGCCCCTCCTCTATGTTCGAGTATTCCGCCTGCGGACAATTGGAAAGATCGTCGGCATTGTCCCAAAATATGCAATTCGTGATTATCGGACTGGAGCTTCCCGTACATTTCGCTCCGGTCCCCCCGTTATCCGCTATTGTTAAATTCGTCAATTCAGGGGATGAATCCTGCAAATAAAAAGCATCGCTTGAATTCAACACCACGAAACAATTGGCGAATACGCCGTCGGTCGTCGTCGCATACATGCCCGCGCCGTATGTCGCAGAATTTTCCGATATCTCGCATCGGTCGAATGAAACCGATCCTGACTGATTGAAATAGACCGCACCCCCCGTCCAGTATCCGGAATGCGTCCCCGAACACACGTTTCCGCTGATCAGAATGGCTTCAGCCTCCAGGCCGGCGTCCGTTCCGCAGTAAATGCCTCCGCCGTAAGAATAACCTTCCGAAGAATAATCCGTGTAAACATGTGCTTCGGACACATTGTCTATCACGTTTGTAAAAGAGCTGATGACCGGTTCCGATGAACCGGCGAAACATATTCCGCCGCCGTATGCATATCCGTTGCCCCGGGAATGATACTCTGCTCCGTAAGCATACGCATAAGCCGTATTGCCTGAAATGGCATCCCCGCTTATTTCCGGTGACGCAGACTCCGCACAGTAAAGACCGCCGCCGTAAGCGTAAGAAGTTGCAGTCCTGTTTTGAGAAGTTGTTCTCGTATAACAATACGCCGTGTTGGATGAAACCGTGTTCCCGCTCAACAACGGCGAACTGCCGCTGTCGATGTACATCCCGCCTCCATAAGAATAAAATGTCCGGTTGCCGCCGGCATAATAATATGAATAAGCTGTATTTTCCGTTACCGAATTGTCCGAAAATGTCGCTGAAGAGTCCCCTGAATCACAATATATTCCGCCTCCCATCACCGTCGTATTGCTCAAATTGCCGACCGTCCCGGCCTGGTTGAACGCTACGATGTTCTCGGTAAATATCTTACCTGACATACCCTTGCAATATATACCGCCGCCTATTGCCTGCGAATCGCTTGCCGTTATTTGCGCCATATTCGACGAAATCTCATTGCCGCTCGCGCTTATCTCGCTGTCGACAAATAGTCCTCCGCCGCACGCCTTTGCCGATGAGGCAGACGTTGCCGCAGTATTTGACGTAATCTCGTTCGAAGTTATCGTCAGATTCGAATTGAAACAGTAAATGCCTCCTCCGTAAGCGCTTCCCGCTGAACTCGTCGCTGTATTCATCGTTATTATGTTGCCGTTGATTACCGCTCCGCTCGCGTTGACGCAGTAAATGCCGCCTCCGAGCGACGATACTCCTCCCGTCACAGTGAAACCATCCACCGTGTTGTCGCCCGCGATTATTATTACCGTATCGATCCCGCCGCCGTCGATTACCGAACTATACGCCGATGGGTCCCGACTGCCTCCTCCAGGTGGATATCCGCCCCATAAATCTTCGCCATATTCCAATGTCAAATTCTCAACGTAATCGCCCTCGGCTACGTGCACACCATCGCCGTCGCCGGCCAATCCCAACGCCGCTCCTATGCTCGCCTTGGCATCTCCCCATGATAACCCTCCGTTTAAATCGTCGCCGTTCGTTACGTCCACATAATAATCGGTCGCAAAAACGAAAACCGGACAAATCAATATGATTGAAAGCAGAAACACTACTCCCCCAAGACTCTTCATTGGTTCTCTCCTTCACGCGATATGTCATTTTAAAAAAAAACTTCTTAAAAAAGTCTCCCTTACTTCTTTCCTGAAAAGTATTCGATTTTCTTAACGCATTCAAATTAATGAATTTGACTTTTCACTGCCAGTATAGCCTTACCTTTAATCAATGTCAAATGATCTCTCTCAATTCCTGAATTTCACATCTCTTGACATTCGCTAATAAAAAATTGTGAAATGTTTGACGAAAAAAACTATAGACGTA
>CAZUFC010000215.1:0-9651 GCA_964619725.1 uncultured bacterium | reverse complement strand
AAGTCCAAGTCCAACACAGGGTCCTCAAATACGTCCGGATCGAAATCCACACAGGCATCTAGCGCTGTTACTGTCGTCGCAGCCGATGCCTCGTACCGTATCGTCACCGTCAGCGTCTGTCCCCGATAAGCATCACCCGATGAAGGACTCACGGATACGTCTGCAAAAGCCGTCCATTGAAACAGCATTAATGAAACTGCAAAAACCGCGAGGAATTTGCCGGTATTGTAAATTTGACCCCTCTTCTCAGGAAATGCAGCCGGATGCTCATATCCGGTCCTCCTGGGTGGGAGCCTGAAGTTTATTGTTTTCATGGCGCTCCCTCCCCGGTTACTGCACTATTCCTATGGTTAAATCGTTTTCCCCTCCGTCGTTTTCTGAAGATTGAAATTCAGGCCGATCAACATCGAACAAAGAAGATTCTTTGATACAGTATGCGCCGGATATGCCGGGCATTAGACCGATCGGCAGTTTTCTTTCGTTGATGGAATGAACCAGCGCTTTATTCAGCGTCAGACGAATTCTAAACAGTGCGTTTTCGCCGGTGCGCATGATGACTCCAGGTTCGCCGGGCATGGCCGCGCGGCAGTAATGATAAACGGAAGGCATGTTCTCAGAGAATGTTTCCAGTGAGAAATCAGTCGTTCCGTTTCTCAGGTAGTCTTTTTGAAGAACCGGAGTTCCCAGGAAGACCGGATCGTAAGCCACAACGGCATCGACGGCTGATAACGTCATGCTCTGTTCTGCAAGAAGGATTACTTCAGCGATGATGTAAGCTCCTTCTCCGGTTTCTTCATAGCTGATGACCTTCAGTTCCAGATTTCCGACATTGAAGACGCCCATACCAGATTCCTCATCCTTTGATGCATCCGGCACATAGGATGACCATCCGTTCTGATTCAACCATACCGAGTGGTCGGAAGAGTTGACGGCATCATCTCCGTTATAGTCGGCTCTTTCATCCCAGCTGGGATCAACGGGGGTAGAGCCGTTCGCTGCAGCCCAGATAATGAAATCGCCGTGCGCATTGACGTAAGAGTCGCCGTTTGCATTGCCGCCTCTCAATGAAAGCATGTCATCCGGTTCCGTTCCCATCGGCTCATACCCGTAACTTTCGGCATAATTCGGATCGTCTGCATCGGAAAGATTAACCGCCGCCGTATCCTCGTACCCCACATGTATCTTCTCTGCAGTAATAATCTGAATATGATTCAGGTGATGAACGGTCAGGAAATAAGAACCTGACGGACAACCCGTCAACTCAACGTCGCCGGTCTGTCCCGAAGCATCCAGCGGAACGTCCGCATAGGATGCGACAACCGTCGTCGCTGTGCTGGGGGTGCTTCCTGAACGGAGTTCAATATCTATTTCAGTCGCAGGCTGTGCCCCGCCTGAATAGTAACCGTCCAGATAAACCGTTAGATTCAATAAAGGAGCTCCGGCGTATTCGTCTGCCCCCATATCGAATTCGGTGTCCTGAGGTCTGGCATCGCCGTCGAAATCGAAATCGACTGCATCGGGTTCCAGTAGATAATAAGCTGTTTCCAGGCAAGGCGACGTTTCGCTTAAATGATAATCGCCGCTTCCTATGAATTCGGGATCGACAGAGATGTTCCCCGTTCCGGAATCGCCGTCTTGAATGTCCGAATATGTGGCGCTCACGCCGTTTAAGTCGTCGCCGTTGTTCCACAATATGCAGTTGATGACTGAAAGCGAACCGGAATTGTTGTAAATGCCATGCGTTGCGTTATCCGCGAATGTGTCGTTTATGATCTGGATGTTCGAGCCGGAAGAGTTCAGATACATTCCATGTCCGTCGTTGTTCGTGATGTAACTGTTGATGATCATAATCGGATTGTTCGAATGGATGTATATGCCGTTACCAAGGCTGGCATCAACTGAAGGCGTAGCTTGCAGCGTATTTGAATTAACGGTGATCCCGTTGCATATCACCGAAGCTACGCCGTCGTTCAAGTACATGCCCCCGCCGTATACGTAAGAATAATCCCTGCTGCCTTCTCCGTCTCCGTATGCGTAGGATTTGTTGCTTTCGATAAGAGTATTTTCGTTCAATTCTGTTTGTGAGTTATCTTTGAGATAAATTCCTCCTCCGTAGCTGTAAGCGTATCCGTTGCTGCGATAGTTGGTGTTTCTGCCGTAGCTGTAGGCTGTATTTTGTCTTATGGTACAATCGCTCACGGTCGTATTTGAATTGGAATTGCAATATACGCCGCCTCCATATGAATAGGCGTATGAGGTTTTTTCATTATATGAATTACGGGCGTAGGCATAGGACTTGTTGTTGTTTAAGTAATTGGATTCAAAGTCGAGAGCGCTGTTCGATTCAGCGTAAAGCGCTCCGCCGTAGGCATAAGCGTATAGATGACCGTTGTAGCTGATATTTACGTAGGCTTTCGCCTGGTTGCTCTGTATAACGTTCTGGTAGACGTGCGAATCGCCTTGCAGGAAGAGCGCTCCGCCCCTGGCGTAACCGTCCCTGGCGTTGGTGTAGGCGGAATTACTCGTGAAAGTGTTGTAAGATATTTCCGGGGCTGCCGAAGAATCGCAGTAAATCGCTCCGCCTTTGGTCGTCGAACCGTCGATCGTGCTGTAGGCTTTATTGCCGGAGAAGTTATTGTTCGTGATGATCACGGTATCGTCGACGTCCGAGCAGGCGACAGCGCCGCCGGCGAATGAAGAGGTGTTGTTCTGGAAGTTGTTGTTTTCGATTACGACCAGCGAGGAAGACTGCACCTGTACGGCAGCTCCGTAACCGTTCGTCGATCCCACTATCTGGTTGTTCATGAAAGTGCAGTCATGGACCCAGACGTCGTAGCAGGCGCCGAAGTATGCGCCGCCGCCTCGAACCAGGTTGCCCAGTTCCCCGGCTTCATTGGAGTCGAAAACGCAGTCTTTGATGTGTATGTGGGAGCAGGCATAGCAGGATAGTCCGCCGCCGTAATTCTGTTTTCCGTTCATTATGGTGAAGCCGTCTATCGTGATGTTTTCGGCTCCTCCGATCATAACGACCGTATTCTTGTCGCCGCCGTCGATTATAGTCAGATTGGCCAGCGGATCGCGAACGCCGCCGCCCTTGGGATAGCCGCCCAGCAGAGTCGTGTCGCTGTATATTTCCATCGTCTCGTAATAGACTTCTCGGGCCACATGGATGACAGCGCCAGGAACAGCTATATTCAAAGCTCCGTTCATACTCGCTTTGGCCGTTCCCCAGCTCAGACCGTCATTGGTATCGTCGCCATAGGTCTTGTCCACGTAGAATTCTGCCGCCGGCGTGGCCGTGGGCGAACCCGTCGGCGTCGGCGTATAAGGCGTTATGCTTGGCGCCGGCGTGGGATTCACGTTCTGAGTCTCATCCGCCCCGATATCGACGATAAGGTCGTTGTAGGGTCTGGCATCGCCGTCGAAATCCGTCGTGGGAGCGAACGTGTTCTGCCCACGGTCTATGCAGCAGGAATTGGGCAGAAGATGATAATCGCCCTCTCCTACGAACAGGGGATTGCAGGGCGGGTAAAGGTTGCCTTCACCGGAATCGCCGCCCTGTATGTTGCAGTACTCCGCGTTGACGGCTTCCAAGTCGTCCGTGTTGCCCCAGAATATGCAGTTGCGGATGGTCGGAGCGCTTCCGCCCGTTCCATGCACGCCGTACCCCGCATTGTCCGCAATGGTATTGTTAATGATCATGGGCGATGAAGAATTAAGGTAAATTCCGGTACCCTGGTTGCCCACGATGAATGAATTGTACATTTCCACGGGCGATTCGCTTATGTAAAGGCCGTAACCCAATAAAGCATCCGTGCTGGGACCGTTATAGAGAGTATTGTTCCTTATGGTGATGCCGTTCATGTCTATGTCGGAACCCGTGCCGTAAATGGCCATTCCGCCGCCGTAGGAGTAAGCGTAATCGCGGCTGCTTTCTCCGTCTCCGTATGAATAGGACCTGTTGTTTTCGATGACTGTTCCGCCGATAAGATCGAGTTCCGAACCGTTGGCGCAATATAAGCCGCCGCCGTAGGAATAGGCGTAGCCATTGCTGTGGTAGTTGGTGTTTCTGCCGTAGGAATAGGCTGTATTGTTGCCGACGGTATCCCCGGATATCTGGATGTAGGAGCCGTTTTCGCAATAAAACCCGCCGCCGTAGCTGTAGGCGTAAGAAGTCTTCTCATTGTAGCTGTTCCTGCTGTATGAGTAGGCGGAATTCCTGTAAATAGTATTGTCCGAAAGCATTATATCGCAACCGTTGACGCAGTATAGTCCCCCGCCGGAAGCATAGGTGTAGGTGTGACCGCTGGTGCTCGCATTGTAATAACAGTAGGCTGAATTCCTTTGTATCGTGTTTGCTTCCAGGTTCAGCGTCCCCTTGCAGTAAAAGCCGCCGCCGAGAGGATTTTTGTCGAGTTGTCCCGAAATGCTCGCTGAATTGTAAGAAATGCTGTTATCTTTGAAGTATCCGTGGCCGTGCGTATCGACATACACGGCGCCGCCGCGGGCGTTGATCCCGTTGCAGACGTTGTGGTGAATGCTGTTGTCTATGAAGGTCATCACCGCGTTGGTGTTTCCTATGCCGATTCCGCCGCCGCCGTATTCCGAAGTGTTATAGCTGATGGTGTTTTCACTGACGATGATACTGTTGCCTCCGCCGCAGTAAATCCCTCCTCCGTTGGCGCCGTCGCCGTCCGCTTTGTTCAGAGTAATAAGATTGTCCGTTACATGTATGTTAGCGCCGTGCAGATACAAGCCGCCGCCCAGCGCCAGGTTTTTCGATCCGGGACTGCTGACCGCTTCATTGTTCTGGATGGTGTTGTTCCTGATAAGTATCTCCCGTGAATGACTGATGTAGAATCCGCCGCCGTATTCGCCGCGACCGTTGCGGATGATGAAGCCGTCGATTTCCACGTTGGAAATGCCTGTAATCGTGACGGCCAGACCGTCATTGCCGGCATCGATTACCGTGGGATATGTTTCAGGATTCCTCAACCCGCCTCCCGGGGGATATCCGGCCAGCAACGTTAAATTGCTGATGCAGAATACGTTTTCATAATATTCGTATCCGGCGACATGAACGTTGCCGCCTCCGACGGCTCCCGCAGCCGTGACAGCCCCGCCGATCGTCGCCTTGGCTGTGGCCCAGCTTAACCCGTCGTTGCCGTTGTCGCCGTAAACGCCGTCTACGTAAAAGTCTATGCCCGGAGTAGGACTGGGGCCGGGAGTGAACGTCCCCACAGGAGTTGAAAACGGCGAAGGCGTGGGATTGGCCGCCGAAACTTCGTCCGCGCCGATATCGGGCACGCCGTAATTGTAAGGACGATATTCTCCGTCAAAATCATGATCGGGTACGTCTTCGAAGCTTCCCCTGTCGATGCAGCATGACGTCGACTGCAGATGATAATCTCCGCCTCCGACAAAGAAGGGATCGCACGGAGGACTGAGGTTGCCTTCCCCGGAGTCGCCGCCCTGGACATCGCTGTAGGTGGCGGTAATTCCTTCCAGATCGTCGGTGTTGCCCCACAGAATGCAGTTTCGGACGACCGGCGAACCGCCTGTCCGGTATACCCCATATCCCGTGTTGTACGCTATCGTATCGTTTATGACCCATGTGTCGGTGCCGTTAAGATAAACTCCGTCGCTTGAGTTTTCGACGACCATCGTGTTGATGAGAGTTACCGGAGATTCGGAAATATAAATGCCGCCGCCCGTCGATTCAGTGTCCGGCGATGACATCACCTGATTCGCACGTATGATCGCTCTGTCGATCGTTACCTGCGAACCTGTTCCGAAAACAGCGATTCCGCCGCCTCGTGAATAGGCGTATTCTCGTGATCCGTCTTCCCCGTCGCCTTTCGCCTGGGCCGTATTATCGTAGATTTCCGTGCCGGCTCCAATCAAGACTTCAGAATTGTTCGCGCAATATACCGCTCCGCCGTAAGCATATCCGTATCCGTAACCGCGATAAGCCGTATCACGGCCGTCCCCGTAAGCCCTGTTGTCGTCAATAAAATCTCCCGTCGTTTCAAAATATGAGCCGCCTTCGCAATAGACGCAACCGCCGTAGGCATATCCGTAGCCGCGACGCTCGTTGCTCGTATTACGGCAATAACAGTAAGCCTGATTATCCCGGTAAACGTTTTCTGTCGACATGACGTTGCAGCCGCTTGCACAATAAAGAGCGCCTCCGTATGAATAATTATAGGCATTGCCGTTATAACCCGCATTCCAGTAATTATAAGCCTGGTTATTGGCGATCGTGTTGCCCGACAATGTTAGATCGCCGCGACAATATATCGCTCCCCCGCGCATGGTTTTATCCAGCTCTCCGGAAATCTCGGCCGCATTGTTGGATATCGTATTGCCGCTGAAGAGCGCATCGCCTATGGAATCGACGTAAATTGCACCGCCTCTGCCTTCAGGACCGATACATTTGTTGTAACGTATCACGTTATTCGATACGGTTGCCAGCCCTTCAGGATTCCCTACGCCGAATGCTCCGCCGGCATAATACGAAGAATTGTTGTTTATCGTATTGGCGTTCACATAGACGGCTCCGCCTCCGCCGCAATAGATTGCGCCGCCATAAGCCTGGTCTCCTCCCGCGTAATTGTACTTTATTATGTTTTCCGTCGCGACTACATTGTGACCGTGCAGATACAGGCCGCCGCCCAATGCCAGGTTTTTGGAACCCGGACTGCCGGGACATGAATTATAAACGATTTCATTTCCCGATATTTCCACGTTGAGTGAACTGCTGATGTGAATACCGCCGCCGTAATCGCCCCGGCCGTGCGTGATGATGAAACCGTTCACCAGCACGTTTGAAACGCCGCCGATCGTTATGACCGTATCGATATTACCGCCGTCTATCACCGTTATGTAAGTGTCGGGATCGCGTATCGTCCCGCCGTGATTGTAACCGCCGAACAACCGCACATTATCGCCGATAATCAGGTTCTCATAATAATCGCCTACGGCCACATGCACGTTTCCGCCGCCTGATGAAGCGGCCAGGGCCAACGCCGATGCTATGCTATGCTTCGCCGTTCCCCACGTTAATCCGTCATTGCCGTCGTCCCCCAATTGAACGTCGACATAATAATCGTTACCGGGCGTCGCCAACGGCGTCGGCGTTCCTACTGGAGTATGAAACGGCGTGGGCGAAGGATTAGCCGCCGTAGTTTCGTCCGCTCCTATGTCGGGAATCTCATGATTGTAAGGCCGGAAATCTCCGTCGAAATCATGATCACGGATGTCCTCGATGCTTCCTCTGTCTATGCAGCATGAGGTCGACAACAGGTGATAATCTCCGCCGCCCACGAATAACGGCATGCAAGGCGGGTCCAGGTTGCCTTCCCCCGCATCGCCGCCCTGGATGTCGCTGTATGTCGCGGATATGCCGTTAAGATCATCCGTGTTGCCCCACAAAATGCAGTTGCGCACGATCGAGCCGCCGCTGCTGTTCGCATATATCCCGTTTCCCGCATTGTATGCTATCGTGTTGTTTATGACGAAAGTGGAGGTGCTGTTCAAATATATTCCGTCCCCCGTATTCTCCACGATGATGCTGTTGTAAATGTTCGTCGGCGTCGAATCGATGAAAATGCCTCCGACATGCTGGTTGCTCGGCGATACTTGACTCACGTTGTCGCGAATCTCAACCCGGTCGACGTCATATACTCCCCCGGAACCAGCCAGGTATACCGCTCCGTAAGTCCAGGCTCCCTCTCTGCTGGAACCCTCACCATCGCCGTAAGCCTTCGTTAAACTACCGGAAATCACCACGCCTTCGCCGAGCGTCACTTCAGAATTGTTCGCAGCAGCTAAAGCGCCCCCGAAAGCATACGCGTAACCATACCCATGATAAGCCGTATCCCGGCCGTCAGCATGCGAACGGTTGCTCTGAAGCGTTTCATGCGTCAAAGAAACCGTCGAGCCGCCTTCGCAGTATATCGCTCCTCCGTAACTGTAGGCATAACCGCGACGATCGCTGCTGGTGTTCCTGCAATACGTGTATGCTGAATTGGAAGTATACGTGTTGCCGGAAAGCGTTTCTAAGCTGCCGTTTACACAATATAACGCTCCGCCGTAGGAATATTTGTACTTGTTGCCGCTGTAGCCGCCGTCATTATACGAATAAGCCCTGTTCCCGATGAATTCATTGTTCGATAACGTCAGTTCGCCCGCACAATATATGCCGCCCCCTTTGGCGCTCGTGTTATGCGAGCCCGTCGAATATGCCCTGTTGTAAGATATCGTGTTGCCCGTCATCTCCACCAGGCTGCTTCCGTCTATCTTTATTCCGCCCGCTATTGCATTGGAGTCTGTCGCTGTATTGTTCCGGATAACGGAATTGCTTATCGTCACGCTCGAATTCAGTATCGCCAGGCCGGCTCCCCCGTTCGTTCCCGGACATGTATGATTCCGAATCGTCACACCGTCAAATGACACGCTGGAATCCTGACATGCTACGCCGCCGCCGGTCGACGTCGCCGAACATTCCTTTATCTCGCAGTCCGACACCAAACACGATACCGCACCGTTGCAATATAAACCGCCGCCGGTCGCTCCCGCTCCATAACGAATCACGAATCCATCAAATGCCACGTTCGCCCCCGTTATCGTCATTACCGTCCCCGAATCATCTCCATCCAGAACCGTTTCATACATCTCAGGGTCTCGCGTTCCGCCGCCGTTCGGATATCCCCCCAGCAGCGACGTTCCGTCTACATCCAATACCGGACGCTCATGATAATATCCGTGGGCCGTATGAATCGTACAGGCGCCCGTCTGTAAATCCAATGCCCCCTGGATCGTCGCCTTTGCCGTCGCCCAGCTTAATCCGTCATTCCCATCATCCCCGTTTAACTGATCCACATAATAATCGCTCTGTCCGTTCGCTGTTCCCGTTACTGCGAGCACTAAAGCTAAAATCACCATGCCCGCCGACCATAAATTAACCTTACAAAACTCGTTTTTCATCTCCTCCTCCTTCTAGGCAGAGATTATGTTGATAAATATTTAATCTTAAATCTTTTAAATTTTTAATTTTCGTCAAAAAAAAAGATGCAAAGAGCCTGTACCTGAAATTTTGACAAAAACCGTTAAAAATCAAAAGCTAATCCTAACCTTCCCGGAAAATAATAAAAACTGCTCAGAAAAGTACGCATTTTTATCACCCAACTAACTGTTTTTTGGTGAAAAAATCCTGCTTTTAGATTAAGAAAAAAAACGCGGAAGTCAAATTTCAGTAAAAAGGTCTTAACTATATAATAAAAAAAGATAAAAAGAATGTTTTAACAGGAAATCTTTGAAAACAAGCTAAACAAAAATTAAAAAAATGTATGGGAACGACTTCCAAAAGGAGATAATTGGAGAATTTGTAGCTATGTCGATGCTTTGTTAAAGTATTGTAAAAAATAACTGATTCAGAAACATCATTTCAAAGGAGAAGAGGTGATTCAATTCAGGAAATATTGATGATTTTTTCGAATTAGCGCCTGTCCATAAACTCGATTGTCGATTCAAAATTTAATGCTGGACAGTCACTGCGGTTTTTGATCCATAAACGAGCGAATTTTTCTTAAGATAAGGATGGTAATGATTTGCGAGGCAGGGGCGGCGCTTATACTTTGACTGAGCAAA
>CAZUFC010000214.1:0-9659 GCA_964619725.1 uncultured bacterium | reverse complement strand
CTTCATCGTCCATGTAAAGAGCGAAATGAGGCGTCTGCTGATTTTTCAATTTTAGTGAAGTATAAAAAGAAGTCCCCCCGTACAGAATTTCATGAAATTCCCAAGTCGATCCGTTGAATCGACAGTATTTTGCCTCTAGGTCATTATTTGCGTCATAAGTAATATGAATCCTATCTTCCGAATCGACGGCTATGGAAGGATATTTTCCTCCAACTGAGCTGTCTTCTATTTGTTGAATTTCCCATTCATTGTTTTCATTTTTGGTAAACAAAAATAATGACGTTAAATGATATGCAGCAATCAAGGGATCACCTTCAGAATCATGAGCTATACTCGATGGGGTATTCCAGGAATTTGATTCAATTACTGTTTCAATATTCCAACATCCTGAATCCTTTAACGCGTATCTGTAGGATCCGGAAAGCAGATCGTAGTAACTGAGGTGAATTCTATTTATAGATTCTACGCTCATGGAAACGAAAGCTGTTGTTCTGTCGCTGACTAATTCAACTCGCCACTGAGAACCTTCCCGATAATATACTTTCAACTGATCGCCGCCTGTTGCCAGTAGCCGAGAGCCGTCCGGCATAACATGCAAACATCGATGCGGAGCCCATCCTGAAAACCAGGCCGGACATTTTACGCATTCCAACTTCCATTCAAGGTCTGCAGATGTGACGCTGAAAAATACGGCAGCATGAAGCAGAAGCATTAATATTCCTGTTTTCCGGGAATTTAAAGAGATTGAATAAAACATTGTTCAGCAAAACCTTTAAAATTAATTCAATAATGCCGACTATTCGTGAAAAGCAGATATGTGGACTTCAAGCAGCGGAGGCATCAAATCAACTTCTCTCCAGACTACATACGGCATACTTTCCCGATTAAGACATATCGAAACATCCTTCAAATTAAAAAAATGATCCGGATCATCCCAACTGATCAACTCATATTCGTCCTCTGATCCTATCCATGTATTACCTCCGTCTGTGGAGAAAATATAGAAACATTCACGATTCTGTAAAGATGACAATTTGCCGCGCATGGCTACATGTAAAATGCCGGCATCAGAAATACTCAGATCAGGATTCAAATCGCCGGCATCAAATGAGGATGCCGCTATTTCTTGAGGTTCTTCCCAATCAATTGCATTCTCATTAACAACTGCTTTTATATGATTAATTTTATGTGCGCCGGCGGCTGCCTCCCTTCCGAATACGGCATGAAATATCGACAATTCCGGAGAACTGTTTTCCGAATCATCGAAATTCTGTTTAGAACTGTCGGAGGGAGCAGGAGGAGACGCAATCGAAATGCCTCCGAAATCGTCGTCATATTCCCCAATATATGCAGAATCAGTATCGTAATAATGTCCCTCATCATTGCATAATGAATACATTATGCATGATCGTTCAAGGCGATCCAGCCAGACGACGCAGGCATGACGATTATGATAGGCGATATCAAGTCCGCTGAATTCGTCAGGGGATGAGACTTCTTTAATTTCGTGATTAATCATGACGTAACCGGGAAATTCTTCGGCAGGAATAAGCGCGCATGTTTCAACGTTTAGTTTATTGTTTTCATGTTTTTGAGCCCAAGCTAAATATACATATCCTTCCTCACCGACATCAATCTTAGGTGAGAATGCATCATATTCAACGGTTCCATCGCTGACGATGAAATCGGCAATTCGAGACGACCATAATCCGCCATAACTTTCATGATCGCAATATCCAAAGTGTATTCTTTTCACAGCAATCGCACCGAAAGCGACTTTCTGGCTCCATACGGCGTAATATTCACCTGTAGGACCGACGGCGACATCAATACTGCAGTCACTGCAATCTTCATTGAAAGACTCCGGAAAACTGATCATCTGCCGTTTATAATCAATCTCCGGCAAGTATACGGGATAACCGTCGTCTCTCGCTTCCGTCACCAGAACCTCGGAACTGAATTTCGTTGAAGAGTACAGCCAGAAGGGACCCAACTGCTGCCAAGCCGCAAACATCCGGCCGTTCAATCCGCAAAAAACCGCAGGCGGATTCACCGAGAAACCGTCATCAGGATCGCTTATCACTATATCCTCCAAAGCTCCAGACCACCATCCGGCATTAACCATACCGCCCGTTACTGACAATACAACAACTGACAGAAGAAAACAAAAACACCTCTTTTGCATCCTTAATCCTCCTTGATGAATTATGAAATTATAATACCCAAAACCGTCTGCCGGCTTCTATCAGTTTCCATGGTAATGATGGAAAAAAGAAAGTCAAATTAAAAAGTCTTTTTTGTTATCTATTTTTGCAAAATAATTTGTTTGCAGTTCAGAGTTTAGAGTTTAAAGTTCATAGTTCAGAGTTCAAAGTTTAAAGTTGGGTCGTTGTTTAGGTTTGGGCCGTTGATATTGGGTTTACGGAAATTTCAAAGTTTTGATTTGGGCCGGCATAGGAGTTTTTTCGGAGGATTGGAGTTAAAGAGCGGACGGAGCGGACCTGGCGGACGAAGCGGACGGGAGAAGAGAACAAAAGAATTAAGGCGCCGGTCGGCGTGAAGGATTATTACTGATTTTGGTTTTTCATACGGCCTTTTTCAACTCAACCAGTGAAGCATGCCTGTCCTGTGGATATTCAGTTTATCGCCCGGGATTTACACGAGATCGTTCCTTAACGCTTGTCGATGCGCAGGCAGGCTGTGGAAGCCTGCGCTCCCAGTAATCGTCGAAAGGATTAGTTTCTATGGCCGGTATGTATGGAACCGAACGAAATGCGGCAGGATGCAGCGTCTGCATTCTTAAAAACGATTTTTCTTGAACCTCACTAAAAATCAGAGAAGTAAAAGTAGAAGCGGCATCCTGCCGCTTTCCCGAAGCGCTTTCAATAACCGATAACGAAAATATGATACCGCGTTCTCAACGATTGAATCCGCCCCTTTTTTCAACGTTTATGCTGATTTCCTTCCGCTGCGATGCCGGTTTATCAGAAGGGCGACCGGGCAGAATAGGAAGTTTCGGGTCATCGTTTATTTGCGCTATTGATGGGGATACGTGTTTTTCCTTTCTGTTTAACTCTTTCAGGGTTCTTAAATTCATCCATTCAACCCCAGCGTTGCTATCGCTTCGCTCGATAAACCCTGGGCTTTGCCGTGGCATCCCTTCAGGGGTCAATTTTATTGCGTCAAGAGTGTGTCATCGTCAGCTTTGCTAATGGGGATTTCATTCAGTTAATTTTTTGTCCTCAATAAATGTTGTCCCGGTTTGATCAGTCCCTGTTAATCATTGGTCCGCGTGATCTTTTTCGTTAAAAAAGTGAGAAGAATAGGGGGCCGGAGCCATAATAGGCGCCGGGGATTTTGAAGAGTTTGCTGAAATCGTAATAGACCAGGTATTGGTTGTCTATCAGTCGTTTTTTGTATTTTATGTTTTCTCTGTTTAAAAAATCGTGGAATCCTTTTATGTCGAAGGCGTTTTGGGGATTGAATCTCATCATTATTTTTGCGAACTCATAATTCTTATGGAATATCGCCGCCAGGGGCTGTTTTTTCTGGTTTACTCTGTTTATCACCTCAGCGTTGTACCTGTGTTCCCGGTCGTAACCGAACAGGTAGGAGGCGCATACTATTTTTCTATTTGTTTCAAACATCAGTTTCCATTTTATTTCATAGGGAGCGATGACCGTCGTCAGGTCGATTTTTTCCAGAAATGTCGCGAGTTTCTTTATTGAGGGGCCTTTTGTTTTAATGTTCCATTCCTCTATCGTTTCCTCTTTCATGAACTTGCCTGCGGCAAATATCTGGACGGCCGCGAAGATTATCAGAAGCGCTGTGAATATTATTTTCGTTTTTTTCCTGGAATAGAGCAAGGCTGCGGCTATGGGAGGCGTTATCAGAGGAGAGAGCGGCAGGAGGTAGCGTGGGGCTTTGCCCGCGCCGGTGGACAGTATGTACAATGCTGCGTACAGTAACGACATCATCAACAGATATCTTATTCTTGTCTGTTTATTTGATTTTGCCGGGTCGCTGAATATGAAATCTGACGGTTTTTGTCCTGACTTTTTGAATATTTTTATTATCGTATAGGTTAAACATACCAGAAATATCACAAAGGCTGCTTTGGCTTCAGAGGGTATCGTTTCTGGAAATTCATATAAATTATGACTGAAAAGGGCCGGAAGGTCATGCGCTATGAAAGCTTTTGCTTTCGTCCATATTGTTTCGGGAGTTCCCGTTGTTTTTTGAAGGAATGATTCCATCATTTTCAGGTTCCTGAAGTCGGACTTCACGGAATATTGTATGAATCTGAAAGCTCCCGCCGCCAGTCCCGCCAGAAAAAGAAGCAGCAGGGGCCATTGTTTTATGATCATTTGCTTTTTGGCTTTCAACAGCCAGAAAAACAGGGCCGATATAATGAAAAACAATGCCCATTCGTAGCAGTAAAAAGCTAATCCCATCATTAATGCCGACAGGAACAATTTCAGTTTTTCTGTTTTACTGGAGAATAGAAAATGAAAGAAAAAATAGAGTCCGGCCCACCCGAAGGAGAGGGCGAACATGGCGCCGTTGGAGTAAAAACTGTAAAAGAAGAATGAAGTGGAGAAGGAGAGAAGAGCCGTTGAGATCAGCGCTGTTTTTTTCCCGAAACAGACGTACAACGTATAATAATAAATCGCCAGAAAAATGCACGAAACCGAAGCCGTTACGGAGGTCAGGAGAATATCTGAAGGGCCTCCGTTCATGTGGAATAACGGCGCTGCGGCCAGGGCTTCCAGAATGTGTCCGCCGCCGTAATTATTACCAGGCAGATAATAGGGGACTTCACGTCCTTCCAGGATGTCCAGGGCTATCATGCCCACTACGGCTTCGTCGCTCATCAGATATCTTTTCGAATGAAGGACGGCCTCGATTCTCACTATGAAGCTGATTGCCAGCAGCGCTGTGAATAGAATCTTTTGATGCGGGAACGGAGCGTCGCTTTTGTTTTTTTGCGGGAGTTGTTTTACTGCGAATTGCATGTTCATCATTTTTCAATTCGGAAAAAATCGATCATCGGTCCGCTTTGCCCGGTTCCTTTCACGCCGTTCTTTGATCATCGTCCTGACGGCGGATTGCATGTAAACATTATTTTAATATGCCTTATTCGTCAATTGAATTACTCATTTTGATGAAGTTAAGGATGGCCTGTTTGTCGGATATGCCTAAGGGGCGGATGGGGCGGACTCGGCGGACCTGGCGGACTTCACGGGCATGGCTACCGCAGATATTTAGCCGACATTTCTCATACAAAACCTATTACAAGCGTCATTATCCCCGCATTTTCAAGCTCAGCTCCCCACGGCTTTATTCAATATCGCGCTGCTAAGTTCCTCCAGACCACCACACTTGAATCTGAACGCTCTCACTACGATTTTGCATTAGTAATCCGGGCTAGCATAGCGGTTCGGGGTGGATTGATTGGGTGGAAGTTAATTGGGTTTGCGGCATCGTGCAACCAGGTTTTATTTTGAGTCGTCGTCGCCTTGTCCGTCAGTTATGGGCGTCGGCGTGGACTTTTGGGCGATTTCCAGATATTGCCAGCAGGCGCTTTGGTTTCCCTGGCCGTCGTATGCTATTAATTCAATCAGGTATTTACCTTCGGTCAGCCCGGCTATATCTATGTTTTCACCTGTCAATGTGAACAAACCGTCATAGGGAGTCCAGTCGCCGCCGGTGCCGTCGTCGTCCATTTCAATGCCCAGGGGTATGCTTCGGAAATAGAGTTCAACTTTGTCGGCGGGTTCGCCGGCGCTTGTCAGGGCATAGGCATGAAGACGGAAATTTTCCTTTTCTTCGTCTATCCATCTTGTATCATGCCATCCGGCCATGAGGATCAGGGGTGAGTTTTCGTTTTCACCGGCTATGGTTTTCAGATGATTTATTGTTTCATGTACGGAGTGTCCGGAATGACTGGAAATTTTCGATTTTTCTTCGGGCAGCCTTATATCGAGATAGGGCCATAATTCGCTTTCATTACCGTTGTTATCGAAGGCTTTTAATCCGAAAAGATACTGTCCTGGGGGAAGGTCGGGCGGTAGTTTCTTCAGTTCCATCGTATAATAGGCATAAGGCGGTTCTATGTCCGGATTGGGTTCCAGGTTCATGTTCAGGTCTAATACGCTTTGATCTTCCATGAAATACAATTTTACAGAAGATATATTTTCGCCATAAGCTACGGCGGCTAATACCAGGTCGCCGCCTTCTTCCCGGGTTATATTAGAATACATCCATCCGGCCATCAGTATAAAGGGCGGTTCAGGGGTCGGCGTGGGCGTGCATGTCGATGTACGGGTCACAGTTGCGGTCATAGTATGAGTTACGGTCGGTGTTTCGGTTCGAGTCGCTGATGGGGAAAGAGTCGGACTGGGGCTGCGTGTGGGGGATATTGTCGGACTTCTTGTGGGTGTTCTGGTCGGGGTATGGGTCGGTGAATTCGTTGGAGTGCATGTCGGCGTGTGGGTCGGTCTCAGGGTAGCCGTGTTTGTAGGACTCCAGGTCGATGTAGGCGTAGCCGTCGGCGATTGGGTCGGAGTAAGCGTTGAAGTGGGAGTGTTCGTCAGTGTTGGCGATTGAGTGGGACTCCTTGTTGATGTCGGTGTTCTTGTCGGTGTTCTGGTTATCGTCGGCGTTCGGGTAGGCGTCTTTGTCGGCAACGTGCCTATCGGAGTCGGCGTATTCGTGATTTTATACGCTACGATCATGTCATGCCTGTCCTTGTCGCCGTATATGATATAAGGTCTGCTTTCGGAGTCTACGTCCATATCCCATTTTATCGACGCATGGCGATTTTCCATTACCGGCTCCGGGCTGGTCCAATAAGTGTAATCATACCGGAAATAATACAATCCCGGTTGGTCCTCTTTTGAATAGGCTATATGAGGCATACCGTCTTCATCCATTTTGATTACAGCGCTGTATCTTCCCGGTTCGTCATTCAACTGATGGATGGTCCAGTGATCGAAATCGTACGTCGCCAACTTCAAACAACATCCCGTGTCGCCGTAGACTAAAAACAAACGGCCGTCCAGGCCGATCGCCAGAGAACTGTCCCAACCCGTTTCGCCAATTCCCTCATCAACCATCTCAACGGACCATTCCGAGGATTCATACCTGGCCAGCGCCATACCGGTGGTCTCATAATCAAGTTTAAAACCTATATAGTTTTTGTCCATAAACGGCGAATTTCCCCCAATGCTGCGTCAGACTGCGGATTTGCTCAGTCAACGTATAATAAATGCGCCTCCTTCGCAAATCCTTGCCTTCCTTGTCTTAAGAAAAATTCGCTCGTTTATGGATCAAAAACCCAAGTGGCTGTCCAGCATTAAATTTTGAATCGAGATTTGAGTTTGTGGACAGACACTATATATGCTTCTCCCATTTCTCTTCCATCATTGAAAAAAAATTCTTCACAATTGGCTTTTGGGTAAACAGCATATTAATATGAAGTTCCGGGAGAGGGGCAGAATGATCAAACTGACGAGAGAGGGTATTATTTTTTCAGAGAAAAGGCGATCGAGTTCAAACATGCGTAGAAAAGATTTCATTCGGCGGGCGTCAGGGTGAAATGATGGTTTTAAAAGGATTAAGATATTACGGAGGATAATGAGTATGAGGGTAAAAGCAGGATTTTTCATTGCATTGGTTTCATTGACTTATTTTTTTTGGATTTTCCCCTGTTCTGCGGCTGTTCACTGGGTTCCCGATCATTATTCCGATATTGAGGAAGCGGTATCCATGTCTTCTGATGGAGATATGATCGTTTTACGACCGGGGACCTATACAGGGGCCGGCAATACTGAGATTTATTGCACGAAAGGCATAACAATAAGATCGCAGGAAGGACCGACCAGTTGTGTGATTGACTGCGGGGGCAACGGTTATGCTTTTGATTTTCAGCATAGCGGTGCGGTCAAGGTCGTCCTGGCTGGGTTGACCATAAGGAATGGCTATACCACATCTATGGGCGGCGCTGTCCGTACGACGAATCTTCTGGTATGCACGGATTGTTTTTTCCTGAACAATGAGACGACTGCAGCAGGCGGGGCTGTTCTGATATGGGGTTACGGGAGCGCGGAAATCAAAAGTTGTTATTTTTCCGGCAATGCATGTCATGGACCGACGTATGGAGGCGGAGCGATTCGCGTGGAATTGTCAGCGGGAACAGTTGAGATAATCAACAGCATATTCCATCAAAATATTAAAACGGGAGGTCCTGGCTCCGGCGCGGCCCTGGACGTTTGGAACGGCAGTTCCACTACGGTAACCAACTGCACATTTTACGACAATTATGCGGATTACGACGGAAGCGCGATCAGGGGAGACCCTGTCGTGATCAACTCAATCCTTTGGGACAACCAGCCCTCCGAGATATTGGGCAATCCGACGGTTACTTACAGCGACGTTTTCGGCGGTTATCCCGGAACAGGCAACATAGATGAAGACCCTCTTTTCGTTTACGGTTCAAAAGCGTATAACGGATTCTATCTGAGTCACATCGATGCAGGACAGACACAGGACAGCCCCTGTATCGATGCCGGTTATGATGCTTCTGCCGGCGTCTGCTTCATAAACTGCAACGCTCCGGTGTGCCTGGATGAAATGACCACCAGCACAGACGGCGATTACGATATCAACCAGATGGACATGGGCGCTCATTATCCCTTCGGATGCGATCCTCTGCAGCCGCCTACGCCGACGGCCACAGCTTCCCCCACTTCGCCTCCGACTCCGTCGCCCTCCCCGACGCCCATAATTACGCCCGCCATACCAGCAATGGGCAGAACAGCAGCCGCGCTTACGATTTTTGTTTTTATTCTCTTACTTTTAAAGGCGAAAAATTTTCAGCGTGGATTCAAAATTTCTGGTCTGATCAGATGGGGGTAACAAACTACGCCTAATATTTCGTACATAGCGAAATTTGGAATTGAACAAAAATGCGTCTTGAGGTTACCATTCTGCAGAATAACCCAGCATTTTGTTTCGATCCCGATCCCGATTACTGAAACAAACTGTCAAAAGTTTGAAAAAAGTGTAACCCCGGTTTGATCAGTCCCGAAATTCCCTCAAACAAGCCATAAAACAACCCAACAAAATCCCCAAATCAGCCGTAAAATAACCCAATCTTGCTCCCCCTCTCCATTCATGGAGAGGGGGCCGGGGGGTGAGGTCGCCCCACCAACAACAATTAAAAACACAAGCCGGTAAGCCTGCCAATAATTTATTATGTAATCTTTTCAATTCACCAGCCGTATTCAGCAAGGTGATTTATGCCCGTCAATCGACAGCAGTGCAGTTAAACGCGGGCGATATGCTTCAACAGCTCCGATAAAGCAATTGTTTTTTTGTAGATAGTGTCTGTCCACAAACTCAAATCTCGATTCAAAATTTAATGCTGGACAGCCACTTGGGTTTTTGATCCATAAACGAGCGAATTTTTCTTAAGACAAGGAAGGCAAGGATTTGCGAAGGAGGCGCATTTATTATACGTTGACTGAGCAAATCCGCAGTCTGACGCAGCATTGGGGGAAATTCGCCGTTTATGGACAAAAACTAGATAGTGTCTGTCCAAAAACTCGAATCTCGATTCAAAATTTAATGCTGGACAGCCACTTGGGTTTTTGATC
>CAZUFC010000213.1:0-9872 GCA_964619725.1 uncultured bacterium | reverse complement strand
TTCGCAAATCCTTGCCTTCCTTGTCTTAAGAAAAATTCGCCCGTTTATGGTTCAAAAACTAATAAGCGCCATCAAGCATCTGGATGACGAAAAAATCCAAGAAATACTAAAATTCATCCAACGTCTTGATAGAAAAAGCAGCATTTCCCGAACAATGGAACGCTTGAAAGCTGATCCTGCATTTAAAGTTCCTGACGATGAATTCAGGAATGTCGACAGACTTGAACCAATCCAGGGTAAAAGAATTCCGGCTTCAAAGCTGCTCACAGGAAATCGCAGGTGATTTTCTACTATTTTGATGCAAGTGCATGGATCAAGCACTACTAATGAAAAGGGGACAACTTGGGTTCTTGATTTGTTTGCCCAGAATTGCTCAATTACCTGTTCATCGCTGGGATATGTGGAACTCATGGCAACATTGGCTCGAAAAAGAAAAGCAAGAGAAATCGATTCTGGTGTTTTTGAGAAAAACATCAATGAATTGGAAAATGATCGGAATACCTTTATTCAAGTAGCATTGACTGATGAAATTGTTGACATTGCATGTAAATCAGCCAGGAATTTCAGTCTCAAAGGAGCCGATGCGGTTCATCTGGCATCAGCTTTATTTCTAAAAAGTCGTTTTGAGGATGAAAATGATCACCTTGTCTTCATAGCAGCAGACCGTGAATTAAAGGAAATTGCTGGATTGTCCGGCTTAGAAGTGATCGATCCAGAGTATAAAAACAGTCAAAATCTTAAAACATTGGATGCTGCTGAACAAAAGAACCAAGATAAGTGACCAATTGCTTTATTCCTTTACTACTGTAATCCAGTATTTAAACTTCAGGTATAGTTTTTATGTAAAGCTGCACATAAAAAGAGCTCTGAACTTTGATGTTCATTAAAAAATGCAAAGGAAACCAACGTTACATGACGAACCACCGGATGAACCGGACGGCGAAAACGCTTTTCCAACATCCAAAACATAACCATTGCCGCCGGTTATCCTGAGCCGTTCGATTGAGGGAGAATTACTATGGCGGTTGTTAATACCCTTACCTCCGGCGGCGCATTTAATGCGATAGCGCTGAGCTAAATTGGTTCTCCCGCACTTTTGGTGAAAAGCGGCTAACCCCTCTAACCCAGGGCGGTGTAATCCTCCAGATATCCTGGTCCTGGGCTGATTTATCTTGCTCCTTCGGAGCTGCTGCGCTTTCAGCGCTGAATTGGGAATGCCTTTTGAATCCTTCTGAAACATCTGAATCAAGTATCGAGACATATCAACCCAGTGAGTAATGTTGTAGAACAATCACAACTTTCGCCGCATAAGAAAAATTGGGACTGATCTAACCGGGGTTACACTTCTTTCAAAACTTATGACCGTTTGTTTCAATAATCAGGGTCGGTATAGGGATCGCAATCGAAATCGAAAAAAAATGATGGGATACTCGGAAGAATTGTAACCTCAAAAGACGCATTTTTTATCATTGTCGAAAAATGTGCGTATTCCGGTGAAAGTTGCCGGCGATTCTGGAAATACCCCAAAAAGCGGTAAACATAATTCCAGAATCGCCGAAATACGGATTTTATTCCGATTCCGATACCGATAACGATCCCGATTCCCAAACAAACGACCCTCGATTAAAAAGATCATGGTGAGTTCGTCAAGCAGAGAGTTATGGGTTCGGGTCAGTTTCGTATGGTAATTTCAATCATTCAAATATTTTATGAAAAAGAGTAACCCCGGTTAGATCTGTCCCGAAAAACAATAACCTTATCCTTGATTCTCACCTTGTAATCCCATACGTCGCCGTTGTATTTTTTCGCGATGTATTCCAATTTCGGCAAATCAAAGAACATCAGGAGGTTTTCATTGATTTTGTTAAGCATTATCTGGGGGGAAAAAATGAATTCTTCCGAATAGTATCGCAGCATGCAACACGTCATTTCATTGGACATCGCCAGACGCTGTTTCCAATGATACCTTCCGTTTTTCTTTTTTCTTAAAACGTCAAAATTTTCCAGGGTCTGCAGGAAATTCCTCAACGATCGGGCGGAAATATCCCTTTCGCCCATTTTCGCTATCATTTTTTTCCTCAGGAAAGAGTAATTTATGTCCTTGCCATAACCGTAAATTTCATTGATCATTTTTGTAATGAGAATCAGAATCGGGGATCGTATCATCAAATAGAACAGTAAAATCGGCTTAACCTCTTCGATATTATGCGTCTTGCACAATTTTAATATCGGAACATCCGCAACGGTTTTACTCCTGGAATTTCCACCGGTTCTCAGGAAATACCGGCTCAGTACGGTTTTTACTTTTCTTTTTCCCTCTTTTCCGCGCAGACGCCAGAGCATCCTTTCAAATTGATCGTTATGATCAGCAATATTATCGCCTGCTTTTGCCGTTCTCGCTAATTCATAAATATATTCAGGGCGGAGCGGTCTGTCATATCCTTTCATTTTCTCATGACCTTCACAAACGGCACGACAACCTCCTCTATGGAAATTCCGCCGTGGGTTACGCATTCATGGTTGGGGTTGCCGAACATTTCATTTCCTGATTGCAATAAGAGCCACTGGTCGCCGATTATATTCCTCAACTGCAATAAAACCGTGTTCTGCGTTTCATATTCGCCGGCCAATTCTTTATATTTAAATATCATGTACCGGCGGGCTTTTTCGTTTACCAGGTCTTTTTTTGCTCGAATGCCGGCGCCTTTTGCGTAAATATTACCGTGGTCTGAAACAAAGAATACCTGAAAATCCTGATCGAGCAATTTTTCTATGAATCTGTCCATGTCGCTTTTGTCCAGGAAATGCCTGATGTCTCTGATCAATTTGCTCTTTGTCGTCAGTTTGTTATGGGCGAGCGTATCCATGAATGTGAAAACTATTCCCAGCCAGTTAAAATCATGAAGAGAATCCATATCAGCGCCGATGTCGTCAGGACCTTTCATTCTTTGATAAAAAACATCGTTTTCGGAAATGCCGCAGCCGTCAAGCGCTCTTTTGAACAGCTTTTCTTCATGCCTTGTTTCAACCTTATCTGCAATTTTCTTCTCAATAATCCTCTTTGGCGTTAAACCGGAAAAAATTGTTGTTCTTGAGTAATTTGTTTCCGTGGGTAAAATCGCCAACGTATGTTCCACCGTGAATCTGAGACTGCATCGGGCGTCAAGATATTCTTTAAGAACATTCCATTCTTCAAAACCCATGCAATCGAAACAAATGACGGCTTTCTTCCTGCCGTCGTCTTTTCGTACTCTTTCTATAACGTTCCATTGAACAGGGAGAGTTAAATCAAAGGCGGTATCATCGTAATAATCACGTATCTTTCGGCATTGATCAAAAATGCGTCTTTTGAGGTTACAATTCTGCGGAATATCCCATCATTTTGTTTCGATTTGGATTAGTATCCCGATTACTATACCGATACCGATTACAGGAACAAAATGTCAAAAAGTTTCAAAGAAGCGTAATCCCTGTTTGATCGGTCCCTATCTTTCTCACGAATCTGTCGTTGATGCGCTCTGTTAAATCCTCTACCGATTTTCCTTCATCAATCTTGTCTGTCAGGTAAAGAACTTCCCCCCAGGCTTCGGCTATCTGACCTGAATTTTCGATCCATTCCTTGTGTCCGGTAATTTCTCGCTCCAGCAAATTATCTATACGGATGCGCAGTTCCCGGATACGGCTTCTCTGCTTACCGCCGTTTATCTTTAAACCTTTGCCGATAAATTCCCGTGTTTTCCGTTCTGATAACCTTTCATATGATTTTTCATGAATATTATCATCGTAAAGTTCATATATCGCCTGATAATCGTCCGGCGGCAACTCATAAATGACTTTTCTGTCCAGCATCGGAAACAAGATGTCGGCGTTGAGAGTGATCACTGCATACCTGGAAAGCATGTTGTATGGAATATCTCTCTCAGAATCAAACTGCACGATGATGGGCCTGTCCCTGTTTTTCAGTTTTATCCTGAGTTTTATTTCATTTTGAAATCGGATTATTTCAGGATATTTCTTCATTATTGCCGTTTTCACAGCCGGAAACTCGGATAGTCCCTGCTTATCGACGATAAACAGCACATCAGCTCCGACACCGAGTATCTCCTTTACGATCTTCTCATGCCAGTATCGGTCAGCCATAGTCATTTGAATGTTACCCTCGCTATCTGAGTGCAAACCAGGTCCGGGAATAATTGTTTCCTCTTTTTCATATCAACGGCTCTTTTATGCTGCTCCTTTCTCATTTCCTTCAGTTTTCCCTCGCGAATGTTGTCAATGGTGATCTGCCTGACGGCATCTCCTCTCTGTTCGTAATACCTGTTCATTTTCCGGTATTCATCGTCCACTTTTAAATTCCACTGACTCTCTTTTTCAAGAAACATGTTTTCTGAGATTCCATTCACCGTTGATTCGGCTACAGAATAGAATTCTTCAATACCTGATGCCGTTTTTTCGGAACAACTCGTTATTTTAAGCTTATCGAGGTTTTTCAAATATTCGGATACTCTCCTGCTGAATTTACGATCGTCAGTTATGAATACCGGAATAAGCATTTCCTGATTCATATCGAAGTTGTTGGTGATAGTGAAGTTCCAGACGAAAAGGAAACCGGATATGCCGGCGAATTTATCATAATGGATCGTCAAAGATGCTGTTTTGCCTCTGTCCTTTGAATGCTGAAGAGCATGCCGGATGAAGGGGTGATTGAAACTTAAAAGCGTCGCCTCTTCCACCTCCATGCCCATATTCTGTTTAAAAATAACTTTGCCGAAATGTCGAGGAAAGCGATCCGCTTTGAAATCGTTCTCAATGTAAAATAATCCTTTATGTTCCTGGTATTCCTTCAATGCGCCGCTTCGATTTTCAAAAAACAGGTCAGTAAATGAATGGACCCTTCCGGCGATGTTTTTAATGTCCTCGTATTCAATTGAGCTGTCGCCCTGATTGTCTGAAAACGGAATAAGCATTTCATCGTTTTCCAATATGGCCACAGCCTTCTGATATATTTCACTTGAAAGTTTTTCCATGTCGTCATCGTTTCTTTTTCTTCCAGAAATTAAATTCATGAACATATCGTCGAATTTGAATTCTTCCATGATGAGCGCCGCTTCGATGGTCTTTCCAAGACCCACTTCGTCAGCCAACAGGTATCGGGGTTTGAACCGGTTGATCACCCGGTCCAGGGCTAGTATCTGGTGGGGAAGCGGCATTATCTTGTAACTGGCGGCGGACATCGGTTTCTCGCCGGAAGTCGAGGCTTCTATCGTGTTAGCAAGGAAGTTAAGTTTAAAATCGGATATGGAGGAAAACCTACCGGACATTAAAAGGTCCAGAGGCGTATCTATGCTGCTGAGATCGTCCTCATACAAATCCACGGTTTTACCCGCCGATTCAAAGAAAACCTTGTATGATGACCTGTCGAAAAGTCTACTCTGCGATATGATCGTTCATGTTCCATACTCCGCATAGAGATTACATATCACGTTCTGTCCTATGTGCATCGTCTCTGTCCTTTTTTCGCCATCAGTAGATTTTTTACTTTATTTTCATTTTTTTCAAATGTCTTACCGAAATCTGGCCAGTCATTCATCTTTCGTTTGAGAGAATTTTCCCTTGCCTATTTAGTTTTTGTCCATAAACGGCGAATTTTCCCTAATACTGCGTCAGGCTGCGGTTTTGCTCAATTAACGTATAATAAATACCCCCACCTCGCAAATCCTTGCCTTCCTTTCCTTAAGATAAATTCGCCGGTTTATGGATCAAAAACCCAAGTGGCTGTCCAGCATTAAATTTTGAATCGAGATTTGAGTTTGTGGACAGGCACTATTTAAAAAGAATGTTTCGCCATTTCTTTCGAAAAGGTCAATGCTGTGATTTCTCATTTATAACCGCCATAGTCCTTAAAATTGTCAACTTTGGCGGATGCAATTAATAATATCGTCTTTTTTAAACATCTCCATGATACTGTGCTCTGTTTTCCCCGAACTTTTCCCCGAACCTTTCCCCGAACCTTCTTCCTCATGTTCGGTGAACTCATAATCCGGTACGGGAATAAACGTTTTAAATACAGGACCGTCCCTGTATTCCGGAACACTTCCCGGAGTATAATGCGGGAGGTACTTTCCTATGTTCATCATCCCCGAACCTATTTCTTCCACCCAACTGAGTTGTGCAAAGAACTTCGCGATGACAGGATTTTTGGAAAACGGGACGACCTTTTCAGGATCGAGCAAACCTTCGACGATGTAATTGCTTGCGTTTGTGGTCTCCACTCGATCTCTGTATATTATAAGACGCGCCGGGTAAGCGTTCATATATTCCCGATGAACCAGGAAATTTGCAACGACTTCCCTGGATATTTTATCTCTCAGGCTGATTCTTGCATCTCCCTCAAGATAAAAAGGGTCCGGCAGGTGTTTTGCTATAAAAGCCATGAGACGGTCGTATGCTTCAATGAGATTGCAATCGATGCGATCCCTGTCGTCATAATGGCCCATCTGAATTTTACATTGCAGCTCGGTATGAAAATTGCTCGGTTCATCCCCCCTATATCCGTTAGAAGAGCGTTGATTAATCGAAATTCAAAGATTAGTTCTGATGTCAATGAGGATTCCGGATTATGTTTATTGTGGTTTGTAATAGTCTCCATTTTCGATTAATCAACGGACCCGCAAGCGGGGCGACTTCTTTTCATTAAACTTCTGGTACTGATCAAATTGGGATCACATTTTATTTGAAGAACAGAACATACCGACGTTTCATGGATTAAGCGCTCTATTTTATTTCACGGAAAGCGGCATCCCGAAGAAACGGCTGAAAATGAAACTAATCAGTTCCTGACGCATCTCGCAGTAAAGAGGAAAGTCAGTTCATCCACTCAGAATCAGGCATTCTCAGCGCTGTTATTCCTCTGCAAAAATGTTTTAAACAAAGAAACAGGTTTGATCAAGGATGTTGCAAGAGCCAAAAAGCCGAAAAGAACACCGGTCGTCCTGACGAAAAAAGCAGTGAAAGAGCTGCCGGCAAATCTGGAAGACCCAATATGGCTGATAACCTCTATGATGTACAGGGCCGGATTAAGATTGATGGAGTCCCTGAGACATTCTTTCGCGACGAATCACCTGAAGAAAGACTACGATATAAGAATCGTCCAGGAACCCCTCGGACATAAAGATGTGAAAACCGCCATGATTTATACCCTTGTCCTTAACAGCGGCGGAAGAGGTGTCCTCAGCCCCGCTGACGAACTGTGGAAAGGATTATTATCAGGTTTCAGCATAAAATCCCTGAATAAATTCAGAACTCCTGACACGACTACGAAGAGGATTGTGCATCAAGTAAAAAACAACATACGGTTGGGCAAAGAAATTCAATTTCTGCGAAGTCGAAATCATTCAAAATTGCACAATAATTTTGCCGAATTAAATGATAGAAAGAAACAAATAATTCAATAGGTTTAGGCTTTCGTGTGAAGAGTTCTGAAATTCGGAAAATCGAAATTTGCGCCCCAGTCCAAAAACGTGAGTGCGAAGCCACGACAATGCTTGGAGTATGGCGCCAAACGTCAGCCAAATTCGATAAGTACGAATCGGACAGTTCATTTGAAATGACGTGCTTTAGCATGATAAAATAGTGAGTGGGAAGGTGATTAAACCACTGGAACAGGAGATTTTGAAATGATTGTCGAAGAATTGAAAATTAAATATCCAGTTGGATTTGAAAACTCTGTCCGGTTGACAAAATCTGAGATGGGTCAACATTTGTGCCTTATGGCCGCATTAAAAATGTTCGAATTAGGAAAAATATCATCAGGCAAAGCTGCAGAACTTGCCGGTATGTCCAGAGTCGACTTTTTTGAAGCATGTGGAAGATACCGAGTAAGTATTTTCAACTATTTGGATGAAGAAATTGAAGCTGAACTTAAATCTGAATCTTCTACCATCGAAAAAATTCTTGAATTATGATTCTCATATCTAATACAGGACCTATAATAGCTTTGGCTAAAATCCAAAAACTTAATCTTCTTGAAAAATTACAATGGAAAGAAGTGATTATTCCTCCGATGGTGCAGAAGGAACTGTGGGGAAAAATATCACCGGAATCCAAAGAAATTGAATCTGCACTTAAGAATTTCATACAGGTTAAAACTCCGATTGTTGCCGCCAATAAAATCGAATCAGAAACTGAAGAACTTGATGTCGGTGAAAAACAAGTAATATTATTGGGAACATCATTTGATGAGAAGGTAATTTTATTGATTGACGATAAAGTCGGTCGCAATGTTGCCCAGAAACTTGGTTTGTCAGTAATTGGTACATTAGGCATTTTATTATTGGCTAAAAGAAAAGGATTGCTAAAACAGATTACACCTCAAATCCATGAGATTAGAAGAAAAGGGTATTGGCTTTCAGATTCTTTGGTGAGTTATATGAAACATCTTGCAGACGAAGGATAATTCACTTACAGTTGGTTTTAATGCCAAGCCGAACCACCGGATGAACCGGACGGCGAAAAAAACCATTCTAAGAAGCTTGACCTAAACCTCGCCGCCGGTTGTCCTAAGCCGTTAGCCAGATACAAGGAGATTCCTCATGCGCAACGATAAGGTGACTGACTCGCACACAAATGATACTCCTAATAAGAATTTTCAAGAAGTAGTTCTCGCTTTTCTTGACGTTCTAGGTTTCTCTAACTTAGTTCGTGAGATTGGTCTGGAGGCGATCTATGCAAAATACGAAAAGCTAATTCGTTTAACTGCTGAGCGAACGAAGCGGCGGACTATCGTAGCGCCAGTCCCGACAGGTGATGGCGGTGTTGCGCTGTATGGCGGCAGCAGTCAGTCTGCACATGATATGAATCCTGACGGGTTTCCCCTCTAATATCCATGTGACGTGATTGTTACAAATTGACATCCAAATAGTTGCTGACTTTGATTGCTATCTCCATTGAGGCTTGAAAGTTCATCAATGATTGATGTGAGAATATGTGAATCCAGTTTTTACGATTTATTTGCATGCTTACCGTGAAAGCATTATAATCAAGATCAGGAGTGTTGAATGATTGTTTCATTCACAGACAAATCAACGGAAGATTTATTTCACGGAAGACGAAGCAAACGCGTTCTCCGGTTTCCGAGTGAGAACATAAACACTGCTTTGAAAAAACTTGATATCCTGAACGGCGCTGCATCATTGCAAGATTTACGTTCACCTCCTGGAAATCGACTTGAAGCGTTGAAAGGCGACCTTCAGGGCTATTTCAGCATACGAGTCAACGATCAGTGGAGATTAATTTTTCAGTGGTCAGGTTCTGATGCTGAGAATGTCAGATTGACGGATTGTCATTGAGAGGAGTGATTCAATGATTCCTGAAAACCGAATACCAACTCACCCAGGAATAATCCTCAAGGAAGAATTTCTGGATCAACTGGGAATATCTCAAGTAGCGCTGGCGAGCCATCTTGGTATTCCAGTTCAGAGAGTCAATGAATTGATCAGAGGAAAACGTGGCGTAACGCCACAAACAGCGTGGTTATTGGCTCAAGCGTTTAAAACGACGCCGCAATTCTGGTTGAATCTGCAGAGCTTACATGACTTGGCAAAAAATCGACCGGAAAAATCTGTTGAACCTCTTGAAATTGTAATGTAATACTCTTGGCTAACAATAAAATCCAGCCGACGCTCTATCCATTGGCAGTCAGACAGGCGAAGAAGCTGATTTTTGTCCGGATTTCTTTTCAGAGAAAAATCAATTTCTTCAAAGGATGCGCTATAGTGAAATTTTGCCGCCTTCAACAAGCGATTCAGTTTGCGGTTACATCTGTCGTCCCATTCGGCATCGGTCAGATGAGCGACCAATTCATCAGGCGTCAA
>CAZUFC010000212.1:0-9930 GCA_964619725.1 uncultured bacterium | reverse complement strand
TGCCGTGCAGATCACCAAGACGCTCGGCTGTCTCCAATGATTTCTGGTATAACTCGATGGCACGGTCCCAATCGCCCTTAGCTGCCAACACCGTACCCATGTTGTTCAACACCGCTGATTCCGCCAGATCATAATCCAAAATCCCTGCTATACCCAGACAGCGCTCATAAGTTTCCATTGCATCGTCCCAACGACCGAATTGCTGGATAAAATCTGCTCCTTTTATGAGATTGCTCAATTCTTGATCTAATAGGAGTGCATCTATTGCTTTACGCTCCTTAGTTTCTTGTCTTTTGAAAAACTCCAGCGTCCATGCTGTAAAACTTTCCTTCAATAGCTTTTCTTGCTCCGGCTTGCTGCATCTCTCCTTCTCAGCATGTTCCCTCAAAAGCGGTATGATTCCATAATACGCGCCTAAAAGCGGATGGGTCTGTTTCATCACGATTGAAAAACGCGCCAGCATATCCAAAGATTTAAAAAATGTTCCCTTTTCCAAACCTGAAACTATCTCGATATTTTCCGCCTTTCCTGTCGTCTGAAATAACGATAATGACCGGTAAATTGTCGATTCATGTTCGCCCATTCTTGCCAGAGCCTTTTCAGCGATATATTTCCAAGGTTCCTTGTCTGTCGCAGTCAATCCATCTAAAGCTTCCCGGACAGGCCAACCCTGTTTCAACCATGCTATGACTAAACGTAAAGCTAAGGGATGACCGCCTGTTTTGGGCAGGACTGCATTCAAACCCTCCCAAGGCGGTTCTTCAGGATCGTCACGGAACAACTCACGGAAAAATTCCCCTAACTCCTTTCCCTCCAGTGGATTCAACTGAATCCGCTTGAATGTTCTTAAAGGATTTTTGAAATTGGTCCTGGTTGTCATGATTATTTTGCACCGGCGCTTTGGCAAACGTTCGATGAATTCGGTCAAACGGCGGTCTAAATAATCCTCTGGCTCGTTTTCAGCATACAGGTCCTCAAGATTATCCAAAATTAACAATCTATTGCCCGGTTCATTGAAGCGTCCGGATATCGCTGTGCTTAAATCGTCGAAACCGGGATTATCAGGAACATCAACGGGATTGTCTAATAATTTAAATTCACGTATTATATTATGGAGCAAAGATGAAACATCTGCTGCCCGCCTTCTTGATCCAGCTCCTTTCAATTCACCAGCAATCTCTGCAGAGGGCGTTTCCTTCCTTGCACTGGCGAATATGACCTCGTTGAAATCCTCGCCAAACCTGTAAGCCGCCTCTAAAGCGATAGCCGTTTTTCCCATACCGCCGGCGCCATAGAGCAGAACCCCCTGATAAGCATTATCCCGGTTCAATACTCCAGCAATCCGGACAAGCTCCCGGCGGCGTCCGGCAAACCGGTCTTCCCGGGTTTCCAATAACTTACCGCCATGTTTTATGACCTCAACTCTATCTTCCGCAGCCCCAGAAACATACAACACTCCATCATCCACTTCCGGATGGGCTGAAAAAAGAATAGGAACGGCAAATTCCCAGGGATGAGGAGCTTTTTCATACAACAAATTACGAGCCGCTCTGAGCGACTCAGGAATCGATTGTCCTTCCGTCAATTTTTTGTAGAAGCTGTTGCTGATAAGCGAACCCGCGACATTGGAGATTGTATATTGCATAGCGATCACCCAGGGAACACCCATAAGACTGAACTGATCAGCTATACTGCGAACAGCCTCTTCCCCGCTTGCCGGCTGGGCAGCAGTAAGACAGCCATTGAGAAAAACCAACTGTACATCATTATTGATGCCAATATTCAAAATATCATCTGATCTTAGGGGATCGCTTACAGCAATATCCGTTTCAAGAAACAGACATCCACGATTACCATGACCGGAATAATGGATCACATCATAATGCTGATTAAGAACTTCCCTGAATCTGGAACGTAAAGTTCGCCGGTGCAAATCAAAAATTACCGGATATTCTCTGCCGTCAAGATTAAAAAAACTGTTCATTTCTTCACGGAAGTTCAATACATCCGGTTGTTCATAAAAAGGATCATACAGACCTGTTTCTGGATGAAGGGGCGCAGACACATCAGGGTCATATTTCAAAAGTGGTGAGGATAGCATAACTGCAACATGTAACTTACGGTCTTTGACGGGTTCTGGATTCTTGATCGGAGCAGAATAATCCGAAAAACAGCGAATTATCCCCGGATTTAACGACAAAAAGCGTTCACCATCATACAAAAGCTCCCAGGGAAGGTCCCGGAGATCAGACGAAATATCCAAATAAAGCGGTGAATCAGGACGAAAATCGCTGGGAAACAAATAATCGAATAACCGTTTTCCAAGGTTCTTCAAGAATTCGCGATCAGGACGAGTCACACCGGGTTCAATCCGGGAAGCTTTTTCCAAAGTTTCGATCTCTTCCCGAAAAAGTTCCAACGATAAAGCAGGTGAGAGAGCGCTGGAATCACCGCCCACCCGTTTGATTGAATCACGTTGTATCGTAATAAGCATGATATATTCCTCCAAATCATGGGCATGATACACATGTTTGGAAGAAATTGGAAGGAAGAAAGAGGGACAGGCTCAACAGGATTTACTGGATTCACAGAAGGTGGTTGTCAACGTTTTGAGGTGAGATACGAGCGTCTACGATAGCGCCCAAAAAATATTTCACGTTAGGCGAATAGAAAGGTAAAGTTGGAGAATATTTTCAAAGACAATCTTATGCCGTGGCATAGTAAAAACGGCAAAAAACAAAAAAAGCCTCCTCTTCTGCGAAAGCAGAGCCTTAACCGAACAGACAGCGGATAAAATGAAGGAATCCGGCATTAATATCTACGTGCATCACTCTGCCGTGTCAAAAGAAGAACGGGAACGCGCCGAAGCAAGATTCTCCAGGCTCCACAACACCTGCATCATATGCACCAGCACACTGGAACTGGGAATAGAGATCGGGGGACTGATCAAACAGGGGTTACAAATTGTGATCTCGATACTCAAAAAGAACTTTCATACTCAGCGGAGCGGCGTTTGTCCCCGTAAGCGTAGCGTAATCGATCGATTCAAATGATAACCCTGCTTTGCTTTCAAACGACTGTACAGATCAGACCAATGGTTCGATTACGATTACCGCTGCACTGAGCACGAGCGCGGAGGATTCAAACTGAGAAATTGTAACCCTGAAATGGATATTTTTGATCAGCGCCCATATTCCGTAAAGGAAGCGGTAAGATTTTCAGGGAAATCGGCCTCCACAATTCGATCATGGATCAGGTCCGGTAAACTTTCATCCGGGACAGCAGGTAACGCTCGCCCCGGATCGCGGTAAATTTTTCAACGCCCCTTGTCAAGACCCTTGACAGACAGTTCCCTATTTTTTATAGTTGGATAAACGATTTTTTCCACCTTTCCAGGAGGGGAAACCATGAAATTGTCATCTTGCATTGCGACTGCAGTTGTTATTTTCTATGTGTCTGGTATCGGATCGGCTGCTGTTATACACGTTCCGGGCGATCAGCCGACCATTCAAGCCGGCATTGATGCCGCCGTTGACGGCGATACTGTTCTGGTTGCCGACGGAACCTATACGGGGGCCGGTAATAAAAATTTAACATGGAACGGCGACGTAAAGCATATTACGGTTAAATCCGAGAACGGACCTGATAATTGCGTTATCGACTGTGAAAACAGCGGTAGAGGCTTCAAGTTTGATGAGACAAATCAAGATGATACTGATGTAGTCAATGGTTTTACTATACAAAATGGATATGTCACGGGCGGTTGGTCTGAGGGTGCAGGCGGCGGGATTTGGTGCTACCGCTCCTCCCCGGCGATAACCGGCTGCACAATTACGGATAATTCAGCCGAATACGGCGGCGGCGGGATTGGCTGTATAGAATCCACCCCGACGATAACCGGCTGCACGATTACGGAGAATTCAACCGAAGACGAGGGCGGCGGGATTTTCTGCGACGACTGCTCCTCCTCCTATGCGATAACCGGCTGCACGATTACGGAGAATTCAGCCTACGAGGGCGGCGGGATTTTCTGCGACTCCTCCTCCCCGACGATAACCGACTGTACGATATCGGGAAATTCAGCCTACGACTACGGCGGGATTACCTGCCACTCCACCTCCTCCCCTATGATAACCGGCTGCACGATATCGGGAAATTCAGCCGAACACCGCGGCGGCGGGATTGGCTGCTCCACCTCCTCCCCTACGATAACCGGCTGCACGATATCGGGGAATTCAGCCGAACACCGCGGCGGCGGGTTTTACTGCAAATACTCCTCCCCGACGATAACCGACTGCACGATATGGGAAAATTCAACCGAACAGCGCGGCGGCGGGATTTACTGCGAATACAACTCCCCGGCGATAACCGGCTGTACGATTACGGAGAATTCAGCCAACCACGGCGGCGGGATTTATTGCTACTTATCCTCCCCGGCGACAACCGACTGCACGATATCGGGGAATTCAGCCGACAACGGCGGCGGCGGGATTTACTGCTCCCGCTCCTCCCCGGCGATAACCGGCTGCACGATATCGGGGAATTCAGCCGTCGACGACGGCGGCGGGATTAACTGCTTCTCCTCCACCCCGGCGATAATCGGCTGCACGATATCGGGGAATTCAACCGGCGCAGGCGGCGGCGGGATTCGCTGCTGCTGCTACTCATCCCCTGCGATAACCGGCTGCACGATTACGCAGAATTCAGCCGAATACGGCGGCGGGATTTACTGCTACGACTTCTCATCCCCGGAGATGACCGATTGCGTATTATGGAACGACACTGCCGGTGGAGACGGCGATGAGATATATTTATTCTCAACGTCGATTCTAACTATAAGCTACAGCGACGTTCAGGGCGGACAAGAGGCGGCGCATGCAGAGCCTGACTGCACGCTCAATTGGGGCGACGGGATGATCGACGAAGACCCGTTGTTTGTAATTGGTCCCGAAGGCGACTTTTATCTGAGTCAAACAGCGGCGGGGCAAGCCGAAAACAGTCCATGCGTCGATACTGGAAGCGATTCGGCTTCAAATATCTGTTTCGAGGGACCGGACGGGGAGATTTGCATGGATGAACTATGGACCAGAACGGATGAGATTGCAGATACAGGACAGGTTGATATGGGATATCACTATGGAATTGAGTCTTTTTTTTCAACACCGACTCCGGTTTCATCACATGCTCCTACAATGCCGCCCACACAAACTCCGGTTTCAACATATGCGCCGACAATGCCGCCCACACAGACTCCGGTTTCAACACATGCGCCTACAATGCCGCCCACACAGACTCCGGTTTCAACACATGTTCCTACAATGTCGCACACACAGACTCCGGTTTCAACACATACGCCGACAATGCCGCCCACACAGACGGTTATTCCCGGTATCGCGGTTGACCTCCGACTCTCAAAAACAACTTTCACACCCGGTGATTTATTCCTGCTGAATGCTTATATATCCAACTCCGGTCCGCAAACTTATACTCAACAGCCCTTCGCTGTTTTACTCTATGTCTATGGAATATATTTCTGGCATCCAAATTGGACTGAAGAATTCGATTATGAAGGCATAGATTTGGGTATTGGATCACCGGCATTCACAGAAGAAATCTTGAGATTCAATTGGCCGGAGGAATCATGCCTAGGTTCCGCTATTTGTTATGGGGCATTGTTGAATGAGAGTTGTTCGGAAATTCTAGGCGACTGGGACTTTATTGAATTCGAGTGGATGCCGTAGGGTGATTTGGATTGCAAACAGCAACGTTTCCGACAATAAAAACAGTTCCGAAACCCGTTTCATAATCAAAGTCCCTCGTTTCTCGCTCATGTTGTCTTTCGGGACTGTAAACCACAATTTAATTTCTTATATTGTAATCTGCCTGTCAGATTGATATGCTCCTGAAAGGTTTCCGATAAGCAGAACCCCACCAGGCTAAAAAATCATCCGGGACGGTGAAAAATGAAATCATATTCCGTAAAGGAAGCGGCAAGATTTTCAGGGAAATCGGCCTCCACAATTCGATCATGGATCAGGTCCGGTAAACTTTCATCCGGGACAGCAGGTAACGCTCGCCCCGGATCGCGGTAAATTTTTCAACGCCCCTTGTCAAGACCCTTGACAGACAGTTCCCTATTTTTTATAGTTGGATAAACGATTTTTTCCACCTTTCCAGGAGGGGAAACCATGAAATTGTCATCTTGCATTGCGACTGCAGTTGTTATTTTCTATGTGTCTGGTATCGGATCGGCTGCTGTTATACACGTTCCGGGCGATCAGCCGACCATTCAAGCCGGCATTGATGCCGCCGTTGACGGCGATACTGTTCTGGTTGCCGACGGAACCTATACGGGGGCCGGTAATAAAAATTTAACATGGAACGGCGACGTAAAGCATATTACGGTTAAATCCGAGAACGGACCTGATAATTGCGTTATCGACTGTGAAAACAGCGGTAGAGGCTTCAAGTTTGATGAGACAAATCAAGATGATACTGATGTAGTCAATGGTTTTACTATACAAAATGGATATGTCACGGGCGGAGGGTCTGAGGGTGCAGGCGGCGGGATTTGGTGCTACCGCTCCTCCCCGGTGATAGCGGGCTGCACGATATTGGGGAATTCAGCCGAAAACAGCGGCGGCGGGATTCGCTGTATAGACTCCACCCCGACGATAACCGGCTGCACGATATCGAAGAACTCAGCTCAAGATGGCGGCGGGATTTTCAGCGGCGACTGCTCCTCCTCCAATACGATAACCGGCTGCACGATATCGGAGAATACAGCCGAATACGACGGCGGCGGGATATGCTGCTCCACCTCCGCCCCTACGATAACCGGCTGCACGATATCGGGGAATTCAGCCGAACACCGCGGCGGCGGGATTGACTGCGACTCCAACTCCTCCCCTACGATAACCGATTGCACGATTACGGGGAATTCAGCCGAAGACCACGGCGGCGGGATTCGCTGCAACATCTCCTCCTCCCCGGCGATAACCGGCTGCACGATATCCGGGAATTCAGCCGGAGACCACGGCGGCGGGATTTCTTGCGACCTCTACTGCTTCCCTACGATAACCGATTGCATATTCTGGAACGACACTGCCGGTGAAGACGGTGATGAGATAGCTTTACTAGCAACAATCCACCCGTCGGCTTTAACTATAAGCTACAGCGACGTTCAGGGCGGACAAGAGGCGGTGTATGTACACCCTATCTGCACGCTCAATTGGGGCAGCGGGATGATCGACGAAGACCCGTTGTTTGTCGCTGGTCCTGAAGGCGACTTTTATCTGAGCCAAACAGCGGCAGGGCAAGCCGAAAACAGTCCATGCGTCGATACGGGAGGTTTTTCGGCTTCAAATATCTGTTTCGAGGGACCGGACGGGGAGATTTGCATGGATGAACTATGGACCAGAACGGATGAGATTGCAGATACAGGACAGGTTGATATGGGATATCACTATGGAATTGAGTCTTATTTTTCAACACCGACTCCGGTTTCAACAAATACGCCCACAATGCCGCCCACACAGACTCCGGTTTCAACACATGTTCCTACAATGTCGCCCACACCGACTCCGGTTTCAACACATGCGCCCACAATGTCGCCCACACAGACGGTTATTCCCGGTATAGCGGTTGACCTCCGACTCTCAAAAACAACTTTCACACCCGGTGATTTATTCCTGCTGAATGCTTATATATCCAACTCCGGTCCGCAAACTTATACTCAACAGCCCTTCGCTGTTTTACTCTATGTCTATGGAATATATTTCTGGCATCCAAATTGGACTGAAGAATTCGATTATGAAGGCATAGATTTGGGTATTGGATCACCGGCATTCACAGAAGAAATCTTGAGATTCAATTGGCCGGAGGAATCATGCCTAGGTTCCGCTATTTGTTATGGGGCATTGTTGAATGAGAGTTGTTCGGAAATTCTAGGCGACTGGGACTTTATTGAATTCGAGTGGATGCCGTAGGGTGATTTGGATTGCAAACAGCAACGTTTCCGACAATAAAACAGTTCCGAAACTCATCTCTTATATTGTAATTTTCCTGTCAGCTTGATATGCTCCTGATAAATTTCAGGACTGATCAAATAGGGGTTACAAATTGTGATCTCGATACTCAAAAAGAACTTTCGTACTCAGCGGAGCGGCGCTTCACTGAGCACGAGCACGAAACCATTACGTCATGCGGATAACGAGCGGCGGCGAAGACGCGTCAGCTTTTGGTTCACAGCTTTCGCCGTCCGGTTCATCCGTTTGCTCGGCAACCGGGACAATGCATATAAGATCGCTTTAACGGCAGATAACAGACTTGCCCTTCCCACTCGTGATTCTCGCTGCATTCAACTCAAAGAATTAAATCGTCAATAACAGCGCTAATTGAAATCCATCATGCGTTCGGTTCAATCGGCAACCGCCTTCGACGAATACCCCGCTTTTCAACAACAACGATTGAGTTTGGCAACTCCTGCGGTGGAATCGCTTCAAGGGTTCGGCTAAGTCGATTTATGGATTCTTGTTCGTTGTAATTTCCACCGCGGAAGAGTATCAGGCCAGGTTCTTCCAGGGCGCGCCAAAGCTAAAAGCCGGGGATAGTCCAAATCGGCTGTTATGATAATTCTATTCTCGTTATGAGCGTATTCAATATTCTCTGAATCGGCAGCACGATCTAATCCCAATTCGACGGCATGAACGGCATCATGCCCCTGACGCGCGAGCCAGACAGCCAATTCCTGTGATAATGGCATATCAATGAGGAATATCATTTTTCAATAAGGTAACCAGCTTGTGATATCCTTTTAATTGTTCGTGTTAAAATCGATGGATGATGTTGAATGTCAACACAAATAATCGATTGAATGGTTGGCGGTACTAACAGATTACAGCCATTATAATCCGAATCGTTGAGGATTAAAATTTCGTTACCGGCAGATACGCTTCTCCAGTCTGTGAGGTATGACGTCTTGCACGCCCCACGGATTCAGTGAAACCCAGACTATCCATCGATCCCGCGCTTCAAGATAAAGAACTGCGGAGGCAAACGGCAGGGTTAGCGGACAAAATTGATCAATGTTGAAACCATTCATTTATCATAATGATATCGACATTGCGCTATAATTAACTGACCGTTCTTAATTGCTAAAAAAGGCGATGTTCGTCGTTAATTCTCCTGCTCCAGAAACCCTTCCATTTATGAACTCCTGACAAGAATGTCATAAACTATTGAAAAAGTGTCATTTTCTTGCATTGCAACTCGGCATAATAATTGTGAAGTTTTTAGCCCCCCCTATATCCCCCCGCAGGCGGGGGGACTTTGCTTTACAAGAATTTATTCTAACGTCTGCAGCTTTTTCGTCAAAAATTTCACAATTTTTTATTGGCGAATGTCAAGAGATGTGCATTTATGCTTTAAGGGTTCAGGGTTAAGGCTTTCCAATTCCGTCACAGGGATTTCTTATTATATCTTTAATCAAAGCGTTTATTCTTCTCACAATTCGTTTGTCGGTCGCCTGCCAGTAAAGATAATCCTCCCATGCATGGAAATGCCGATTAATCATTTGAATTCATAAGATTATGGGTTTCATATTTTCCGGATTTTATATCTTCTACAGCCTTATCCAGACGTTTTTCGTTACTTTCTGATTTTGCCAGATATTCTGTTTCTTTATATGCGCTTTCATGGCTTAAATGTTCTTCGATAAGCGCCGCAATATATTCTTCGGGCGTTTGGCATGCTTTTTCAGCCATTTCGCTTATTTGATCCGACAGTTTATCAGGTATTTTGATCGTCAACATTTTGAAACCTCTCTTGGCTATTCAAGAGCTTCACCTCAGTCGGCAGATTCGTTAATTAGTGTATGTCCACAAACTCGAATCTCGATTCAAAATTTAATGCTGGACAGCCACTTGGGTT
>CAZUFC010000211.1:0-10029 GCA_964619725.1 uncultured bacterium | reverse complement strand
TTTTTTTCGTCAAACATTTCACAATTTTTTATCAGTCAATGTCAGGAGATGTGAATTTAGGATTTCGATAGAAGGAAGGAACATACACGCGCATCTGGATATGACGAAAATGGAAGGATAAAGCAGAAAAGAGAAAAGAAAGTAAACCACCATGCATACCGACCGTAAGGGAAAGGGGCGTACATGCAGTGCTGAGCAGAGTAATAGAACCAAAATTCGATAATGAAATTTCAGAAAACAACCACAAATTCCGATCACTCATAGTAACGGGTTCACGTTGCTATAGGTCGTCAGAAAGGGGATAACGCGCTATGTTTGACTCACCTGCGATTTTATGTGAGTATAAAAACCGACGTTCCTGATGTTTAGGCTTGTATGGGAACTGGATGAAAGTTAATCACGATCATTAATAAGACCTGTTAGGTCTGAGTTAAGTTTCTTGCGTTAAGTTTGATTTAACGATCAGGAGAATGCAATTGAGGATAATCCTTTATAACGCGATTAATCCGGAGCAGTCGAGCGAGAGGACATTTCGCCCCCTGGGATTCGGATATTTGGTCAGTGCGGTAAGAAAATTCCTTCCCGGCTTGGATGTTCGGTTTAAATTCGTGGAAGAAGGTTTAAGACAGGCTGTCGAAGAATTCGAGCCGCATATTGTGGGCATTTCGTCGGCATCAAAAAATTATAATTTCGCAATGTCTGCTGCAAGAACTGCCAGTCAGGCCGGCAAACCCGTCATAATCGGGGGGCCTCATGTATGATTTATCTGAGATATTCAAAAATTCGTTATCTGAAATTTTATCGAAGTTTCAATCGTTTTAAAATGAAGGGATTTTTGCACGAAGCGCTGATGCACTGGGGATGGGCGGTCTGCCGTGTGTAATGCACGTCCGTATTCAAGCGCTTCTTCAAAGTTAGTCTCATTTTTAAATTAACCAGTGATTTGCTCAATCCAATTATCGGACGGGCAAAGTCTGGTTAGCCGGCGTTTTAATTCATCAACGGCGCTTTCAACCGCCGTCAATAGCTTTTCGACCTGTGTCTTCTTTAGCATCGTCTTTTCTCCGCGTTAAGCAACCAGTACCTCCAGTAATTATTATGTCTCAATTTGATGGTCATTGGGGAGGATTTTTTTCGTCTTCCTACTTTTCGCGGCTAAAGGGTCTGGAACGTTGAAATGATATCCATTGTCGTTATCCGAGCGAGTATCCTGGCAGCCATGGTTATTGGCGACGTCGACTCTTGAAAAAGAGTGAACGAAACTACAAATATGTCGACGGTATATGGTGATTAGGAAACGCCCCAAGGCCTGTTTTTCAGGTTGAGAAACGGGCGTTGGGGCGTTTCTGAGATTTATTTTTTCCTTCTGGCGAAGAGTATGATTGATCCTAAGAGAAGCATCAGTATTGCTGCGCCGGCGGTTCCGACTGCCGGAATGGGAGCGGGAGTGGGGACGATGGTGGGTGTGCTGGTATAGATGGGGGTATCTGTAGGGGTTTCGGTAGGAAGCGGCGTTTCTGTATTTGTAGGAGTAGATGTCGGGGCATCGGTAGGGGTGCCTGACGGCGTAAAGGTGGGCGAGCTAGTGGGTGTAGGCGAGAGCGTAGGAGTGGCCGACAGTGTGGCAGTAGGAGTAAGGGTAGGCGTGTCTGTCGGTGTAGCGGTAGGAGTAGCGGTAGGAGGATCGTTAACATTAACGGGCATGTAGGCGACATTTGCCGAGCCGTCGTCGTCTACGACCCTGACGGCTGCATTGTAGGTACCTGCCGTATCCCAGCTATGGGTTTGTGTGGGACCTTCGTCGCCTGAAGAAACGAAAACGAAGCCGTTGTAATTCCAATCCCATTCATAGAGTACGATTTCATCGGGGAAGGAGGATGAGCCGCCGGCGTCATAGGAGCCCATTTCATTGATGTACAATTCCGAATCTCCTGTTACGGCGGCATCGGGACCTTGATCGAGAACGTTGACGTTAGCGGTATCGTATCCCTGCAGCAAGGTATCCGTAACTTCAAGGCCGACCATGTAGGGGCCGTTATCCATCCAGGTATATTCAGGATCGTCATCGCTGGAATCGTCATATTGTCCGTCATTGTCGAGGTCCCAGGCGAAATCGATGGGGTCGCCGTTGGGGTCGTATGACGCTGTGCCGTCAAGCGTCAGTTCTACTCCTTCAAAGATAGTGTAAGGTCCTCCTGCTTCAGCGACAGGGGCGACGTTTTGAGCGACGAGTACGGTGGTATAGCTGTTGTCGTCGAGTTTGACGCCTTCATTGAAAACGCCGTTATCCCAGACTTTCAAGCCGATCTGTTTGGTGCCTGCAATATCGAAGATGTGAGTAATGACAGCCATTTCCGGACCTCCCTGGTATGTGGTGAATTCCCAGGGGTGTCCGTCGAGGTCCCACCACCATTCGGTCACTTCATCGCCGGGATCGATGTCGTAGGAGGCGCTGCCGTCCATTTCGCAAGGCAGTCCGGCGGTGCATTCGTAGGGACCTCCGATAACGGAGAAGGGCGCATGAGGTGGTTCGACGATATGGATTATGCAGTAGGCGGTATCCATCTGCGGGGGATCGGCGTTATCCACGACTCGCAAGGCAGCGGTATGATCGCCCATTTCGTCCCAGGTGTAGCAGCATTGAGGCGAATCGCAATCGTCGAATATGCCGTCGCCGTTCATATCCCAGGAGTAGGAAACGATATCCTTGGTGGGATCGAGATGATAGGAGCCCGATCCGTCGAGGCATAACTGGACTCCCTGGCCCCAGTAAAGTTCCGTGACCGCAGAACCGTTCGATTCTATAACGGCCACCGGCGGTCGCGTAAACAGGGCGGAAGTCAGGATAATAATGGACCAGGGACAACTGAGCGAAGCGTTGGCGCCAGGCCATCCGCTTCCGGAGTTCCAGGAACCGTTGGCATTCTGATCGTTTACGAGGTAACGTTTCATGCCCGAAGTGGGGTTTTCGAACCAATCGAGGCCTGTAGCTTCAAGATTGATGACGGGTTCGGGAACCGCCAGCCTCATAGCCTTGGCAAAGGCGTAAAAGGCATATGTATTGTCGGAACTCATGAAACTTGACCACCGGTCAGCGAAATAGTCCTCGGCGGCTTCCCAATGCGCATGTTCGGTGTCGATACCGCAGAAGGCAAGCTGAACGAGTCCTGAAGCTGTGGTAGCGTTCCAGCCTGAGCCGCCTGATGAGGATGATGTGTATCCGTAAGTCCCCAGGCTGCCGTAACGGCTGTAGTTCAACCAGATGAGGTTCTCATCTTTCACCCATTCAGGGGCAGTAACGCCGGCGTAATCTCTTGCCGCCATGATGCCGATAGAGGCCCATTGGCAGGCGGAATTATCTGCGTCGGAATTCCAGTTGTAACGCCAGCCTCCCCTGTCGCCGCCCGAATCGCCCTGTCCCCAGGCATACATATCCATCATGTCGGTAAGAATTTGTTTGTACGTTTTCCCTAGAACATAAACAGAGCCTGTTTCGGCCCTGGCGTCGGGCGTGCTGCTGGCGGCTATGGCATCCATAACCATGCCGCCCTGGTAAATGGGACGGCTTTCGGTTACGGTCAACCCGATACCGTTGTCATTAGTGTCGGGATCGCCGGCCGTTTGTTCGCTTATTTCGTAATAATCGATGGTTGTGAAGAGATATCGCATTCCGTAAATCACCGTTTCAACGTAGGGGTCCTGTTTCATATCGCCGATTTCAAGATGTCCGTTGATTTCAAAAGCCTGTATGCAAGAGGCTGTCGATGAGGCGGAGTAGGATGAGTTATATCTCCAGGCGCCGAAATCGGAGCCGGGGGTTCTGTTTTGAGTTTTATGCAGGTACCACAACCCGTTATCGATGGCGACGTCCGCTTCGACTTCCAGGTTCTTGGGCCTCACGATCAGCAGGTAGTCGTCTGTGGTTTCATTGCCCATGGCGTCGCGAATGGTCAACGATGCGTAAATGGGTTGATCTTCCGAAACGCCTGTATATTGGTGTGTAGCTTCAATCGCCAGCTTGTCCGTCACCATGTGGGGTCCGTCGGTCGCGCCGTCTCCGAAATCCCAAGTATAGGTCAAAGGCGTAAATATTCCCTTGGCCGTTGCTTTGAATGTAACTTCGTTGGTCTGAGATGATCCGCCGTTGCCCGTATACCACACGGGATGAGGAACTTCCTGTCCCGCGTCGAACTGCCACGGGACGCAAACCGTCATGGGAGCGACGTCCAGAAATACCGTCGTGGTGGCGGTGTCGGTATGTCCGCCCTGATCGATGACGGTTAATGATACCGTATAACTAACCTGGTCCGGCGGATGCTCGGAAATCCTGACCGCATCGATCTCATTCCATCCGGAAACGTCCGTATCGCAGTATATCCTTATCGTATCCGTCAAGAATGCCGGACTGATGGTTGCCGCAAGATAACCGTTGCAAACCGTGTCATCCGTTCCGGTCCATATGGTCACTAATTCATTCTGGGCATTGTATCCATCTATTTTCGTAACGAATCCGGGATTATACGTTTCGTGTATGGTAACCAGTTCGATTTCCATTTCTTCCGCATAAGTCAATTCAAGCCATTGTTCGCCCATGTCGGATGATGATGAAGCCCAGGCTGAAGCGCTGTCGGTGCATGAATTGACGTCAGGGGCCCCGGTAGCCTGCATGGCGCTGTAACTGGAGGAACCTCGCTCGCTGCTGGCCGTCGCTGAAATAGCCCATTGCGAATCGAATTCCGGCAAGGTCGTGTAAGTATGAAAAGGCCGCTCGCCGCCGCCGGTATTGCCGTCTCCGAAATCCCACAGGAACTGTACCAATGCTATATCGTCGGTGGAATTCGACCCGTCGAACATTATCGGAGCGTCAAGATGGCTGAAATAAGGGCCGCCCGCGTTAGCCGTAGGACCGCCGCCGATTACCACTACCTCGGCCACGTCAGAATCTGTCTGCCGGGCATTGTCCATTACCGTCAGCGTTGCTTCGCATTCTCCGTATATGTTGTACAACAGCGTCGGTCCGACGAACGCCTCGCCGAAGTCGTCCATATACTGGACGCCGCTCTCCGCTACCATGCCCTTGCTGAAGTATTCATCATCCCCGTAATCGGAATTATAAAGCAGGCTCCATTCGCCGGCGCCCTCTTCCCTGTAATAATACTTGGCCCCGGTCGACGATTTCAGCTCTATCTTGACCTCATACCACTGGTCATAATCATAAGAACCCACCACGCCGCGGCTCCAACCGTCTTCGTATATCTTCAAAGTTCCGGTGTCGAAATAGATGGCGTACGGCATGTTCGTGTAAGTGAATCCCGGTCCCGTATCTTTCAGGCCCCACATGAAACGGCCGTCTTCTGATTTCACTTTGGCGGTTATGTACTTCAGGCTGCCTCTCTGATAAGTATCCTGACTGAATATGAACCGGGTGCCCCAGGTGGAGCCTTCCAGACGAATTTGATTGTTCTGAGATATATAGTTTGAAACAAACCATTTGTTCAAATTGATCCATATGCCGTCGAACGAATCAGGACTGACGTCCCAGCGGTAAGAAATTAATCCCACATCGTCGCTTGATCCGTTGCCGTCGAACATTATCGTCCATTTGCCCTCCATCGCTTCATCTTCATTCACGACATAAGGTCCGCCTGCGTCAGCAACCGGCGGATCGTTCGGCGATATGGTCAAATCCATATGGTCCGTGTCTTGCTGTAACGCATTATCAGTGACCGTCAGCGAAACGTCATACTCACCTGTGGCGAAGTAGGTGTGCGTGGGATTAACTCCTGTTCCCGTCGATCCGTCGCCGAAATCCCACTCATAAGTGCATATTCCGAAATCGTCCGTTGTTCCGGAACCGTCGAACTGAACGTTCCAGGTACCCATAAAGGCATTATGCTCGTCCATACTCATGTCGGGCCCTGCATCAGATTCAGGAGGATCATTGCCCGTGACGGTTACCGTCGTGGTCTGAGTATCCGTCTGTTGCGCCTGGTCCATTACCGTCAAGGAGGCATCGCCGCTTTCATATACGTGATATGTCCCGGACTCTCCGGCCGCAGTCTCCTGAAAATCATCCAGGTAATGAGTTCCGCTTTGTACGGTCATGCCCCGCTTTAAAGGCGTCTCCGATGAAAAGACCGAATCGAAGAGCAATATCCATTCCGTTTCTCCGTATTCACGGTAATAATAGCGGGCTCCCGCGGTTTCCTTGAGTTCAATTTTAACGTCGTACCAAACTTCCAGAGGTACTGTCGTTATGGTCCCTCGATCAGCTCCGTACTCAAATATTTTTACGTTTCCGTTATCAAAATAAATCGCATAAGGCATATTAGTGTAGGAATAACCCAATCCGGTATTCTTGAAACCCCACATGACTCTTCCTGACCGGGGCATGACTCGGGCCTGAATAAACATCCCTTTGACGCGTGGATAATTATCCTGGCTGAAAACATAGCGTTCTCCCCATAAGCCCGAACCGTCGACTTCCATAACGCCGTTTTGAGTCACATCTTCGGATACGATCCATTTAACTTCATTGATGTTTGAGCCGTCGAAATCGTCGACGCCGAAATTCCACTGATACATTTCAATCCCGTAATCATCCGAAGAACCGCTGCCGTCATAATCCAGCAACCACGAACCGCAGACGGCCCTGGATTCATCCAGCACGTAAGGGCCTCCGGGATCGGCAACGGGAGGATCGGAAGTGCCGCAGACGATCGTGGTGGAATCCTCGTCCGTTTGTCCCGCATGGTCCGTGACGGTTAAGGTTACGTCATAAGTTCCCAGGTAATAAGAATAGAAAACGAGAGCGCCGTAAACGCCCAGCGTGGTGACCTGGAAATCGTCGAACGTTACGCTGGAGTAATCGCTGCCCAGGCCGACCCATCCGGCGCCGAAAGGCGCATCATCCTGCACCTCCATTATTAATTCATCATCCAGGTAAGCGCGTAACCGCGTGCCTTCCGCTTCTGCAGACAACCGGTATTCCTGCCCCTCATTTATCCCTGAAAGAATCGTTTTGCCCAGCAGGCTGGTTTCCGTACCGTTTTGCCATTTGGTCAGGATAACGGCCGGTTCAAATCCTCCCTGAAGAGCCAGTTCATAGTTGTTTACGCTGTCCTGTCCCCGAAAAAGCAATACTGCCCGCTTCTCTGAACCTCCGTTAATGGTAACGTCTACATCTATCCTGTACTTCGAAAGATGCTTGCTCCCCGGAGCGTTGTAATAAACAACGGCACGCTCGACATCCGTATCGCTTTGAGTCAGAACGCCTCCCGCTGCCGACCAGGAACCGCCGTATATAAACCAGTCGCTCAGCGCTCCGCTTTCGAAATCATCGCTGAAACCGTCGCCGGTCGCCCATTTATATTCCGCTATTCCTTCCGTATCCGACGAGCCCGTTCCGTTCAAAGGCACAGTATAAACGCCTTCCGATGCATAGGATTCATCAAAATCATAAGGACCTCCGGCATCCCCCGTCGGAATCGCCCCCTGAACGAGTACATTCGCGTAAGCATAACCTCTATTGCCGTCCGTGTCCGTCACCTTCAGCCGCACTATATAATCGCCTTCGGTCGTATACGGATGCATTACCGTACTGCTGCCGCTCGTCGCGCCTCCGTCCCCGAACGTCCAGTCCCATCCTATTATGCCGCCGCCGGGATCAGTCGAATTCTCTCCGCTGAAAGAGGCGAATCCTCCCTTGGGTATTGTCTGAAACGAAGGAGATATCTCCGGTCGCGGGCAACCCGCCGGCACGCCGTAAGGCCATTGTCCGTACGGCGGTGCAGAAACGCCTAATGTGTATCCCGTTATGCCGCTCTGGTTTATCTGTATTCTTGCGCCGAAAGTCGCTCCGCCCGTGCCGGGATAAAACCATAACCCCCGGCCCGAATAATCGACCGCTACTATGTCAAGGTTTCCGTCTCCGTTGTAATCAAAGGCATCATACGCGCAATGATTGTTTAAATCCAGGGAAGAAATGTAACCCATGTCGCTCCACGTTCCGTCGCCCAGGTTCCTGAAAAAACTCGAATCGCCGTTGTTGCCCTGAACGCCTATCACGTCAGCATATCCATCGTTATCGAAATCCCCGCAGACCACTCCGTAAGGATCAGTTCCCGCATCCGCTATTACCTCTCCTTCAGAAAAAGTCCCGTCTCCCAGGCCCATATACGCCTTTAATAATCCGTTGCTGTAAGTCCCGCGCACAAAATCCAGGTTGCCGTCGTTGTCCAAATCCGCCGCATCCATTCCGCGTCCGTATCCCCCTAATTCCAATAAAGCGCTGCTGAAACTGCCGTCGCCGTCGTTCAGATGCACATGCACATTGCCCGTGTTCTCGCCCGATATGAAATCCGCAAATCCGTCGTTATTGAAATCCCCTACTGCAAAATCGTTCGCATAATTGTCGGAACTGTCCACCGTCGCTGCCAGTTTGCCTAACGTGAAATTATCGCTCCCGTCATTCAAATATAAAAAATGATTCCGCTTTCCGTTATGATGACGGCCAGCTATGAAATCAAGATCGCCGTCCCTGTCAAAATCATGGATAACTATTCCTCGCGCCTTGCCTGAACCCGGAATCGTGTCGATCTTCGCATAATCAGAAAAATTCCCCGCACCGTCGCAGGCGGCATAATAAATATAACCAAAATCATCGGTCGCCAATACAAATGAGCCGCTTTCAGGCGTCGCCGTCGGTTCCGCCGTTGCCGTCGCCTCAGGCGTCGCCGTGACATCCGGCGTCGCAGTTTCAGTCGTCATGGGCGTATGCGTTTGACCCAAAACACTTTGTGAAAAAATCACCAAACTGAAACTCAAAAACAAAATGCTCCATATACTTGAATTTTTTTTCAAAATCCTTCCCCCTGCAAAAAATTTATCGAACTTAACTCTGTTACTATTTTTGATCTCATAAAAAAAACTGCTTCGCTTGGTTTCATGCCCAACAGGCATTAATTTACTCCAATTATTATACTAATCGGAATCAGGCTAGTCAAAATATCACGTAAAAATTTGACCCATATTTTTTGTTTTCTTCCGGGGTAATATGAAATATACTCGACTTTCCGAACAATCGAGACGGCGTGGAAGACGCTCTAAGGTTTATTCGCCGGATTTTTACGTTCAATGGAGGAAAAAATGAAACAAGATGAGAGTGCAGAGGGAAAACGCCAGCCGGATGCCAATGGGGAAATAGATGATCTGGGCGAACTGATAGATGAGTCGGATCGAAAAGCCCATCAACATTTTCATGGCGAGTCGAAGATAAAAGAACTGAAACGAAAGAAGGAGTTCGAGTCATTTCAGTTGAAAGAAAAAAACATATTTCAAATAAAAAAAAGCGAGGAGGCGCCGCCCAGTCCCGGATTTCCTGAAGGAGCTTCCCGATTGCGTCCGGATGAGGCATCAGTCGAATGCCGGGTAAAAAAGGCTGTAGTCGCAGTAGGCGCTTTGACCGGTTTCGTATTCAGCGACAGAATATTTAGAAATACGGCTGAAGAGGCTGTGAGAGATTTAAACAATCGGGGTTATCTGACTGCGTTGCTGGATCAGCCCACGTCGGCTCAAATTAAAGGTTTCATTGTGGACCCTTGCGTAAAGGCTTTTTGTTATATCGGTCACGGCAGCGATGAAGATTCTAAAACCGGCGTACCTGGAGAGCCGGGCGGGGCTGATTTCATGTGGCCGAATGAAAACGAGGTCATTACTTCTGCAGAAATAAAATTCTGGATGAATCAAGGCCGCCTGGATGCGTTGATACTTCATGCCTGCTTTCAGGGCGCAGTAAATAATGCCGCCCGCTGGAAAGAAGCGTTCGGCCTGCAGGATGCCGATTTTTTCGCTTTCAAGAAGAGAGCGAGAGGACCAATATCATTCTGGTGGCAAATGTTCTGGAGTTAAAGAACAAGGGGTTGATCAGATATCCGTGTTTCGAGGTTACAATTTTTGCAGTCTTGAATGTTAATTTCAGAAATCGTTAAAATAGGGTCAAAATCAGCCCAAATTTTTGGACAATCCAAT
>CAZUFC010000210.1:0-10133 GCA_964619725.1 uncultured bacterium | reverse complement strand
ATTAATATTAAAACTGTGTGCTTGCTGTAAGGGTTTGACTGCAATTCCGCCCAACTGACTGAAAGAAATTCCCGGCAAAGACCAACTCCTTTATAGGCGAAAACTCTTAAGCCGGAAAAAACCCAAGAAACCAAAACCTAAACAATAACCCACTCTTCCCCCCCTCTCCATTCATGGAGAGGGGGTCGGGGGGGTGAGGTCTTGAACATCCAAAATCAAATATGTTATGCTTTTTCCGGTTTTGCGGCGCAGCGGGCATTTCTGTAACCATTCTGCGTATGAAAGGAGTAATCACGGGATGAGTTCGATCAGGGACAACATCGAAAGGGTCTGGGAGCGGATGGAAAGGGCATGTGCCGGGAGCGGCCGCAAACGTGACGCTGTTCGTTTAATGGCAGTGACGAAAACAGTGGATGTCGACGCGGTTATGGAAGCTGCAGAAGCCGGTTTGACTTTATTCGGCGAAAACAGGGTGCAGGATGCGCGTGAAAAGATTCCGCAACTGCCCGAAAGCCTGGAATGGCACATGATCGGACATCTGCAGCGCAACAAGGTCAAATATGTTTTGCGATTGTTTAAGATGATACAATCGGTCGACAGCCTCCGCCTCCTGAAAGAAATCGACAAACGTGCAGGCCGTATGGAAATGACTGTGCCTGTTCTTATTGAAGTGAACCTGGCCGACGAAGCATCCAAGTCCGGGGTGGCGGAGCCCGGATTCCGGGAATTAATTGAAATGGCATCGGCAATGGAACATGTTGCGGTCAAAGGACTTATGACTGTTCCGCCTTTCCTGGAGGATGCGGAAGAGGTGCGGCCATATTTTCAGAGGTTGAGAGAACTGTCGGAAAAATGTGCGTCCTGGAAATTGCCTGGAGTCAGCATGCAGGAGTTGTCGATGGGCATGACGCATGATTTTGAGCAGGCCATAGAAGAGGGCGCCACGATAGTTCGCGTCGGCACGGCCATATTCGGTTCTCGCGATCAGAGGTGAAACATGTTTATTTTTGTATGGATATTCGACATATTGATATTTCTGCTGTTGGCTAAGGCGGTAATTGCGCCGCGTGAGTTTTCCGCTCATCCCATACTGATAAGGATCAATCGCATGCTTGAGCCTGGTTTGAGGCACATAAGGCGTTTCACGGGTTCTTTCGTCCGGATGCGTTTCGATATAGCGCCTGTTGCGGCGATGGTTATTGTGGTTTTGATTCGGGGTATTTTTTTTACGTTGTTCATGCGTTACACCTTGAGAGTCGGTATGTATGTATCGTTCATCAATTTTTTTGATCTGGTTCTGAAGGTATTCGTATTCAGCATCATATGCCTGTTGATTTTTCCTCCTTATTCCATGAATATTCTGATAATGTTCGTTCAGCGCATCAGTCGACCCGTGCACAATCTTGTTCGTAGACATCGGCTGCCGCCTGCAGGACATGTCGCAGTCGGTGTAATCATCGTAGTATTGATTCATTTTGTTTTTACAGCGATATTCACGACATTGCTGCTGAGCGGATCGGGTCAGAACATGGTGCGGGATGCATCGGGATTCGCGGTGCGCAGTTTAGTGCAGGCTGTAAGCATATACCGGACGTTCACGCTTTTTATAATTTTCGGAGCATTGATAAGCTGGGTAAGCCCGGACCCCCGTAATATTCTGGTTCAATTTTTATGGGGACTAATGGACCCGATTCTCAGGCCTTTCCGCCGTTATATACCTCCGCTGGGGGGACTCGACGTTTCGCCGATATTCGCTATTCTGGCGATCAGTTTACTCGGTTCTTTTTTCGTCAGAATGCTGACGCCGTTCGCGGTTCAACTAGCCTTATGAATCGTTTTATTGCCGCAACAGCAGGTATTCTCACGGCCAGGCGTCGTGTACAGGCTAAAAGGAAGCTGTTGCGCGGCGCTTTAAACCGGTTTCTCCTGGTTAAAACTCATGCCATCGGCGATGTCCTGATGACCACTCCGGCCATTGCCGCATTAAGACGCAGTTTTCCGAAGGCTCAAATCGATTATCTGACGGGAGAATGGTCAGCGCCGGCATTGATCGGGAACCCCTATCTGGACCGCATTATAACGTTTCCCGATTCAGACCTTCACGAGCGCCGCCTGTTCCGCTTGCGACGGCATGCGAAAAAGTTAAAAAAAAATCATTACGATGCAGCCCTCATTTTTCACCCCAGCCCTTTCATTCAACTCTGGATATACAGCGCACGCATTCCCGTACTGATAGGATTGGACCATGACCATTCCGGTTTTCTCCTGACGGAGAAGGCGGAATGGGAACCGAACGGGGAGCGTTATGCCGGCGATATGTTTTTTGCCCTGGTCCGAATGCTGAAAAAAGATGCGCGGCGGGGCAGCATGCAATTTTTTCCGGAAAAGAGCGCTGTGGAGAAGGCTGAAAAGTTGCTTGAAGGAAAAAGAGGTCCCGTGATCGCGCTTTTTCCGGGCGGGGGCAGGAATCCCCGCGATGAAGTAAATGCGAAGCGTTGGCCTGTAGATCGATTCAGGGAAACAGGCGATGAACTGATCGAACAGTTGGACGCCACTGTTTTAGTTCTTGCCGGACCTGGGGAGGAGTCTCTGGCTGATAAAATAAAGCAGGATTCTCTTTTTCGGGATAACATAATTATCAGCCGGGAAACGACAGTGCATGAGATGGGGGCGCTCATCGGAAATTCCGATCTTCTGATTACGAACGATTCAGCGCCTATGCATCTGGGAGCTGCTTTGGGTGTGCCGACTACGGCTATTTTCGGACCGACGAATCCCCGAAGCCTTTTGGCGCCGGAGAGCCCCGTAAAAGCCGTGGTATCGGATATGGATTGCAGTCCCTGTTACAGCAACAGTCCTTTTCCGGGTTGCGAGAATCCGCGATGTATGGATAATATCAGTACGGATGTAGTAATGGAGAAAGCAATTGAATTATTGGAAACAAAATCGAAGCAAACGATTCGACGCATGAGCGCCGACAAGTCGTAGAGGATACCGTCAGATGATTTCCGTCGTCATACCCGCTTACAATGCCTCGGATTGCCTGGAAGATTGCCTTCAGGCACTGGCGGATCAGTCGCTTGACAAAGAGGAATATGAAGTAATCGTCGTCGACGACGGTTCAACGGACGACACTGCAGAGAAAGCGGAAAAACTCGGGGCTAAAGTCATTCAGCAGGATAACCAGGGTCCGGCTGCAGCGCGCAACCTGGGGGTCAAAAACAGTTCCGGCGAATATGTGCTTTTTACCGATGCCGACTGCGTTCCTGACCGTCAATGGGTTGAAGAAATGTCCGCGCCGTTGCGGGAGAATCCTCAAATTCACGGCGTAAAAGGAGTCTATCGAACCCGGCAGAAAAAAATGACGGCAAGATTCGCTCAAATAGAATTTGAGGATCGTTATAAGCGTATGTCGAAACGGCGTTACATCGATTTCGTGGATTCCCATGCCGCCGCCTTTCGACGGGACACTTTCGACAAAATGGGCGGATTCAATCCCAATTTTCCCGTCGCCAACAACGAAGATGTGGAACTCAGTTATAAACTCGCCGATGCCGGGTGCAAGATGATTTTTAACCCAAAAGCAGCGGTCTATCACAAGCACCCGGAAAGCATTGGCGATTATCTATTCACCAAGTTTCTCCGGGCTTACTGGCGTATTATCGTTTATAAAAAATTCCCCGGTAAGATAATTTCCGATTCTTATACGCCGCAAATACTGAAATTACAGATACTACTGGCCGGACTGTTCGTTCTTTCCTTAATTCCGCTGTTGGTTGACTGGAAATTTTCCCTGGTACCAGGAATAATTCTCGCGCTTTTTCTGACAAGCACAACGAAATTCGTTTTGTTTGCCCTTAAACATGATAAAAAAGCTGCGGCGGCGGCGCCCCTTATGCTTTTTTTAAGGTCGGCAGTGTTCGCCTTCGGCAGCTTCGCCGGCATTCTATCTCAAAAACGCAGGGATGTCCTTATTCCTGCCTTGTTGCTGACGGCCGACCTGGCAGGATTACTCATTTCCTTTTTCACGGCTTTCTGGATACGAACGGAGGCGCTCGCCGGCCTTCTGGCGCCTTTCGATCATACGCTGGCGATATACCTGGCGCAGATGCCGTTCATCATACTTTTCTGGCTGCTGGTCTTCAGCAGCCGCGGTCTTTACAGGGAAAGACGAACCATTTCTTCAGCCTGGGAATCGCTGGAAACAACAAAAGCGGTTTCGCAGGTTTTCCTGGTCGTCATATCCGTTTCATTTTTTCTGAAGTGGGATTTCTCCCGCTCCCTGATTATATTATTCTGGCTCTGCAGCATAATTTTCGTTAATTTTTTCAGGTATTTAATCAATAACCTCCATCGAAAGATGCTGACGAAAGGATATAATTCAATACGGATTCTCATCTACGGATGCGGCGAAACCGGTAAAATGATAGCCTCTCAGCTTAACAACCATCTCGAAGTCGGATACAAAGTGGTCGGCATGATCGACGACGATGAAGCAGAAGAAACTCAATTGAACGGCATTCCTTTTCTGGGAACGAAGGATAGACTGGATTCAATCATCAAAAAGGAACGTATCGATGAAATACTGATCGTCAAACCCGATCTGACGCCGGAAGATACTTTTAACCTGGTTACCAGGCATGAAAAAGAAGGCGTCAGGTTCAGGGTCGTTTCCGACTTGTTTGGAATCATGACCAGAGGCGCTGATGTGGATAAAATATTCGATCTGCCCTTTATCGAGTTACGGGAGGAGCGGCTCAGCCGACTGAAGTTTTTCGTTAAAACTCTGCTTGATTATATTCTGGCGATACCTCTGGTACTGCTTCTCTCCCCTGTTATTGCGGTTCTGAGCCTGCTGGTTTACACCTATTTCGGCACTCCGATTTTCAACAGACAACTTATGGTCGGACGCTATGGGAAATTATTCCGGCTTTTTCGGTTCAGAACTCAATTAAAAAATAACGGTCAGAACAGCCCGAAGAATCAAAAAGCCGCTCGCTTCGGTCATTTCATGGAAAAAAGCGGTCTGGATGAATTGCCTCAAATCTTCAATGTGCTTCGGGGAGAAATGAGCCTGGTGGGTCCTCGCCCCGAATTTCCCGAAATTGTATCGCGATACGACGACTGGCAAAAGAAGCGTCTGGATGTAAAACCCGGCATCGCGGGATTGTGGCAGCTTTACGGACCGCGCGGATTGCCGCTGCACGAGAATCTGCTTTATGATTTTTACTATATCAAGAATCGATCTCTTCTGATGGACCTGACTATACTGCTGAAGAGCATACCGAAAATCGCCCGGGGCTTTTTCACAAAAAGATAGGGATTCCCGTGATTTCAGCCAGCGTTATTATACCAAATTGGAACGGCAGGCATCATTTGAAAGCCTGTCTGGGGTCTCTGAAAAGGCAAACCTTTAGAAAATTTGAAATACTGGTCGTAGACAACGGGTCCGACGACGGGTCTGTCGATTTTATCAGTCAGAACTTTCCATCAGTCAGAATACTTGCCTATCCCGCCAGATTGGGATTCCCACGGGCTGTAAACGAAGGTATCAAACGCGCCCGGGGCGAAATTATCGTCCTGCTCAACAACGATACGGAAGCAGACCCGCGATGGTTAGAATATCTCGTTGCAACGCTGGATTCCAATCCTTCTGCAGGCTTCTGCGCTTCAAAGATGCTTATTTTCGATCAACGAAACCTCATCGACACCGCCGGAGACGGTTTTACCATTGCAGGATTCGGCTATAAGCGGGGCTGGCGGCGAAACGCTTCGGAAACGGGAACCAAAAGCGAAAAGGTGTTCGGAGCATGCGCAGGAGCCGCGGCCTATCGAAAACAAATATTCGAGCAAATAGGTTTATTCGACGAAGATATGTTCATTTTCCAGGAAGACATCGACATCTCTTTTCGAGCGCAACTTCATGGCTTTCAATGTCTCTACGTTCCCGAAGCCGTTGTATATCACAAGGTCCGCGCCACTATCGGAGAAAACAACGTAAATTCCATTTATTACTGCTACAGAAATATGGTCTGGGCGCTGATTAAAAATATGCCCGCTTCCCTGCTGCTCCTTTATCTGCCTCATATACTGCTTCATCGATTCATGACCTTCTTCGCCTATCTGCTGAAAGGAATGCCGGCGCCTTACATTAAAGGACATTGGGACGGACTCAGGGGCGCACCCAGAATGCTGAAAAAAAGAAAAAGCATCCAGAAAAACAGAAAAATTTCCATTCGTGAACTTCGTCGAATATTCGATGCCGACTGGATAGGCGTTCTGATGGAACTGTCCTCCTTCGTTCGTAAATTAAGGGGTGAAAAGATTGACGAATAAAAAGCATAATATATGGATTGAAATAAATGAGGAAGCTCTGTCGCATAACGTTAAACAGTTCAAGAAACGCCTGGGCAGAGATGTAAGCCTGTTCGCTGTTGTGAAGTCCAACGCATACGGACACGGTTTGACTCTGTGCGGGCCCATAGTCCTTAAAGCCGGCGCCGACGGACTCGCCGTCAATTCGATCGATGAAGCCCTGATCCTGCGCGAAAGTAATATAAAATCTCCCGTCATGATCTTATCGTATGTTCCTCTCGCCAGGCTTCCCGAAGCCGTAAACCAGGACCTGGATATGGTGGTCTATAATCTGGAAAGCCTCCGGGCTTTAAATAAAATCGGTTCAAAGTTGAACAAGAAAGCAAAAATTCATTTGAAAATAGAAACAGGAACCAACCGCCAGGGATTAATGCCGGAACAGATCGACAGGAATGTCGACCTGTTGAAAAAATCAGAATTTCTGAAATTGGCGGGTTTTTCCACGCATTACGCCAATATAGAAGATACGACGGTCCATACTTACGCCGGAAATCAACTGGAAGAATTTGCCGGAATAACGGAAAAATTTGAACAAAAAGGGATTAAGGCGCATTACAAGCATACGGCTTGCACTGCTGCCGCTATCTTGTTCGATGAAACCTTTTTCAACCTGGCCAGGGTCGGTATCGGCTTATACGGTCTATGGCCATCCAAGGAAACATATCTTTCTTCGCTTATGACCCAGGACTCAAATATGGAACTCATTCCCGTCATGACCTGGAAAACGCGCATCGCACAAATAAAAACAGTCTCCAGGGGCGCTTTCGTAGGATACGGATGCACCTATCGCACCACTCGAAAAACAAAACTCGCCGTTCTGCCCGTTGGTTACTACGACGGGTACGACAGGCTTTTGTCCAACAGAGCTCACGTTCTTATAAAAGGGCAAAGAGCTCCCGTCCGAGGCCGCGTCTGCATGAACCACATCATGGCAGACGTTACGGATATTCCGGGGGTGCGGCTGGAAGACGAAGCGGTCCTGCTGGGCAAAAACGGAAATGAGGTAATAACCGCTGAAAACCTGGCGCAGCTTTGCGGAACGATTAATTATGAAATAGTCTCACGGATCAATCCGATCCATCCGCGCATCCTGGTTTGAATTCATTCTTTTTATGATGTGAATACTTAATGCGTCAAGTGAACCATTCCTTATGAAAAAGAAAACTTTCTACATACTCTTGTTCGCCGTCGTTCTCCTGATTGCCGTAGATTTGATGCTGCCCGTCAGACAGAAACCTGAGAGCGTCCAATATTTCGATTTCCTGAAAAGAATTGATGAGGCTGCGATCTTTCCTGAATTGCCGGTCCATGAACACATTAATAAAACTGCTGCTTTTGAAAAAATCATTTTATCCGATAACTTTGAACAAAAATCCGAAAGGCCCTGGCGACTAAGGATTTCCGAGGGTAAAGCCAGGGCGAACCGGACGTCTCAATCAGCGTACAGCGGAAAATACTCTTATAAAATATGGGATATAGACGAGGGAAACGGCGATGAGGGAGCAGAAGCGGAAATATTTCATGCCTTTAAAATACAAGGTAAAACCAGATACCGTTTTACGGCATACATTCGAAGGAAAAATATCAGGCCGCAACAGGCATCAATGGCCGGAGTTTTTTATCTGTCTGAATACAAAAGCAGGAACGGCAAAAAGGATGAACATGCACAGAATTATTCGGCATTGAAGCATCACAGGGACTTTGAAGAAACAGCAACAGATAAGGATGATTGGAAGAAAATTGAATATGTTTTTACGACGCTTCAGGAAACGACATTCATAAAAATAGCCTGCTGTCTGGGCCGGGGAGGCAGGGCCGCCGGTCAGGTTTTCATCGACGACATATCTTTAGCCGGAATAAGAGAGCCGGGGGCTTTCGTATATGAAAAGGCCGTTCAGATAGACGATTATAAGATCAATAATGTGCTGCGGCGGGCGGCCGCTGTTCCGGTTCCCTGCAACATCGGTTATCAATTGGTTATGCCTGACGAGAGTTTCCTGGATTTTGCCTTTGCGGCGCCCGAAGCCGTTTTTGCGGTTGACCAAGAAAAACGGAAGACTCTTTTTGAAGTAAAAATAAAAACGGAAAACGGACGAATCGTGACTTTGATGCAGGAGACGGCTGAACCGGGAGGAGACTGGACGCTGAAGCGTCTACCTCTGAGTGGTTTTGAAGGCAAAAGGGCATCCATCCTTTTTTCGACGAACTCGATCGAGGAGCAAACGGGCGAGCCGAAAAACATTTCGCATGCGGCCGGTTTATGGGCCCATCCGGTATTTTTCGATGCCGAATCGGATGTGAATGCCAGACCTTCTGTAATATGGATCAGCATTGATACTCTTCGAGCGGATCATTTAGGAAGTCTGGGTTATCCCCGGGCCGTCAGTCCCAACATAGATCGCCTGGCAGCTTCCGGCATTCTTTTTTCCCAGGCAGAGTCATCTTCGCCCTGGACTTTGCCTTCGCACGCCTCCATGCTCACGGCGCTTTTCCCCGGCCTTCATCAGGCCGATGACAAGATCGGGCTTGTCGATCAAATTCCCACTGCAGCACAGATATTTTCTGACAACGGCTATCTGAGCGGGGCGTTTACGACTCACCTTTATGTATCGGAAACATTCGGTTTCGATCGGGGTTTCGATGTTTTTGCGTCCGAACAGGACGTCAAAGCGGGAAAAGTAGTCGAACAGGGACTCAGGTTTATCGAAAAAAACAAGAACAGGCCGTTGTTTCTTTTCCTTCATATGTTCGACCCTCACTGGGATTATGAACCGCCGGCTCCTTACGATAAATTGTTCGATCCTGAATACCAGGGAACAATAACAGGAGGATATCGAAATTCAGTTTTGAAATACAAATATAAAAAGAACGAACCCGATCCGGACGACCTCAACCGAATCATCTCTCTTTATGACGGCGAAATCAGGTACTGTGATGCCCAAATCGGACGACTCATTCAATCCCTGAAGAAAGAGGATATGCTTTCCGATATGATCGTTGTGGTGACATCCGATCACGGCGAGGAATTTCGCGATCATGATTCCATGGGTCACGGCACGACGCTTTACCAGGAACAACTGCACGTGCCGCTGATATTTTTCGGCAAACCTCTGGGAATAGATGAACCGAAGGTTATAGACATTCCTGTGCGAACGGTAGACATTCTCCCGACTCTTCTGGACAGCGTCGAAATCGAATATGAACCTAAATTCCCCCTCAGCGGCGCTGAACTGACTCCTCTTTTCAGAAAACAAAACATTTCTTTTTTGTTAAATTACCCTTGCCCCGCCGAAACCAGTCGCTTTAATCGAAACCTCAAATCCTTGAGATCAGGCGAAGAAAAAATGATTCGCTCCTTTAAACGGGATACCGTTCATTATTATGATCTGGGGAACGATCCCGCTGAACAAACAGACCTGGCGGAGCAAAATCAAGAACGCCTGAAAATACTGAAATCAGAATTGAATCATCTCACGCATATGATGACCGTGATACGGACAAAATATATCAATGAAGAAACAGCTATCGTCGAGTTGTCCGATTCGGAGACGGACCTTCTTCGTTCTCTGGGTTATGTCGAGTGACCGGCGCGGTCTGTTCGGGAGTTCTGAATTTTCGGGACTGATCAAATAGGGATTACAAATTGTGATCTCGATACTCAAAAAGAACTGTCAGACTCGGCGGAGCGGCGCTTGTCTCCGTGAGCGTAGCGTAATCGATCGATTCAAATGATAACCCTGCTTTGCTTTCAAACGACT
>CAZUFC010000209.1:0-10149 GCA_964619725.1 uncultured bacterium | reverse complement strand
CAATATTATTTGTATTAGTCTATCAACTCAAGATTGCTCGCTTGGGATCCGGGATAATGAATTGTAAATGACTCGACTTCATTCATCCTCTCCTTGAAAAAACGGTTGTTTGTTTTTATCCGTCGAAAAAGGGGCGCAAAAAGGCTCTGCGATGCTTTTGCGCATCCCCGGATAAGCTTCCATAACCGGTCTTTGAAAATTTTGATTTAAAAAAGAAACTTTTTTATCGGGATTTATTGAATTTTCTGTTTGCCTTCTATTGAAGGAAGGAAAATATTTACGCTGGGATACCGGACGGACGCTGCCGCTATCGGAAACCTGCCGGATATTCGACTTTTTGTCGTTTCTGAACCTGGCGCATTCACCCCGTACAGGTTATATTTTACTAAAGGATGAGGAAAATCCTCCTTATTGTTGCATGCTGCTTTGTACAAATCTCCCGCCTTATTCATAATATTCTCATTTTCACTTCAAAACGTATTTTTCTGCCAGCATCCCCTTCCGGGTAAACAGAAAAAAATTTCGTTATGGAAAAACGCAACTGTTTTTTGATGTACTATGGTCTGCTATTTTTGTCAACTTTATTTTTTGGTTTTTTATTTTATTTTGATGAAACAAAGATAGTCTTTATTTTTAATGGATTATAGATGCTTTTTTGGACATTGATCAAATATCCGTGTTTTGAGATTACAATTCGACAGAATCTCCAATCATTTTGTTTCGATTTCGACCCCGATACCGATTACTGAAGCAAACCGTCAAAAGTTTTGAAAGGAGTGTAACCGCGATTTGATGAGTCCCCAAAAAAAGCCGGCGACACGTTCTGCCGCCGGCTGCTTTATCTTCAAGCTGCTGATGCCCAACCGCTTTGAAGATTCATGCTCTAATCAAACAGCGGACACCCGTCAAATTTTCCATTTCAAGTCTGACTGTCCGCATTCGAATTCCTCTCCTTCAGAAGCTCATCGAATTTCTTCTGCATCTCTTTCATCTGCTGCAATTCTTTTTTCATCTCATCCAGAGATTTTTCGTAGTCGCGTTCTTCATGTAATCGTTGAAGTTTATCCTTCAGTTTCTCCAGCTCCTGGTTCAACTTTTCGATCTGCATCTGGTATTGCTTCTCGCTGGAATCCTGTTGCCATTTCCAAAATTCAAGTCCTTCCAGCCCGCTCTGAGGTACCACGAGCGTCTCTTTCTGTTCAAAATCAATGTCGCCCGGCTTCATTTCATATTTGAATCCGGCTTCCAACTTTGCATGGAAGCTAACTTCTTTATCGCCTCTGATCACCGCTATTTCAATTTCTTCATCGCCTTCATAGAGGCCCAGAGTCCGGAGTAATGCGCCGCTAGAGTCAATATCGTGATCGTCAATGGCGATGATGACGTCGTTCTCCTTTAAGCCCGCTTTTTCAGCAGGAGAACCTTCAATGACTTTAATTATGGTCGTTCCATCGATTTTCTGAGCTTCAGCTTCTCCACTCTCTTCGTCGATCACGTCCTGAACGATGACGCCCAGTTTAGGTTTGCTTTTCTTTTTCATCTGAGGCATTTTCTCTTCCATCATTTGTTTATAATAAGGCGCGGGCTGGTCCCTTTTAACTTCCAAAACAGCATTCAATTCAATTTCTTCTTCATCCCGGTACAATTTAACGGAAATTTCATCGCCCGATTCATGACTCTGAACCATTTTGACAAGTGCGATAACGTCTTTTATCGCTTCTCCCTCAATCTCCATAATGACATCCTGTTCCTGGATGCCGGCTTTTTCAGCAGGACTGTCTTCAATCACAGATATGACCAAAGCGCCCTCGACAGGTTGCATCGTATGCTGAATAGTCACACCCAGCCATCCTCTCCTGACCTGGCCGTATTTGATCAGTTTTTCCGAAACGTTGATGATCATATTGACCGGTGTAGCCAATCCCAAACCTTTGGAAGCATCGGCGACCCTCGTTATGTTCTGGATCAATTTGGGTTTCTGTTTTTCGGAAGGCGTAAAGTAGTAGTAATTCAGCATCTCATCAGAATCGGGAACCCACACGGCCCTCTCGTCCTTGTATTTTTTAAGTCCTTCTTTGTCTTTAAGGAATTCCTTGCTCCAATCCGGTTTTTGCACCCAGTTTATCATGTCCGACTTGATTTGCCCCTTGAGCATGCCGATGAGTCTGCCATCAACATCAATCAGGGGAGCTCCGGCATTTCCCGGCAACAGAGGGCCTCCGAAAGTAAGTTTGGCGTTTTTGAGGTCTTCTTCGGATGAGGAAAGCACGTTAATAAACCCGAAAGAAAAATTGGGACTCTCTGTCACAGAATAACCGATCAGCAAAGCGACGCTGCCGGGATCGATACCCTCCAGCATTTCGCATGCAATTTCAGGCGCCGACAGATTTACCGCTTTAATGACGGCAATATCAGAAAAATCATCCGCTCCCACAACCACAGCCTCATATTCATTCCCGCTTGTGTCGATGACCTTAACTTTCTCTGAATCACCGACTATGCCCGCAGACGTCACGATATGTCCTTCATCGTCGTATACCGCTCCTGTGCCCACACTGACGCGCGTCGGCATTAAGTATTGATATTGAACCTGCCCCACCTTATGCATGACAGGCTTTTGTTCAGCCACAACCTTCACTATGGACGGCAATGCTCCCTTGAACAGCTCCTGAACATCTCTTTCCCAATCCGTCAGCAACTCTCCGGCAGCAAAAACCCCGGCGCCTGCCAGAATGAAATAGGCCAACGCCGGGACGATAATGGCTTTTTTTATGTTTATTCTGTTCATCTTCTTTTCCTCCTAAAGCGCTACGCGGGTATATACCGCATTTTTTACAGATGCATTGTAAGATTCCGGAGAATGAATTACAGGCCTGGAATAATTCAATCCCGCTTCGATCAATTCGACAGGCACGGCATCACTTACCTGCCCGTCGTAAGAGAACGGAAAATATGTCGGTAATTTATATTCGACCACGGATACTCTTGAATATCCGATATTTCCTGATGAAATACTCTCAGCATAATGCAAAACGTCGCTTTCTGAAACGCTGTCGGAGACTGCCGTAACGCCGCCTGTATCGTTTCCGCTTTTCATTGCAGCGCCGTTGAGATTTTCCAGATTATGGGCTTGTTTAAACTCCGGCGGCATGACTTCGTTAAGATGAGGAGAAAAGACAAGATAACCGATTATCAGGAGGACAACGGCGGCTGCAAAGCCTGCAGGCACGGGCGTAAAACGGGAGTATGCCTTCAACCTTTGCTTTTTATTAACGGTTTCTGCCTTCACTTTTTTCAGAAAAGTCTCCTGATCGTATTCTGCAGTCAATACGCCTTTCAATGATGCCATTTCATTTTTAAGCTCAGACAATGAGTTGAATTCCGATACGCATTCATCGCACTCGGAGAGATGCATGCTCATCACGGCTGATTCATTGTCGGTCAATTCTTTATCTATATAGGCGCTAATTTGTCTTTTGCATTCTCTACAGTTCATTAATTACGTTCCTCCATCGCGACGACAGGTTCGGTCTCCGCCCATTCAGGTTCATTGCGGATGACCTTCTCACGCAGCAGTTTTCTTCCGCGGTTCAGCCGCGATTTGACGGTTCCTTCATTTAAATTCATTATTTCTGATATCCTGGCATAGGGCAAACCTTCTATATCCTTGAGTATCAAGGGAGTTCTATATTTTGCCGGCATTGAATTCAAGAGGTCCCAAACGAGTTTCTGTCTTTCGGACATCAGCAATTTCTGTTCAGGATCAGGGTCTTTATGCGACAGTCGTTTCTTGAGTCCTGTCGCTGTCTTTATCGTTTCCCATGAAATAAAACGGACGATTTTCTTTCGTTTAATGTTGTTGATCGCCAGGTTCGTCGCTATTCGATACAACCATGTACTGAAGGCTCGCGTATGCTCATACCTGTCTGCCGCTTTGTAAACTCTAATGAATGTTTCCTGTGCCAGGTCCATGGCAGTCTCCCTGTTTCGGGTCATTCTGAAGAGATAATTGACAAGCCTGTTCTGATGCCTGGAAACCAGGATGTCGAAACTTCCTGCATCTCCGTCGGCAACAGATTTCATTAACAGGTTGTCGCTTAGTTCAGTCCGGTTCATTTCTCTCTCTTCCCATTTGCTTACACAATCCTACACGATAAAGTGTTCCAAATTTTCGATTTTTTTTCAAACTTACAGGACGTTTCAAATCCGCCGCACTGTTCAGTAATGGTCGTGGGATAATATATGATTACAGGTTGACAGTGGAAGTCTTTTGAAGAATAATGCCTTACGGGTTAAATCGGTTTAACTCATAAACGTCAACAAAAACTTCATTCACGAACGAGAGAGTGACGGATCATGAATAAACAAATTCTTTTGGGCGACGAAGCGGTTGCACTGGCGGCGATTCATGCCGGCATAAGCGGCGCTTTTGCATATCCTGGAACGCCGGCGACGGAGATATTCGAGTATATCACGGCTTATGCGACGAAAAACGGCGGGATACATGCGAACTGGTCAACAAACGAGAAATCGGCATATGAAGAGGCTATGGGAATGTCGTATGCCGGCAGGAGAGCCATAGTATCGATGAAGCATGTCGGATTAAACGTGGCTGCGGACCCGTTCATGAATTCGGCTAATACGGGAGCTCACGGCGGACTTGTCGTGGCGGTGGCCGACGATCCCGGCATGCACTCATCGCAAAATGAACAGGATACCCGTTATTACGGTCAATTCGCTCATATACCGATTTTTGAACCTTCCGATCATCAGCAGGCTTACGACATGACTTATGAGGCGTTCGCCTTGTCGGAAAAGTATAAAATACCGGTATTGCTTCGTTTGGTTACCCGGCTGGCTCACAGCCGTTCGGTGATCGTCCCTAAAGAGCCTCGAAATGAGAACGAGTTGAAATGGGATGAGAACACATTCACCTGGACTCTTTTACCTTCCAATGCCAGATCCGCGTTCATCGATCTATTAGAAAAATACGACCAATTCAAAGCCTATTCTGACGAAACCCCTTATAATGAGTTAAGAATAAATGAAAAGAGCAATTCCGGCATTATAGCATCGGGTATAGCCGTCAATTACGTAAAAGAGAACCTGAGCGATCTGGCTGAGCCGCCTTCGACATTATTCATCAAGTTTTATCCATTGCCGCGCGAAAAGCTGCACAAACTCGTCTCCGCATCGACGGACATCACGATTTTTGAAGATGGGTATCCTTTTATCGAATCCTATTTGAACGGACCTTTCGGACTATGCGACAAGAATGTGCACGGCAAATTGTCCGGAAATTTACCTCGCACAGGCGAACTGAATCCGGACCTGATCAGAACCGCCCTGAAGCTGGAACCGAGACCTACAGCCGCAGAAATTCAAAAGGATATCCTGGTCGGGCGTCCTCCCGCGCTCTGCCAGGGCTGCCCTCATCGCGACACTTATAAAGCGATGAAAGAAGCGCTTGAGATATACGAATGCGCCGGCGAAAAGCCAAGGGTCATGAGCGATATCGGCTGCTATACCCTGGGTTATTACCCGCCCTATTCCGCTATTCACTCATGCGTCGACATGGGCGCCAGCGTATCGATGGCATCTGGGGCGGCTTACGCGGGGATTCATCCTTCCGTATGCGCCATCGGGGATTCGACTTTCACTCATTCCGGCATGACGCCCCTGCTGGCCGCGGCGCAGGAAAATACGCCCATGACCGTCGTCATTATGGACAACGGCACGGTAGCGATGACGGGTTTCCAGCCGACCATGGCCGAAGGCGATAGGCTGAAGAACCTCATAGTCGGCATCGGCGTTGACCCTGAACATATCCGAACGATTAAACCTTTGCCTAAAAATCATGAGCAGAATGTGAAAATTCTACGCGAAGAATTTGATTATGAAGGTCTTTCGGTTGTTATTTCTCAGCGTCCCTGCATCCATATCCTTCGTAAAAAAGGGTAATTGAATTGCAAAAGGAACTTTTGACAAGCGGAATTAAACCTGGAGGTAAATACGAATGAAAAGCGATCTGATACTTGCCGGCGTCGGCGGACAAGGCATATTGTCCATCGCCGCCGCCATAGATATTGCAGCATTAAATAAAAACTTAAAAATCAAGCAGGCTGAAGTGCACGGCATGTCTCAAAGAGGCGGGGCCGTTCAATCTCATCTAAGAATAGCCGACACTGACATCCACAGCGACCTTATCCCAGTCGGAAAAGCGGATATGATTCTTTCCGTAGAACCGCTGGAATCACTCCGTTACGCTCATTACCTCCATCCTGAAGGACGAGTCGTTTCAAGCGCCGACCCTTTCGTCAACATACCCAATTACCCTGACGAAGCGAATACGCTTCAAGCTGTAATGAGGTTGCCTCAGTATGTCCTGATACATGCGAAAAGATTAGCCGGCTTCGCCGGCAGCAAAAAAACGGAGAATATGGTCATGCTGGGCGCCGCATCCAACTGGTTGCCCTTTCAGGAAAGCGACCTTCAGGAATCTGTCAGGGTGTTGTTCGGAAAAAAAGGCGAGCGAATAGTGGAAGCCAATTTTAAAGCTTTGAGTTATGGAAAAATCATCGGAAATTTCTTTCAAGCGTGCCTGGATGCAGGTCTCAACGGAGTTAAATCCCTGGCTCTTTCTTCCCGGATATCCCCCGAAAATATCGAACCCGGCATTGAGAAATCCTGGGCTGAACTCCTGAACGGTCCGAACCGGGAACCCTTGATATCAGCTCTCGTTGAACTCGAAAGCTTTATCCCCGGCAATAGCGACCTGATCGATAAATTGACGTCGCTTCAGGATTTTCACTCATCGGAAATTCTGAAAGTCCTCGAATCAGCATGAATTCGCCGGCCCTGCGTGATGGAATTTCGTCTGTAAAATTTCAAACAGGCTGACCCCTATTAACTGACCTGACTATTAAACACACGTGACACAAGAGTTCGATTGGCTTCATTCTGTATATTTGATTTACGATTGCGATGCCTATACCGACACCGATTCCCAACAGAGGCTGCCCGGAATCAAAAATAGTGGACTGCCGAAATCAGACAGTCAAACAGCGCTCACAGACAAAGTCCCCCCGCTTGCGGGGGGATATAGGGGGGCTTTCTATGAAGTCACAGTTTTATATTTTTTGTTCAGACGAATAAGCTTTATAAATACTTGTATTTAAAGTGTAAAATGAAAATCATCTGTCTATTGTGTCAAGCGTATGTAAAAGTGAGATTAACTGACGATGGTCCGACTCTCGACCGAATGCCCGAACATCATTATGCCCACAAATTATTTCACTTTTCTTCCGTCAATACTGAATTGTACTTTTCGGCGCTGATAACTTCATACGGCCTCAGAAAAACGCTGAAGCTTTCCGAATGCCCACGCGGTTTTTTCGCTGTCGCGCAGAGACGTTTGGTTTGCCGGGACTTTGTTCGAGCTCTTAAAATGTTCAGCGTCAATTTGTTATATGTATTCTTCACAAATAATAAATTCATTAATCTGTTTCAACTGAAAAGGAGACACTATTGAAAATCGAAATCGACTTTAACGAATGTCATGAAATATTAAAAAAGGCAGTGGAGGAAGGTCGCTACGAATTATTCGAGCATGAAGTTTATGAATTTCTGGCTGCTGCAGGCATAGAGGGAAGGTTCGGGAACCTTGTTCCTCCGCAGGGAGCGCCTGACTGGGGTTTTGTGGACCGCCTGGGGACGTCCAGAGTAGTTCTTAAAGTCGTATCGCCTGCTGTTATTCATAAATCTGATATTGGTGGAGTGCGCATCGTGGAAGCTGATGCGGTAAAGGTTGAAGCGGCTTTTAAAGAGATGCTGATAGAGATGCCGGTACGATTCCGGCGTGAAGTTGAAGCCGGTAAGATTTTACATGACAATTACAGGAATCTGGATGGGAAACAGATTGAAAAGCAATTTCTGAAGGACTTATGCGGCATCCTGGTGTGCAATTATGTAACCGCTGATCACGAAGGTTTCGGAGGCGAATTTTTTATGGGCCTGAACTGGTCACGGGAATTCGGCCCTATCGTCATTTCCAACGTGGGCGGAGTAGACACGGAATTAATGGCCGATGCCTTTAAGCCGGGCAAAGGCTTTGTGTTAGCCTCCCCCGGCCTTACCTCTCCCGACAGGTTCATGCAGCTTTTCTCTGATACGATCATTGCAAAAAAAATGACCGGCCGCGTTAGAATGCAGGGCCGTCTTATCGAAGACGATGAGATAATGAAAATTTATGAAACTTATCGGTCCTTGGCCCGATATTTCGGTCCTGAGGGAGCAGCGGAATTTAAACTGGACGAATTCGAAATTAATCCGTTCATAATATCAAAAGGCAGGCTCGTACCCGCCGATGCCTTATGCAGATTCAGCCTTAAAGGGGATACGCCGCCTTCAAGACCCTTACAGAAAATCACGAAACTCCTTAAACCTGAAACCATTGGAATAATCGGCGTCTCAGCCGGAAGCATGAATATGGGACGCGTTATCCTGCGCAACATTATTGAATTCGGATATCCCAAAGAACAGTTATATATCGTGAAACCCGGTTCGGATGAAATCGACGGAGTCCGTTGCGTGCCTGATATAAAAGATTTACCGGAAAAAATGGATATGACGGTCGTTTCAATCAATGCGGCTCAGGTTCCAGAGTTGATGGAAAAATTCGAGCGAATGCAGAAAACCGAATCTGTCGTCCTAATAACGGGAGGAATGGCAGAAAAGTCAGGCGGAGAGTCGATCGAGCAAAAAATCAGGGAAATCGTGAGAAGGTCGCGCAGAAAAGAGGGGGAAGGATTCGTAGTCAACGGCGGCAATTGCATGGGTATAAGGTCGCTGATCGGCAATTACAACACCATTTTTTCACCGAAAAGTAAAATGCCTGAGCCTTCGGGAAGCGAAGGCAAAACCGTTCTGGTATCTCAAAGCGGCGCATTCATGCTGGGCCGGATAACGAAACTTTCGGGATTAAATCCTTTATTGTCGATATCATCGGGAAATCAAGTCGACGTGACTGTTTCCGATTACCTGGAATTCTGCCTGGAAACCCCTCAAGCTAAAATTTTGGCCTTGTATGTTGAAGGTTTCAAGGAAGTCGACGGGTACCGTTTCGCCCGGTTGACCGAACAAGCCGTAAAAAAAGGAAAAACCGTCATCGTCTATAAAGCCGGAAGAACGTCTGAAGGCAGAAAAGCCACTTCAGGACATACAGCATCCATTGCCGGGGATTACAAGGTTTGCAAGGCAGTGTTGAAAGAATCCGGAGCGCTGATCGCCGAAGATTTCGACGAATTCAGGGGACTGATGCGATTGGCGGATTATCTTGACGGAAAGGAAATTAAAGGAATGAACCTGGCGGCCTTAAGCAATGCCGGTTATGAATGCGTGGCCATGGCAGACAATGTTAAAGGCGAAGATTACGCGTTCAATCTGCTTGACTTTAAACCGGCGACGGAAAACAGCATCAGGAGGGCCTTCTCGAAATTAAAGATTGATGCCATCGTAGACATGCGCAATCCTCTCGACATCACACCTATGGCCGACGACAAGGTATACGCCGAAATAGTCAGCTCGATGCTTCAGGATAATGATATCCATGCTCTCCTGGTCGGCCTGGTGCCCTTTTCTCCCATGACCGCAACGGCCCCATCAAACGATAAACCGGAACTCCTCTACACCGCCGAACACTCCATCATGCAAACGCTGCCCCATATCGCCCGCAATTTCGACAAACCCGTCGTAGCCGTTGTCGATGCCGGAAAAATATACGATCCCGCCGTGGAATATCTCGAATCCCAAAATATAGTAACCCTGAGAAGCGCAGATACGGCCATGAAACTTTTAGGAAAATATATGACTAATAGATTGAAGAGGTCATGACCGGCTGAAATGTCCGGCTTGTTTGAGTCAGTTTTTAACGGGAGGAAAATTCGCAAAGGGACCAAGGGACCTAAGGGACCTAAGGGACGGATAGGACAATATAATTCAATTTATACGCTTCAAAAATTCCGGCGCTGATTTGATATCCATGTTTCGAGGTTACATTTTTTTAGATTTGAATAATTTAGTAGTGTCTGTCCACTAACTCGAATCTCGATTCAAAATTTAATGTTGGACAGCCACTTGGGTTTTTGATCC
>CAZUFC010000208.1:0-10203 GCA_964619725.1 uncultured bacterium | reverse complement strand
GTGGCTGTCCAGCATTAAATTTTGAATCGGGCTTCGAGTTTGTGGACAGACACTAGCTGGTATCCTGCAGGAGAAACCGTAACGGACGAATACGGCAGTTATGATTTTTCTGATCCGGAAAATGATAAATATTACATGGAATTCGACGGCCGTGATGCCGGCTGGAATAAATTCTATTATACTGACGCAATAATGAGCATCAACGCAGAAGCGCTCACCGTCGAAGCGCCGGATATGACTGAACCGACGCCGGTTTATCTCCAACCCGGCGGACTCATCAGCGGAACTGTGGAAGAATGTGAAAATAATGCGCTGGAAGGAGTAACGGTAACGATTTACAGAATCTTGTTTCCCGGAATGCCGTGGATGTTTGAAAGACGCTCTGTTACGGATGAAAACGGGCGCTATGAGGCCAATGGGCTGCCTGACGGATTGAAATCGGGCCAATATGCAATTATAATCGACGGTGCGGAAAAGGGACTGGAGGACGTAAAACGAATGACTCCGATTCCTGTGCCTGCAACGCTGACCGTGATCGCCTGAATGGACTTTGCTCTGGAGGAATCGGGAGGAATAAGCGGAACCCTTTCTTATATAGACCGAAAGCCGTATTCGGTTTACATCGGCTGTTATGAAGATGAACAATTTACTGAACGGAAAATCAGATACGACGCTTTCCGACGAAAACGGCGCTTTATTCTTCGCCGGCAGCCAATCTGAAGACTTTACCGCTTCTTTAAACGATCCCCTAGGAATTACCGTACTAGACGGGTTCGGCATGGAAAGCCCCTGTTTTACGGGAGCGACGGGAACTTGCTTTAATGAAACGATCGAAGCGGACCTGTACATAGGAAAAGGCATAGGAAGTATTCTGTTCGAACTCGTAGAAGACTGCAATGTTTCTCAACATTTTGAATTTCTGGATTGGGCGACGACTATCTGGTTTTATTTGTATCCCCACGGACAAGCCGAGCTTAAATTCGAAATATATGATACTGAAATCTTGAAGTTCGTGCCCTTAATAGAAGAAAGAATCAATTTAGACCCTCAAACTAATCTTCATCATTGGTGGGGATGGTCCAGTCACAGGATCGTATTCATTTTCGTCGGAAACATTACCTACGTTTTTGATGCGCCTTACGCTGATATGCAGCTCGGTTCGAGCCTGCATGGGATGCTGAGCTTCAGAGCCGATGATTCCCATGAGTGGTCCAGTGAGGATTATGCTGAATTTACTCAGGTATACTTTCATAACAACGCCGCGGCGATTTGTATGAAGGAAGAAAATATAAGAATTAACGACCAGATAGATGGAAAAATAATTGATGCTGAAAGGGTCCTTATCAAGCCCGAGTATGTAGAATGTTATCCTTTTTCAGGTTTTGCTTTAATTAAACCTACCGATGAAACAGGAGCAAAAAATGAAAAGATTCATTAAAAAAACAATAATAGCGTTTTTAATCTCTGCGATTTATTTTCCGGCTGCTTTTTCCATTGATATATCTCCTCAGGAGTTGTTTGAAAACAGCCGCATTATTTGCCGACGAAAATTTGATTTAAGTGCAAAACAGATGACGAATTTTTTTGAAAAATGTTTCGAATGGCTTAACAATAAGAAAAGAAATGAAGATCAATTCATATCGCCGAAAGAAGTTATTAATTTCATTTGTTTTTATAGAAAATACAGATTTTATTATTCATTAAACAGATTACCTGAAAATGATTATGCTGTCAGTATGGGTTACCCTTTAGACGCTTTTGAAGAGGACTTATCTTTCAGGTTATTTATGAACAGCATAAGGAATGATTTCGAAGGCATCTTTGGTTATTACTTAGTTCGCAAAAAATATAATTTTAAATCCAATGACCCTAAAAAAATAATAAAATACAAAAACTACGATAAAGACATTTTCATCTGGTTTTACCTTTCTGATGCCGTCGACAAACCTTTCAAGATCGACTCGCTGGATAAATACAGAAAATGGAAAGGAAAAGATGATCTTGTCGAAAAGGTCTATGAAGTTTTTGAAAAAGGAAACGTCTATTCCTGCATTTTAAAGGAGCAATCGGGAATATATGACTATGATTTCGATAAAATTTTCTCTGCGTGTTATAAAAGCTATTATTTAAAAGTATTACAGAGGCTTGAACTTCGGAAAAAACGATATCCCGAATTTCACATCGACATAGCCGAATTCAAGAAAGTAATGGACGCCGCAATGGAAGGCGACTATGCAACGATAAAGAAAATGTACGAGGAGTACCGCGATAAGCTGATGAAGCGATATCCGGAAGCCTGTTGGGATTGCGATCCGATATGGCCTCCGGGTTCCTGGGGTTACCGGCAGAAGAAGGACGGTGAACAGGAGAATGAAACGGTTGCGCCTGTCGAGACTGACTCGAAGAAATAAGATGATTTATCGTGGAGATTATTTTTTTGACCATTAAATGCTGAGTGGACGCGAAACTGAAGTTTTTCATCGCAGAAAGATGTAACCGCAGGGATATCGTTTTGAGCGTGAAACGATTTTTGTTCGGCATAGTTTCTGAAATCGAAAATTAAATGTCCCATCCGACCTCATTGTGATTGGTTGGGTCGATCTGCGTGATCAGCCCTGGCATTCGACTTTTGGTTTACTTAAAGGTTTGCTATGCGCAAGCTTCCAGCCTGCCTTCGCATCGACAAGGGTTAAGGAGCGATCAGGGTTAATTCCAGGGCGAAAAGCGTAAGATCGACCGGATAAGGAAACTCCGCATACCCAGTTGAATAATGCAGTATAAAGAATCAAAACCGTCTCCCAGGGGGCAGAGAAAAAAACTTCATCGTCAATAGTCACTCAGTCGCCCACCTTGTTCTGTTTCGCTTTTCGATCCTGTATATCAAATTCAAATTTTAACAGGAGGCAATCGTATGAAAAGCTGCAGGACTTCTGCCGTTTATCCTGCAACCGGAACGGATTTTTTCAACAATTGGCCGCGAAACATAACGCCCGTGACCTTTACGATGACCATCTTTTTCGCGTGAATTCGTGAAATTTCGCGAACGCTAAATACTTTATTCAAAAAGTTTCCGCCAGGTCTTCGATCCCCTATTTCCATTTTACCCTTTGATGTTGGCTATAGGTCTCAATTTGGCTACTTTTTTCGACAGGCCGGCATTGTGGACCACTTTCACTACTTCCTCGATATCCTTGTACGCGAACCCCGCTTCTTCAGCCAGGCCTCTCATGGAAACCGCTTTTACTTTGATGCCTTCCTGATTCATCTGGTTCAGTAGGTCTCTTCCGTGGATTCTTTTTCTGGCTTTGACGCGTGACATGGTTCTTCCTGATCCGTGCAGGGATGAGCCGAAGGTCGTTTTGACCGCTTCTTCGGTTCCTGCCAGTAGGTAGGAACCTGTTTGCATGGAGCCGCCTACGATAACAGGCTGGCCGTACGGGCGATATTTTTCGGGTATTTCATTGCTTCCCGGACCGAACGCTCTTGTGGCTCCTTTTCTGTGCACGAGAAGAGTCACAGGCCGGCCCTTGATGTTGTAATTTTCTTTTTTCGCTATATTGTGCGCCACATCGTAGACCAGGTTCATTCCCAGGGATTCCGCTGACTTTCCGAATATACGGGCGAAGGATTCTCTTATTCTGTGCATGATGAGCTGGCGATTGGCGAAGGCGTTGTTGGCTGCGGCAGCCATGGCGCCGTAGTATCTTTTTCCTTCGGGTGAATTGGCTGGAGCGCAGGCCAGTTCTTTTTCCAGCAACTTAAGTCCGTACCGGGGCATCACCTTGGTGAACAATTTTAAATAATCGGTTCCGATCTGATGTCCGAAGCCTCTCGACCCGCAGTGAAACATGACGAATATCTGGCCGGGTTCTTCTATTCCGAACGCCCGGGCCGTCTCACTATTAAAAATATCGCCTTCCCTTAAGGTTTGTATTTCCAGGTAATGATTGCCTGAACCCAGCGTTCCCAATTGATTCAAACCTCTTTCATAAGCCCTCTGGCTGACGGCATCCGGGTCCGCGCCTTCCAATGCTCCCGATTCTTCCACATATTCGCTGTCTTCCGCCCATCCGTAGCCTTTTTCCAGACACCAGGAGACTCCTTTTTTCATTACGGAACGAAATTCTTTTTTGGAAAGTTTGACGATGCCTTTGGAGCCGACGCCGGCCGGAACCTGTCTGTATAACTCGTTGATAAGATCGTCCAGTTTCGGTTTGACATCTTTTAAATGAAGATTCGTTCTTATCAATCTCATTCCGCAATTAATGTCGAAACCTATCCCGCCGGGAGATATCACGCCTTCCTGCAGGTCGAAAGCGGCTACGCCTCCGATGGGGAAACCATACCCCCAGTGACCGTCCGGCATGCAATAAGCGTAATTCTGTATGCCCGGCAGGCACGCCACATTCGTCACCTGCTTGAAAACGCCCTCATCCATCTGATTCATCAGCTTCTCAGAAGCATATATTCTGGCCGGAACCTGCATTCCAGGCTTTTCCGTTTTGGGTATTTCAAATAAATAATCGTTTATTTTTTTCGTTTTCATTACGACTCCTTTACCCTTGAAGCGAAGGACAACCCGGCGTGACTAACGCCATAGAGGCCCGGCATACCTGTTTAAACGTCCAGCACAACCACCGCCGACCAGCCTTCGTCCGTTTTTTCCAGTTTAAATTCATGCATGGTCACGGCCTTCACATCCACATGAATATCGTATTTTTCAGGCTTTATCTCATCACCGCTCAATTCAGCCCTTAACCGCAAAACCTCACCCTTCTGCTCGATCCTTACCTTAAAATCCTTGAAAACCGCCGGTACAGCATCCTTCAAGTAAATCAATTCGGAAAGCCAGTCGAACAGAAGCTCCTCATCAGTATCTCCCTTTAATTCAACTTTTCGCGAAATCTTATTTTCGATTGTACGAGGGTCGATCATCGACTCAAACAGTGCATAAGCTGCCGTTTCAAAGAGTTCTTCCAAATTGCCGGCGTTTATCCGAAACGCCACGTCTGCAATTGCAATGTCATCCAACCATTCGATTTTCAATTTTGCTCCTTTTCAATGCTGAAATTCGGCCTCAGTCCTTCTTATGTTACATCATTTTTAAAAATTTTGAAATTCAATGATGCACGAAGGACATATTACGACCCAAAAAGGCGAAAGATTTCTGTGCTTAATTTTTTGGAAAAATATCCGATATCATTACACGGTGGATTCTTGATCGGAACCTCATGTCCTTAAAAGGAAACATAAAAGAATTGGATATTTCGGATTTCTGCCTGTTGGCGGGAAATCAGCAAAAAAACGGATATCTTGTTCTGAGCAATCATTCGGACCGTTTCGTAATAAAACTCCGTCGGGGTGTTCTTCGGACTTTAATTCAGCAGAGAAACGGCAGAAGCATCACTTTTCTGGATCATCTGCTGCGTTATAAATACATTAATTTGGATCATTTTTCGAGGATTAAACGAGTTCTGAAGTCTTCAGCTCACGATATATCGGACATTTTGACGGCGGAAACTGATTTAACCGCTGATAAAATAAGGCGAACAGCGGAAAATTACGTAAAAATGAACATGGTTGAGATGCTGGGATGGGAGGAGGGAGAATTCGAGTTTACGGATGTTTTGTGCATTTACAGTCGATATGAGGTTGACGTGCGTTTAAGGATGGAAGACGTCATATTGTCCTGTTTGCAGGAGATAGACGAGATTAAGGCGTTCCATCCTGATCTGGCTTCTTTTAAGTTGGTTCTTAAACTGAATACGGATTTTAAATTTTTTGAGGAGCTTGATGAGGAGAGCATCCGCTTTTTAAATGCGCTGGACGGCCGGCTGAATTTACACGAAGTCGCTGATGTCTTAAAGATACATCCTTATCTGGCGATGGAAGCTGCGATGGAGCTGCTTGACAGGGGCTGTATAGAAGCCGGAGAAAAAAAAGACGGCTTCAAACAATGCAATACGACAGAGCGCAACGGGAAGGACCATGAAATTGACCCGCTTGCAGACGAGTGGGCCGGTTCATTGCTCAGCAATTTCCAGACTGCCGTGCATTTGGCGGGACTTTATCCTGAGAGGCATCCCAGGATGCAGGAGGCTGTTCGGAGCCTTCTTCTGGATATGAGGGAACCGCTGAGGAAAAACGGCAATGTGGCTTTTTCAATTGCTGGTTCGAATATATTATTAAATGACAGGCGGTTGACCAATCATCGCATACCGCTCAAGAATTTTCATCAAATAATGACGCTTTTAAGAATCGAAAAAATAATTTTTTATGAGGGCATCACGTTTGAGATGATGATGGACGTCGTAAGGATACTGGGTGATGCGGTCGCGTTCAGGAAGAGCAAACCGAGTCCGTTCAAGTTGCGAAAAAACAAGGGAAAGAAAGGCTTCAAGCAGGAGAAGAAAAGAATACCGCGATACGTTCGCATCAAGCGTCTGCCTCCGACTACCCGCTTGAATCATTGAGGTCGCCATAGACTTTTTTCTGAGCGCTCAATCATTAATCATACATTCAACAGGTCAATCGTGCCCCTTCGAACAGGAGCGATTGATCACCGGCGCAGTTCATAAACAACGATCATTTTTCATTTTTTTCAGAATACGGTTTTATTCTTTGTATCTTAAAGTTTTTGACGGTTCCGGTTTTCAAAAAGGACGGTAGAACCGGGGTATTGAAAAATTGATTGATGAGCAGGTAAGATAGTGGTTGAATGTTGAATATTCTGAAGCGATTCGCGTTAAGTCAAGAAAAAGCTTGGGATAAGAGACGGAAAGAGGAGGAGGATATTGCAGGATTGGCGTCCGGGTAAAACGTTGCTGGAGGACTACGTAGTCGAGGATTATTTAGGCCGGGGAGCTATGGGAATCGTTTATCTGGTAAGGCGTAAGCGCGATGGGGAGCCCTTTGCCGTTAAGACGCTTCATGAGAAGGCGATAGCGGACAGTGAAGTAAAGCGATCTCTATTCAATGAGTTGCGGATGTGGATCGACCTTCCTGAGCATCCGCATCTGACGGCATGCCGTTTTTTCCGGACGGTAGAGGATCGAATGGCGATTTTTGCAGAATATGTCGACGGGGGCTCATTGAAAGGCTGGATTCAGCAGGGGAAATTAACGGATTTAAGGAACGTTCTGGATATCGCCATTCAATTCGCCTGGGGACTGCAGGCTGCTCATGAGTGCGGGGTCGTTCATATGGATGTAAAGCCGGCCAATGTCCTGATCAGTAAAGACGGGAACGTCAAGGTCACCGATTTCGGGTTATCACGGGCCAGAGGTCTGCAGGTTCGGGGCGCCGCATCAGCCGAAAACGGCGAGTCGTCTCCTCTCGTCAGTTCGCGGGGCATGACCGTAGCTTACTGTTCTCCTGAACAGAGCCGGTACGAGAAGCTCGACCACAGAACGGACGTCTGGAGTTGGGGATTGTCTATACTGGAAATATTTACGGGAAAAGTTACCTGGAATTTCGGACCGGAAGCGGCGAGTATCCTTGAGGAATTCCTGGCTTTACAAAGTGAGTCTTCTTCTCTTTATATGCCTGATGATTTTGCGGATATTTTGAGAAAATGTTTCCGTCTTGACGTTAAAGAGCGCTGGGATAATTTCCTGGAAGCGACGGAGGTATTGAAAGCCCTGTATGCAAAGAAATACGGTTCGTCATATTCCCGAATCTATCATTCTGTGGACTCCGGCAATACCGTTAAAAAAATCGTTCATGATCGCATTACCATACACGGCGGAAGATGGCGGGACCCTCAATACTGGTTGAGAAGGGCTTTGGAGAAGGCGGGCCGTCCTGCCTGGGAAGCAGAATTGCACTTTTCTGCACGGCAGGGCTCCAGAAAAGCTCAATCCATTGAAGATTTTGAGAAGTTCGAAGATGCTGACGAAATATACAGAATTCTGATCGAATCCGGTAGGGAAGAGGTCGAAGAAGAATTCTGCGAATTCCTGCAGGATAAAGCCTGGGCTCAAATCGGCATGGATGATGCTCCCGGAGCTCTTCAAACCTTCGACAGGTTGATTGAACATCGAAACAAGACGACTTTGAAATCGGATGAACCCGCCTTCGCACAAAAAAAAGCCCTGGCGGCTGCCTATGCGCATAAAGCCTCTCTGTTGCATTCAATGTGCCGTTATTTCGATGCAGTAACCTGCTTCACTGCCGGCATTACTATCTGGCAGGGAGTCAAGATGAACGATCCCCGCGATAAAAATGCAGAATATGAACTGCCGCTGGCGATCATGAATCGTGCCGTATCATTGAATAAGATGCGGAAGATCGAGCAGGCGGAACAGGATTTCGATCTTTCAATTTCTCTATTCCAAAAACTGAATACGAAATATCAAGGAAGATACAAAAAACAACTGGCCCTGGCCTTTATGAATAAGTCTCTCCTGATGAGCGAGAGGGGAAAGCTTGATGAAGCCGCTGAACTTTGTCGAACGAGCGTCCAATTGTTTAAAGCCGTGGTGAAGCAAAACAGAACGGATGAGAACATGAATTTTCTAGGTCGTCTCTATCTGAATTGGGGCGTTCTGAACAATTCTGCCGGGAATCCGGTCTTTGCGTTGTCGCTCTATGATAATTCATTGGGAATCTGGAATTATCTCATTAATAAGGCGGGAAGGATTCAATACAGGCACATTAAAGGCATTCTTCATTCAAATAAAGCATCTGCCTTAAAAAGTTTGAAGAGATACCAGGAGGCGAATCGAGAGATCGATCAGGCCGTTCAAATACTCGATACGATAATCAATAAAGAGGATCAAAGAGAATTTGAGTTGGAATTCGCCAGAGTATTGGAAGAGAAGTCGGAGATACTCGAAGCCATGAAGAAATATAAAGAAGCCCTGGCGGAGTCGCAAAAAGCGCTGGAGATAATTGAGCGTCTCCGGGAAAAGAAAGACCGGTCTGATTTAACGAAATATGCCGTTGATTACAAACATCGATGGATCAGAATATTGGAATCAATGAACAGAAAAGACGAAGCGCGGCGTATCCTCAATGAGATAGTTGATGAACTGAAGAATCTGATTGAGGGTTCGGAAAGCGATGCGTATTATGAGCGTCTGCTGAAAGAATTAAAGGCGAAACTTGAAATGAGGCGATGATAAAAATAGCCGGGTTTTTTGAAACGATTACCAGGACGTATCAACCGGGGAAAGCAGCGATTAGAGCTGATAAGTGAAGAAGCGACTCGGCAAAATTACAGCGCCATTTGATCAGTCCCTGAAATGATGTAAAAATATCAGGCTGCAAGATGCTCCACCAGTATTTTTATTCCAATTCCGATCAGGATCAATCCGCCTAATATCTGCATATTGCGACGGAACAATTTGCCGGCGCTTTTCCCGATCATGACTCCCAAAAATGACAAAACAAACGTCGTCGCTCCAATAATAAAGACGGGGAGCCATATTGCCGTTTTCAGCAGGGCGAAGCTCAACCCTACGGCAAGAGCATCAATGCTGACAGCGACGGAAGCGGCCAGGAGCATAGTAACAGTTAGTCGGAAATTTTCGTCGACGCAATTGTTTCTTTGACCGGTCGAATCGAAAATCATTTTTCCGCCGATGAAAGCAAGCAGTCCGAAGGCGATCCAGTGGTCCGCGGATTGGATCAGTGAACTTAGATTCTTTCCCGCAAGCCAGCCCAGCACGGGTAAGGCAGCCTGAAAGAAACCGAAGGATAAGGCGATGAAAAAAGCGTGATTCGTGTGATTGCCGGGAAGATTCATACCGTAACAGATGGATACGGTGAGAGCATCCATTGCCAGGCCGAGTGAAATGAGAAAAATTAGAGGTAATTCCATGTTGAGAGTAATTTTGGAAGAATGTCGGTTTGCGTTTGTTTTTGCATGATGAATGTTGAAATACACACAGCTTTAAATCCCGTCATTTTAAAGCCGGGATAGATTCTTTCATATCAGATAAAAGGACTCAAAGAAAAGCAAAGAATATCGAAAAACGACATTGATCAACAATACCTCTTTTGAGGTTAGGATTCGGCAGAATATCGCATCATTATGTTTCGATTTCGATCCCGATCCCGACCCCGACCCTGATTACTGAAACGAACTGTCAAAAGTTTTGCAAGAAGTGCAACTCCGGTTTGAGCAGTCCCAAAAAAACTTCTATTTAGTGCCTGTCCATAAACTCGAATCTCGATTCAAAATTTAATGCTGGACAGTCA
>CAZUFC010000207.1:0-10430 GCA_964619725.1 uncultured bacterium | reverse complement strand
CAAGAATTTTTTCGTACGTCTATAGTTTTTTTTGTCAAACATTTCACAATTTTTTTATTAGCGAATGTCAGGAGATGTGAAATTCGATCCGCTTCCTGTTCGCAAATAAACCGCCGGAAAAACGAAACCTTTACCAAAAACCGATTTTTCATGCGTCAATGACACCCAAATCCTCCAACTTTCCATTCTTCCAATCTTATCTCCACCCCCTGCCGGCGTTGACTTATTTGCGTCCTGTGGTATAGTAGACGAGTTATTGAAACTTCCAAGAGTTTCAATAACTTGCGGTAATTGAGAGGGATCAGAAGGAGGGAGAAGATGAGTCAATGGTATCTGGCTGTCGGAGGTCGAAAACTCGGTCCTTTTTCCATGGGGGAAATTATTGCGCGTTTTGAGGAAGAAGGACCGCCGGACAAGGCATTGGTCTGGAGAGAAGGAATGCCGAACTGGGCTCCTGTCAAGACTTTGCCTGAATTCCGCCGGGCCTGGGACCGGCCGAAAAAAATTTATCCTGAATTTCCCCGGGCCCATGAAATCGATTACGAAATTTACGGCGAAGAAATGCAGTTCGTGGAGATCGAACTTGATCCCGGCGAAAGCGCTGTGGCAGAAGCCGGTTCAATGATGTACATGAACAATGACATATCCCTGGAAACCGTCTTCGGCGATACCGGGTCCAAATCTTCAGGGGATTTCCTGGATAAGCTGGTCGGGGCCGGGAAAAGGCTGCTTACCGGTGAGAGTCTTTTTATGACTGTTTTTACCAATAACGGCAGCGGAAAACAAAAAGTAGCTTTCGGGGCGCCCTACCCCGGCAAAATCATTCCCATGGACCTGAAAAAACATGAGGGGCGTTTAATCTGCCAGAAGGATGCTTTCCTGTGTGCGGCAAAAGGCGTATCCATCGGTATAGAACTTCAGAAAAAAATCGGAGTCGGACTGTTCGGCGGCGAAGGCTTCATCATGCAGAAACTGGAAGGCGACGGACTTGTTTTCGTGCATGCCGGAGGTTCCGTTGTGGAGCGTACATTGACCGAAGGACAGAGCCTTAAGGTAGATACGGGCTGTATCGTCGCCATTCAATCCACCATCAATTACGACATCCGTTATGTCGGAAACATCAAATCGGCCATCTTCGGCGGGGAAGGCTTTTTCTACGCCCATCTGACCGGACCGGGAAAAATATGGCTGCAGTCTCTGCCGTTTTCACGCCTTTCCGGTCGTATCTATGCCGCCGCTCCCCAAACCAGAGGCGGCGGAAAAGGTGAAGGTTCCATACTAGGAGGAATCGCCGGCGATTTTTTCAGGGGCGATTGATAATTAAAGGAGTTCAATTTTAACTTCATGGAGGAAACGGGACCAACCGTTTTAATAGCGGGAGAAGAAGATGAATAAAGATGAAGAAGAAAAAATGTTGAAGAGGTTAAGAGAAAAACTCGGCGCGGAACCGAAAAAAGAGAATCCCATGACCGAGCTGGAAAGGCTGTTCGGCAAAAAAGAAGATAGTCCGGAGATGAAGTTAAAGGAAAAATTTGCGCAAAAAGGACCGCAGGTGAATGATGAACTGACGGTAAGCATAAAGAAGTTATCCTATTCCGGCATGGGACTGGCTGTGCTGCCCGGCAATATCAATGTTTTCGTGCCCCGCCAGGTGCCCGGCGATACCGTGAAAGTGCGCATAACCAATATCGACCGCAATAACATCTTTACGAGACGGATGTCCCTGGTGGCCCCTTCCAGCGACAGAACGAAACCGAAATGTCCTCTGTTCGACAAATGCAGCCATTGTTCTCTTATGAATTACGCTTATTCGGCCCAGGTTCAGGCAAAAACCCAGATCGTCAAGGACCTTTGCCGAAGCGTTGAAGGACTGGAACGAACCGTAATTCATCCTTTCATAAGATCACCGGAAATTTACGGTTACAGGACGTCGGATATGCTGTCGGTCAAAAAAATTAAAGGTCGTTTCATTATTGGTTGGCCGTCGGTCGATGATGATAATCGGTTGGAGGAAATATCAGAATGTCCGCTCCTGGCGCCTGTCCTGAACTCTGTCCTCGGCCTTCTCCCGGATATTCTTAAACGGTATGCGAAAGAAGAAAAAATATACAATGTCGTTTTAAAAACTAATTCTGAAGCGCGAACCGCAATATTGAGTCTGATTTCAGAGAAGCCGTTGAACCGCGTGAAACAGATTCTGGAAGCCTTTAAATCTGAAAATATACCGGTAAAAGGCATACGGTCCGGATCGAAATCCAAATTAGTCGATGCAGGCGAACCTTTTATTGAGGAAACTGTCGGCTCTTTTACTTATTATCTTTCGCCTGTTGCTCACTTTCCGGCCAATCGTCATCTTTTGAAAAAATACGGCGAACAGGCCATAAGATTATCCTCCCCTACTCAACGGGAAACTATAGCCGCAATTCAGGCCGGTCCGGGCTTCCCCGCGCTGGCGGCTTCCCGGTATGCTGCCGAGATACTGGCGGCAGAATGGAATCGACCTGAATCAGTTGATTTGAAAAAAAACATCGATGCGAATTCCATTAAAAACATCAGGATATTCAAGGACAATTTCAAAAACCTGATCAAAAAAGAACCTTTCAGAACAGCCGAGGACATCAGTTCCGCCTGGTTACTCCCGTCAAAGCAAAAAAACGCTCCAGGCATCGCTGACTACCTTACGGACAGACAAATTCCGAAACTCCTCTACGTCAACGAAGAACCCCAGGAATTCGTCAGAGATTTGAAAAAGTTGACTCAGGGCGATTACAGACTCAGGGTCATTCAACCCGTCGATATGGAGCCGCACACCCATCGTTTGTGCATCTTCGCCTTCTGCACCCATCGTTATACGGCGATCTCCGCCGCTTCTGAAAAATTCGTCGATCTGAAGTAAGCGCTGAACGACGCATCATCCGCAAGATTTCTTGACAGACAGCGGCTCAGCGCCTTACAAATAAGAGGGATGCCGTTTCATTAAAGGGGAAGTTCCCGATGAAAAAAATCATGAAGACATTATTTTCCAAAGTAATATTGTCATTGGCGATATTCGTCGTTTTACAATGGTTCCAGGATACCGGTCATTGTCTTTCAAAAAAAATGGAGAAAACATATCGCAAAAGCGTCAAACAGATTCAAAAGGGCAATTACGACAAGGCTGTCGACATGTTGAGCAGAGTTCTGGGAGAAGACCTTAATTACGGACCGGCGTATATCGAGCTGGGCCGGGCATTTTTTTACCAGGAAGAGTATGATTCTGCGAGGGAGAGTTTTCAAAGGGCGCTTGAGCTGGTTCCTGAAGAAACAAGGACGAAGTATTGGCTGGCGCGGTTGGAGCAGAAGCAGGGCAATGAAGCGGTTGCCGAAATACTTTATAAACAGGTCTTGGAAGCTGATTCCGACTATTCGGATGCCGCTTTGGAGCTTGGCAAGCTGCTATATAATGCGGAAAGATACCGTGAGGCGCTGCCCTATCTAAAAATTTACCAGCTTTCGGAGCCTGACGAAGTCAGCATACTGGAGATGCTCGGAAAATCCTACCGGGAAGCGGGCAAATACCAGGAAGCGGCAGATGTTTACCGGCGATTGAGGGAATTGAGGGATAAATTTACGGATACATTGGACCTGGCGGAAGCTTACAGGATGACGGGCGAATTCGATAGGTCTCTGGAATTCTTCCAGGAGGGAATCGACCAGGCCGAACGAAACGGATTCCATAGAAGACAGGATTATCCGCTCATTGCTGAGGCTTTCCATCAGCAAGGGCTGATTTATAAAGAACGGGGTGAAGGTGACGCTGCAGTCAGGGAGTTCAACAAAGCTATAGAGATGTATCCGCTGCTTGCCGCTCCGTTTTTTGAACTTGTTGAATTTTACAAGGAGCGAAACGATATCGATGCAGCGGTCAATACGCTGAAAAAACTGGTATCGGATAATCCTAATCTGGCGACGGCGCACCGGGAATTGGGCGAATTATATCTTGAGTACGATAAAGCCTCCAAGAGCAAAGCTTATTATCATTTGAAACGATCTTTCGAGTTAGACCCCTATGAACGAGACGTTTCCGAATACATTGCTTTGCTGGAGATGGCCGAGGAGCTCAACGCGGATGAGGACTTTGAAAAATTCATTTCCGATGCGATAATCAGGTTCCCGAAAAATGTGGAATTAAGACTCCGATACGGTAATTACCTTAAAGAAAAGGAAAATTACGATAAAGCGCTGGAACAATACAAACGGGCGCTCGTAAACGCACCGGACGATCCCAGGATATACCGGAACCTGGGCGCTCTCTATTTCAGTCAGAAGGAATATGATCAGGCTATCCTTCACTACGAACAGAGCATCAATTTAAAACCTGACTTTTTCCAGGCCATCTTTGAAGCGGGATTAACCGAATCTGCGAGAAAAAATTACCAGGAAGCGGCAGACTATTTCCAGAAAGCCCTCGAACTGAATCCGGACGACGTTCAGACTCATTACAACCTCGGTTTCGTTTACGATGAATTGGGAAGATACAGGGCTGCAGCGGCTTCCTATCAAAAGGCGATTGAATTGAATCCCTCCTTTGAACGAGCATACAACAATCTGGGCATAACGAATTTGAAACTGAGACGCTACAACGAAGCTGAAGAAAATTTTCTCAAAGTTCTGGAGTTAAATCCCAAGTTTAAAGACGCCGCTCAAAATTTAGTCTATCTTTATAAAAGGCAGAATAAAATAAGCCAGGCCCGCGAGATTTATCAGAAATACATTCAATAAAATTTTTACAGCCTTCCGCATAACGGACGTGCCAAAAAAGAGAATGACCGATTTTCAGACTGCAGCGGGAACAAAAAACCGCGACCTGACAGTCATCATAGTTAATTACAGGTCAAAGCATTTGTTGAAGGAATGCATCAATTCCGTGCAAACAGCAACTCCCGGCCGAAAAATCGAAGTCATAGTAGTCAACAACAGTCCGGAGGAGAACTGCGAAGAGCTGTCCGACGAGTTGTCGCACCCGGCAAAATTCATAAGGAACGAAAGAAACGTAGGATTCGCTGCAGCGGTTAACCAGGGGGTAAATGAATCTTCCGGCGATTATCTGCTGTTGTTGAATCCCGACTGTCGCATGGATGCAGCCGCCGTCGACAGGCTTATTGATTTTCTGAATTCACGCCAGGAAGCAGGCGCCGCAGCGCCGGCGATAATGAATTCCGACGGAGCGCTTCAACCCTCCAGGGGCAGTTTTCCGACATTGCTCACATCCGCGGCTTACATTTTCAATATGAAGCGACTGATGCCCCAGGACGAGACAGTAATAAAAAAATACGGAAAATATTTAGGCCGCATATTCAGTCAATACAGAGACAATGCCGCATTGCAGCAGGTTCAGTATGCGACGGGAGCATGCCTGATGATAAAAAAGAAGATATTCGACCGGACAGGAGGCCTGGATCAAGATTTTTTCCTGTATTACGAAGAGATAGACTTCTGCAGAAGAATGCTGGAGGAAGGATACTCATGCTGGTACCTGCCGGACGCCAGAGCGGTCCACAAGATAGGCGGCAGCACGGACGACCCGAATGCGGCCTACAGAATAAAACTGCAAAGCATGGTGAAATACTTCCGCAAGCATAAACCGAAGTCAAAGCTGCTGATATTAAAAATCATGTTGACCCTGAAGCTGATGACGCAAATGGTCTATGCCGGTATTGCGAGAAAAAGTCAAAACTGCCCGGAAAAAAGGATTCCGGACAGAACGTTTTATGCGGACCTGGTAAAATGGATATGGGGTCGAAAAAGAGACTGATCGAATTCCCATAACATCTTTTCTGAACAAAAAAATCGGGTAAAAAATTCCCCCTTGGCAAAGGGTTTTAATATTCCATATCCTTACCCGGGGTTGCGCTCACTCCGTTCGCTTAACCCTGGGCTTTGCTGACGACGCAAATTGGCAAACGATGAGATCATTAATTATAATGAATAAAGTGGGCGGCATGACGCAGAAAGCGCCGAGGTATCAATAAAATGAACAAAAACTTGTCTTTGTCGGCAAATGTTCTCGTCTTTTTTCTTTTTTCTTTTTTCTCCTACCTGACGCATCCATCAGCCGAAACAGCCACCTATTACGTTTCCCCTGACGGCGACGATTCGGCTTCCGGAAAACACGACGCCCCCTGGGCCTCGCCGGGATACGGTTCGAAGCAGTTGTCTCCCGGCGACACCTTGATACTGAAATCAGGACGTTATGTGCTGGAAGAATATTGGGAAGATATGATCACTCCTGTCTCAGGACTTCCGGATGCCTGGATAACGATAAAGGGCGAGGAAGGCGGGCAAGCTGTCTTAGTCGGCAGAAACAATTTATATTCGGCATTCGACGTGTCCGGCGCCTGTTACCTGAAAATAGAGAATCTGGAGATTACTTCTGACGGCGGCGCCTGGTTCAGAGACGGCATAAGCGCGTGCGGCGGTCCTTTCGAACATTCGATCATCAGGAACGTATACATCCATCGTATTGATGAAATGGGCATAAACATTAAGGATGTCGATGATATTGTAATAGAAGATTGCAACATAACCTTTTGCGGTTTCGGAGCTGTCGGGGGTCCGGAAGGCGATGAAGGCGGATGCCGTAATCTGACGATAAGGAATTGCTGCCTTTCTTACAGCGGTCATTATTATCAGGGCGGTTCGGGAAATTCTCCTTACGACCGGCCTGACGGTTTTGGAATTGAAGCCTCAGCAGGACCCGTGACGATAATCAATACGGTTGCAGCGCATAACAGGGGCGACGGATTGGATTCAAAATGCGCAAACACGTTAATTACCAACTGTATCGCAGCCGACAACAGATGCGACGGGATCAAGCTGTGGGGCAACGAAAGCCGAATCGTCAACTGCACCATCTACGGCACGGGGGACGGCGACGCGGAATCAAGCCCCTGGGCAGCCGTAGTCATCGGACAATGCGAACAGCAGGGAACTCATTTTGAGATTATCAATACCACGATATCCGAGAACCCATCGAGGCACGCCTATCCGATGTACGTCCAATATGACTGCCAGGCCTCCATGACCCTGCTCATGCGCAATACCATCGTATCAGGCGGCGACAGCGTGGTTTACATTGGGGATTCCGTCGATTTTACGGCTGAACATAATATCTTTTATATACCGGGCAGCGCTGCGAAGGTCTACGCTCACGGCAGAGAATATTCAGGTCAGGATATCGAAAATGGTGAATTGGGTCCGGAAAACATGTCCAGGGACCCGGAATTCAGAGGTCCCGGTTGGGGAGATGCCGCCGATCTTCATCTCCAGGCATCAAGTCCGGCCGTTGACGCAGGCTGCTCAAAAGGCGCACCGGAATATGACCTCGATTATAGTCCAAGACCCCAAGGCGCCGGTTTCGACATCGGAGCCTATGAATATAACGGCTCGATATCGGTCGACGTCTGTTTGAACAAAGAGGCCTATACCTGGAACGACCTATTTCTCCTGTCATACGATGTCACGAATCATTCCTCAAAAACTGCAGAAATGGAATTTTATCTCATACTGGAATACCGTGGAGAATACTGGTTCTACCCTTCCTGGAGTCCGCAGATCGACAGCATGCCCCTGGAAATTCCTCCTCAAACCGCCGAATACGGCCAACCCTTGAACTTTACCTGGCCGGATTCGGAAAATCTCCGGGACTCTGCCGTCTTCTGGGGCGGAACAGTACAAAACGGTACAAATTACGTCGACTATGATTCTGAAAACTTCGGGTTCTATTGAAGAATACAGCTCCCGCACAACGATCAAATCATACCTCACCCCTCCTATCGCCTCATTCGTCCTGGGCGGAAAACAGGCATAGGAAAATGGACTTCCGGCTTCGGTCCGGGAATGTGAATGCAATGCTGCCTTAGTGACTGTCTATCAACGAGTAAACGGCATTGATCGGGACCTAACCCGCATTTCTCATACAAAACCTGTTACGATTTTGTATGAGAAATCCGGGCTAATCCAGACGGAGTGGAAAACTCACCCGGTTTCCTATATCATGAACCATGGAACAGCTTTGATTTCTTTGGTCATTTGCATGGGTCGCGGACAGCGGCAAACCAGAAATCCCTTTTCCGCCTGGGCCTGTTCCCGTATAAAATTCCGCAAATGGCGAGTATCCTTCATCGCCGGATTCTTCGTCCATTTCACTTCAACCGGAATCGTTCCCCCGTCTCGTTCAATAATAAAATCCACCTCCGCGCCTGCTTTAGTCCTGAAATAACTCAAACGCCCCTGACCGGAATAGGACAATCTTTTATACAGCTCCGCTCCGACCCATTGTTTAAAAATATTCCCCGCATCCGCTGCGGCTGCACCGCGGCCAGGAGGAATGCTGGCCGCAGCATGCCTGATCCCCATGTCTGTGAAAAAAAAGCGGGGAGTCGACAGCACGCTTTTCCTGGAACTTCCTGAAAATGCAGGGATATTGTATCCGATAAACATATCCTGCAGAAGTTCGTAGTAGGATTTGACCGTGGGTATTGAAATTCCCGCATTGCGGGATATGTCCGCATAATTGATTATTTTACCGGATTCCATTGCAGCAAGCCGGAGAAAATTTACGAATGTTCCCCAATCTCTTATCATAGTCTCACGCCGAATCTCCTCCTGTAAATGCGCCTCGACGTATGACTGCAAAATCAGTGAACGATCTTCTTCATCTTCCATCAAGGCGATGCCCGGCAATTCACCAAAGGCCAGCCTGTCCTCAAGATCGGCAGCGGGAAATACATCATCCAATCCCGATGATGGAAGATCAAGTATCATCCCTGGAGCGCCCTTTTCCTTCGAAGGCCTCTCATGAAGTATCAGAGCATACAAACGGTGAAGCATGCTTCGGCCAGGAAGAAGATTGGTTCCCGCTTTTCTTAGCTTTCTCGCACAACTGCCGCATAAAACAAATCGAAAACGATCACGGTCAGTATCATAAAGACTCTGTACGGCATCAAAAAGCGCCGGAGCAGCCTGCGCTTCATCTACGAATACTGTTTGAGCTCCGGAACCTTCAGGCAATGCCTTACATTCGCGAATGAATACGCCCGGATCTGCCAATATCCGGCTTCTCTCTACAGGGTCCGCCAGATTATAATGCAATGCCGGTTCAAGCATATGCCTCAGCAGTGTCGTTTTTCCCGTTTGTCTGGCTCCGAACATTATTTGAACGAAAGGTCTCTTAAAATATTTTTCTAATCTGTGCTCAATCCAACGATGCTTCATAATACATTTATATTAGTTCGACTATTCTAAATGTCAAGGCTTGATCGGTTTGAGTGACCCGCTCGCCGGAAACTCTCCAGCAGAAAAATATTAATCGTCATTTGCGTTTGTGCACAAGCGTTCGCTAATGCAAAGGCAGCATTTTTCGGAATTCGGGAATGAAGTATTCCGCCGTCATCCATTGGATTCATTCCCCGTCATTATTCTTCACCGACAGATAAGAATCTGGCGGCAAAGGCGAGCGGCAGCCCAGGATCATGCCGCCGCCCGGGCAAGGGAAGGTAGACAAATCATGGTAAAGACGCCGGTCCAATCCGTTTACGAAGACGTTGTCCATAGGCGGATGGATGGCGATGAATAAGCCAGGTCGTCAGAATCGTGAAGATTTTTTTTATATGATCTTCTATGAATACTCCGATTGGATAAAACTTGTATTCTGCAAGACGAATCGGTCGATTGAAATCCCCATCAGCAAAGGCTGGGAGACTTTGTTTTACTTGAATTTCTTCTATCGGCTGTTGTTTTTTCGTCAAACATTTCACAATTTTTTATCAGTCAATGTCAGGAGATGTGAACTTTGATCAGTCCCTTTAAATTTTTATAAATTCAATAATTTTCATAACACTGAATGATGTTTTATCATTATTGAAAATTCCTCTGTTTTGATCGCCATACTCAGAACAGGTTTTTAATTCTAAAAAATCAAATGTCCCGTATGAGCAGCAAAAGACCTCTCCAAAGCATCATAATCCAAAACCCCCGGATCATCAAGATGGGACGTTATTTTCTCTCTTAATCGTTTATAAGCCCCGGCACGCGTATTTACACCGTCTCTGGAAACTTCGTAACCGAGAAAAACGGATTTTTGTGAGGGGCAGTGAATAATCTTAGATACATGAATATTCAAATTTCTGTTTTTCTTCAACCACGAACGACTCATCTCCCTCCATTCTCTCAATTCACCTCTCCTCCTTGCAAAAAAGACCATATCGTCTACGTACCTGAGATATCCCTTAACTTTTAATGTCCTTATTATGTTTCGCGGCCAATGGCTGAAAAAATCCATTCCGGTTGCAGGATAACCGGCAGAAGTCCTGCAGTTTTTCAAACTATTACCTCGTGTTAAAATTTGAATTTGATATATAGAACCGAAAAGCGAAACAGAAGAAAATGGT
>CAZUFC010000206.1:0-10512 GCA_964619725.1 uncultured bacterium | reverse complement strand
CAATGATAGCCACGGCGGGCAGGGATTGTTAAGCACGCTTGCCGGAAAGACACGGATGCTGATTTAAACAAAGACGGATACGTCGATGATCTTGATCTTCAGATACTGACGAAGAATTTCGGTTATACGGGGCGGGGACTATACTTATGGGTCGGCGACATGGAGGCTGACGACGTCGTCAAGCTATTGTTGTCTTCAGGCGAAGAAAAATTGCGTTTGTCTGATTTATGCAATGGACCGATTGCGGTAAGCGCGGACAACAGCGATGGCAGCGTCTGGATAGTCTGTCATCATACTCACGAAACAGTTAAAATTTCGGAGAAAGGTGAGGAACAGGTCCGAGTCACGGGATTTTCGTATCCCCGATCGGTGGATGTGAATGAAAATACCGGCGAGGTATGGATAGCGGATTGGAACAGTCATTCAGTAGTGAAGCTGTTGCCTGACGTTCCAGACGGATACGACGTCGGAATCTGTACCGGCCATCATATACGCATAAGCGGATTCAATTATCCCAATGATGTTTCCGTCAACCAGGACAACGGTGTGGTCTGGACGGCTGATTCCGGAAGCGGGAAGATATATTCTCTGTCAGCTGTCATACCGGACGGATATGACGTCAGCGGTGATGCAGGTAATCACAGAGTAAAATCCGGTTTTAACAATCCTCTTGCCGTATCGGTGAATAATTCTGACGGCACGTGCTGGGTGGCGGATTCCGGTAATGACCGGATAGTCAAATTATCTCCTTCAGGAACGACGGAAATTTTGAGAAGGGGAGGTTTCAATTTTCCCCATGATGTATCTGTTAATCCTGCTGACGGTTCATGTTGGGCGGCGGATACCTCAAACAACAGGATCGTGAGGCTTTCTTCGTCAGGTTCATTTTTATCTGAAATAACCGAAATGAACAATCCCTATTCGGTATCAGTCGATCCCCGGGACGGTAGTTGCTGGGTGGCGGATTACGGTCATCACGAAGTCGTGAAAATAATCGTAGCTGGAGTTGAAGTATTGCGAAGCTCAGGATTTTACTATCCCACATCAGTAGAAGTTTATTCATCAGTTCCTCCGACAGGCGCGCCGAGCGCTGCCGCGCAGGTCTATCCTATCCAGGTGCAAACAGGTGAAACGGTTAACTTTCATGGAACGGGAACGGACTCAGACGGTATAATCATACTTTACGAATGGGATTTCGATGGAGACGGCATATATGACTGGACGTCGGAGTCGACGGGCATCACTGCATTTGCATACGCTGAAAGCGGGATTTTTAATCCGGCGTTCAGAGTAACCGACGACAATTACTCGACGGATGAAGATTATTCTCAGATAGTCAGGGTAGGCATACTGGCTGCGTTTGCCGATGCTGTTCCTGCTGAGGGAAACGCACCGCTTTCAGTGACGTTTTCCGGTTCCTTTTTTGATCCTGTAGACGGACATATAGAGAGTTATCAATGGGATTTCGACGGAGACGGTTTTTATGATTTCTACCAACCGGCTGTTCAGAATACTATGACGGTCGATCATGTATTCAGCCGTTACGGTATTTACGATGCGACTTTAAAAATCACCGACACTGGGAACATTACGGCAACCGATACGGTTACCGTTGAGGTTTTAAAATCTGCTCCGGACGCAACTGCTCAAGCAAACCCGACCGGCGGACCGGCGCCGCTTTTGGTGGAATTAATCGGTGATGGTTCAGACCCTGATGGAATAATAGTATTGTATGAATGGGATTTTGAAGACGACGGCGAATACGATTGGACGAGTACGACTTCTGAACCATTGCTGCACCTTTATGCAGAACCGGGTGATTATACTGCGCGGTTTCGAGTAACAGACAATGACGGTCAGACGGCTGAAGACGCATTGGAAATAGATGCGCATGGAGACGCCCCGTCTGCTTTTGCTGAAGCCGCGCCGGTCCAGGGACATGCTCCTTTAACGGTCAATTTTTCAGGTTCCGGAACTGACCCGGATGGGTATATCGAACTTTTCCAATGGGATTTTGACGGGGACGGCGAGTATGATTGGAGCGGACAAGCGAGCGGAGACGTTCAACATCAATACGATCAGGCCGGTCAATATTATGCCGCCTTAACAGTCACGGATAATGATGATGAACAGGACACGGCTTATCTCTTTATTTCTGTTTTTCCGGCGAATTATCCCGTCGCTGTGGCCCAGGCAGAACCTGAAGTAACCTATATCAATGAAGAGATCGCTCTGATCGGAGAAAATTCGTATGACCCGGACGGGACTATCGAACTCTATGAATGGTCTTCAGATGCACCCCCGGCATTCAGAGAAGACTGTGAATCGGGAAATTCACAGTGGAACCTGGGCAGTGACTGGGAATTGACCGATCAAGTATATCATTCTCCTGCACATTGCCTGAGGATTAACTCCCAAAAGGGCCAAGCTGAAAACGGCAAAGGGGCTGATGTTTTACAAATGTTAAGTTCCCTGTTTGCCGCTCGATCCGCCTATCCGCCTACAGCTCCTGCCAATAAGGCTGAATCTCTTTCATTCGCGTTGAATACCGGCATTGCGGAATTGATGTTTTTCCATAGATATTCTTTTACAGGTGATGATTCGGGTCATGTCGATGTATCCACTGACGGCGGCGCACACTGGACGGAATTGATTGAATTGACAGGGACGAAAACATCCTGGTCGAAAGAAGAAATCATGATATCTGAATATACGGGATACTCCGCGACAAGAATAAGATTCGTCTTCGAATCCGGCGAACCTGAAATCAACAGCTTGTGGAACATTGACGATATAACCGTCTTGAACTTGGAGTGGGAATATTCCTCTTCTATTTATCCCAATACGACTACTGCTTATGCTGAGGAGGGAACTTACACTGCTGTGCTGAGAGTCACGGATGATGACGATAACAAGAATATGGATACGACTGAAATAACCGTGGAACTGGGAGCTCCCCAAGCCGTAGCAGATGCCTTGCCGGATTCCGGAGCTGTGCCGCTTGCTGTGAATTTGATGGGAGAAGATTCTTATGATCCTAACGGTACGATAGAATTATATGAGTGGGATTATGGTAACTATTCAGCATTTAATGATGACTATGAGTCTGGCGTTTCCCAATGGACCCTGGATGAAAATTGGGAGTTGACTACCGAAACTTTTCACTCTCCTGTGAATTGTCTGAAAGCAAGTTCGGGAGCCCGGGCGGGAATAAAATCCAAAATTATGGAGGTCTTATATTCATCTGGAGATTTTCTTCCAAAGGCATCCGCTTTACCGCCCTCCGGAACTTCAATTACTGCCGTTTCGCCCCTCTTTGAGACTTCACCGGGACCCGGAAAATTGCGCTTTTATCACAAATATACAATGGAAAACAGCGTTTCGGGCCACATCGACATATCCACAAACGGCGGAACCGACTGGCATGAACTCATGAATATATCGGGAAACCAAAGTTCATGGATATCAGCTGAAATTGATATCTCCGCCTATACCGGCGCTTCCGATACATGCATAAGATTCAGATTCATTTATGAAGAACCTCCTGCTGGAGAAGCCTGGTTTATCGACGATGTAACTATTCGATCAAGTAACTGGTCTCACCTTTCCCCCAATGAACCTGATGCTCAAGCGTATTATGAAGAAGTGGGGGTTTATACTGCAATACTCAGAGTAACCGATGACGACGGCATTACCGATATGGATACGATATGTATTGAAGTAGACTTCGGTTTACCGGTCGCTGTCGCTGAAGCTTCACCCCAACAGGGACTTACACCGCTGAACGTGAATTTGATAGGTGAATATTCTTATGATCCTAACGGCACGATAGAATTGTATGAATGGGACTATGGAACGAGCCAGGCATTCTTCGACGACTTTGAATCAGGAACTTATCAATGGACGCTTGATGCTCCGTGGGGCTTAAATACGGAAATTTGCCGCTCGCCGACACATTCTCTTTTCTCATACTCTGAAAACACACATCAAAAAAGAAACTTGGCATCGGTCATATTTGATCCTCTCTCAGCGACTTGTTCCGCCCCGCCTCCCACAGGAACATCCGCATCCGCAACCTCTATGGCGTTTAACCTGCCGGCGGGGCCTGCAAGCCTGAAATTTTTTAATCAGCGTATCCTTGCTGACGGCGACTCATGTCAAGTTGATATTTCTACCGACAACGGCGCCAGTTGGACAGAATTAGCGTATTATTCAGAAAATTGTGATTACTGGATATTGGAGCAAATTGACGTCACGGGGTATTCGGGATGCTCCGAAACGAAAATTAGCTTTAAATATGTAACGTTTGATTTCCATGCCGGATACGGCTGGCGACTTGATGACGTGAGTTTAACATCAACCGGCTGGGGATACTCTTCTCCGGATCAGCCCAACACTTCAACGATCTATGAACAACCAGGCATATTTCATGCCGCGCTTAGAGTCACTGATGATGAAGGTTATTCATCGACGGATAATGTTTTAGTTAAAGCGCAATCAATGCCTGCAGCGGAAATTTATTCTCCAATGCCGGAAGATGTCTTGAAACGGAACGAAAATCTTTTTTATGGTGAGGGAACTGATATTGACGGAACGATTGCTCTTTACGAGTGGGATTTTAACGGCGATTCTGAGTACGACTGGAATTCGACCGAAACAGGTGCGACAATCCACAACATTACGGATGAAGGTAGTTGGACGGCCTATTTCAGGGTTACGGACAACGAAGGATTGACCTATACGACATTCGTTGAATATTCCGTAGAATTATTTCCGCCAGTCATTGCGTCATTTTCAGCGGAACCTGAAGAAGGAAACGTACCTCTTTGGGTCAATTTCGATGTTCAGGCATATGATACCGACGGAAATATAACTCAATATCAATGGGATTGGGATGGAAACGGTACCTATGATGAAACGACCCAACATAATGATCCTTCTCATTTTTACATGATACCGGATATCTATGAACCACGAGTAAAAACGATCGACGATGATTTTCTGGAAGCGGAAGAAATCGTCACGATACGGCTTAAACCTGTTGGTTACCCGAATGCTTCGGCACAGGCAGTTCCAGCTTATGGTTATGTGGGACAAATCCTGGATTTTCTCGGCTCTGGAACTGATGATGGAGCGATTGCGCTATACGAATGGGATTTTGATGGCAACGGAAGTTATGAATGGACTTCAACTATTTCAGGCGTAACGACGCATGCTTATGAAGAAAACGGCATTTTTCAGGCTGTTCTAAGGGTCACAGACGACGACGGTTACCAGGATACAGATACGACAATCTTATATATCGATTACGCGTCTTATGGGGCTGAATCCGTCTGGGTGACGAACAAATATGGTGAGAAATATTCGCATAAAACCAACCCCAAAAATTGCTCGCCTTTATTTGAACACACAGTGAGAACGAAAAAAACGGCAGCTCCTCCGACAGGGACCGATACAGGCAAAGTAGACCGGTATTCGGGCGGGGTTTGGCAGTGGGAAACCGGTGATTTTAATGATCCTCGCGGCATCTCCTGCGATCCGGTTGATGAGAGCGTCTGGGTCGCTGATTGTATGAATAACCAGGTAGTCAAACTGGGTGCATCAGGTAACGAAGTTTTTAGGTTGGATGGATTTGAAGAGCCCTGGGATACGGGAGTTTTTCATGCTGACGGAAGCTGCTGGGTAACGGACCGTCAACACAATCAGGTAGTGCTGCTGGATTCTCAGGGACAGGAACTCCAGAGAGTAGATGGATTCGATAATCCATTGTGGCTGGATGTGGATCAATCCGACGGAAGCGTGTGGGTTGCGGACCACGGCGCTAATGCTGTCGTCAAGCTGGCTGTCGATGGAACGGAAACAGCCCGGCTCAATACTTTCCTTCATCCTGTAGGTATTGCCGTTAACCAGAGTGACGGCGCCTGTTGGGCAGCAGATAGAGATAATGATTCACTCGTCTTGATTGCAGCGGACGGTTCCTCGGAACTGATGAGGATACCCGGCTTCGAATGTCCTCATGCAGTCGCTGCCGACCCTGACAACGGCGCATGGGTGTCTGATCTTGATAAAAACAGTATATATCATATCAGTAATGACGGGACTTTCATCAGTGAAACGGAATTCGGTGACGCCTATGGATTGGTTCAGGATATGAGTTCTCTCAATGTATGGGCGGTTGATCATTCTAATCATTCTCTTTCAAAATTATCCTCCGGCGGAAACATTTTAATGAATTTCCCTGAAATATTTTATCCATGGGATTTGGACCTTCTGCCGGGATTTACTCAGGCAGACGAACCGCCCCTCGCTTTTGCTTCCGCCGATCCTCTTGCCGGGGACTCTCCATTAAATGTGAGTTTCAGTGGAACAGGAACCGATAATGGTTACATAACGACTTATCAATGGGATTTCAACGCCGATGGAGTATGGGATTTCACATCGTCTGTCAACGGCGCTGCGGATCATACATACGATACGCCCGGCATTTACAATCCTGTTTTCAGGGTGACTGATGACCAGGGATTGCATGGTTTCGTTTCATCAATATTAATTCGAACAGGTCCTATCCAGATTTGGTCTGAAGCTTCGCCGGCAACCGGCAATGCACCCTTGACGGTAACGTTCGACGGCGGCGGGTCCACACCCTACGGTGACGGTAGAATACATTCATTCCAATGGGATTTTGAGGGTGACGGCATCTTCGATTGGACTTCAGAATCCGGGGCTCATGTAAATCATGATTTCTTGTCAGGCAATTACACCCCTGTTCTCGAATTAACCGATTCAGAATCGAATAAAGCATTCAGCATTCCGGCAACGATAACTGTCTCTAAATCCCTGCCTGCGTCAAGTTTATGGGTTTCGCCCTCAAGCGGACAGAACCCGTTGATGACGGCAATGCACGGAAACCACAGCAGCGATCCGGATGGCTTTATAGTCTTTTGGGAATATGATTACGACGGAGACGGCACTTTCGACTATGGTTCTGAAACCGATTCCGGAGTTGAGTATACCTATACAGGAGTCGGCGACTATAATTTGACTCTCCGTGTTACAGATAATGACAATCTGAACGATACGACAAGCACAGAGATAACAGTTGTCAACTCACCGCCTGAAGCTCACGCTAATGCCGCCCCTCAAGTCGGTAACGCTCCGCTGGAAGTTACGTTCAACGGTGTCGGCATAGACTTCGAAGCTCCGGTTGCGCTTTATGAATGGGATTTCGGCGACCAATTTGTTTTCTATGATGACTTCGAATCAGGCGTTGATCAATGGATACTCGAATCGACATGGGGTTTGACCGAGACTGAATGCCATTCCCCTTCTCATTCTCTTACAAACTTTGTTGACAAATATGAAGAAGAAAAATCGCAGAGCCTGTTCGAACCAAAAATGTTCGATAAACTGAAACCTGAATCATCAGCTCCGCCTCCCACCGGGACTGTTACTACCGTTGAATCGACTTCTTTCGAGATACCCGCCGGCACTGCAATGTTGAAATTCATTAGCAAATACAATTTTCAATCAGGCATTCATGGTTCAGCGTCAATATCGACAAATGGCGGGACGGATTGGATACAATTAGAGACATACCAGGGAATGCAGGCCTCCTGGACTGCTTCTGTCATAGATATTTCTGTCTATTCCGGACAATCAGAAACCAGAATTCGATTTTCACTTTCATCCTTTTCCCCGGTAATGGAGCAAGTATGGCATATCGACGATGTTTGCGTCATTGGAATAACTTGGGCATATGCATCAGCAGAAAACGGAGATACTCAACATACCTACCTAAGTCCTAACCACTATACAGCAATGCTTCGCGTTACTGATGAAGACGGTTTGACGGATACCGATACCGCTAATATTGAAGTAAGACCTTGTGGAGCTCCGACTGCTCTAGCATACGCACATCCTGTGAAGGGCGGAATACCGCTCACGGTTGAGTTTGAAGGAACCGGCCACGACCCTGACGGCGAAATCATTCTTTACCAATGGGATTTCGACGGCAACGGCGATTGGGATTGCTCTTCATCCGAAACAGGCGCGGCTGCTCATACTTATTCTGATGGAGGCGTTTATGAAGCCTTTTTCCAGATCACAGATGATGATTTATTGAAAGACGACGACTCAGTACTAATATCTGTCGGCATGCCTGTCGCCTTACCCCTCACCTACCCTCGCTCCGGTCCGGCGCCTTTGACTGTGCAGTTCGTATGCAACGGCCATGATCCCGACGGAACCATCGAATACTTTTATTGGGACTTCGACGGCGACGGCATAGATGACTATTCCAGTCCGATTACATCAGCGATCAATTATGAATACGAAGATTGCGATATTTATGAGGCTCGCTTGACGGTACTGGATAACGACGGTTTGAGCGATTCAGCGATAATTGAGATCGAGGCCTATACTCAAAGCGACTCTGCGCCCTCAGCTTATGCAGATGCTTCAGTTTTCACAGGTCCTCCGCCTTTGAATGTCTTTTTTACTGGTTATGGATCGGATTTTGATGGGACGATCGAATTGTTCGAGTGGGATTTCAACGGAGATGGACAATACGATTGGAACTCTTCATTTCAAGGCGATGTCTTACACACCTACGAAAATGCGGGTGATTATCATGCCGTGTTCCAAGTAACGGATAACGATTTATTGTCGGGTACCGCAGCGCTTTGGATAAACGTTAATCCTCCGGGCAGCCCGACGGCCCTTGCCGATGCCGATCCGAAAACCGGTATTGCTCCTCTGACCGTTACTTTTATGGGTGAAGGAACCGATACTGATGGAAACATTGAACTCTTTGAATGGGATTTTCTCGGCGACGGAACTTACGACTGGAGTTCCACTGAAACAGGTTCCGTTTTTTTTATTTTCACAGAACCGGGAACTTATGAACCAACCCTGCGCGTCACAGATGACGATGATCTTACAGATACTGACCGCATACTTTTAGATGTCGACTTAGGATTGACCGCTCATCGAAGTACGGAAATTTTCGATCCTACCGTCGGCCAAACTATGACTATTGAATCCTCCCTTTCAGGCACAAGCACGATTACTATGAAAATTATAAACAGAAAAGGAGAACATATACGCACCCTGGTCGATGATGAATCAAGAACACCCGGTTACTACTCTGATGTCTGGAATGGAAAAAACGACAATGAAAACTTCGTTGCCTCTGGCGTTTATTTTTTCATAATCGAATATACCGTGGGCGGAAAAACTTACCGCCTGGATACAACGGGAAGCGCCGGACAGCAAATATTCCCAACTGTTACCTATTCTTCTGCCTATAATCCTCTCGAAGACGATTACCTCACTGCAACTTTTACGCTGGATACTCCCGCGGAAATTACAACGTACGTTTCACCTTACAGCGGCGGAACAGGAGAACGAATTAAGACTATCCATACCAGAAAACCATTTAGAAGCGGTCCCCGAGTCATAACCTGGGATGGAACCGCTGACAATGGCGCCGTAGCTCCTTTCGATTCCTCCTACGTCATGGCCGTCCTTATGTGGGCATTGTCGGATAACGCTGTTATTGCTGCCTGTGATCCTGTAATTGACGACGTTTCCGTGGAACCTAACTTTTTCACTCCTCAAAATCCGAATCAACTTGAACCCAGTACGCCTTGTAAATTTACATATACATTATCGAAAAGTTCAGACATCATCGTCTCTGTCAGAGACCAAAATAACCTCCTGGTTAATGAATATATGCTGACCGGCATTTCACAGGGAGAAAAAACCTTCTACTGGGATGGAAAAGGTTATAACGACCGTCTCATGATTGATGGAATGTACTGCATAGGCTTCAGAGCGGAAGACCCTTTCGGAAATGTATCGGAAAAAGTTCACGCTATCATGAAAGTGTTTTATTAATGTTCGCCGGATGATCATGATCATCAGCCATCTGAGGAAGGTAGCAATCGACAATGATCAGCGACGATAGTCTGCTGGAATTCCATAGACGTTACAGGGATAAAATCCGAACCGTTCTGGATATACTTGACGATGCGCAGCATGAAAAAAGACTCTCCAAATTGATTTTTCCATCCCGGAAGAGGTTGCTCATCTGCCGAGGACGGCATTCTGCAGGAGGACGCTGGAATCGTTGTTAAGATTAACGCACTGGTGAAACCGGGCAATTGAGAACAGGCGATCGGACCATCTCTGGAAGCGATAAGGCAGGATAGATGAATTTAAAAATCCTGAAAGGGTTTATCAGATTTTCTACGGCGAACGATAAAGCATTCAATCGGGTCAGGACTCCAGGCATGTCGAGCCCAACACTGCAAGAACTCTTAAATATGAATTTTTAACAATGAGCGACTTTTGACCACAGCGTTATTTTAAATCCTTGAGCCTGATCTGATGATTCATCAATGTCATGCGCCGCTCACCTATTTAGTTTTTGTCCATAAACGGCGAATTTTCCCCAGTACTGCGTCAGGCTGCGGATTTACTCAATCAACGTATAACAAATACCCCTACCTC
>CAZUFC010000205.1:0-10614 GCA_964619725.1 uncultured bacterium | reverse complement strand
TCCGTTTATGGATCAAAAACCCAAGTGGCTGTCCAGCATTAAATTTTGAATCGAGATTCGAGTTTATGGACAGGCACTATTTAATTATCATTGACGGGATCATTGTCCAGCTTGCCTCTGCGTTTAAAATACAAAAAAATATATCTGTTCCGTAATGTTAATGCCTCCATATGCGTCAACCATGGAACAAATTTTGCTCCCCGATAAACGGGGAGTGAATTTTCTTCATTCACTCGTACCTGAAGCGAGAAAAAGGCCGGCATAAGCAGAACGCAGGATTACTTAGGTTTTGGAAAAGTATTTCCCGGCGCCTGTTAATTCATGCTTTAACGGTTCATGAGTTTTCTGGTATCAAATGTAAACGGATTTTAGCATCTGTAAGAGAGGGGACAAAATGAAAATAATTTTAATCGGATTAACGGCATTGACGACTTTGGCGCTTCATTCATCTGTTTTTCACGAAGAGTGTCACAGCAGCGCATCAGATTACGTTCTTGTAGAAATCACGGATTTTCTTGAACGGGCGGCCCGTTTGGACTGGTCGGCGACTGGAGAATGGATAGCGTATGACAAACGAGGCGCCGACGGTTATCACGATGTATACCGCATTCGGCCGGACGGAACAGGCAATGAATGCCTGACATGCGATCATCCTTCTTTGCCCAACAAGAGCACAGGCAATCCCGCCTATCATCCCGGCGGGCGGTTTCTGCTTTTTCAGTCGGAGATGGCTGAACATCCTGAAACGTCGCTGACGACTCCAGGCAAAGGCGTTTATAATGATCTGTACGTTATGGACCTGAAATCGACTGAACCCTATCAGGTCCATAAAATGACTAACGTTCACTCCGGCAATCCGCCCGGAGGCAGTCTTCATCCTCATTTTTCGCGACGGGGCGACCGCATTCTGTGGGGCGATCTGGAAGGCGCCGGCGGTTGTTACGGCGACTGGCGCATAGTCGTTGCTGATTTCGATGAATCGAATCCGGGATTCAGTAATTTTGAGTATTACGAACCGGGCGAATCGACTGAGTGGTATGAAACACAGGACTGGACTTTGGATGATGCGGGCATTTATTTTTCTTATGCGCCTCTGGAGGCTCAGGATGACCGAACCATGGATTTCGGGTGCATGATCTTGGAAACTGGCGAGACGACACGATTAACGGAAACATCGGGTTTCTTCGGCGAACCGGATGAATGGGATGAACACGGTAAAATTTCTCCCCTGGGAGACGCCGTGACCTGGATGACCACAACAGGATATGAAATTAACTACGATAATTGCCGCCATGTCGAATGGCTCAATACCGACCTCTGGATCATGAATACCGATGGATCAGACAAAAGAAAACTCACTCATTATAATGATCCGGGTTATCCCGAATTTACAGCCGGCGGAGTATGCGTCAGCGATCATTCCTGGAGTCCGGACGGCTCCATCCTGGCCGTTGAAATATTCTATCGAGGTTTGATGCGCGTGGATATCGAACTTTTTCATTTTCAGCATCTGTCGCCGACTCCGACGCCCGGTGCTCATCCCTTCGGCGTAAGAATCGAAATGCCGGTTGAAGCTCACCCCGGTGAACTCTTCCAAGTCACAGGATTTCTGGACAATCCCGGTGCGCCCGTTATGAACCTCCCCGTTTTCTTCGTCCTGGACGTTTATGGCCGCTATTACTTCTGGGACTCCTGGACCTGTTTTCATCCCCCGGAATATGACGAATTTGACTATAAGACCATGACTATTCCTACAGGCACGACAACGATAACCGTCATCGAACCCTTCCTATGGCCGGATACAGGCGAAGAGTCCATGTCGGGACTCTTCTTCTACGGAGCGATGCTTAATCAGGAACTATCAGAAATCTCAGGCGAAATGGCCATCGTTGAATGGCGATACGGACCCGGAAGATAATCCTGGGTAATCCTCTCTGAACCATTCGAATATCTGATTACGGAATAAAAAAATACCTGGACTCACACCTCATGGATTAAACGCTGTCCGCTGAAACAGGATCAGCGTATCGCGGATCGGGCTTCTTTGAATGCGGCCGACTGGAGGGTCTCATCCTCTGGACCTATTCTATAAAACCCAATTTGAACTTCTCCGAGGACACATTGTTCAAATTAATAACTTAACCGGCGTCTGTCCAGCATTCAAGTTTGGATTTGGAATCGAGTTATTTACACGTTTCAGCCATAACCCATGCCGGGACTGTTCAAAGCAGGGAAACGCTTTTTAATTTTTAAATATCTGACTGATTGCAATCCCTATAAAAAACTTCCATAACTATTTGTTTGATGAACTCACCGCTGTTTTTTCATCAAGCAACGCTTTTTTCGGTATCAGAATCAGCAGCGGCGTAGGCATCGGGGTCGGGATCGGTATCGCAATCGGGATCGGCATCAGTATCGGCATCGGGGTCGGGGTCGGTATCGCAATCGGGATCGGGATAGGCATCGCGCTCGGCATCGGAATAATTAATTACCAACAGTCGTGTTTCGACTTTCTCAGTTTTTCAAGGTTTCTCAATTGTTCAAGGATGTGAAAACGGCAACCTCGAAACACCGGTATTTGATCAATGCCTCCTTCACTAATCACCCATCCTTGTCGCTTTCCCGTGGAAATGGAACTCCTATCTCGTTCAGCGCCTCAGGCAGACGAGGAAAAAATATGGCCCCGTAACGCCAACCTGATCCGCCTGATCCCGAACTTATCGTGATCCAGGCTCCGTTCTTCTGCCTGTAGTAATAAAGAGGATAAAGCTCTTCCTCTCCGTTTTTATGTCTGATCAAAAGAATCCCCTGCCTGTTTCTGCTTCTGCGGTTCGACATGAACCATTGATTATCACGTATCGCCTCCGACATGCGCTCCAAATCCTCCGGTTCGCTTATCTTTACGTCGTATACTTGCATATATTCGACGTCATGAGATTCAGTTCCTCCCAATGAAACGTGAATATAAACCTGACCGAAGAATCGAACTACCAGAAACGCCATAATGAGTCCGGCAAGAGCAACCATTAAGCAGCCGTGTCCGGACTTCGGATAAACCCTTAACCGGCGCCTTTTCTCATAAGTCTTCATCAAGTGCAAGCCGCCGAAAATGAAAAGAAGCGGAAACAAAGTAAACCCCAGTTGAAATAGAAAAGCTTTCGTTCCTGTCATTCGTCTCTTACCTCGCTCAATTTAAAACATACACTCATTAATGACCTTATTAATTCTCCCAAAGCTGAAATGATCTATTCCCTCTTGCGTTTTCTTTCGGAGTTCGCATTATTTTTATGGAATAGCACATATGCCCTTTTTAAATCTCCATCGCCAATAATAAAGTCATTGAGACAATCTGCGTTTGATGTTATAAATCAGTATTCTTTTGTCATTTTCGGAACCAGATCGTTCCGCAGAATAACAGAGTAAAAGATCAAAGCTTCTATTTCAATTATTTTGCTGGGTCCGGTCAAACCGGGGTCAAACTTTTTCCAAAAACGTTTGAATGGATGAGCCAATCAAAAAATCGGCGTACAAAATTCCCCCTTACCGGGTCCGTTGATTAAATCAAAAATGGAAGCTGTTTTAAACCATAGAAAAGCATTTTTTCCAATAGATTGTGACAGCCTTGTCAAGTGTTCTGCATTTACCGCAAAAATTTTTTTGAAAAATTTACTTTTCTAATTTTTTAAGTTAAAATTTTAATGTTGTTGATGCAGTCAACCTTCATGAATGGGGTGGAGGCGTGCGAGACAAAGTTTTTCAATCATCCAGGAAACGAGAGTATTCCAGGCTTTGAATTGAGGAGCATTAGGCACGTTTCCCGTTATTTTTTTTCATGGTTAGAAAAGGAAAGGAGTAAGAAATGAGGAGGGAGTATATAGCACAGTGTCTAACGGTTGTTATTACGATTCTGGCATCTTTTGATTCCGTGGGGGCTGTACCCGGTATGATGAATTATCAGGGACGGATCGAGGTAGACGGAGCGGAATTCACAGGAACAGGATATTTCCGTTTTGCGATCGTGAATGAAACGGGAACGGAACAGTACTGGTCGAACGACGGGAATACGCCGCCTGCGACGAACGTGGCGGTGACGGTTACCGGTGGTTTATACAGCCTAATTCTTGGTGAGGATATGGAGACTATACCGGCATCTATATTCAGCGCTGACGATCTTTTTCTGCGTATATGGTTTACGGACGGAACGACGGGAATGCAGCGCCTGACGCCTGATCAGCGAATCGTCAGCGCCGGTTTTGCGCTTCAGGCGGAAATGGCGAATGATGCCGACAAGGTAGATGGGCATAACTACCTCAGTATATGGCCTACAACTCTCGCCAATATAAAACTTGTCTGCTCGGACGATTTCCACAGCATCGGCGGAACCGACGACGATCAGCCTGACGGTGACAGCGAAGTTCCTGACAGCATAACGATAAATAACGGAGCGCTTTACACGACTCCCGGATCGGCGAATGTGGGAATCGGAACGACAAGTCCGACTGCGAGACTGGAAGTTGCAGGGACGGCGCAGATCAAGCTGAACGGGAATCCCGGTCTGGAGATAAGGAGCAGCGGAGGAGGTTCGGCTTATATTGATTTTTCTGATGACGACGTTTCGGATTATGACATGCGCCTGCGCCTGACTGGCGACGAATCGTTGACGATAGAAGGCGGTAATTTAGGCATCGGCACGGCTTACCCTGCCGCCAAACTGGATGTTGTCGGACTCATCTGCGGAGACAGTTTATCAATAAGCGGCGCTGTGATGGGTGAAGGCTTCAGCGCCTGGGATACGAATGCGTCGAATGATCTGACGACAACGACGGCGTTTTCCGGGGATGTTTCAGGAGTTTATAATTCCATAACGGTTATCGACGACAGTCATAATCATACCGATTCCAGGATTGCCGACAATATCTCGATTGATAACGGAAGGCTCTATGCGCCCTCCGGGACCGGCAAGGTCGGAATCGGAACGACCAATCCCAGCACTAAATTGGATGTGGCCGGAATTATTACCGGTACAGGATTGACTGTAAACGGCAGTATCAGCGGATCGGGATTCGACGGATGGGACAAAAATGCATCGAATGACCTGACCGTCGCGACAGGTTTTTCAGGCGACGTCTCCGGTCCATACGACAACCTCATCGTAATAAACGACAGTCATACTCATACCGATTCAACCATATCCGATCATATTTCAATCGATAACGGAAGACTCTACGCTCCTGACGGTTCGGGAAGCGTGGGAATAGGGACAGACAATCCGGGAAGCAAATTAAGCGTCAACGGTTCACTCTCTGTCGGGAGCTCCTATGCCGGAACGGCGGCGCCTGTTGATGGGATGATCATTGAAGGAAAAGTCGGCATCGGTACAACGACTACCGCCACAGGATATAAACTGTCAGTCGATGGAAAAATTATGTGTGAGGAAGTCATGGTACAGAATTCCGCAGCCTGGCCGGATTACGTGTTCAAAGATGATTATGAACTCATTACGCTTAGTGAACTGGAAAAATGCATCGCTCGAAACGGCAGGCTTCCCGGTCTTCCCTCGGCCCAAGAAGTTGAAAATGGCGGTATACAGTTGGGCTTTATGCAGGCCAAATTGCTGGAACAGATCGAGATACTGACGCTGCATACCATTCAGCAATCCAGGGAAATCAATGTCCTGAAAGATGAAGTATGCCGATTGAAAACTTTAAATTCTGAAATGAAACATTAATTTCATATTCTAATCAAGCGAAAGGACTTCATTATGAAAATATTCTGTATACTGATCTTCTTCTCGTTTCTTTTCTGCGGCGCATTAAACTCTTTCGCCGCCGATTCTTCGTTTTCCTTGTGGCAAAAAGTTGATACGAAGGACTTCAAAGAAATTCAAGACAGAGTTGAACAGCATTTCATGGGTAAATTCAAGGGCAGGGGTTCCGGGTACAAGCAATACAAACGATGGGAATTCATCATGCAGAACCGGATTCTTCCCGACGGCACGATAGTAAACCGGACCGCAAAAACCTGGCTGGAATGGCAGGACTACCTGGATAAAAAAGGAGATGCTCTATCTTCAAACGGAAGCTGGTATTCTTTATTGCGGCAGCGACGGCGGCGTTTTCAAATCCTCAGACCAGGCGGAAAACTGGACAGACATCTCCGCAACACTCGTTAATACCCAGTTCTACCGCATCGCCGGAACCGATGCTTCAACCAACCTGGTACTGGGCGGTACGCAGGATCAGGGAAGCAACGTCTGGACCGATTCCGCATTCACGCATATATGGGGCGCCGACGGTTTCGAATGCGCCATCGATCCGAATAACTCCAACATAGTCTATTTTGAATCACAATACGGCAACCTTAAAAGGTCTACGGATCAAGGCAATACCAATACCGAAATTCGACCTTCCGGGGAAAGCGGCTCCTGGCTCACCCCTTTTCACCTGCATCCGCAAAACTCAACCACTATTTTCGCAGGGTGGAGCGAAGTCTACCGCTCAACAGATTCAGGGACCTCGTGGGCCAGCCTTAACTCAGGCATTCCCAACAACCTCGACGCCATGGCTCAAGGCATAAACAATACGGGAAGGTTTTACGCATCAGATGGAACGACCCTCCTCATGTCGAACAACATCAATGCCGATCCTGCTTCCGTTTCCTGGACGGACGTCACCGCCGGCATCCCCGCTGCTGTCGGTTCATCTATCACCTATATAGCCGTGAATCCTGATACTTCTTCTGAAGTTTTCGTCACACTCTCTGGTTATCAGGACGGCAATAAAGTTTTTTACTCCAACAATGCAGGCTCAAGCTGGACGAATATTTCCGGATCGCTGCCCAATCTGCCCGTCAACTGCATCGCTTACGAAACAGGCAGCGCCGACGGCATATATGTGGGAATCGACGTCGGCGTTTTCTACAGGGACAATAATATCGGCGACTGGATTCCCTTTATGAACGGATTGCCCAATGTAATCGTCACTGAACTGGAAATCAGGAATAACTCTATCACTGCAGGTACCTACGGGCGCGGACTCTGGAGATCGGATACTTACTCCCATTGCCCCGTATCCCACAATCTCACACCCCAAAACGATCCCAGCAATCCCAACTATACCGGCTTCCAGCATTACGAAGCCGAAGAGGAAATTCAGTCCACACGCATCATCACAGGAGGAGAAGGTACAGGCGTCACATATAAAGCCGGCGATCGCGTGATCCTGCTGGAAGGCTTTCGCGCCAAAGAAGGAACACGGTTTAATGCCGCCCTCGGTCCTTGCTCTGGAGTCATGAAATCAAAAGAAGTTAAACCGCTTAAAGGGAAATTCGACGGTTCCCTGGGCATTTTCGTCACGAAAAACGATTGAGTTGGCCCGGCTTGAACTGATGTTAGAAGATCAGATATGTCATGCAGCCCTAACCCGCATGCCGAAGGACCAGGATTAAACGATTTTGAGAGCGCAACCATAGGCTGGATGCATGAATTAAAAACCCTGAACGGCTGCTCACCTTGCCGCCGAACCCACCGATACCGGACAAAAAACATCTACGCCCGCAGTGACCGTCATTCAACATCTGCCCATGCCTGCCATTTCAGCCGCAGGGCTGGTCCTTCTTATGTTGCTTATAGGCGGATTACTTTTTCCTGAAAGGAACACATTCTAATAATAATGCGCCGGATTCTTCTGAAAGATTTGGCTAACGAGTGCCTGTCCATAAACTCGAATCTCGATTCAAATAATAGCCCTGCTTTGCTTTCAAACGACAGCACAGATCAGACCAATGGTTCGATTACGATTACCGTTGCGCTGAGCACGAGCGCCGAGGATTCAAACTGAAAAATTGTAACCCCGACATGGCCATTTTTGGTCGGCGCCGGATCGGGTCATAATGAAAGATGATCGCTGCAGGCGTGCAAATCTAAACATTTTTTCCTGTTGTTCCTTATCGGCAAAGGCTCTATCTGCGTCGGGCAGTGGAAAAAGAGTTGAAGATGACCCTCAAAAACACATCCGAAAGCGTAACAATCGAAAATGTCAAAGGATTCAGCCCAGACGAATATGTCAGCAGCTTTTACGCCATCCAGGCGCGCATTCTGAAAGTTTTGGGAAAGATGCTTTCTTACGACGATCTGATATGCTATGGGACGTTTGCTTTCCGTATCGGAATTCATGAAAAAATATGAATATGATGACTCCAGCACGACCACTTCTGAATGCGGCAGCAGTCTAATTACGCACCTGTGCGGTCTGCCACGGATTCAACGACTTATTCAACGTAGCAGTCCCAGGGCTATTTGAATTAAAACACCCAAGGCACAAAATCAGCGGAAAAGAACCTCCCCCTTTATTCGGGCCCTCCCCCGCCCGATTGGTTTCGGGCTTGCTTCTCTTACGGGCGCAGTCTTTCCCTTTTGGGCGGGTCGGAATACGCCCCCTTAACCCAACCTATCGGACATAGAGTATCTGCGTGCGGCCGCAGCGGACGATTATCCTGAAGCAGGATTCATGCCGCATTATTGTCGGACCGTAAGTTATTGTTTTTATTAATTCGTATTATATTGAACGGCAAACGGGGGTCAAATTTTTTGAACTTTTTTCAAAATTTTTGAATCCCTTTTTTGAAATATAATAAAAACAGTTGCTTGGAAGAAGGCATAAGTTCAAATTTTTTGAATTTCTTGGTTTTTAGACTCCCGGTCCCTTACATAAATGTCTTATTTTTAATTTCGCTTGATCCCTGCAGAATTTCCCATCATTTTATTTCGATTGCGATCCCGATTACTGCAACAAAATGACAAAAGTTTTGAAAAAGCGTAACCCCGGTTTGATCAGTTTTGAATTTTCCTATACCCTGACGCTTTACCCGGAAAAACATGACGAGTGGATCAGCGAATTACGCAACGAACAGATCGCAAGACTCGAAGCGGCCCTGAAAACACGACCGTCAAGCCGTCGAAGCCATATCCGCAGCGCTGGAATCCATGAACTATCGCCCGCAGACTGACGCTATTTAATGATAAGGCTTTATTCACCAGTCACATTACAGTCTTTTCATCTTCGTATAATAAGCGTTGAACATTGCGGACTGATCAAACCGGGGTTACAATTCTTTCAAAACTTTTGACAATTTGTGTCGGTATCGCAATCGGTATCGGGGTCGGGGTCGGTATCGCAATCGGTATCGGCATCGGTATCGCAATCGTGATCGAAATCGAAACAAAATGATAGACGATTCTGTCGAATTGTAACCTCAAAAGACGCTTTTTTAATCAATGCCAAAACTTCTTACAATTTGTATCAGTAATCGGGGTCGCAATCGGGATCGCAATCGGGGTCGGTATCGCTGTCGCAATCGGAATAAATAATTTCGAGGAGATGTTTTTTCTTTTTATAAAATTTCCAGAGATTATCAATTGTTCCAGGCAACGAAAATTGTAACCGCCAAACACGGATATTTGATCAATGCCTTCATTCTCCTGATGTCGTCATGCCGTCGGTCATGTTCTCTATAATGCCTCTCAGGGGAATTCCGGCCCATTCCGGACGATTATTCAGTTCGTATCTTAATTCGTATATCATTTTTTCCATGATGTAGGCATCGAGCAGTATCTGTAACTCTTCCTGATTTTCGGGAATGAAGATAGCGTTGTCGCTTACCGTGAGATATTGCTTCAAAAAGGCAATGCCTGCCCAACGGTACCATAGCTTTCTCCAGGGTTCCATATCTTCCTTGTCGAGCGGGGAGGCGCTGTCAGCGATATCGAACATGGCTGTAAAGGAAGCGTATTGTATGGATCGCAACATTCCTGCGATATCCTGTATGGCCGATGATTTGTTTCTTCTTTCAGAGATAGTTTTTCCGGGTTCTCTTTGGAAATCCACTATGAAAAAGTCTTTGCCGGTATAGAGGGCTTTTCTCAGCCTGTAATCGCCGTGAATCCTGATCCTTTGAGCCGTCAACTGAGCGTTGCGCAGATCGCGAAATTTGTCGATAATGTCCGACTCCAGGCTGAGAACTTTTTCAGCGCGCTTTTTAGTGGTTTCTCTGAGATAAGGTATTTTTTCATTTAACAGACGGAGAGTTTCTACGTTAATGCTTCGCATTGCCTGGAACTGGGATTGACGGTAGAAATGGGTGAACGGTTGAGGAGCAAATTCATGTCCGCCGGCGCCTGAAGCCAGAGCGATATGCAATTCCGCAGTTCTTTGTCCCAGCAATTTCATTTGATCCATATAAAGACCCATGAGTTCTCTGACCAGGACCGGGGGCTCGTCATCCAGGTATTCCGGCAAGGGCTCCGTGAACCTTGGCCGGCTTTTTATCTCCGATGTTTTTGCTGCCGCTCGTTCAAAAAATCGACTTAAATAATCCAGCGTATAATTCCAGGCATCGCCTTCATTTTCCACATATTCCTCCAAAATAGCGACAGTTGCCGGCTCTCTTTTTGATGTTTCATATTCCAGGGCTCCCAACACCTTGGGCGTGTTAGGAAATTTTATCGTTTCAGTCAGCAGGCGTCCGATCTCCAGATCGGGATTCATTACGGGTTCCACTATTCTCAGAGTTCGTTAAAAAAGTTGCCCTGAAGGCAACAGAAAATCCATTAAGCAT
>CAZUFC010000204.1:0-10663 GCA_964619725.1 uncultured bacterium | reverse complement strand
AAGGTTCGGGGTTCAAGGTTCAAGGTTCAAGGTTCAGGGTTCAAGGTTCAGGGTTCAGGGTTCGGGGTTCAAGGTTCAGGGTTCGGGGTTCAAGGTTCAGGGTTCGGGGTTCAAGGTTCAAGGTTCAAGGTTCGGTGTTCAAGGTTCAAGGTTCAGGGTTCGGGGTTCAAGGTTCAAGGTTCAGGGTTCGGGGTTCAGGGTTCAAGGTTCGGGGTTCAAGGTTCAAGGTTCAGGGTTCGTGGTTCAGGGTTCAAGGTTCAGGGTTCGTGGTTCAGGGTTCAAGGTTCAAGGTTCGGTGTTCAAGGTTCAGGGTTCGGGGTTCAAGGTTCAGGGTTCAAGGTTCAGGGTTCAGGGTTGGTCAGTTCAAAGTTCAAAGTTCAGAGTTGGGGCTTTTGGGGAGGTTTTTGGCGGCAGATAGGTTTTGGTTGGGTTTTTGATCCAGAAATAAGCGATTCATTTGTATATCAAGGAATTCAAGGGATTATGCGGAGGCGTATCGGGCATACGCCGCCCAAACAAACCCGAAGAATGACGCAGAGAAACGACGAATTTTTCCTAATGACTGCATCAGGCTGCGGATTTGCTCAGTCAACGTATAATAAATAAGCCTTATTCGCAAATCCTCCGGCTTAATTCAACATTTCTTCCAATGCTTCTATGCGCTTCCTTAATTTTTCGTTTTCCTCCTGTAGCTCGCTCATCATAGCCGATATCCGGTTTACTGCGCTGATGGTCAACCCGATCGCTTCACCCGCGTTGATGCTTTGTCCCTTATAATTGCCGTGCCCGTATTTTCTTTTGATCATGCGTACGGCGCCGGCATCATTCGGAAGACTGCCGCCGGTGTAATAAATATCGTCAGCATAAATGTTCGCCCACCGTCTCGCGTCGGTCCCTAAATCGTATTCCGAGTCCGTATCCGGGAAAAATAATTTGTCTGCGTTTTCAGATGCCGAGTACCTTAATCCGCTGAAATTGTCTCCTGCAGTCAGTCTTAACAGCCTGGAGCCTGCATCTTCATCCGGTAAGAAATCGAGATAAGCGTACCTGTCGGAATGTATGCCCAGGTGTAAATGGTCGTTTTCCGGGCCTTCCAGGTATATCTTTGAACCTCCGACGACTTCTATCATGGGAATTGTGCCGGCCGTGTGAAACTGCAGATAATTATCCGTAATTCCGTCGGGTTGCAGTTTTATGTTTCCGGACGCCGTTTTGAAGTAAAGTTCGCCGTAAGCCTGGAGGTGCTGGGCTGTCGGTCCTGTAAGTATCGTCAAACGATTATTAGCCTGAGTATTATTACCTATCAGCTCAAATTTGGCGTAATCGTCCAACCATATATGGGCATCGATGTAACCCGCGCCTTCCGTGCCCTTTATGCGTAAATTATTTGAGCCTATAATTCTCAGGGCAGGGATGTCGTTAACCGTTTCTACCTGAAGATAATCGTCCGTATCGCCGTCGGGTTGCAGCAGGAGCTGGGCCGTCGCATAAAAAGCCAAATCGGCCGGGTTGGTTGACGCGCCCGCTGCTCCGTCTTGTTTGACATATATTGATGCGCCTGAAGCTCTCTCGTTTGCGGTGTTCACTCCCCGGAAAAGCAAAGTTCCATACCGCATGCCGTTCTCGGTAGGGCTCAATTCATAGAGATTGTCCGAAGAAGATTTAAAAAATTCGATTTCAGAATACCTGTTGGACCTATCATTATAATTATGCAATTCAAATTGGGTGGCATTACCGGGAGCGATCGTGAGAAATTGAAAAATGCCGCCGTCAGCTTCAAAGCGAGCGATGCCTTCGGCGCCGGTCAAGGATTGAACGTACAAATCGCCGGAATACTTTTCGATTTTCAGATTTCCGTCCGCTGCAGTCAGAGTTCCCCGAATGTCCGCTGAACCGTTGACGTCCAGTTTATGAAGAGGCGCGGCCGCGCCGACGCCCAAGTATCCCGTCGCATCGTCGTAATAAATTTCAGCTCCGGCTGCCGAGCCGGCATTGTTGTAGATCAACTGCGAATCAACTCCGGCGACGGGTCCTGTCGGTCCTGCCGGTCCGGTGTCGCCTTGGAATCCCATGGGTCCGGTATCGCCCTGAAGACCCTCGATGCCGGTGTCGCCCTGTGGACCCATCGGACCGGTCGCCCCCTGCGGTCCCATCAATCCGGTTGCTCCCTGTGCGCCTGCCGGTCCCACAGGCCCCGAATGACCTTGCGGACCCGTCGGTCCCGTCAGGCCTGTATCGCCCTGGGGGCCTTCCGGTCCGGTGTGTCCCTGCGGTCCCGTCATTCCCGTTTCGCCTGCCGGTCCCACAGGCCCCGTATGTCCTTGCGGACCCGTCGGTCCCGTCAAGCCTGTATCGCCCTGGGGACCCTGCGGTCCGGTGTGTCCCTGCGGTCCCGTCATTCCCGTTTCGCCTGCCGGTCCCACAGGCCCCGTATGACCTTGCGGACCCGTCGGTCCCGTCAAGCCTGTATCGCCCTGGGGACCCTGCGGCCCAGTGTCGCCATGCGGTCCCGTCAAGCCCGTTTCGCCCTGGGGCCCTTCCGGTCCGGTGTGTCCCTGCGGTCCCGTCGGTCCCTCCAGTCCGCTGGACGGTCCGGTCCATTCGCCGTATTCGTTTATCACTACACCCTTCTCATACCCGGTGATGCTTATCGTTTTCGGATTGATATCCCTGTCGTAAACGTCCAGCGCTGCCAGAGCCTGGCCGCTGCTTGTCAACGGTTGCCTGGGCATTAGCGTCTCAACCGGATTTATTCCGTCATCAATCGATACTTCAAGCCAATACGCCGAATCAAAATGCAACCCTTCGGGAAACTCATTCTGAGAACCAAGCATTACATTGAACAAACCGTTTGAAACTTCCGTCGACAGATGCGTTTCCGACCATAATTCAATTCCGCCGGTCTCTTCACTATAAAGACTCAAAATAAAATCATAATTGCCGTCAAGAGGCGCCCCCGTCTCATCGGTCAGATATCCCTGGTAATTGATTTCACGCGGAAACGTACCCTCGGCTGAAATCGAAAACATTGAACACCAAACAATTACAACTGCAAACATTACGAAATATTTCATGATTTCAATGACCCTCCCGTTCTTTTAGCGGTATACCTTCCTTTTTCTTTATAAAAACACAAACGAAAATGTCAAATTGCCGGTGTTGATCAAAATTCAGATGCAAGAAAAATGCATTTTTCTTGCATCTGAATTTTGAGTGATGGATTGGAGGTCTCGACTGTTCCCGTCACGATAAGCGAGCATATCGCAACATTCCTACAGAGGAAGGAATGTCAGTTCGTTAATAACATCCTCGGGTTCCGTTGCTTTGGCTATTATCTCCAAATCCTCAATTATTTTCCCAATGGAAACATGAAGCTGATGAGCAAACACGACACCAAAAAAAGGTTTCTGAATCCTCTGTCGATTGGCTGCTTCTATAATCAAGTCATCATCCTGAGAGAACAATAATCTGTCCAATTTCAAGGCCCTGTCAAGCAAATCAGAATCATCCAATTCTGCAGCGCCGTCTTCATATGCGGTAACCACATCCACATCACGAGTTTTGAGCCCAATTGCAATTGATCTCGGCACATTATGATTCATATATAATTTAACCGGCACTACAGCAATCCCTTTGATTTCAGTTTACATCTCAAAGATGATTCTCCGGATTGTTGCATCACCGTTTCAATCAAACGCATTCTCCTCTCTATGTCCTGATGCAGCTCATCCTGATGATCCCAATAGTATGCCAATGCTGAATGTATTTTCCCCATCGTCAAAAACGGGAATTGAAATTTTAATTCTTCAGCGCTCCAACCATGGGCAATTTTGCCCAAAACAAGTTCAATTACTTTTGTCTTTGTTCCAGAAATGTAAGGTACGCCGAATTCGTCATGCAAAATGTGTTCGTAAACAGGTTTTGATGTCGGCATGCTCATGATTCATTCCTTTGCATTTCCTGTTTAGATCAGGATTTTCATCTTCCCGCCAACAGGTCCGTGCCGATATCAATATATCACAATTCGATTTACGCGCCAATTATATGTCGAATTTCAGGATCGAAGTCGAAAAAAAATGATAGACGATTCTGTCGAATTGCATCCTCAAAAGACGCTTTTTGATCAATGCCGTCTTGCTTTAATGGGGGAGCATAACCTTGTCTTTACCGTTCAAATTTCTACGTCATCGTAATCTTTCAACCGGGCATACAGGGCTTTTCTGGTTATGCCGAGCATCCTGGCGGCTTTTGATTTGTTTCCCCTGGTTTTTTCAAGCGTTTTGATGATCAGTTCTCTCGTCATCTGCTTAATGGTTATGCCCTCTTCCGGAAGCTCGGCAGTCATGCACTTGACATCGCCGCTTCCCGTTCCTGCTATTTCAGGCGGAAGGTCCTCTACGGTTATGTTGTTTTTCGAGCAGATGACCACGGCGCGTTCTATTATGTTTTCGAGTTCTCTGATATTTCCCGGCCAGTCATAGTGCATCAGGCGATTGATGACGTTTTTGTCGATCTCTTTTAGTTTTTTATTTTCCCTTTTCTTGTATTTTTGAAAGAAATGTTGAACCAGGAGGGGGATGTCTTCTTTTCTTTCTTTGAGTGCGGGGATATATATCGGGATGACGCTCAACCGGTAAAACAGGTCTTTTCTGAAGCTGCCGGCGTCGACTTCTTCTTTGAGAATTTTATTCGTTGCAGCCAGAACGCGGACATTTATTTCTCTGACGTCTGTGGAACCGAGACGTGAAAGCTTTCTGTCCTGCAGAAACCTGAGCAGTTTAACCTGGAGGTTCTGGGGCATTTCGCCTATTTCATCAAAGAACAAAGTGCCGCCGTCAGCGAATTCCAGTTTACCGAGTTTGGATGAAACAGCGCCGGTAAAAGCGCCTTTTTCGTATCCGAAGAGTTCGCTTTCCAGTAATTCGCCGGGGATGGCGCCGCAGTTGACGGGAACGAAATTTTTATCGGACCGTATGCTGTTATAATGAATGGCTTGAGCTACCAGTTCTTTTCCCGTTCCGCTTTCGCCCTGTATCAGGACGGTGGCGTTGGAGTCTGCGACGGTTTTTACGGTTTTGAATATTTCCTGCATTACAAACGATTTGCCGATAATGTTGTCGAACATGTAATGCTTTTTCAATTCCATGCGCAGGTAATGAACCTGTCGCTCCAGGCTTTTTGCTTCAAGCGCCCTGCCGATGATCAGACTGAGTTGGTCCAGGTCTACGGGTTTCTGGAAATAATAGAAAACGCCCTCTTTGATCAGGTCTACGGCCAGTTGTATGTCGTCCTGACCAGAAAGCAGTATGACAGGAATATGAGGATGCTCCCGGTTGATTTTATGAAATAGCTCATCCCCGCTCATTTCCGGCATTTTGATGTCGGTGACTATGACGTCGATCACATTGTCCAGGACGATATCAAGCGCTTTTTTGCCGTTTTCAGCAGTCAGAATATCGTACTCGCCGTCTGAAAAGAAAAGTTTGACCATGTTGAGTATGGCATCATCGTCATCGACGAACAGGATAGTGTTTTTGCTGATCTTGTCCTTTTCGCCTTTATCCTCATTCAATTCGGGAATTTCATCAGGGTCAATGGACTTTGATTTATTTTCGTTTAAGTGATTCATAATTTTATCCGATTATGCAGTCGATCGCCTGTTTGATTTCCTTTATTTCTATATCCTCAACGATAGAAACTCGTCCCACGGCGCCGGGAATGACCATAACGCACTGCCCCCTTTTTCTTTTTTTATCCCGCACCATGAATTTGAGGATTTCCTCTGCATTCAGTTCCGGGCAATTTTCAGAGAATCCGAATTTTTTCATCAAAGCGCGCAACCTGTTTATGACAGTCGGGGATATTTTATTCCTTAATCGGGCAATTTCCAAAGCGCCGCATAAACCGAAAGCGACGGCTTCTCCGTGAGTGCAGGCGCCGTATCCCTGGACAGCTTCTATTGCGTGTCCTATGGTATGTCCCAGGTTAAGCAGCATACGCAATCCTTTTTCATGAGCATCTTTTTCAGTGATTTTCGCTTTATACCTGCAGCAGTCGGCTATGATTTCCGGGAACGTTTCCGGCAGCCTATTCCAGGGGAAAGAAGGCAGGGATTCGACTTTTTCCAGGAAAGATTCCGAAATCAGAACACCATATTTAACCAACTCACCCAGTCCGCTCAGCCAGTCTTTTCGCTCCAGGGTCATCAGATAGTCCGGATCAATGAAAACACCTTCCGGCTGATGAAAAGAGCCGACCAGGTTTTTCCCTTCAGGCAGATTCACCGCGGTTTTTCCTCCGACGCTGCTGTCGATTTGAGCGATCAAAGTCGTCGGGACCTGTATGTAAGAAATGCCTCTTTTGAAGACAGCAGCCGCCAAGCCTCCCATATCGCCCGGAACGCCTCCTCCTAATATCGCCAGCAAAGAATGCCTGTCCAAATCTTTCTGAGCCATAAAAGAGAGTAACCGGGACAATTCGGTCATGTTTTTGGACGGCTCGCCTGAAGGAAATGCATACCGGTAAGCCCCGCCTGCATGCTCGACGATCATTTTAAAAAAAGCGTCTCCATAAAGCCCGTCGACCATCGCGTCCGTCACCATGACTACATTTCTGTCTTCAATCGATTCAATCAGCTCCTGACAAGTTCCCTGGAAGAGCCGGCGTCCGATAAATATAGAATAATCCTGGTCCTTTAAATCAACCTTTATTTTAATTTTTCCCCTCATTTAACTTTATCGCTGATAACTCGAATAACCGATTACGACAACAAAAGCGATTCGGAAATACCGGTAAAACGCCGCCTGGAATCCGAATCAGTTTTATCATATAATAATCGCTGAGGTTTTAAAACAAAAATTAAACTGAATCAGATAAAATCAGAATTCTTTATCCTTTTTGTTTTCTACGACGCCGAAATGGGAGAAATGCATGGAGAAGGTTCCCCGGCCCTGGGTCAACGAGCGTAACTCTGTGGCATACCCGAACATCTGAGAAAGAGGCGCTTTGGCTCTGATGATTTGGAATTGGGTTTTGGGGACAATTTGGTCTACAGTGCCTTTTCGCTGTTGCATATTGCCGATGATGTCGCCCGTGAAATCAGAAGGAATAACGATTTCCAGGGACATTATCGGTTCCAGCAGGACCGGTTTAGCTTTACGGCAGGCATCATAGAACGCCTTGGATGCCACAAACCTGAAATCCCCATCTGTAGAATTCTCCAGACTGTAACTTCCGCCCGTCAGTTCCACGATAACGTCCACCATCGGATAACCCATCAGCACGCCCCCGGAGTAACTACCCTCAATGCTCTCCTTGACGGCTTGAACGAAAGCCGGCGTCAGCGCTTCGGGGTTACTGAGATTCTCGATGAAAAGGTTTCCTTCTCCCCGTTCGTTGGGCCGCACCTTTAAAATGACATGAGCAAAATGATTCTGACCGCCCATGATCTTTGAAAATTTCTCCTCATGTCTTACCTTTTCGGAAATGTTTTCTCTGTAAGCGACCTGGGGTTTGCCCACTCTCGCTTTCACTTTGAAATCCCTTATCAGCCGGTCCACAAGAATTTCAAGATGCAGTTCGCCCATGCCCGATATAATGGTTTGTCCCGTTTCTTCGTTCAAAGAAACCCGGAACGTGGGGTCCTCTTCCATCAGATTCTGCAGGGCATTTTCCAGTTTGTTCTGATCGGCTATGGTGCGGGGTTCTATTGAAACGGAAATGACGGGTTCAGGAAATTCCACTTTTTCAAGCAATATGGGTTCATTCTTATCGCATAGCGTATCGCCCGTTATACATTCTTTCAAACCCATCGAAGCGATGATCTCGCCCGCAGAAGCTAAATCGACTCTTTCCCTTTTATTGGAATGCATTCTTAGTATCCTGTTTATCTTTTCGGATTTATCCAGCCTGGGATTGTAGGCTGTTTCGCTTAGTTTCATTTTTCCTGAGTAGATACGAATATAATAGAGTTTTCTACGTTCGGGGTCATTTTGAATTTTGAAAATGAGAGCGGAAAGGGAGGCTTCAGGATCACATTTGCAGTGTATTAATTGTCCGGTGCGGGGGTCTCTGCCGGTTATGGGAGGAACGTCCTTTGGAGAAGGCAGGTACTGTATCACGCCGTTGAAGAGGGGTTGAACGCCTTTATTTTTCAGCGCCGAACCGCAGAATACGGGATATAACTTAAGGTCCAGGACTCCGCGGCGAATCAAACCCCGCATTTCATCCTCTGTAGGTTCCTGGCCGTCCAGATACCCGGCGAGAAGAGCGTCGTCATACTCGAGCACATGCTCCAGCAATTTTATGCGGTATTCATTCGCCTGGTCGGTCATATCATCAGGGATTTCCTCAATTTTAAAGACATTGCCGAAATCCTGCTCCTCCCAGAAGATCGCTTTCATCGTCACCAGATCGACGACTCCTCGGAAATCCGCTTCTGCTCCAATAGGCAATTGAACGGGAATGGGATTCCCGCCTAATTTTTTGATCATGGAATCTATCACTTCATAGAAATCTGCGCCGATCCGGTCCATTTTGTTGACGAAAGCCAGGCGCGGGACTTTATACCTGTCCGCCTGGTGCCATACGGTTTCCGACTGAGGTTCAACGCCTCCGACTGAACAGAATACGCCTATAGCGCCGTCCAGGACCCTTAAACTGCGTTCGACTTCAGCCGTGAAATCGACATGACCCGGAGTGTCGATCAGATTGATGCTGTGATTGAGCCAGTTGCATGTTGTGGCGGCTGAGGTTATCGTTATGCCGCGCTCCTTTTCCTGTTGCATCCAGTCCATCACTGCAGCTCCGTCGTCCACTTCCCCTATGCGATGCGATTTGCCGCTGTAGTATAAAAATCGCTCCGTTACGGTCGTTTTCCCGGCATCAATATGAGCCATTATCCCGATATTTCTTATTTTTTCTATTGGAACCGCCGTTTTTTTTGCCATTTGTATCGCCTCACTCCACCCTTATATTGCCGCCCTTTTCATCTGTAAAATATCCTATGTCAGCCGCCGAAACCAATGCCGGCTTTTGATGCAAAAGCTTAATCGTCCGTTCCGCATTCGCCGGGGGTATCGCCATTAATAAACCGCCCGATGTCTGCGCATCGCACAACAGCAGTAGTTGTTTTCGCGTTATGCCTTCAGCCGGACGAAGATGGGGCGTCAGAAACTTGAGGTTCTTCCTGCTGCCTCCCGGCGCTATATCAGCCTCTGCAAGCTCCAATGCCTCTTGAAGTATGGGGATCGATTTAAAATGAACCGTTGCCGACAATTGCTCCCCCGACAGCATTTCCCGCAAATGACCCATCAAACCGAAACCGGTTACGTCGGTCGCCGCGTGCACACCGGTTTCCTGCATAACTTCGGACGCTTCACGGTTTAACCGGCTCATTACATCAACGACTTTCTCAACACCCCGCGCCGAAACCATTCCCTTTTTTATCCCCGTTGTTATTATGCCCGATCCCAGAGGCTTCGTCAGGATGAGACGATCGCCCGGCAGCGCTCCCGTATTCCTGACTATTCGATCAGGATGGATTTTACCGGTTACAACCATGCCGTACTTCGGTTCAGGATCATCTATGGAATGACCGCCGAGTATCTGTATCCCCGCTTCAGACGCCTTGTCCGCTCCGCCCCGGATGATCTCCGCCAGAACGCTCAATGGCAGCTTCTTCGTGGGAAAACACACTATATTCAGCGCAAACAAGGGGACGGCTCCCATGGCATAAATGTCGCTTAAACTGTTTGCCGCCGCTATTGCGCCGAACTGATAAGCATCATCCACTACCGGAGCAAAAAAATCAGTGGACTGCACAATCGCCGTATCAGGACTGATGCGATATACGGCAGCATCGTCAAACATGTCAGAACCAACTAATACGTTTAAATCTGGAACAACTGCTATCTTCGATTGACTCAGAACCTGAGTCAGGTCCTCAAGACCTATCTTGCATGCTCAACCAGCTCCGTGACTGAATGACGTCAATGGCGGTATTTTCACCTTGTCCTTCAAAAAATACTCCTTTCATCGCCGGACTCTCCAGAGAAGCATGCCCCGGAAATGAGACCGCATCTCATTATCTTAACGTTATCACGCTCAAAGTCAATCAAAGATTACTTCTCGCAGGGCGAGAATTAATCGGGCCGCTTCGCGGCAGATGATTAAATATGGACTTGATTGTAGTCCCGGAATTAAGAAAAAAGGCGGTGCTTTTCGGGAACGACCTCGACTGAAGAATGAATCATCCGTTAGAGATTGGTAATCTGCTCCCTAAAGGTTACTAAGCTTTTGCCCAAGCGCCCGGCAACCAGCATCTATGGCTGAGCTGAGACCTTCGGGAATCTTCGGATATCCGGGAACCTGCCCCCAGCTCCGGGAAAAATGGTTATGGCGTTTCACGGTGGTTTGCTGAAGTATGATCCGGCATTGATCAGATATCCGTGTATCTCAGTCACGATTTTCAAAGCCTTGAATAATCCAGAAGCTTTGAAAAACAGATGAAGACAAAACATATCTCCTCGTAATTATTTGTTCCGATTGCGATAGAGGCCCCGACCCGATCCCGACCCTGACCCCGATCCCGGCCCCCACCCCTACCCCTACCCCTACCCCCATCCCGAAACATCCCGCCCTTGATGAAAAAAAAGCGGTGAGT
>CAZUFC010000203.1:0-10737 GCA_964619725.1 uncultured bacterium | reverse complement strand
AAGGTGCGGGGATATGGACGCTCGTAACAGGTTTTGTATGAGAAATGCGGGCTAACTGACCGGACTCACTCGAAAGCGCAGAAACGGTAATTTACTGCGTTCCTTCGGAGCTTAAGAGATTTTTGGATCGATCCAAATTGTAATTCCCGTTTGATCAGTCCCATAATCGATATATTGAAAATTAATGAAAAGAAGCTTATCCTATTGTGCATGCCGACTGATGGAGGGATTTGAGAGCGCTGCAAACAGCACATTTTTTTATGCTGATTTTATTACAAGGAGGGGCAGACCAGTGAGTATTTCCAGAAATGATGAAAACAGTTCGGCAAAAGTGATATTCAATTATCTTTATGAAAGGTCAGAAAAAATATGTCGTTCAGACGCAGTGATAGGATTCGGTCATTTTGATTTAAAGGTTCCCAGGCGGTGCGGTGAGCTTTTGCAGGAGGGGAAGACGGAGTGCATAATTTTTACAGGCGGTATCGGCGCCGGCACTGGAGACCTTGGAAAAGAAGAGGCTATAGCTTTTCAGGAGGAATTAAAAAGGAAGTTTCCCGAGATTCCTGATGAAAAAGTAGTAATCGAGAAGGAATCAAAGAATACGCTGGAAAACGTCATTAAGGTGAAAAAAATCCTGAATGCAATGAAAAAGCATAAAAACGTCAAGACCGCGATACTGACGGCAAATGCCTACCGGCAACGGCGAGTGAACCTGACGTTCCGCAAGCATTTGCCGGAAATTAAAGTGTTTAATGCTCCGCCGGTTACCGGTTTTGAAAAGGAAAAAGAGCTTTTTGAGTCGAAGGGCATTCCATTTATGAGAACGCTGCTGGGTGAAATTAAGCGTATAGAATTGTATGCAAAGAAGGGCGATATTTTATACGAACCGTTTCCGTCCGACGTTATCAGAGCTTATCGAATTTTATGTCGAAAAGAGGATTGATACGTTTCGACTTGGTGGGGCAGGACATTAATTGCTATGTAAAGATAAATGAAAAAAAACACTAAATTCATTCTGAAAACCAACATGAAAGAACGAAGCAAATGTAGAAGCGGCATCCTGCCGCTTTCCGAAGATTTTTCTGCCGCCCCTGACGGATAAGGGCAAAGCAAAGTAAGACAAAATAAAAAGACTATCCCCAACCGCCGGCTGATTTTTTGGGACTGATCAAATGGGTCTTACAATTTGGATTGATCTAAAAACCTCTTAAGCTCCGAAGGAGCGGTGTACGAAAGCCCAGGGTTAAGCGAAGCGAAGCGGAGCGCAACCCTGGGTCAGACAAGAAAAAATGAAAGCTCTGAAGGAGCGCAGTAAATTCCCCTTTTCGGCTGCTTAATGGGAGGAATAGCAGTTCGGGAATAATCCGAATCAATTCAGCGCCGAATTGTAATCTCGAAATGTGCGCTTTTGATCAATGCCCAATTACGTATTCCGCTCCCGATCCCGACCCCGATGTCGAAATAAATGGCTCTGGATGAAACAAGCAGCGGTGAATTCGTCAAACAGACAATTGTGAGTAAGGTTCAGTTTTATAAGGGGGATATCACTCCCCCCTTTTTTATCTCGACAATTTTATTTTACCTTAAACAATCGATCCCCTTTTCTACGTTTCTCATTATTTCCGGAGATTCCTGTTCCTCCAGGGAAATACCCGTAATGCCGGGGACTAGACCGAGCGGCGTTTTAACGCCGGTCAGGCTTTGCAGGTGGACCGTTTTTACGGGGAAGATCAGTTTCATTAACTTGTTTTCTCCGTTCCGGACATTATAACCTTCCTGATTTGGCATGGCGCCGCGGCTGTAGTGATAGGCTGTTCCGTTGCAGTCGTAATTGTTTTCCCTTGAGAAATCGGTTGTGTTCTGGTGCAGGTAATCTTTTTCTTTTACTGGTTGTCCCAGGTATTGTTCATTGTAGGCGATCAATGCATCTACGGCCTGGATTTTTCCGGGTGTTTCCGCGTTCAGTATCAGTTCTACCGTAATGAAAGCCTGGTTGTTCAATTCGCTGTATTCCGTTATTTTCAGTTCCAATTCATTCATGTTCAGTTCATATTCTCCGGCGCCGGATTTATCGTTGATGTCCGGGACGAAGGAGATTCTGCCGTTCTGGTTGAGCCATATGGAGTAGTCTGCGGAATTAACCACATTGTCGTCATTAAAATCGCACTGGTCGTCCCAGTTGGGGTCTGCGGGGACGCTGCCGTTGGCGACGAGCCATTTTACGAAGTCGCCTGAGGCGTTAACTACTCCGTCAGCGTCAGCGTCTCCGCCTCTTATGGCCAGCATGTCATCGGCTTCCGGGCTCATGGGTTCGAATCCGTATGCTTTTTTATAATTCGGACTGGTTTCGTCAGACAGGTTTACCGTGGTTTTGCCTACGTATGTGAAGTGCAGTCTTTCCTGGGTGATCACGCTTAGATGGTTCTTGTGGTCTACGAAGAGGTAAAAGTCTCCGCCCTGGTAACCCGTCAAGGTCATATCGCCGGTGTTGCCGTTCGCATCAAGAGGGACGTCTTCTATGCGGGCGTAAACGTGGACGGCTGTGCCGGGAGAGCTGCCCTGTCTCAGTTCTATGTCAACCGGTGCGGGTAATTGTGAGCCTGATGAATATATTCCGTCTACGAATACTGTCAGGTTGAGGATGGGTTCTCCTGAGAATTCATCAGCGCCTATGTCGAATTCGCCTTCCAGTGGCCTGTCGTGTCCGTCGTAGTCCTGGTCGGTGAGGTCGAATTCCATGACGAAAGTGCCGGCGTTGACGCATGGGGAGGTTTCATGGATGTGGTAGTCGTTGTTGCCTACGAATTGGGGATCGTCCGAGATGTTGCCCTCTCCGGCATCGCCGTCGCTGAGGGCGCAATGAACGGCATCGACTCCATACAGGTCGTCGTTATGGTTCCAGACAATGCAGTTGGTTATTTCCAGGGAGCCGGAATTTCTGTATATTCCGTAATTCGTGTTGTCCGCTATGGTGTCGTGATAGATTTTAACGTTTTCTCCCGAAGAATTACAATAGATGCCGTAACCCTGGTTATTGGTGATGAAACAGTCGACAACTCTCACCGGGTCGTTGGAGTTTATATAAATTCCGTCGCCGACGGTGAAGTGATCAGGACTGCCCCAGGCATCGTTGTTGTCGATCAGCGCTCTGTGAACGGTGACGTCTGCGGCTCCGTCGGCGATATAAACGCCTCCGCCGTAGGAGTAGCCCCGCTGCCTATAATTGCCTGATGCGTATGATTCGCCTTTATTGTCGGTTATGAGCGCTGATTCGTGAATGAGCGCGTTTGCATCGGCATCGACGTAAACGGCTCCCCCATAGGTGTAAGCGTAAGCATGACCCGAACTGGCTTGTTCTCTTGCGGAAGCGTAGGCGGTATTTTCGAGGAAGGTGGACATGCTGATTTCCGTCTGTGAGCCGGCGGCGCAAAAGATACCGCCGCCGTGGGAATAGGCGTAAGCGCGCCTTGAGCCGGATGTATTTTCACAATAGGAGTATGCGATATTGTCACGGAAAAAGTTGGAATCGACCGTCAGGTCGCTGTTTTCTCCGGCGAAAAGAGCGCCGCCGTAGGAGTAGACGTACAGGTTATTTCCGTAGGATGTATTAATTTCAGCATGTGATTCATTTTCCAGGAATTTATTCTCGAAAAGAAGAGACTCTCCGTCCAGGAATAAGGCGCCGCCTTTAGCCATAGCTTCTCTGCCTGTCACGGCTGCGGTATTTTCCGTGAACGTGTTGGAAGATATGACAGGCGATGCGTCATCCGCGCAGTATACGGCGCCGCCCAGGATGGACGCTGATGTGCCGCTGCCGGAAGCCAGGTTTTTTGTGAATTCATTATCGCTTATGACAATCGTATCGTCGACGTCGAAGCAGGCTATTGCTCCTCCGGCGAAAGGCGCCGCGTTCGATTCGAATGAACAGGAATCGACCGACATCAGGCCGCAGGAATGGATGTACAAAGCTCCTCCGTATCCTTCGGACGTTTCAACGACCTGGTTGTTCAGAAACGTGCTGCCTGTTATCCGCACATCGTAACAATGAGCAAAGAACGCTCCGCCGCCGCTGGCCAGGTTGCCGTTTTCACCGGCTGTATTGGATTCAATGATGCAGTCTTGCAGGATGACATGGCGGGAAGAGTAACATGAGATGCCTCCGCCGTAGTATTGCCTTCCGTTGATGATCACAAAACCGTCTATCGTCGTATTGGAAGCGTTGTTGATTATGACGGCGGCATCGTCATGCCTGCCGTTGATTATCGTCGTATTGGCTGACGGGTCTCTTGCGCCGCCGCCTGAAGGGTATCCGCCCAGCAGGGTGATATCGCTCAACAACTGGATATTTTCTTTGTACTCTCCTTCTGCAGTGCGTATGAAACCGCCCGAAACCGCTGAATTCAAAGCTGCAGTGATGCTCGCCTTGGCAGTGGCCCAGCTCAGTCCGTCATTTTCGTCATCGCCGTTTACCAGGTCAACATAATATTCGGATGCAGGCGTCGGCGTCGGAGAACCTGTGGGCGTGGGAGTATAAGGCGTCACGCTGGGAGGAGGCGTGGGGTTCGTATAACTCGTTTCGTCTGCCCCAATATCGTTTCTGCCCATACCGAAAGGCCTGTAATCTCCATCGAAATCATCCATAGGCGCATAGTTATTGGTACCTCTGTCTATGCAACAGGAGGAATGTCGTAGATGATAATCGCCGTCTCCGACAAAGGAGGGATTGCAGGGCGGCGTCAGGTTACCTTCGCCTGTCGTTCCGCTTTGAATATTGCTGTAGTCCGCATTCAGTCCGTTGAGATCGTAGTCGTTGTTCCAAAGGAGGCAGTTTCTTATGAAGGCAGAGCCGCTTGAGGAGCCGTATATTCCGTATCCGCTGTTGCCGGCGATGGTATTGTTGACTATGGTCGGGGCTGCGCTGTTCAAGTATATCGCTGTGCCGGGGTGATCTACTATAAAAGTGTTGTAAAGCGTCAGCGGCGTTGAATTGACGTAGAGTCCGTATCCGTCGGCCCCGCTGTTTGGTTCGGCGTACATCTGGTTTGAGCGCAGCATGAGGCTGTTGATGTGCACATCGGCATTCGATCCGTTTATGTAGAGTCCGCCGCCCCGGACATAGGCGCTGCGGGTGCTGTTGGCGTAACTGTAAGCCTCGCAGAGGTTTTCTTCAATTAGCGTTCCCCGTCCGACGGTCAATGCGCCGCCGTCATCGCAGTAGAGTGCGGCTCCGTAAGAATAGGCATAGCCGCGTCCGTTGGATGCCGTATCTTTGGCGTAAGTATAGGCTATGTTGTTTGCTAAGATGTCGTTATGGATTTGGAGGTTGGAACCCTGATCGCAATAGATTGCCGCTCCGTAACCGTAGGCATAGCCTCGCCGGCTGCTGGAAGTGTTTTCCGCATGAGCATGGACGCTGTTTTCGATGAATTCATTATCGGAAGAATTGACCAAACAGCCTTCTGCGCAGTAGAGCGCTCCGCCGTAAGAATACTGATAGAGGTAATTTCCATAGCTGCCGTTATAGTAGTTGTAGCTTTCATTGTTCCGGAACAGATTCGAGGTTATCTCTGCTTCGCCTGAGCAATAGACGGCTCCGCCCATCATCGTCGTATCGGCAATATTTGAAGATACGACGCTGTTGCTGATGAAATCGTTGTTTTCGAGCGCTACTGATGCGGGGGAATCGACAAAGACAGCCCCTCCTTTTGCGTTGGAGCTTTCTGCAATGTTTCCTTCAAAGAGGTTGCCGGTCATGGTTACCGGACTTTCTGAATCGGCTACGTAGATTCCGCCGCCTATATTTTCCGAATAGTTGAAACTGATCGTATTGCCGTCCAGCAGTATTTTACTGCCTCCGCCGCAATAGATGCCGCCGCCCAGCACTTCCTCGCCTTCAACGAAGTTGTCAATGATCGTGTTGTCGATCAGGCGAATATTGTTGCCGTGGATGTAAAGACCGCCGCCCAGGGCCAGGTTGCGGGAAGAGGGCACGTCAACGCAGTAATTGTTTTCAATCCGGTTATTGCTGATGAGAATATCCTGCGCCCGTCCGACATAGAATCCGCCGCCGTAGTCGCCTCTGCCGTTTACGATCATAAACCCGTCTATCGTGACGTTGATGACCCTGGGTATTCTCACAACGGTGTCTCTGTGAGCGCCGTCGATAACGGTCAGATGCGTCTCGGGATCGCGTGTCCCGCCGCCTTCGGGATAGCCTCCGAGAAGAGTCAGGTAGCTGACGCAGAAGATGTTTTCGGTATAGTGTCCTTCGGCGACGTGAACATTTCCGCCGCCGGCGCTTTCAGCCAGATTAACCGAAGCGCTTATGGATGCTTTAGCTGAACCCCAGGAAAGGCCGTCATTTTCGTCATCGCCGTTTGTCGCATCCACGTAGAAATCCATGGAAGGAGTAGGGCTGGGACCGACGGTAGGCGTTCCGAAAGGAGTGACGTAAGGCGTCGGCGTGGGATTAGTTCCCGGAACTTCATCAGCGCCGATATCAGGGACTCCAAAAGCGTAGGGTCTTTGTTCGCCGTCCACGTCATGGTCCAGGTGTCCTTCGAAGCTGCCTCTGTCGATGCAGCAGGAGTATTCTGTCAGATGGTAATCGCCGTTTCCGATAAAAACGGGATTACAGGGCGGGTCCAGGTTGCCTTCGCCGGGGTCAGCGCCCTGTATGTCGCTGTAGGTTGCGGTTACGTTCACCAGATCGTCGGGATGGCCCCAAAGAATGCAGTTTCGGATGAGCGGCGCGCTTCCGCCGGCTCCGTAGATTCCATTATTAAGATTGTACGCGACAGTGTTGTTCACGATATAAGAATCGGAATCCTCCAGGTAAAGTCCTGTACCGGGATTCTCTACAATAAAGGAATTGAAGAGTTGCACAGCGGTGGAATTGACGTATATTCCGTGTCCGATGGAGGCGTTGTTGGGCGAAGCATACAAGGAATTGTTACGTACCGTCAATCCATCCAGAAGCACACTGGCAGCCGCTCCGGTGACATAAATGCCGCCGCCGTAGGTATAAGCCCTCCTGGTGCTGCCGTATGCCTCGGCATGACATAGATTGTGTTCGATGATGCTGCCGATGCCGATCGTCACTTCTGACTCATCAGTGCAATAAAGCGCTCCGCCGCGAGCATAGGCATAGCCCCGGCCGCTGCTTGCCGTATCTTTTCCGTAGGCGTAAGAGAGGTTTTCTATCATGGAGTCGTTGGACATCACCAGTTTCCCGCCGCTGTCGCAGTAGGCTGCGGCTCCGTAACCGTAAGCATATCCGCGGCGACTCGAACTTGTGTTTTCCGAGTGACTGTAAGCCTGGTTTTCAAGGTATGTATTAAGCGAAGATTCAAGGATGCCTCCGGATGCACAGAACAATGCTCCGCCGTATGCGTATTGATAGGCGTGGTCTCCGTAACTGGAGTTGAAGTAATTGTAGCTCTGGTTTCTAAGGAACAGGTTCCCAGAGATGCCGGCTTGCCCTGCGCAATATATTCCGCCGCCGCTGACCGTTGAGTTGACGTTGTTGGAATTTGAGGCACGGTTGTCCCTGAATTCATTGTCCGTAACCGAGACTTCTGCCCCGGCGTCTACGAACAGGCCGCCGCCCCGACCTTCTGCGCCTGTCGCTTCGTTCCATTCAAAGACATTATCGTAAATTTCGACAGGGGAATCCTGATTCGTGATTGCGCATCCGCCGCCCGCGTATTCGCACGTGTTATAGGACAGCGTGTTGCCGCTGATGACTATATCGTAGCCGTTGGGACAGTAGATGCCTCCGCCTAATGCATCGCTTCCTGTAACCGCATTGTAAGATATCTTGTTGGCGCTGATCCGGATATCGGTTCCCATGGCGTAAATTCCGCCGCCTCTAGCAAGATTGTTCGTCGCGGGGTTGTGAACGGCTGTGTTTTGGGTGATTGTATTGCCGTTGATGACGACCTGTTTTGCATGTCCTATGTAAATTCCGCCGCCGTATTCGCTGGTTCCGCCGGTGATGACGAAACCGTCGACGACTACGTTTGATACTGCGCCGATTCTTACCGGCGTGTCCTCATTATCGGCATCGATGACCGTAATGTTGACGGAAGGGTCCCTGGGTCCGCCGCCTGCTGGATAACCGCCGTATAACCTCAGGTTATCGAAAGCATTGATTTTTTCATGATAGGTCCAGGCTGCGACGTGAACAGCGCCGCCTCCATTCGCTGCAGCCGCCGCCAACGCTGCGCCCAGAGTTTCTTTCGCCGTGCTCCAGCTCAAACCGTCGTTGTAATCCTGTCCGAGTTCTCCATCGACATAGTAGTCATTGGCCGGCGTAGGAACAGGAGATGGCGTTCCGAAAGGAGTCGCGTAAGGAGTAGGAGAAGGATTGTCGTAAGAGGTTTCGTCCGCGCCGATATCGGGTATGCCGAAGGCGTAAGGGCGGTAATCGCCGTCGAAATCATGGTCTGGGATATCCAGAGGATAGCCGCGGTCTATACAGCATGATCCGGGCAGGATGTGATAGTCGCCGTTTCCAGCGAACATGGGTGGGCATGGCGGATCGAGATTTCCCGGTCCGGCATCTCCGCTTTGAATATCGGAATATTCTGCGCTGAGCCCATACAGATCGTCATTGTTTCCCCAGAGGATGCAGTTTCTGACCAGGGGAATGCCTCCGTCCGCGTAAATGCCGTACCCGTCGTTGTATACAATGGTACAATGGATGATCTGAGCATCGCTGGAATAGAGATAAACCGCTTCATTTTCAATATCGTGGATGAAAGAATTGAACAAATTGAGCGGCGTTTCGCGGACGTAAATGCCTTCGCCGAGAGAGGTGTTGTTTGGCGTAGCGCTCAAATGATTGGTTTTGAGCGTGATACCGTCTATCGTCACGTCGGCGGTCGCACCCCACGTGCATATTCCTCCGCCGTAGACATAGGCATAATCACGAGAACCGGAACCGGACCCCTGCGCAGTCGCTGAATTATTTTCGACTGTGACTCCTGCCCTGATCAATGCAGAAGAACCGTCAGCCAGATAAAGAGCGCCGCCGTAGGAATAGCCGTAACCCCGACCGCTGGAAGCAGTATCCTGTCCGTAGGCATAAGCGATGTTTTCATGCAGGGAATCACCGACAGACTCCATATATCCGTCGGCATCGCAATACAAAGCGCCTCCGTAACTGTAAGCGTATGCTCTGCGGCTTGAGGAGGTATTTATGATGTATGCGTATGCCTGGTTTGTGGAATAGTCGTTTTCGGAGGAGACGACAATTCCTCCATCGCCGCAGAAAACGGCTCCGCCGTATGAATATTTCTGCAAATTGCCGTTATAACCCCCGTTGAAAGTCGACTGGGCTTCATTGCCGCTGAAAAGACAATCAGTAACCGTCAAGTCTCCCAGGCAATAAATGCCTCCGCCCCTTGAATGAGTATCATGCGATCCGTCAGCGACTGAATAGTTATTCAATAATTCATTTTCGTTCATCAGGACGATGCTGTAGGAATCTATGCTCAATCCGCCTCCGAAGGCCGATGAAGCGGTGACTTTGTTGTCCTGAATGATGTTCGCCGTCACAGTCAAGTCGCTTTCGGATACGAATATCCCGCCGCCTTGGTCAGCGCCTGCTCCGGTATTGTTTTGGATAGTGTTGTTTTCCAGAGTAACGGAAGATTGCAAGCATGCTATGCCGGCTCCTGCTGTCGCTGCTTCGTTTTGTTCTATGATGCAATTGCTGATAACGCAGGAAGAGCAGGAATCGAGGGAAATACCTCCTCCGTAAGCGGTTGAACCGTTTCTGATCGTGAATCCGTCGACTTCAAAATTTACGGAATTAGATACGGTCAGAGCGGCGCCAGAAGCGTTTCCGTCGATTATGCTGATATAACTTTCGGGATCACGAGCGCCTCCGCCTTCGGGATAACCGCCCATCATCGCAATATCGTCGGCCCCGACGGTTACATTTTCCGTGTAGGTCCCTTCCGCAACGTGAATTAAGGCTGGTGGGGAGACTATATCAACCGCGGCTTGAACTGAAGCCTTGGCCGTTCCCCAGGCCAGGCCGTCGTTTCCGTCGTCTCCGTTCAACTGATCGACGTAATAATCGGTTTGAGCGTAAGCGACATCCGCTGCCCCGGAGGCCAGTAAAAGCGGTATTGCGAGCATTAAAAAGAGGGATAAAAATTTTTTCATCATCAGCAGCTCCTTGATGCGACATTGCTTTTTGGCAAGCATGATTCCGAAGAGCATGATCAGCGCCGTCAATCCGATTCCCGACAGCGCAGGAACGGGAGCAGGCGTCGGAGTAGTCGTAGGAGATGCCGTGGGGCCGGAGGTCGGCGTATCGGAGGGTTCTGTCGTGGGCGAAGAGGTAGGACTGCTCGTCGGCGTTGCAGTGGTCGAGGCGGTGGGCGAAAGAGTATGCGTCGGCGAGACGGTCGGCGTCCCGGTGGGTTCTGTCGTGGGCGAATGGGTAGGGCTGTCTGTCGGCGTTGCAGTGGGCGAGATTGTGGGTGAAAGAGTATGCGTGGGCGAGACGGTCGGCGTACCGGTGGGTTCGCTCGTGGGCGAACAGGTAGGGCTGTCGGTCGGCGTCGAAGTGGGAGATTCGGTAGGCGACAGAGTATGAGTGGGAGTCAGGGTGACGGTAGGACTCAATGTTGCCGTGGGAGAGAGAGTCGGCGTCAGGGTGGCGGTTTCGGTGGGGGATAAGGTCGGCGTCAGGGTCGGCGTGTCGGTGGGAGGAATCGTGGG
>CAZUFC010000202.1:0-10800 GCA_964619725.1 uncultured bacterium | reverse complement strand
TTTGAACGTTGCTGCCGAATACGTTGACCGGATCAGCAAGGGAGACATCCCCGAACCGATATCGGACGAATACAAGGGCGACTTCAACGAGATCAAGAATAACCTTAACTTGTGCATATCGAACATCAACGCTGTTGTGCATGATATGCGAACTCTGGCCGGCGCCGCAGACGAAGGGAAACTGGATACCCGCGCTGATGCCGATAAGTATGAAGGCGCGTGGCAAGAGATGATCAGGGGGAGCAACAACACGCTTGACCGTATCATCGCTCCATTGAACGTGGCGGCCGAATACGTGGACCGTATTTCCAAGGGCGATATCCCTGAACAGATCACCGATGAATACAGCGGCGACTTCAACGAGATCAAGAATAACCTCAACCTGTGCATATCGAACATCAATGCTCTTGTCGCTGAAATGCAGAAACTGGCTGATGCCGGCAGAGAGGGAGAGCTTGACGTGCGTGGAGAAGCGGAAAAATTCCAGGGGAAATGGGGCGGTATAGTCAAAGGCGTCAATGAAACTCTGGATGCCGTGATAGGACCTTTGAACGTGGCCGCAGGATATGTGGACAGGATCAGCCGCGGGGACATCCCCGATCTGATTACAGAGAAATACAAAGGCGATTTCAACGAGATCAAAAACAATCTCAATAGATGCATTGAATCTCTCAGGGGGTTGATAAACGAAGACGGCGGCCAGGCTTTGCAGAACGCCGCTGAAAAGGACCTTACGCGAAGGGTTGAAAGGCAGTATGAAGGCGCTTTCGGTAAAATGAAGAATAACATCAACATGCTTCTGAAAAACCTGGACGATGCATTATCGCAGGTCTCCACGGCTTCAGAACAGGTGGCTTCCGCATCGGGACAGATCGGCGCCGGCAGCCAGGCGGTGGCTCAGGGCGCTTCCGAGCAGGCCAGTTCGCTGGAGGAAGTATCAAGCAGCATACAGGAAATGGCATCAATGACGAAACAGAATACGGCCAACGCCAGAGAAGCCAAAACATTATCCGAAAATGCCAGGATGACGACGGATAAAGGCGTCGACAGCATGAACAAGCTCTCTGAAGCTATTGACAAAATTAAATCCTCTTCAGATGATACCGCAAAAATTGTCAAAACTATTGATGAAATTGCTTTTCAGACTAATCTGCTGGCGCTGAACGCAGCCGTGGAAGCCGCACGGGCAGGAGATGCCGGTAAAGGTTTCGCCGTCGTCGCAGAAGAAGTCAGGAACCTGGCCATGAGGTCTGCAGAAGCGGCCAAAAATACCGCCAATATGATAGAAGAATCGGTTAAAAACGCGGATAACGGCGTGGAACTGAATCAGGATGTTATTAAGATTCTGGATGAGATAAATTCTCAGATAAATAAGGTCAGTGAAGTTATGACCGAAATTGCGACCGCTTCCGATCAACAATCCACAGGTATCGAACAGATTAATACCGCAGTTGACCAGATGAACCAGGTTACACAACAGAATGCTGCGAATTCAGAAGAATCCGCCAGCGCCGCACAACAGATGTCCGCTCAGTCCGAGGAATTGAGGAAAATGATTTCTGCGTTCAAATTGAGCGCTGCCGTCTATTCTTCGGGCAGCCGGACAAACGAAAGGCACGACTGGAACATTAAGTCTGTCGATACGATCAACTCCGGATGCAATCGCATGCATCTCGTCAGTCAAATCAACGAAAACCAGGACAGAGGACAGCCAAAACCGAAAAACCAGTTAACTCAAAAAAAGGAGGAAGATGCTGATAAAGTAATTCCTTTCAATCAGAACAATGATGAGGATGGAGCTGCGTTAAGCTCCTTTTAAAACTTCAAAACAGCTGTTTGTAACCCCGAATACCCCAATTGATTCAGCTGTTTAAAATCTCCCGCAGGCTGTCGCTCCTGCGGGAGATTATCTGTCCCAAAAATTCCCAGCAGCCGCCTGTCCACAAAATTATTTCTGCTCGGCAGGCCGGAACGGACAGGCGCTGCGAGTTTTTGATCCGGAAATGAGCTGTTTTTTTGTTTATCAAGGAATTCAGGAGTTTGTGCGGAGCGGGCATACGCAGTACAAACAAACCCGAAGAATGACGCAGAGAAACGGAAAAATCGCCCCTTATGGACAAAAACCAGCTATATCTCTGCATTACTGCTATGGCACGAAAAAGCCCCTACGAAATTAATCTCTCCGATACCGAAAGAAAAATACTTCAAGATGTCGCCGCTAAATACACTCTGCCGTATCGTGACGTTATTAGAGCAAAAATCATTTTATATGCTGAAAAAGGCCTGTCTAATAAAGATATCGCAACTAAAATAGATACACCGAGGCAAATCGTCAGCAAGTGGCGTAAACGTTTTTACGAAAACGGCCTGGACGGACTGAACGAAATGGACCGGCCGGGACGCCCTTCTGATGACTTCGACTAAGAGTTTACGAAGTAACGCCTGTCCGCAAAATCGATTTGCTCCGGAAAATTCAATGACGTATCTTGTCGAACACTTTTAATGTTTTTTTAAGCCGATTTGTCCGATTTCATTCAGGCAAGAACGGATTCGGACACTTGCGAAAATTTTCAATAAGACGGCAACCTATTGATTTAATTTAAGGGGTTGATGATTCCCAAAAAGAGCCGCTTTTTTTGAAGGTATGTAAACGACTGCAAATTGAGTTCAGAATTTGAAATTCGTCACAGTATTTCAGATTCAGATCATCTTTTTTTTTTCATTTCAGCAAAAAAAATATAAAGCCGGCATACTTATTGTATTGAAGCTTTCCGCTGGGTTGAGATCGCCATTGGGGTGAGTTGGGCGGATATAATAGGCCAGGAATTAAATTACGATTCCGAATAAGCGGCAGACAAAGGGAATAATCCCTGACAACTGAAGATATTCAGAATCTGAACGGCAGATTAAAATAATCTGTCGAAAGGCCTTATTGGGAAATAATTAAAGTGTAATATACGTGTATATACATGGAAAACATGAAGGAGGTTATAGGTAATGGCCGGTAAAGGGAAAAAGACGACTGGCGGCAAGAACGCCGGCGAAGAAGACAAAACCAGATCGAAAAAGGCGGAAGGCCGGAAAGGGAAAGTTCAGATGGCTGAAAAGCAGCAGCAGAGGGAATTAAGCCTGGACAAGGTGATACAGGCGGTTCCCACTACGATGTTCGTAGTCGATAAAAACCTCACAGTGACCAACATAAGCGAAGCGACGCTGAAAGCATTGGGGTATGAGCGGGATGAGGTTGTAGGTAGGATGGCCTGCAAGGATTTGTGCAATACTCCATTATGCGGGACCGCGAATTGCACGATCAAAAGATGCATGAAAACGGGAGAAGAAATAGTCGGGGAAACTACAGCCCGGACGAGGGATGGAAAAGAGATACCGATAGCGGCTTGCTGCAGCGCTATTTTTGACGATGACGGAAAGCCTGTCGGGGGAATGGAAGTAATTTTCGATCAAACGGATCAGAAAAATGCGTTGCTGGAAGTGAATAACCTGATAGATGCGGCAAAGGAGGGCAAGCTGGATCAGAGAGCGGACCCGGAAAAAGCGGAAGGTGATTTTAAAAAACTTTTTCAGGATATGAATGAGTTGCTGGATGCATTAATCAGTCCTTTGAACGTGGCAGCAGAGTATATCGACCGCATAAGCAAAGGCGACATACCTGAACAGATCACGGACGAATACAAGGGCGATTTTAACGAAATTAAAAATAATTTGAACCAGTGCATCGACGCTGTGACCGGTTTGGTATCCGAAGCGGGAATGCTGACGGAAGCGGCTGTTGCCGGTAAGTTGGATACGCGATGCGAAGTTGAGAAGTTCAGCGGCGATTACGCCAAAATCGTAAAAGGAGTGAACGACACGCTTGATGCGGTGATAGGTCCGTTGAACGTGGCTGCAGAATACGTTGATCGTATCAGCAAAGGCGATATACCCGAACTTATTACGGAAGAATACAAAGGCGACTTCAACGAGATCAAGAATAACCTTAACCAGTGCATAGATGCGGTTAACGGTCTGGTATCCGAAGCGGGGATGCTGACGGAAGCGGCGGTCGAAGGCAAGCTGGATACTCGCGGTGATGTTGAGAAATTCAGCGGTGACTATGCAAAGATAGTGAAGGGCGTGAACGACACGCTTGATGCGGTGATAGGTCCGTTGAACGTAGCCGCGGAATATATTGATCGTATCAGCAAGGGCGACATCCCCGAACCGATCACGGACGAATACAAGGGTGATTTCAACGAGATCAAGAATAATCTGAACATCAATATAAAATTGAATGCGGATTATCAGGGGCAGATTAGAGGGATCAGCGAGTCTCAAGCCGTCATCGAGTTCAATCCTGACGGAACGATAATTCACGCTAACGGCAATTTCCTTGATGCATTGGAATATACGCTTGATGAAGTTGTGGGCAAACATCATTCTATGTTTGTGGACGGAGAATACGGGAACTCTGTGGAATACCGGCAGTTCTGGGAAGCGCTGAACAGGGGAGAGGCGCAGACGGATGAGTTCAAACGATTCGGCAAGGGCGGCAAAGAAGTATGGATACAGGCGACTTACACGCCGATAAAAGACATGAACGGTAAAGTTTTCAAAGTGGTAAAATACGCTGTCGACGTTACCGAACAGAAACTCAAAAATGCCGATTATGAGGGACAGATTAAAGGCATCAACGAATCTCAGGCTGTTATTGAGTTCAATCCTGAAGGCATTATTCTGAGGGCGAATGATAATTTCCTTGATGTGGTTGATTATTCTCTCGAAGAGATCAATGGCAAACATCATTCTGTTTTCGTGGACCAGGAATACAAGAATTCGCCGGAATACGGGCAGTTCTGGGAAGAATTGAAAAGCGGGCGCGCTCAGGTCGGAGAGTTCAAGCGATTCGGCAAGGGCGGCAGTGAAGTCTGGATTCAAGCCTCCTATACGCCCGTGAAAGATCAGGATGGAAACGTATTCAAAGTCGTAAAATACGCCACCGATATCTCCGAACAGAAAGAGACGATCTTTCTCATTAACGAGTTGATCGATGCGGCCCAAATGGGTCAGTTGGACAAACGGGCTGACTTGGGTGAAGCCAGGGGAGATTACCTGAAGTTACGCCAGGGCATCAATGATATGCTTGACGCCATAATCAGGCCGCTGAACGTTGCAGCGGAATATGTGGACCGGATAAGCAAGGGCGACATACCCGAACCTATCACGGATGAATATCATGGCGATTTCAACGAGATCAAAAATAACTTGAACCAGTGCATCGATGCGGTAAACGGCCTGGTTTCCGAAGCGGCTATGCTGACGGAAGCTGCAGTGGCCGGTAAACTGGATACTCGCGGCGATGTGGAAAAATTCAGCGGGGACTATGAAAAAATAGTAAAGGGAGTAAACGACACGCTGGATGCTGTTATCGGTCCGTTGAATGTGGCTGCGGAATATGTCGACCGCATAAGCAAGGGCGATATCCCGAAGCCTATCACCGACGAATACAAGGGCGACTTCAACGAAATAAAGAACAACCTGAATCAGTGCATAGATGCGGTGAACGGTCTGGTTTCTGAAGCGGGAATGCTTACGGAAGCAGCAGTAGCCGGTAAACTGGATACCAGGGGCGAAGTGGAGAAGTTCAGCGGCGACTATGCAAAGATAGTAAATGGAGTGAACGACACGCTGGATGCGGTAATAGGCCCGTTGAACGTTGCAGCGGAATATGTCGACCGCATAAGCAAGGGCGACATTCCCGAACCCATCACCGATGAATACAAGGGCGACTTCAATGAGATCAAGAACAACTTGAACCAGTGCATCGATGCTGTAAACGGCCTGGTTTCAGAAGCGGGAATGCTTACGGAAGCAGCAGTAGCCGGTAAACTGGATACTCGCGGCGATGTGGAAAAATTCAGCGGCGACTATGAAAAAATCGTGAAGGGAGTGAACGACACGCTGGATGCGGTAATAGGCCCGTTGAACGTGGCTGCGGAATATGTCGACCGCATCAGCAAGGGCGATATCCCCGAACCTATCACGGACGAATACAAGGGCGACTTCAATGAGATCAAGAACAACTTGAACCAGTGCATCGATGCTGTAAACGGCCTGGTTTCAGAAGCGGGAATGCTTACGGAAGCGGCCGTGGCCGGTAAACTGGACACGCGCGGCGACGTAGAGAAGTTCAGCGGCGACTATGCCAAAATCGTAAGTGGAGTGAACGACACGCTGGATGCTGTAATAGGCCCGTTGAACGTTGCAGCGGAATATGTCGACCGCATCAGCAAAGGCGATATTCCTGAACCTATCACGGACGAATACAAGGGCGACTTCAACGAGATCAAGAATAACCTGAACCAGTGCATCAATGCGGTAAACGGTCTGGTTTCTGAAGCGGGGATGCTGACTAAAGCGGCAGTCGAAGGTCAACTGGATACGCGGGGCGAAGTCGAGAAATTCAGCGGTGATTATGCAAAGATTGTAAGTGGAGTGAACGATACGCTGGATGCGGTGATCGGCCCGTTGAACGTTGCAGCGGAATACGTTGACCGCATCAGCAAGGGAGACATTCCCGATCCGATCACGGACGAATACAAGGGCGATTTCAATGAGATCAAAAATAACCTCAATAAATGCATTGAGGGATTAGGCGGGTTAGTCGAAAGCAATGAAGTGCTGCAGAAGATGTCCGTGAATGATTATACATTGTCTGTCGAAGGCGCTTATATGGGAGTCTATGCAGACATTGCGCAGGCCGTCAATGAAGTTCAGGAGCGCTTGCTTCATTTGCAGAGGACGGCGCAGAACATTGCTGTCGGCAATCTGAAAGACCTGGAAGATTTCAAGCAGATAGGGAACGGCGAGGGTCGCAGGTCCGAAAACGATAAACTGGTTCCAACTTATATCAAGATGATGGAAAGCTTGAAGGGACTGGTGGATGAAGTCGGCGTACTGGCGGAAGAGGCCGTTAAAGGTAACCTTGCTGCGAGAGGCGATGAGAAGAAATTCCAGGGCGAATTTGCCCGTGTGGTCAAAGGGATCAATGCCACTCTGGAAGCCGTCATCAACCCCATAAACGAAGCTGCGAATGCGCTGGAGAGAATAGCCGACAAGGACCTGACAGCACGCATGAAAGGCAGTTACAAGGGCGATCTGGCCAAAATAAAAGAAGCCCTCAACACAGCAGTGCAGAACCTTGATGAAGGACTGGAGAAAATTTCCCTCTCTTCCGATCAGGTCGCTACGGCATCAGGACAAATAGGCGCAGGCAGCCAGGCGGTCGCTCAAGGCGCTTCAGAACAGGCCAGCTCTCTCGAAGAAGTTTCCGGCAACCTCCAGGAAATGGCATCCATGACCAAGCAGAACACGGCCAACGCCAAAGAAGCCAAAAACCTGTCGGAAAATGCAACGACTACTACCGACAAAGGCGTTGAGAGCATGAACAGGTTATCCGAAGCGATCGACAAGATTAAATCATCTTCCGATAATACCGCCAAGATCGTTAAAACGATTGATGAGATAGCCTTTCAGACGAATCTGCTGGCGCTGAACGCCGCAGTGGAAGCGGCCAGGGCAGGCGATGCGGGTAAAGGGTTCGCCGTCGTTGCGGAAGAAGTCAGGAACCTTGCCATGAGGTCTGCTGAAGCCGCCAAGAATACGGCCAACATGATCGAAGAATCGGTGAAAAACGCGGACAACGGCGTGGAACTGAACCAGGAAGTCATTAAAATTCTGGATGAGATCAACGACCAGAACAATAAGGTCAGCGAAGTCATGACGGAAATAGCCGCGGCATCAGACCAGCAGTCATCCGGCATTGAACAGATCAACACGGCCGTCGATCAGATGAACCAGGTCACACAGCAAAACGCCGCAAACTCTGAAGAATCAGCCAGCGCAGCACAGGAAATGTCCGCTCAATCGGAAGAACTGAGAAAACTGATCTCAACATTCAAATTGTCCGGCATTAACGGTTCAAATATCAACATTAGAGCCGACCAGAGCGACTGGAGATCACAAACGTCCGGCTCTATCCAGCAAAGCGCCGGTCAGATGCGATTCGATCACCAGAAAAAGGGAACGCCGAACAGGCAATCGTTTATGCAAAACGGCCAGGACGAAAACAAAAGCGTTGACGTGGAAAAAGTAATACCCTTTCGCCAGAAAGACGATGAAGATGAGGCGATGTTGAGTTCATTCTAAATGCAACAAACAGCTGTTTGTAACCCCATACCCCAATATATTCAGCTGTTCCAAATCTCCCGCAGGCAGGTCCTGCGGGAGATTGGATTTTTTTTTGTTTGACGAATTCGTCTGGCCCGATACAGGCTAAAACGATATCCAGGGACTGAAATTCCAGGGCGACTTGTTGAACGAAGAAGTGAACTATATCAGAAGTGATTGCGCCGGGGTCGAATTCGGGTATGGGCCTTGATACAAATGGACAAAGGGACCTAAGGGACCTAAGGGACAGAAGGGACACTTGGAATATAGAATCACCGTTTTGAACATCATTTTCTTACTCCCCCTGGCATTTGACGTAGGCACTGCTTTTGCCCGGGACAGCATGCGCTAATCGATATAACCCAATCCTCGTAAAGCTTCTATTTCCTCGGCTTCCATCAGTGCGGCATCATCCGCCGAAGCTGTATTTAACGAATTCAGTTTCTCGGTCAGTCTTACTTTCAGGACTTTTTTGATCGGTAGTGACTCATCCGCCAGGTTATGCTTTTCCAGGGGGTCCTTTTTCAGATTGTATAGTTCGGTCAATTCGCCATTCTCAGTCATTATGCATTTCCAGCCGTTGTATCTTAGTGAAAACAAGTCTTGCCGAACTATGCTCAGGGCGGGCTTTTGCCGGGTGGGGCGACTTCTGATAGCCGGAACCAGAGAATCGCCGTTGAAAACGTCAGGATGTTCAATACCCATCAATTCAAGAGTTGTGGGGAGGATGTCGGTGGTCCTCACCTGTTGAGGAACCAGCTTACCTTCCGGCAATATTGACGGCGAATAAAATAGGAGAGGTATATGTATGACGGCATCGTGAAGATACCCCGCATGTCCGAAACAGAAATCTCTTTCATACAATATTTCGCCATGGTCCGCTGTAATGATTATGAGAGTGTGGTCAATTAATTCCTTCCTGGAAAGATAATTCATCAAGGCTCCAAGGCAGGAATCGTTGCAGCTTATTTCACCGCGATAGAGCCCTTTAACATAATCAATCTCAGAAGAGGACAATTCTTTCTTTTTTCTCATTATTTGAAGGAATTCTTTCGGCAGATAAAATTTGCGGGCGGCTTGGATGTCTTCAGTATAGAAGCGGTTAAAAGGCTTTCGGGGTTCATAGGGTTGATGAGGATCAAAGTAGTGGAGCCAGAGGAAAAATTTTGATGATGAAGTTTGACGAAGCATTTCCAGGCCGTAATTCGTCACCGCATCGGCATGTTCTCTATGAAAGTCGGAATAGGACTTTTTTAGAGATGTGGAAGATTCGGAAGCATCGACATTGCTCTGCATCAGCCTGTTTCCTTCAGGCGGAATGACATTGGCGGCCCCGACGTTTCTGATCCTTTTGCGATTCAATAATTTATCCTGATCAGGCACCTGAACCAGGGTTCTCTGGTAATGATCGAACCCCTGGCCGATTCCGTTTCCCGAAACATCGCCCGGGGAGATATTGGAAACGGCACAGGTCCGGTAGCCCTCTCTTTTCAGAATCTCAGCCAATGTCACACGCTCTTTTCCAAGATGAGACTGATTCTTAAGGACCCCGTGCTCCAAAGGATTCAATCCGGTCATGATCGAACAATGCGAGGGATTAGTAATAGAAGCCTGGCTGATCGCATTAATGAAAAGAATTCCCTCACGACTCAACCGATCAAGAACAGGAGTCCGTATCGAACCGTTTCCATAGCACCCCAGGTAATCAGAACGCAGAGTATCGATCGTGACGACTATAAGGTTGAAAGGTTTTTCAGGTGAATTGAACCGTTCCCCATTATCTTTCGCTGAACAGGAAAAAAACAGAAAAATAAAAAGCAAAAGCAAAATTATTTTCGATGCAATCATGATGTATCACCGGTTGAAATATATCAGATTCTTTTTGCATGGACAAAGACTTTATCCTTTAACTCAGATATTTCGAATTCGACAATCTGCAGCAACCGGAAGGAGGTTCTATATGTCTGATTTTCTAGATGGGGTATTGGTCAAAACTGCGTTTTTTGAGGTTACAATTCGAAATAATATCTCATCATTTTGTTGCGATTGCGATTGCGACCCCAATACCGATACTGATACCGACCCCGACCCCGATCCTGATACCGATCCTGACCCCGATACCGATACCGATATCGACCCCGATACCGAACCCGATTACTGAAACAAGCTGTAAAAAGTTGTGAAAGGAGTGTAACCGCAGTCTGATCAGTCCCCTATATGGCTTACAAACAAATGATCATGGTCAGCTCCGTTGAAATTTTAATTCAGCGATTGATGCGAAATCCTGCAACGACTCGATCTGACCAAACCTTAAGAATAGTCCCACTTGCGACAATAACGTGAGTGGATTAACTAAACTTTCAAACATTCATAACGCACAAATCAGAATAGTCATTTCAAATTGTCAGACATCCGGTTTTCTTGTTATTCGCCCTGATGCCCGAATCTTCCTACCATCATCCTCAGAAGAGTTGTTGTCTGAGATATTCGTTCGATCAATTGACCCCCCCAGGAATTCTCTGACTTCACATCTCCTGACATTGACTGATAAAAAATTGTGAAATGTTTGACGAAAAA
>CAZUFC010000201.1:0-11042 GCA_964619725.1 uncultured bacterium | reverse complement strand
AATCCGAAGACTGACGCAGTATTGTGAAAAATTCGCCGTTTATGGACAAAAACTATTTAAAAAAATGGCAGGAAAAATGATATGTTTCTTATGCTCCGACCGCCGGTTCCTTTTCGTCCGCAGCGTCTGCATTGATTACAGGGATTTACGGCTGAAGGGGCAGTATGTCAAACCTCGCCGGTTGCTTTTGACATTTTCGGCCGTATTTTTTATGTATTAATGGAGCAGTTTTCTGATGATTCTGAATAGGGTCGAACGGCGGTCTGATATAGGCGAGGAATTTAAATTTTTTTGAAAGAAATCTAAGTAAAGAGCAGGCAGGAGGTTTACAGATGAAAAGAGATAGTTTTGGGGCTTTCATTTCAGTAATTTTATTTTTCATTCCGGCAATGAGTTTTGCCGGCGAATATGTCTCTTATCAACCGGGACATCCGGCGAGGGATGCGATGGGATATGTATTGATAGACGAAGCGGGCGGGGGAGAATTTATGAATGGCGCATTGGAGAATCCTCCGGACATGCCGGGATGGCCGTTGAACATATCGTTGTATCCGCCTGAGGAGGGAGGGCTTTTTGTCCAGGGTGATGCAGATGCTGAGATGGAGGTTTTATTTTCAACGGGCAAGACGGTACATCTGGTCGACACGGACGGGAGTTATCTTTCGGGTTGGCCGAAGTTTATATCGACAGGGACTGATGTTTCAGGAGGCCCTGCATTCGGGGATGTAGACGGCGACGGGGAAGGGGAGGTTGTGGTAACGTCATGCAATTGGCCGAACGGCGATGACGGCTGGGTTTATGCTTATCGTACGGATGGAGACCTCGTTGAGGGATTTCCGGCGACGACGAACGGGGATTTTTCAAAATCACCGACGGTTGTGGACCTGGACGACGACGGACATGCTGAGATCATAGTGGGCGAACGGGATTATCCGATCGGCCGTGTTTACGTCATTGGAGGGGACGGCAGCATATTGCCGGGCTGGCCGGTGGAACTGGACCACGTTCCGGCATCTTCTGCGGGAGCCGCTGACATCGACAATGACGGGATAATGGAAATTCTGTACGAATCATATAATACGATTTACGCATTCAATATTGACGGAACGCTGGTTTCGGGTTGGCCTTTTACCCCTGCGACAGGCGATGTTTTCTCCTATTCTGCCCCTGTATTCGCCGACGTCGACAGTGACGGCTTCCTGGAAATCGCTGTCGGGGGGCATTCTTTAAGCGGCGACAGCGGAGTATTCATTTTAAACCATGACGGTTCTTTGCTCCCGGGATGGCCACAGTTCGTCAATTACTGGATTTACGCGCCGCCGACTTTCGCGGATATGGATGGAGACGATGATTTTGAGCTTCTCGTCGGGGATCAGGTGCTGAGCGCGGAACCAGTCGATCATGTATACGCCTGGCATATGGACGGGACATCTGTCGCGGGATGGCCCGTCGGTCCCATCAATGCCGTCAACGCCCAGGTCGCTGTCGCTGATATAGACGGAGACAATGATCCCGAATTCGTGTGGGACGACAACACCGGTGCAGGCATTATTCTCGGTTATCACCATAACGGACAGCCCATTGAAGGCTGGCCCCTCAATACGCAGGGTACCACCTTCTTCAATACCGTCGCCTTCGCTGACGCCGATATTGACGGCGATCTGGAACTGCTGGCGGAATCCGGAGACTTTTCCAATGAAAATTCACATATATATCTCTGGGATTTGCAGGACCAAACCTCTGATCAGAGAATTCAAATGCCCATGTTTCAATACGGTCCGGGTCGGGACGGATTATACCGCTATTTCGGGGAAATGCCCACGCCCGCTCCGACAGTTGAAATAACCGAAACCCCGGTTCCCCCTTCGCCTACTCAAACTTCCACCCCGACTCCTACAAATACCTTTTGTCTTCCAACCTTTACCCCAACTCCGACTTTTTCGCCCACCGACCCTCCGGCGACCCCGACGCGCACTCCCACGCAGACGCTTTCACCGACTCCCTCACTGACGCCTTCGTTTACTCCTACAATAGCCTTTACTTCGACTCCTGTATCTCCGACACCTTCCGAAACGCCCATCCTGCCGACATATACGCCACAATGCAGCGAACTCGGCGTAACCATACATATGCCCGATACTTTCTATTCGCCGGGCGAACAATGCTGGTGCAGCGTCACACTATGTAATCCCGGCGCTCAAGATTTTCAGGACGTTCCTCTCTTCGTCATCCTTGATGTATGGGGAATCCTTTTCTTTGCTCCTGAGTTCGATGAATTCGGTTATTACCTGGTGGACCTGGACCCGGGCAGCACGGAAAAAAATATCCTTGATCCGTTCGAATGGCCCGGTAATTGCGGAAATGCCGACGGAATCGTTTTTTATGCCGGTATGACCGATGATCAGATGACTGAGCTGTTCGGTACCGCCGATGAATGGTCTTTCGGCTGGGCAGAATGATTGACTGAATTTTAAGATTAAGATATTGTCAAAGCGGCTTCGATAGGCTGATTATTCTTAAGGGAGGAAAGACTATGAAAATCGTTTGCTTGATGGGCAGCCCCAGAGCCTTGGGCGTGACTTCAACTTTGACGAAACGCTTTGTAGATAAGGCAGAGAGTATGGGGGCGGATGTTAAAACCTATGCTTTGAACAACTTGAAATACCGGGGTTGTCAGGCTTGCTATGTCTGTAAAACGCAGCTCGACCGGTGCGTGCTGAAAGACGATCTTACCGAAGTCCTGGAAGAAACCGCTAAAGCCGACGTTCTGGTTATGGCATCTCCTATCTATTTCGGACAGGTCTCCGGACAGTTGAAATCCTTCATTGACAGAACGTTTTCTTACCTGGTTCCCGATTTTACGCGAAGCAAGAATCCCAGCAGACTCCAACCCGACAAATCACTCGTGTTCATCCTCTCGCAGGGCTATGACGATGAAGAAAAATTCAGCAATGTTTATCCGGAATATGCAGGGTTCTTCAAATGGTTCGGATTCGATAATTCCTATCTCATCCGAGCTTGCGGAACGGGTGATCCGAGCGATTCGCCGGAATTTCAGGAAATGCTTGAAAAAACCGATTCGACCGTTGTAGAGATCATGAACAAATAGCGTGAGAAGCCGGCAAGAGCGCTGATAGGCTAACTTCCTGAAATAAATTTCCACAAAATCTGAAACAGCCGTCGGTATCATTTCTGCTTAAAACTCATATCTTGAAACGCGCTTTTAAATTTGCACAATTATTCGCTTTTGAATCTTCAATATGAATAAGAACCATGTTCTCTGTATCATCGTTCTCTCGATAATTTTTTCCTGCGTTTTATCCTGTAACTTTTCCGGCGAAGATGCGCCGCAAATCGAAAAACAGGATTCTATTGAAAAACCCAAAATTATTTCTGAATCACGTCCTGTTCTGAAAAAGCGGAACGATTCCCCGCCGGTCCAGGGAATAAATGCTCGGCCGGTTAGTAAGTCGAAAGAAGGGGAGGACAGCAGCTCCGTCAGGCATGAAGCGCCGCCGGTAGAATCGATCCGGCGCCTGGAAGCCTGCAGCGATGCGCCGGAAGAAAGTCGTTTGACTCTTTACAAGCAGCAAAAAGCGTATCAGGGATTAAATTTTTATGTGCCGGCGCATGAGCCGTCGGCTTTGCTTATGGATATGGAAGGCAAGATTCTCCATGTATGGAAGCGGGAATTGAAAAGCGTATGGCCTGAATCTTATGAAAAAGAAGGAAAGAATGTCTGTGATTACTGGCGATGCGCTGAGCTTTTGGAAAACGGCGATGTATTAGCGTTATTCGACAATTATGGATTGATCAGGGTGGATAAGGATTCTTCATTGATATGGAGCTATCCGGGATTATGCCATGACGATTTTTGCATCGGCTTTGACGGAAATATTTATATTCTGACCTGGAAAGAGCGTCTGATTCCGCAAATTGATGAATCTAATCCGGTAAGGGAAGATTTCATTACTATATTGACTGAAAAAGGCAAGCCGATTAAAAACATCTCTGTTTATAAATGCCTGGAAAATTCTCAATATTCCTATTACCTGGAAGATATCGATTCGGACGGCGACATTTTTCATACCAATGCCGTTGAGGTTTTCGACGGAACATTGGAGCATCTGTCGCCCTGGTTTAAAAAAGGCAATGCCCTTATTTCTATTCGCCGTTTGAATATCGTCGCGGTTATCGATTTGCTTGCAGAAAAGATGCTATGGGCTCAAGCAGGACCGTGGAAACGTCAGCATGGTCCTGTTTTGCTGCCTGACGGGCATGTTCTGATCTTCGACAGTGAAGGAAATGACGGATTTTCAAGGATAATCGAATATGATCCGATTATCGGGAAAACGATATGGACTTTTGAAGGCGATCCGCCTCACAGTTTTTCTTCAAAAGCATGCGGGACGAACCAGAGACTGCCGAACGGCAATACTTTAATAACGGAATCGAGCAAGGGACGGGCTTTTGAGGTAACCCCTGACAAAGAGTTCGTCTGGGAATATATTATTTCTGACAGCGCCGGTCTGAAGCATGATCTTAACGCCGTTCTTTTTGAGATGAAAAGAATGCCGGCAGATTTTTCACCGGATTGGACCGAAAATTAATCCTGCGTAAAAATGTAATATAGTCCGGCATCTTCTGCTCCTAACTTCGATAAAACATTCGTCGTTTCATCATTAAAGGACTCGATCTGCAACCATTTTCCCAACGCATTAAATTTCTTCTCAAGCAGCAGAAGCGATTTAGCCCACGCAGCTTCCAGCGCCTCTGATGCCGATGACGCATGCACCAGAGTGACGGTCAGAGTGGGTTGAGTCATTATCAGAAGCAGCAGAACAATGCCTTCTTCCTCTCCTATTATGATGATCTGATGGAAATCACAATCGGGAAAATTAAGCTCTGTTCCGGCAGGAAGCAGAGGCCTGACTGAATTATTGAGATAATCCGCGATCAAAATTTCGGCATCAGGATGTGAATCCGGTCGGCCTGTATTATAGTCCGCACAGAGCTGTTCCGCATGGTCTGCGGATGATGCCCGTTTCTGGAGCATCGCTGTTCCGGCGACAGAGAAACAAAAATTCAACCGTCTGTATTCCTGTTTCTTTCTATACCCCGATTTCTTTAGAACATCTCGATAGCGAATGCGTTCAGCGCTTTTTACATGCAATATCAATGAATGTTCTTCCCCGCAGGAACGTATGAAATCGGAAAGAAGATAAGGATAACAGGGATTCCGGGCATCAATGAAAACATTCCTGAATTCGGGGGCTAAAGGGAAGACGGAAGAGGCTTCATCAAGATAGGCATCCGTTATCGCTATGCGGTAAAGTATGTTGTTTTCCAGGGTATTGATGCCCTTGTGCGCTCTTCGGTAGTCTTCGGGATTTCGAATCAGTGATTTGATCTTTTCCTTATTCAGAAAAACTGTCCAATCGGGAAGCGAACGAAACCTTTCTATCTCAGAATCGGAAGCCAGGACAAAACCGTAATGAGGACTCAGGTCCAATTTAAAATAAAGCATATTGGGGAAAACTTCGGCGATCGTATTAAGATTAACCGCGGTAATGCGTTTTTCTTTCCTTAGCTGACGGCACATCATGCCCTTGTAATTCAGTCGCTTTTGAACGAGCCGGTAAAAATCGACGCTGTATAAACGTCCGAGTTCTTCTGTAAAAGGATCGGGAAAATCACAAACGATCAGATCGTATTTTTTTTCGTTATGTTTCAGGTATTCCGCTGCATCCTGGTTGACGACTTTGACTTTTTTATCCGATAAGCTGTAACGATTTAATTCTGCGAACTGAGGAATATCTTTCGCGGCTTGAGTGAGTATTTTATCATAATCGCAGACGATAATTTCCTGCACAAAGGAGAAGCGTGTAAGCCGCGCCGTCAATAAACCGTCTCCTCCTCCGCCGATAAATATGCTTCTCGGATTGCAGAAAAGCATTGGAATGACGCCGAGGCATTCGTGATAAATGTGTTCTTCATATTCCATGAATTGAACGCCGACGTCGAGGATGAGCATAAGACCGTATTGAGGGTGTCGGATCAGGGTGATATTCTGTTGATCCGAACGGCCTTTGAACAGCGTCGTTATTCCGTCTTTTTTCATCGTTACATTTTTGTATTTAATAATAAATAAAAGCGGCCAGGCCTGCAGGCGAAAACCGCATGATTGTCTGTAAAAAACCGGGAATTTTAATCATCGCGGAACTTTCATTATTTCATTCAGGGACGGGCGAATACGATATCCAGTCTGCATTGAGCGGCGGCGAATCAGGAATATTCAGACATCTCGGAGCGGGGCATCGATCCATCCTGCTCCGAGAACGCTGTCGTTGTCGTAAAAAGCGACCACCTGGCCCGGCGTAACGGCTTTTTGAGGTTCGGAAAATTTGACCACCGCCTTATGGTCGCCGAACAAATTAACTTCTGATTTGACCGGTTTATGTAAATACCGAATTTTAATGTCTGCTTCGAAACTGGAAGGCAGAGGTGATGGGGAAATCATATGAATTCCGGATGCCAGAAGCCCTTCAGAATAGAGTTCTTTTTTATCGGTTCCCACTATGATGTTGTTGGATTCCGGGTCTATCCGGAGCACGTAAGCCGGCGAACCCAGAGAAATGCCCAGTCCTTTTCTTTGTCCTATGGTGAATTGATGGATGCCCGTATGGGAGCCTAATATTTTTCCGTCAGTATCTGTTATCAGTCCTTTCCTGGGCTTCGCGTTGAATTTCTGACGAAGTATTTCGGAAAACTGCTTTTTTCCTTTAAAAAGACAGACATCCTGACTTTCAGGCTTTCGCGAATTGGGCAGCTTGAGACTCTCAGCCATATCCCGGACCTGCTCCTTCGTCAGGTTACCGATGGGAAATATTGAGCGGCTCAACTGACCGACATCCAGGAAAGATAAAAAATAGGACTGATCCTTTTGCTGGTCCTTTCCGCGGAGCAATTTCCATTCCTGTCTTTCATTTTCCCTGTAAACCCATTGAATTCTGGCATGATGTCCCGTGGCTATCAGTTCAGCTCCTAAATTTTGAGCATATTCCATGAAAAGACCGAATTTGATTAATTTGTTGCATACTATACATGGATTGGGCGTTCTTCCCCTGGAATACTCGTACCAGGCAGGCAACAATATGAGTTCCTCGAACTGCTTTGAACAATCCAGTACATAATGCTTGAAACTGAGGATTTCAGCAATTTCTTTGGCATGTTCGACGTCAGCCTCGGGATTCACCGCAGTTCCGCAATCCAGGCACAAGGGCGAGCCCGCGCTGTTTTTCTCATCAGAAAAGAGCAGGGTTATGCCTATAACATCACAACCGGCATTCCGAAGTACCGCAGCGGCAATGCTTGAATCGACTCCACCGCTCATTGCTACGGCAATGCGGCGCCTGCAGGGAATGAGGGTCATATGCAAACCCATATCAATGTCGTCCAGGCATTCGCGATATTTACGAGTGTTGATTTCCATCAGTCTGTCATTTCATCATGTTCAAAAGTTCGAAGATTATTGCAACAGCGGAATTCGCGTTTGATGGCCTTCGGTTGCGGCCCAGAAAACGAACCTGAATTTTCCTCAGTGGAACGTTACTGTTCAACAAAGGAGTCATAATGTCCGGGACTCCTCATTTTTTTAGTAGTGTAATTAGCGTCATGATGTCAATTATTATTCAGTCGTCATCGGCCGACTTTTTTCTGTGAAATCTGATCTGAGAGTTCAAATTTTTCTTTTAACGCCTGTCCCGGATGCGCCGCTTTTTTCTTTTTTTTCAACATGCGCAGCCTGTTTTTAGAGCGAATCGATCAACTTTCGAAAAGATTTGATATGTTCGGGCGTCGTGCCGCAACAACCTCCGATTATGCCGACTCCCGCTTCGATCAAATCCGGTATCCTTTTGGTCATGAATTCCGGAGTTTCCGGATAAGAAAGCATTCCGTTTTTCATAACGGGTATGCCGGCGTTGGCTTGTATGGATAAAGGAAATTCCGTGAACCGTCTGTATTCACGGGATATCTCGACCATTTTATCGATGCCGTTACCGCAATTTGATCCGATAATATCCGCCTTGGCGGATTCAAGTTCGTCTACAGCAGTTTCAATATCGACTCCCATAACCGTAAAGAAACCTCTGGAGGTTTTATCAAAAGTAATCGAACCTATTACCGGTATGTCTGAATCGATTGACTTTGACGCTTTTATCGCAAGCGCAGCCTCCTGGAGATCAGTCATTGTCTCTACGCATATTATGTCCACTCCGGATTCTATTAATGCCTTTATTTGCCTTTTAAAATTTCCGTACATCGTTTCCGGCGCCACATCGCCGAATGGAATCAGCATCCTTCCGGTAGGTCCGACTGAGCCGGAAACGTATGCCCGGTCGCCGACTATTTTTCGGACGGCTTTGACTGCATTGACGTTGATGGCCTCAGTGTCATCTTCAAGTTCGTAGGAGGCGAGCTTCAAAGGCGAAGCGCCGAAAGTGTTCGTTTGAACTATATGCGCTCCAGCCTTAAAATATGCTTCGGCAATTTCCTCTAAAATAGAGCTCTTTTTCAGATTGAAAGACTCCGGACATTGCCCCCTTTTTAAACCGCGGTTCATCAGCATAGTGCCCATCGCTCCGTCAGCCACAAGTATTTCACCCGCTCGCAATCTCTCAATTACATTTTTCATTTTACGCCTTCTTGAATAAATTCTTCACTCTCTCAACAGCGGCCGCCCCGTCGAATGCAAAAGAATCCGCTCCTATTTCTTCCGCGAATTCCTGCGTCACCGGAGCCCCTCCGATGATTACTTTTATTTTACCTGAAGGTTCCTCTTCACGCAAAAGGTCCACTACCTCCTTCATTACAGGCATGGTCGTCGTCAGCAGCGCCGAAAGTCCAATCACATCCGCTGATTCGCTCCTGGCCGTTTCCACAAATTTTTCCGGAGAAACGTCTTTGCCGAGATCAACCACCTCGAATCCCGCTCCCTTGAGCATAATGGAAACCAGGTTCTTGCCGATATCATGAAGATCGCCTTGTACCGTTCCAATGACTATCTTGCCGCGAGACTCTATTTTCTCGCCTATCAGGAAAGGTTTCAGTATATCCATACCCGCATTCATCGCCCTGGCCGCTAAAAGCACGTCCGGAAGAAATATCTCGTGAACCCGGAACTGTTCGCCTACCGCATTCATGCCCTCAATCAGACCCTCATCAAGGATAAGGCGCGGCGATACGTTTTCATCAAGCGCCTTCCTGGTCAGCTCCGCGACTTTCTTGTCGTCGCCCTTCTGCAAAAATTCCGATAATTGCTTCATCAACTCCATTTCACTCATCCTTTGCTATAAATAGAATATCAATAATGAAACTTCCGTCTTATTCGGATAACGGCAGCTTGTCCATCCCGTAACGTTTCGCCTCTTTTGCTATAAGCTTCGTCAATTCTTTCTTGGTGTCGTCCGATAAGCGCGACGGCTCATACTTCTTAACCAGGCTCTCCACCTGCGCATGCGCTCTTTCGAGCAACGTCCTGCTTCCTTCTTCCTGACGGCGTGACCGGTTGGCGCGGTCTATTGCCGGTCCCGTGAAATAATGCTGGTCTTTCATGTATTTACGAGTATGATCAGCGATAAGCAGATGGCCCTCCTGCAATAATTCCCTGAAAATAGGCAATGCCGGAAAATCCTCACGCGGCTCGATTCCTCTGATCAACCTCAAAGCCATCCCGCAAATTTCATTGTCCAGCACAAGCTTTTCCAGGCTCTGGCAACTTTCAAAATCCAGCATGCCCGGACCTGAAATGTTGTTGATGCCTGCCAGTGCAGCCAGCGTAGCGCCCATCGAGGTTTCCAGACCGGCTTGAGCATCAAGCAGCTTCGAATCGCTCAGCGCTATATAAGCCTGAGTCGGTAAACCGAGATGCTTGCCTATCTCATTGTAAGCGCAATCGATCATCTCCGTTTCTACCGCGCCCATCGGCGTCGTCTCGTAACGAACGTCGAATATCGCCGGCGAACCTCCATACAACACTGGTGCACCGGGAGCAGCAAGCTGACTGATCACCACGCCGCTCAACGTTTCTGCGGTATGTTGCACCAACGTGCCCGTCAACGTTACAGGCGCCATGAAGCCTGATAACGGCATGGCGATAAATTCCACAGGTATATGATATTCGGCGCAATCCAACAGGTTCTGAGACGTCACGTCGCTCCACTTCAACGGAGAGGTCGGACAACAGGAAAATATCGTCAGCGGCTTCGCTTTCAGTTCCTCCCGGTCTCCCCGAACCGCCAACTGAAAGTCCTTCATCACTTCAAAGCCTTCTATCGTGAAAGCCCCCGTTACTACTGGCTTCTCACAGTACAACAGACTCAAATACAACCGGTAACCCGCGGAAATCTTCTCATGCACATCGCCCGGAATGAATGCCGTGCTCTGCGATGCTATGTTCTTCAATCCGCTTATAACCATCGCATATTGAATGTAGTCGCTCGTCGTCGGCTTCCGCATGCTCCCCGTCTCATAGTCCAGTATGTTTATCGCCGCCGAACCCGGGGTGAAATAAACATTGTCTCCCGATAAATCATGAGTCTTCTCGCCTAAAACATCATACAAACTTATCTCAGACGGCGCCGTCTCCAATGCCTTCTCTATCATGGCTTCGTTCAAATATACACGGTTCTTCGCCTTGTCAGCTTTTGCTCCATGAGAAGTCAGCAGCTCCGTTACCCTGCTGTTGTTAACCTCGATCCCCAGTTCCGAAAGAATCGAAACAGCCTCGCCTATGATCTCGCCGATTAGTTTTTCATCCAGAAATTTTATGACCGGTCTCATGTCCCCTTCCTTCATTTTTTTGATCGCCTTTATTGTCTCGAACCTCGCTTTTCCAATGCTTCAGTAATAAATCTAAAGGTCCGTGCCTTTTTTAACCTCGCAGAACAATAACATTATATTTCGCTCTTCGCAACAAATACCAGGACGGAGCTTTTTCCGCTGTGCAGGATTTTGGAGAAAAATTTTTCCAAGTATTCCAA
>CAZUFC010000200.1:0-11206 GCA_964619725.1 uncultured bacterium | reverse complement strand
GACCGCGTATAATGGCCAATGGTCAATGGTCAATAGCCAATGGTCAATGAATTCGTCCTGCAATCATTGGCCATTGACGATTGGACGTTGGCCATTGACAATTCTGAAATTCCAGACGCTTCCGACAAGACAGACCGCGTATAATTGCCAATGGTCAATGGTCAATGGCCAATAGTCAATGAATTCGGCCTGCAATCATCGGCAATTGGCGAATTCTACAGAATATTCCATCATTTTGTTTCGGTATCGCAGTCGAAAGAAATAATTACGAGTAACTTTCCGTAAAAATAAGGATAATTTATCATCAGTTATTCAAGCGAATCGGCGCTTCGAAAAAGAGGAATCATTCCAGATAATCCTCTTCGGTATTCACTTCCCACTCGTCGTAAGGTTCTCCGCACAGGCGTCTTGCGGCGTATATTCCCGTGAGCATCGAATGATCCTGGTTGTTGTAGCGATGTTGTGCGTTTCTTCCAATAAGGGCCAGGTTCTTGAATCTTTCCAGGTAATTTTTTAATATCATCACGTTTTTTTCGTATCCAATTGTATATACCGGGTAAGCATACCGCATGCGGATCACTTGTCCGTCTTCAAGCTCATTCCCGTTTAGAAAACCCATTTTTATGCACTCATCCAGTCCCAGATTTATTATATCTTCATCAGGGGCGTTCCACAATTCATCGCCTTTCTGAACGAAATATTCCAGGCCGAGCGAAGTTCTGGACTGGTCCGGAACCATGGCGGAACTCCAGTTTTTGAAATTCTGCATGCGGCTGACTTTTAATTCCGGCGAATGAATGTATATCCAGTTATCCGGAAAGACGTGGGAGCGTTTCGTCATTAAAACTGCAGTTAAAAAATCTCTATATTCAAGATTATCAGAGGTTTCGATGATATGGGGAGGAAGCGGCGGATCAAAAATGCGGATCATCTCTCTTAAGGGCATGCTGGAAATGAAATGAGTCGCTTTCTCAATACGTTCCTCGCCGTTTTCATTTCTTATGGTGACGTTTTTAATGAGTCCATTTTGATGTTTAATTTTGATGACGCGGGCGCTTAAATTGACTGGTATGTCGTTCTGTTCCAGAATTGAGCGCATTTTTTCCCACATTTGACCTGGGCCCAGGCGAGGATAATGGAATTCCTCAATCAGAGTGGTCACTTCCTGATTGTTTTTTTTCTTGAGAGGAGCAAAAAGATTTTTTACAGCAGTCATCAGGTCGAGGTTTTTAATTCTTTGAGAGGCCCAATCTGCGCTGATTTCCGTGCAGGACCTGCCCCAGACTTTTTCTGAGTATGTTTTAAAGAAAATCTGGTATAATCTTTTTCCGAAGCGGTTCGTCAACCAGTGTTCCAGATCGTTTTCTTCGGCAAGCGGACGAAAATGGTATCTCAGATAACTCGAAATGATACGGAAGGTTTCAGTCACTCCCAGTCCTTTGAAGGCATTCAGCGGTTTGAGAGGATAGTCGAAGAATTTTTTGTTGTAATAAATCCTGGAAAGCCGGGGACGTTTGATGAATTCATCGCCGAGGACCTCATGCCATATATTGCGGATTAAGTTAACTTTTGTAAAAAAGCGATGTCCTCCCACATCAAACCGGTAACCTCCGTATTCGACCGTTCTCGATAGTCCGCCCGTCATATCGTCTTTTTCCGCTACGACGGCGGGAACCTCCTGTTTCATCAATTCATATGCGGCAGTGAGTCCTGCTGGGCCGGCGCCGATGACCAGGAATTTTTTTTGATCGTTCATCGTTTTATTCAGCGGTCCTCAGAAGCGGTTATGAGAATCGTTTGTCGTCTGCTCGGCGATCGCGGCAGTTTGAATATCGCGTCAAAAAGCCGAAACGCTATGTTACAGGGTAGAAAAAATAAATGAAAGTAAAATACGCGTGTGATTTCATTGACTAATGAAATTTCAAAACGTAAACTGACCAAAAAGCGGATTTTTACGCTTTATTTGTTTCAGGAGGAAAGAGTATGACGGGTAAGAGGTTCACATTATTTTATTCATTCATATTCGCCGTTTTTTGTATGGCCGGCTTTCTTTCATGTGAGCGAACGGCCGAAGCACAGGGAATCGTCATAGACCACACCTGCACGGAACTTACGTCGATTCCATTATACTGGATCGATCAGGCTCAGGATTCCATCAAGTTTCATTATGCGCACACATCTCACGGCTCTCAGTTGACCATCGGATTACAGAGGATAGAGGCTGCGGACCCGGTTTACAGCCAGGCGGTGGGTCATCGTTCTTTGCCGACCGAGGCGGGGGCTTTATGCATATTCGACGGCCAGGAGACGCACACCTACATTACGCCGGAGGACTACTGGGATTCGGAAGCCGGCCGCGATCTGACCCGGGACGTCTTGAACCATAATCCGACCATAAACGTTTCCGGCTGGTGCTGGTGTTGTCAGGCGGACTCATATACCGAGGCTCATGTTCAGACATATCTCGATGTTATGTCGGATTTTGAAACCGAGTTTCCCGACGTTACGTTCATTTATATGACGGGGAACGCTCAGGGAACAGGCAGTTCGGGTTACAACAGATATTTAAGGAATCAGCAGATTCGTCAATATTGTCTGGACAATAACAAGGTCCTGTTTGATTTTGCCGACCTTGATGCCTGGTGGTTCAATCCTGTAACTGAAACCTGGGAGCATTCGACTTACGATTATAACGGGTATGACGTTCCGGTAGAGCATCCACAATACAACGGCAATCAGGGCGGACATACAACCTATGAAAGTTGCGAGCAGAAGGGCAAGGCGGTATGGCATCTGATGGCGGTCCTGGCGGGTTGGGACGGCGGCATTAATACGCCGATTCCCACAGCGACTCCGACGCAGGCGCCGACCTTCACGCTGACGGCTACGCCGACGCTGACCGCCACCTGGCCGCCGGGTACGCCCACCAGAACTCCGACCGTCACCCCTTCGGAAACTCCATCTTTTACCTGTTCTCCCACGCCGTCGCCCACCCCTTCCGGAACGATGGGTCCGGAATGCGTCACCATACAAAGAGGCGCTTACGGGGAGGTCAATGATGCCTACATTTGGGAATCCCATCCGGACTACACGGGCAACTGGGAAAACCTCTACAGCGGAAGATACGACGACACTTTCAAATGCTCCCTCATTAAGTTCGATCTGGACTTTATTCCGCAGGATTACCAGATAACAAGCGCGGTCTTTTCAATTTACGAACACAATGAAGCCGGCGACCGTTCCGTCAATATGTATCGAATAACCGACGAATGGTCCGAAACTTCCGTTACCTGGAACAACTTCAACAACGCCTATCACACTCATATCTGGGGTGTCTTCAACGGCTCCGGCACAGGCTGGAAATCAGCGGACATAACCGGTCTGGCCCAAGCCTGGGTCGACGGAATATTCCCTAATCACGGACTCTTTCTGCACGTTCCAGATTCGCTCCCTTATTCCAATGAAACCTATCGCGCAAGCGAAACAGGCTCTGTCACCCTCAGACCCAAACTGACGATCTGCTATCAGCCTCCGCCTCAACCGACTCGTACGCCGGTCCCGGCTCCCGTTCCCGCAATGAAAACGACCGGCATTATTGCGCTGATCGGTTTTTTGAGCCTGATCATAATGATTCGGAAAGTACGGCTTGCATAAGGTTATTTGGGACTGAGCAAATCCGAAGACTGACGCAGTATTGGGGAAAAATTCGCTGTTCATGGACAAAAAGCATTTACTTTTAGTAATCGGCGTCAGTATCGGCGTCGGTATCGCAATCGTGATCGAAATCGAAACAAGATGATGGGATATTCTGTCGAATTGTAACCTCAAAAGACACATTTTTGATCAATGCCGGTTATTTGATATTGCCCGGGAAATGAACTAGAATTTTAAACAGTAGCAAGGCGGAACGATTTTCGGGATTTTGGGAAAATCTTTCCAGAGTTGATGAATGTCTGTATAGCGGTTCGCTTAATACTTGAGTTGCGGGAATCAATCGACATGCCGCATTAAAGGAGATGCGCTGAATTGAAAAAGGTCTGCATCATAGGAGGAGGTTTTGCCGGCCTGGCTGCGGCCGGGGCGCTGCTCCGGGTAAGACCGCATTTTTCTCTGACGATTGTCAATCGCTTCCCTGAAATGCATATGCGACTGCTGCTTCCTGATGCGGTCAGCCGCACCATATCCCTTCCAGTACTGAAGTTTCCGCTGGCTTCCTATGCTCGAAAAATGAGTTTTGAGTTCATTCATGACGAGGCAGTAGATACTGATTTCGATCAAAACAGCGTCCTGCTGAAATCGGGAAAAAAAGTAGACTATGACTATCTCATCGTCGCTACGGGTTCCCGGGTAAATTTTTTCGGCAATGAAAAGCTCGAAAGATATTCGCTGAAACTGGAAAACTGCGCGGACGCAGAGGAAATTACCCGGAAACTAGAACAGGAGCGTACTGATCGGTATTTGATTTGCGGAGGAGGATACACAGGAGTTGAAATAGCGACCCATTTGCGTATCGCCCTTCAGAAAATCAGAATACAATCGCCCATTGAGATTCTGGAAATGAAAAATACGATTTTAAGTTCAACGCCTCAGTGGATGATCGATTACACGATCGAAAACCTGAAAAGAATGAACATAACAGTGCGCACGAATACTAAAGTAGAAGATATTGATTCCGCAAGCGTTGAGCTGTCGGACGGCGAGATGATCGATAATGCCTGCGTGATATGGACCGCAGGCATGCAAAGCGATTCGCTTGTTCAGAAATGGGACTTCCCGGCTAATTCGCAGGGCCGGCTGAAAGTCGGAAAAGACCTGCGATTCAAGGAAAATTGTTTCGCTGTGGGGGATGCAGCCTGCTTTAACCTCAGGGATCAGGAAGATTGCTTTCGTATGAGCGCCCAGGCTTCACAACAAAGCGGCGCGAAGGCGGCATACAATATTATTGCCCTGGATCAAGGAAAGCAAACTAAGCCGTTGCAATTTACGGACCTGGGTTTCATTATCCCTATGGCTAATGCCCGTTCATGCGGTCGGACCCTCCTCGGAACTCGCCTCAAAGGAAGAACCGCCACGCTGGTGCATTACTTCATGGGCGCTTTTCGCTCGAAAGGCATAAATAACGCCTGGCATGTCCTTTCTCGTGGAACTGCGCATGTCCTGAAATTTTGAAAGGAAAGAGATGCCCCGATCCGCCCGGCTGTTTTCCGGCATTGTTCAGAAAAGCCTCTTTTGAGGTTACAATTCGATAGAATATCCCATAATTTTGTATCGCAGCCGCAATAATCAATTAACGGGAGCTTTCCGAACGCGGGTTAACTCAACATACCCTGAATGATCATTTCCACGGCATCGTCTTCAGGGATGCCCCTGGCCAGAAGCGTTTCCAGTTGTTTGTGGTCGACGCTTCCTATGGCGGCTTCGTGAGTAATGTGAGCTTTGGGATGATTCACTTCCACTATGGGTATGGCTGCAGCAGTCGCTTCGTCCTGTACTATCTCTTTGCAGTCTACATGACCGCGGGCGTAGGGTGCAGAAGCTACAAGTTTATTGCGTATTTCCGCTTTGGCCTTGTCGCGGACAGCTATTTTGGAGGTTAACGCGCCGCGGGCTCCTTCACCGTTCAGATATCCCGTTTCGTTCAATTTAATGTAATCTTCAGCTATTCCATTGATTCTCGCCGTCATTTCCAGTACGCTGTTTTTCTCGCAATGGGCTTCATAATCAATGTCTATGAGGCCAACACGACCTTTTAAAAGTGCAAATTCAGTCCTGTAATGCGCTCCCGGACCCAGGTTGACTACAGCTTTGGGTATCACCTTGATGCCGCCTTCGGGACTGTGAACGTGTTTTTCGACATAGGAATAATGCGCTCCCTCTTCCAGGTCGATCTTTGCATTCATGATATGCTGCACGTCAACCGCTGCCGGAAAAACGCAATGAGCCTGCACAGCCAGATGCGAATCTTTTTCCAGTTTTATTTCCATTTCTATGCGCTGAACGCCCCGTTCCGGCATCATGCCGAAACATAAATGGACCGTTTTGGGAATTTTTATCCCCTGTTCAACTCTGAACGAGGCCCAGAGTCCGTCTTCCTGTTCTTTGAGGTCCACGATCAGTCCCGGGACCGTTTTTTGACCCAGCACTTTATTCTCGTTCAATACGACATAAGCCGTATCAGGATCGTTCAGCACATCGACGTCCGTATCGGTATGCCGGAAAAGTTGTTCGGTCGTATTCATCATCGGCCCCCTTCCAAAAGGGTCATGTCAGGTTCATTCTTGTGCTCGCAAGGGATGCATTTTTCTCCGAAATAGCGGCTGATTTTATCGACTGAGCCTTTTTCCACCAATTTTCCGCAGCAGATTAGAAAAGCATGTTCAGCCTGTTCAAGCACCGCCATGCTGTGAGTAATGAGAAGAACTGTGGTTCCTTCGGCCTTGAGAACCTTCACCGCTTCAAAAATCCTCTCCAACGATTCCACGTCGATTCCCGAATCAGGTTCATCCAGAATCGCCAGGCGCGGTTTCATCGCCAGAATGGATGCCAGCTCTATTTTTTTGCGTTCTCCACCGCTTAACGTTTTATCGACCGCCCGGTTTAAATAATCCGCCGGCTTCAGTCCGACCTGCTCCAGGACCTTCTCAAGGACTTCATTGTCCTGGCCGTGAGACGAAGCCTGCAGATAAGTCTTAACCGTCAGGCCTTCGAACCGGGCCGGCTCCTGCCACGCCAGCGTGATTCCGCTGCGGCCCCGTTCATCCAGATCAAGGTCAAGAATGGATTCTCCGTCGTAGATAATCTCTCCCTGAACGTCGCGGTATCCCGACAGTCCCATGATCGTTGAAGCCAGAGTCGATTTTCCCGCTCCGTTTGGTCCTACGACAGCATGAACATGACCTTCCCACACATCCAGGGAAAGTCCGTCAAGTATCTTTTTTCCATTTAGAAAAAGCGTAACATTTTTGATCTCAAGTAAACTCATTATACTCTCCTGCTTCCTAATCCCGTCGAAAAAAAGTAACACAGCGGTTCACGCAAGTCAAAAACCGGTAATAATCAGGCAGTCTGCCCGAAACAGCATTCTGACTCGGCGTGCATCGGCAGCCCGGCGCTTCGAGTATTTGATGCATAAACGGGCTATTATCGGATGGTTGAAAGTATGTTTTCATTGCCCGACTTTTTATCCCTGTGAGGATATGGTAACATAGGGATTGTTGTTGCATGTCGCGGATCGTTGTCCGAAGAGAGGATGCAAAGAAGATGGGAATTGGAAGACTCTTGTTTTTCATTTTTCCTGCAGGATTGAACCTGTTTCTGATGGGATTGGGATTGAGCGGACTGAAATTTTTCCTGTTCAGTCTGCTCATAGTTCCGTTTTACGCCGGAGGCGCTGCCTATGTCCTGAACGTTCTGCCGAGGCCGCGGAAAGTCGATATTATCTTAACACGATACTCTTTACATCTGGCGGGCACGCTGGGTATATCCATAGTCGCTGTCGGCTGGGCTGCTGCCGTCTTCATCAGCGCCTACATCTTCGGTCTGTGGGAAAAAGAATCTATCGGTCTTGTGCCCCTGATCGGAACGACCGCAGGATGGTTCCTTTTATGGCTTGCTTTATGGCCCTGGTACATCCTGCCCTGGATCGCAAACTGGCCCTCGAACGGCAGCAGAAGATATCCCGAATGGGTATGGTGGGAAATCAACCATCTCAACCCCGGTGTAAAACAATCCATCACAGCCGCCTTCTCACGAAAAAACATCTTTGTAAAAGGGATACCGGCAGTCATTTGCTGCCTGGGGCTGGCCGCCATCCTGGTGCATGCCGCGGACCTCACAACACAAAATGAATACGGACTTCTACTCCTGTATTTTTTCGCGGCGCTTCCGATTTTACATCTCATAATGACCGGCCTGACATGCAGCGCCTTTGCTGAAGTTCACCCGGAGCTTCTCGAAAAGAAGGAAATTGAAACCCCAGATACAGGTGCAATTCCCGGTTACGAGATTCCTTTTACTCCTGAGCGTAAAAAAACGCGCCCCATACAGATTGCCTACAGGAATCAGAAAGGCGTGATTTACAATCCCGGAAACACGGTAAAACCCATTGAGCTCTATTCCGGTCCGAGGGGAGACGTCGGCATCGTTCTTTCGCCTGAAGAAGCGCTTTCATACCGGTGGGCTGAGCATTTCACGGAAGCCGGCGCAGACTGGTTTCTGGAATTCATCCGGGAGATGGCCCTGGGACGAGATATCGATACGGCTGAACTGGAAAAGATCGCTCGACGACGTAATAACAGTTTAGGATGATATGTCCGGTAATAAAGTAAAGGTGTTTCACGGCCGCGGAATCAGCAGCCGCGTGTTTTCTTTGTATTCCTGGTAATCCTTACGGCTTCCCCATTTCTTGTCGGCTTTTTTTTCGAGCAAAGGGATTCCGCTGATCTGCGTCAGTAAAATTGAGACGAAAAGGGGCGAAAGCAGGGTTAAAAGTTGCAGTCCCTTAAGCACGGGAAAACATATTATCGCTATGCCGATCCACAACACTATCTCACCGAAATAATTGGGGTGTCGCGACTTTCCCCAAAGTCCGGTTCGGATGAATTCGCCTTTATTATGAGGATCGGAGTTGAAACGTGTTTTCTGCATGTCAGCCGCAACCTCGATGGAAAATCCTGCAAGCCAGACCAGTACGCCGAAAAAACACATTATGCCCAATTCACGGCTTTGCATAGACGTTATTGCCGCTGTAACAGGCGCCAGGGTGAACGTCACCCACAATCCCTGCAGGGTCCAGACGTTCAAGAAGCGAATAAAGGAAGGTTTAATTTCGTCAAATCGGCTGTCTTTTCCGGACTTGCGCACTCGATGCAGAAGAAAGACGCCCAGACGAAGCGCCCAGGCAGTAACCAAAATTGAAAGTAAAACTGATCGACAATCAGGCGTCGGACTAAATAATAAAGCAAATAAGGTAACCGTTATATAAGAAGCGCTTCCTGTAATATCGAAAAATTTTTCTGTCTGAATAAGATAGGCAGGAATAAAAGCCGTCCATTGAATCAGAAAAGCCGCTCCTGCCGATAAAGCGAAGAGAGGGATACCGAAAAGAGAATACCCATGCCGGCTGCCGGCATAAGTTATCCCGATCCCGATTATTATTACTGCAAGAAAAAGCGCCGATGCACTAACGTCTTCTTTCTTCATGAAAATTCCCCTCAATGAATTAGATGATCCGATGCCGCTTCTGGAACTGCGGTAATGATCCGTTTGTTTTACTCTTAAAACGGCTTGAGACCCATCAGCATAACTTTACCATTTATAATACATTTCCTGAGCATTGATCAAATATCCATGTTTCAAGGATGCAATTTTCTCATCCTTGAATAATTGAGAATTTTTAAAAATCTGGTAATGACAAAACATATTTCCTCGTAATTACTTAATCCGATTGCGATCCCGAACCCGATGCCGAAACAAACGGCCCTTGATCAAAAAAAGCGGTCAGTTCGTCAAACAGACAGTTGCGGGTCATGGTCAGTTTCTTAATGGGGATTTCATCAGTCGAATATTCCGGGGTATTTATCGCCGCTTTATTGAAATAACTTTGGGATGGAGTTAAAATAATAATAAGAACCTTGATGCAGCGACGGTATTGGGCGGCGGTTCGATTAATCCCTGTAGCGTCAATGCTCGGGGCTTTTAAGGTTTCAAAAGTTCCGGCTCGTAATGAGACGTGAAATTTCAACCCTAACGTTTTATTTCAGAACAGGATTGAACATGCAGAAAAACCATTCGTGGAAAGACCTTCAGAAAACTTCACGAGACTTGTGTCGGCTTGCATCAGTCTATCCGTTTCTGATCAAAGAAGATAAAACTCCTTTCAGCGCCCTCATTGATGCTCAACTGGATGAGTTTCGGCTTTTGTCGCAGGATTGGACGGAAAATCAGCATTATGCAGCGCCGAGGGCTGCTGCCATGCAGGGTATAGCCCAGGTCCTCCATTATATTTTTCAGACGGTTGAAAATGTTTTGCCGGATTCTCCCCTGGCTGAAGGATGCACTGAACAGAGCGAATTGAATAAGCAGCGGCATGAGCTTCAGAAGAAAGAATGCCTGGAGTTGCTGAAAGAGTTCAAAAGAAAAGGGATTGAGATTGTATTGCTGAAGGGCATGGTTTTCAGTCATTCATTATACGGAGCTCCTTACCACAAACCGATGGTCGACGTCGATTTTCTCGTGCCTGAGTCCCAATATATCCGGGCTGCACGAACCACTCGGAAAGCCGGCTATAAGATAATCGAACGAAATGATAAAAATTTTACTCTGGCTCCGGCGGGTAATACGGAATACTTACACATGTGGAGCGAGCACCCGGATAATCGGCGCGGGATAGACCTGCATCGCGAGCTGTCTTATACGCCTTTGATGCTTAAGGTGCGGATGGATGACGATATTTTCAGTCGTCTGGATGAATTCACCCTGGACGGCTTCTCCATAAAGACGCTTAGCTGCGAGGATTCTTTAATTTTAAACTGCTTCGAAACTACGGATTCCATGCTTCGGCATCAACTGAAATTCATTAAACTCATGGACCTGGCTTTGTTAGCCGAAAAAATTGAAAATCATAGGAAAATTGCCGATTTCATCAAGCACAAGGGTATACGCTACGCGACATTCGCCTGCCCGGCCTTCCAGAAAGCGGCTGAATCACTCAATTCCGAAATATGCGAATCCATTGCCGGATTAGCAGCGCCTTATGCAGAAAAGAAAATTCTTCAACATTTTAAGGGCAAAGACTGCATTTTCTTCTCTCACGTTAATCCCCAACGGGAATTTCTGGGCCGATATGCCGGCTTAACATTAATGAACAGATGGAGTGAGAAATTTGACGTTCTTCGTCAATTCTTCGTTCCCTCCCTGGAATGGGATGAAAATTCATTTTTCACCGAAGGACAAAGAAAATGGAAAAAACATTATTCTCAACTCATAAAATCGACCTTTTCAAAATTGAAAAACTGGCGATAAAGGATGCTCGATTTCGATTAAAAGATGCTCCTGGATAAAGACTTTAGGCATGGTTCAGTTGATCAAAACGGATTTTGGGAGGCTATAAACTGCAAAATTATTTTGCTGGATTGTAATGCAAGAAAATATGATTTTTTGGGACTGATCAAGCCGGGGTTACAATTCTTTCAAAACTTTTGACAAT
>CAZUFC010000199.1:0-11304 GCA_964619725.1 uncultured bacterium | reverse complement strand
CTATCGGTATCGGGGTCGGGATCGGGATCGGGATCGCTATCGCTATCGGTATCGGGATCGGGGTCGGTATCGGTATCGGGGTCGGGATCGGGGTCGGGGTCGGGATCGGTATCGGGGTCGGGGTCGCTATCGCTATCGGTATCGGGATCGCTATCGCTATCGGTTTCGCTATCGGTATCGCTATCGCTATAGGTATCGCAATCGCAATAGCAATAGCAATAGCAATCGCAATCGAAACAAAATGAAGCGATATTCAATCGAATTGTAACCCAAAAAGACCTGTTTTCGCTCAATGCCCTTCCGGGAATACCTGCACTGCTGCCGAAGTTCACAGATGCGAAGGATAAGGGATGTAGTTTCCTCTTCTTTTCGGCGCCAGGGAATTAATTTTTTCTTGCAGATCGCGATATTTTTGTATTTCGCCCGTTTCCTTGAAAAGCAGACTCCTCTGCAGCAGGGCGACGGCGTAGAGCCATCGAACTTTTTTACCCGCCACGTCGTGATCGTAATAGACCCATTTATTATCTTCATCTATACGGACTTCGGTTATTTCCGCAGACGCCTGGTCAGGCGGAAATAAACGGAAAGCCAATCCCCAGGGAACAGCTACATATTTTTCCCCTACTCCGTCTTCGAAAGGCGGAGTCATAAAAACGCTGTGCTGTTGCATGGTGATTTCAATGAATTTGTTGATGAGTTGCAAAAAATATTTTTGAATGAGAACAGGGTTGTACATCTTGTCGTTTTCAAACAGGATAAGCTGCCTCATGAAGGCATTTCGTTCTTGTTCCGCAGCCTTCATCATGCCCGGATAGGCTTTATCAAGGTAATCGAAATACCAGGTTCTTCGTAAAAGATTGATATCGATGAATTTCAGGTCCATCCTGTATCCTTCCGCGTGCGTCAGGTACAACCATGGCGAATATATCTGCCAGTCCTGGGTGAGAAGAAGCGCCTGGGAGGGCATGACGCTGGTCAGGTCACGGATCAGTTTTACCGCCCTGTCGTCGTCCCTGTGATTGCATGCCGGCCAGTGGAGAAGCAGTGTCGCTGCCGGAAGAGTTAGAAACAGGAAAAAACATTTAAGCGTCTTCTGTCCGTATCTTTGAACGAGAGTATCCAGGACCGATCGCATTCCGATGCCTGCGAAAATCGAACCGCACCAGAAAAAGGTTAAATAATACGCTTCCTTGTCTTCCGCGATCTCGTAAGAAAAAGCGTAGACAAGATTGATAAGGCCGAGAAGAGTCAGCATTTTAAAGAGATGCCGGTTTACTCTTCTTAACTTTTTGATGCCGAATACAAGCAAGGCGAGACCTATCGGAGTCCATTCCAGGATAATATGCTGCAGCATTCTAATGCTTTCGGCCTTGAAATAACCCGGAGAATACTGGAAAAGATAACTGCTGTATTGTTTTCCGCGGAAATGACGGTAAAGGCGCAGCAAATTATCGGTCTTGCCCCAGTTGAAAATAGGATCGGAAGCGGCGCTTGCCAGAGCGAAAGAATAGACCAATATGATGGGAACAATCGCTGCTGCAGCGATATAAGCCGTCTGTTTCGAGAATATCTTTCTTTGCGCCTGCGGGATAAAAACGAAGAAGGCCGCAGCGATATACGCTTGAAGGAAAGTCACGTTATGAACGCCGAGACCCAGGCCTAAAAGGAAGAAGGCAGCGTATTCGTTTAACGTCAGCTCCCAGGTTTTAAATTGGCTTTGTCCTCTTATAAGAAGGAAAAACGCGATTGTAAAAACAAGCGTATTAAGCGCGTATACTTCGGCTACGGAGGTTTGAAGCCAGAATATTTTTGTAAAAGCGAACAGGAACGCTGCAGTCGCAGATATGAAAGCATCCACGAATTTTTGAAGCGCGGTACGCTCTTTCGCGCATTCCGGCTGAGAATCCGACGACGTCGGCCGAAGATATAAACCGCGGCAGCAGGACAAGACGACATAATAAAACACTGTAACAGCCAGCGCGCCGCAGAGAGCCGAAAACAGGTTGACCAGGCGATCGGGCTCGGCAAACGGCAGTCTGGCGAAAATCCCGGCGGTCAGAATATAAAAAGGAAATCCCGGCGGATGACCCGGAGCAAAATTTACAGCATTTAAAATCAGTTCGCCGCTGTCGACCAGAGTGACGCCCGGCGCAGAGGTATACACATATATGAGGGATATTAAAACAAAAACGAATAATGCCGTGACGTGATCGCAGCGTGAAAAGCGCACCGCAAAATTCAGCTTCTCGATATCCCTTTTTTCCTTTTTTCCTCTTCTCTTGCCCCGCGTCTCCTTTTTCATCTCTGAATCGCTCCCCAAAAGTCAATAATCAACGCTCCTCTGAAAACTACCATAAATAACCAGCATTGAAAATTAGCCGATGCTCAAAACAGCAGGATTTTTCCAAACAATTGTCAGGCCTTCGGCAACCACAAGTCACACTCTGAACATCAGTTTTCTTATTTCCATTAATGAAAGTGAAACATTCTGCGCAATCGTAACCGCAAAAAAGGCATAAACGAACGCTTTAAAGGTAATCCATCACAACGAAAACATGATAAACATGCGAGTCGCGGTCATAACGACCCTCTTATTCGTATGATTCGTGCGATTCGTGGTTGAGTGATAATTTGACTTTAACGAAGAATCAGCTAGAATTATGATGCAGATGCGACGTTTGAGGCAACGCAGGGAGCGGTTTCGGTAATCGGAAAAAATATTTTCTAATCAAGCCGGGAGAAGCCATGAAAAAAATCTTTGCGGAATTATTCATTTTTTCTTTGGTGATTCTTTTTTTCAGCGTGCCGGGAGCTGAATCCGGCCTGGATGGAATAAAGATCGGGATCGATCCCGGTCACGGCGGTTCTGATCCGGGAGCCGTAGGCCCGACGGGATTGACTGAAAAGTATGTGAACCTGGATACATCTTTGCATGCCCGCAATTATTTCACAGGGGCCGGAGCCGACGTTTACATTACTCGGACGACGGACGTTTACATTTCATTGCAGGACCGTACGGATTATTTCAACAGCATCCCGGTAGACCGGGCCATATCGGTGCATCATAACGGCAGCGGCAGTCCTTCGGCGAATTATACGGGTGTTCATGTTTATTTGAATCGTTGCTGGGCGACGGCCGGCGATCTGGCTTACACCACGGTGCATCGTCTGGAGGATCATATGGGTATTGGTTTCGTATGGTCGAATTGCAGTCGTGAAGGCGTTCATGAGGACAATTTTCATATGGTCCGTGAAACGGGCATGCCGGCGGTATTGACGGAGAATTCATTCATAACGAATCCTGAGGAGGAGCAGCGTCTTTACAGCAGTTCTTACCGGGCAGCGAACGGATGGGCCATATACATGGGCGTAGAGGATCACATGGGTTCGCCTGACCCGACCCGAACGCCGACCAGGACGCCGACTCGAACCTATACGCCGACAGCGACACCTACCTCCGGAATAAGTATTATCGTGGACAATCATGATTCGGGTTGCACGGTTCAGGGTTCCAACTGGCATATAAGCACATGGGGAGAAAATTACGGTTCGGATAAGCTCTACAGCAACTCCGGTTCCGGAGACAACACAGTCACCTGGCAGGCGAATTTTACTCCGGGCCGTTATCACATAAGCGCCTGGGTCAATGAAGGCGGATATGCTCATACGGCTCATTACATCGTCAGGCATGCCGGAGGCCAGAGTTACCTGGTCAGGGACCAGTATTATCAGGGCGGCGGCTGGGCAATCGACCTGGGCCATTTCAATCTTTCCGGCAATCAGTGGGTCAAGGTGACTGATGACGGCGGCGGCCTGATAGTTGTTGCGGACGCGGTTCGATGGGAACTTTTGGCGACAGCGACCCCGGCACCCAGTCCGACCAGGACGCGAACTCCCACCCGAACGCCGACCCAGCATCATCACACGGCCACCCCAACCCGAACGCCGCCTGTTCCCACCGCTACGCCGACTTACGGCCAGAGTCCTGAATTCCGTGCGTTCTGGATCACGCGATGGGATTATTCCTCACCGGCAGGAGTCGCATCCATCATGGACCGCGCGGTTCAAGGTCATTTTAATGCTGTTTTATTCCAGGTGAGAGGAAGAGCAGACGCCTTTTACCAAAGCGATTACGAACCCTGGGCTGCGGAACTTGGCGCGCTGGGGCAGGACCCCGGATGGGACCCGCTCGCCGTCGCAGTCAGCGAAGCGCATGCCAGAGGACTTGAGCTGCATGCCTGGGTAAACGTTTATACATGCTGGAGCGGACTTACGCCGCCTCCCTCCGTTTATCCCGAACATATCTATAACGCACACCCCGAATGGCTGCAATGCGATCAGTACGGGAATCCCATGCAGCTCAACGACGGATATGTTTTCGTCAGTCCCGGCATTCCTGCCGTTTCAGACCATTTGTCGAACGTATTCAATGACATCGTCGCTAAATATGACGTCGACGGCATCCACTTCGATTACTTCCGTTACGCCGGGCCCGTTTATTCTCATGATCCCGTCAGCGAATACCGCTTTCAGAACGATAATCCACAGGGACTCCAATGGGGCGACTGGCAACGCGAACAGATAACACTCTTCCTCGACAGAATTTACCCGGAACTCACCTCGCTCGATCAGAACCTCAAAATCACCGCCGCCGTCTGGGGAATATACAAGGACTACTGGGGATGGAACTCCTCCGAAGGTTATTACGACTATTACCAGGACTCCCAGAGATGGACCATGCAGAACAAGATCGACTCCATCATGCCTATGATATACTGGCCCATACCTTCAAAAAATGATCGCTGCAAAATATTCCCGCTCAATGGTCATCGAGACCGGGAAACGCCGCACTTCGACGATCTCGCAGACGACTTCATCGCTCACGCCGGCGACCGACACGTCTATATCGGAATGAAATGCAATTATCCCTTCTATGAAATAAACGATGAAATCGAATACACCAGAAACGCCGGCGGATGGGGAAACGCCGGCTTCGCCTACAGCTACATCGAACAATATTCATACTGGGATGACTACGCAAACGGGCCATACTCCGATCAGGTACCGCCTCCCTCAATGACCTGGAAACATTCTCCTACACCCTATCAATCCCCTACTCCTCTCCCCACCAGAACTCCCGATATCGATGCGGTCGGCGTCAGCCTCAGATTGAACGACTCATACTACAGCCCTGCAGAATACTTTTCCCTCGATGCCTTCTTCATTAATTTTGGAGAACCCCAACTGCAACTGCCGCTGGTCGTCGTCCTCGACGTCTGGGGAACATATTACTGGCATCCCGCCTGGGAAACATCCTTCGACTACCTACCCATCAATCTGCCTGTCGGTTTCATGCAAATGAACATCCTCTCCTTCGTCTGGCCCAATACCGGCCAGGAATACGCTTCAGGATTACGTTTCCTCGGCGCCTTCCTCAGCAGAGACTTCAGCGTCATTATCGGAAAATGGAGCGTTGAAGAGTTCTCCTACGGTCCTGCCCGCTGATCGTGCTCTGACCCTTGGGATAATAGAAGCAGATCATTGTTTTTCAAGCCAAAAACGTTAAAAATGTATTCGCCGGCGTGATCGTTGTCGTTGTCGAGTCTGAACTTGACGTCAATTCAGACGAAAGCGGGCAAATTCCCGCAGTTTCAAGCCTGGCGGACTGGAGGACCGCGGAAACACAGCAGCGCTATGTTGAACAAATTCGAAGGGAGCAGCGATTGAATGTGCGGGGATATGGACGTTCGTAAAAGGTTTTGTATGATAAATCCGGACTAATCGCGAAATTCGCCGCCGGCAATATTGAATCAGCTTTTACAGGAACATCGGCAGCGATGAGGCGCCACTTGAATGTAACACTTATGCGAAGTTCATTATGCATCCCGCGCATATGCCCTCTTTTTACCATTTTCCGTAGTATTGTTTTTCAGTCATTGACGGCGTTTCTGCTTACTATTTTCAGTTGCTTAGATCAAGGTATGTTTTTTGCAGTATTGAGGACGCTTTTTCAGTTTATGAGGAGGAAAATGAAAAATGGAAACGATACAGACGGAAGTTTTGCACAGGCGTTTTCAGAAACGCAGAGAGCGTCAGGGCGATATATTTATAAAGTGTTATGAATTTGAGACGGCTGACGATGTCAGGCGTTCGGGTTATTACCCATATTTTTGTCCTGTTGATGAAACGGAAGGTCCCACCGCGGTAATAGACGGAACGCGGGTGCTCATGATGGGGTCCAACAATTACCTGGGACTAACCACGGACCCTGAGGTAAAGGAAGCGGCCGGCAAGGCGATAAACCGTTACGGAACGAGCAGCAGCGGAAGCCGCTTTTTAAACGGTACCTTTCGATTGCATGAGAAGCTGGAGGAAGAATTGGCGGAATTTACCGGTAAGCCTTGCGCTCTGGTATTCAGCACGGGTTTCCAGACGAATCTGGGAATTTTGTCCGCGCTTTTGTCGGAGGAAGATTATGCAGTAATCGACAAGTATGATCATACGAGTATCAGAGACGGAATTTCATTATCGGGAGCGAAGGTGGTGAAGTTTGACCATAATTCGGCTTCAGATTTGGACGAAAAGCTTTCCGGGTTGCCGGAGGAATCGAGCAAACTGGTTATAGTTGACGGCGTATACAGCATGGAAGGCGATATAGCTGACGTTCCGTCCATCCTGCCGGTTATCAGAGGGCATAAAGCCCGTTTCATGATTGATGATGCTCACAGCCTGGGAATATTGGGCGAAGGAGGTCGCGGCACAGCAAACCATTTCGGCGTAACCGATCATGTCGATATTATTATGGGGACCTTCAGCAAATCCTTTGCTTCCATCGGAGGATTCGCAGCGGGTGAAACCAAAGTCATCGACTACATAAAACATTTTGCTCATTCCATGATCTTTTCGGCCGCTTTGCCTCCGGTCAATGTTCAAGTCGTCAGAACTGCGTTGAAAATCCTGCGGCGTGAACCGGAAAGGGTTGAAAAGCTTAACGAAAACGGTCGTTATTTCAAAAAGGGGCTGCAGGAATTGGGGTTCGACACCGGAAATTCCAACACGCCGGTCATCCCGGTCGTCATCGGAGAAGAATCACTGACCTTAGGTATATGGAAAACCTTGTTCCAGCACGGCGTTTACACCAATTCAGTCCTCTATCCGGCCGTTCCCAAGAATCGCGCCATGCTGCGCACCAGTTGCATGGCTACTCATGAAAAGCAGCATCTCGATAAAGCGCTCCAAGTATTCGCTAAAGTCGGCAAAGCATGCGGCATAATCAAATGACAGGGATTAACATGAAAACGAACGGCAAATCAAAGGCCCTGAATTCCGTATCGGTTAAACCCATAAACGGTTTCGTGGACCTGTATCGCTTCATCCATTTTCCCTGGAAACATTACAAAAATGATCGCAATTGGGTGCCGCCGCTTATACTCGACATCAAAAGCCGCTTAAACCGCAAGAAAAATTCCTTTTTCAAACACGGCGATGCCGAACTTTTCATAGCCGAAAGAAACGGACGCTCGGTAGGCCGCATCAGCGCTTCCGTGGATACCCTGCACAACAGAACATCAGGCGATAAAACAGGTTTTTTCGGCTTCTTTGAATGCGAAGATAATCCCAAAACAGCCGGACTCCTCATCGATGCAGCCTCAGAATGGCTGCAAAACAGAGGATGCGATAAAGTCAGAGGTCCTTGCAGTTTTACTCTGGAGGACCCTTACGTGGGGGTCCTGGTTAAAGGACATGACAGAAAACCTTATTTCTTAATGAGTTACACAAAGCCTTACTATGATCAGTTGCTCGGCGAACTTAATTTTCAGAAAGCGCAGGACCTTAATGCTTACGAGATGATTAAAGAATGGGGTTTGCCCAGTGAGTTCGAGGAAAAATCGAATGCGGCTCAGAATATCGAGGGATTCAGCATAAGGCATGCCGATCTGTCTGAAGTAGAACGTGAGGCTGAAATCATAAGGAACATTTTCAATGAGGCGCTTTCCGATAACTGGGGTTATGTCCCGTTTACCGAAGCTCAGGTGAAAAAAATGGTGAGTGAGTTGAAATTGATCGTCGATCCGCGGATGGTGCTGATCGCTGAGGTAAAAGGCGATCCGGTGGGCGTGCTGATTAATCTGCCTAATCTGAATGAGGCGCTGGAAAAAATGAACGGCCGCCTTTTCCCCACGGGAATTTTTAAATTAATCTATTACAAGAAGCGGATCAAGAGTGTCCGGGCTTACGCGCTGGGAATAGCAAAGCAATACCAGAACAAGGGTGTCGGAACAGCGATGATCGTCGAAACCTACCGGAGAGGGACCGGTTACGGCTATGAAAAAGGCGAATTGACGTGGATTCTGGAAGATAACGAAAGGATGAATGCGCTGGCCGAGCATGTCGGAGCGAAACATCACAAGTTATATCGTATTTATGAAAAGGAAATTTAATCCGGGATTTTATCCCCAGCGATTATCAGGTTTATTCCGCAAGTTTTCTGACAAGCCGCTCACCAAATTGGGTGTTATCCGCCATCCAGCATTTAATCTTAGACAACTCCTGAAAATCCAATATACCGCCCTTCACGCACGGCAGCATGATCCGTAATTTCACTTCAACCACCGTCATTAAAGGCTTCTCCGAAAGTTTATAATTCTCCTGATCTCCCGGATTCACAACTTTTCAGTCTTTAACGTTGATTTTTGCTTCCCGGTTTTCTAATCTAAAATGCGGCGTTAGTTTTCATCAGGGTTTCTAATGAATTCGGATAACAACTTTCGAGACTGATAAAATGAAGGCAACACTTTTTCAAACCCTATATCTGCTGCCTGAAATCCTCCTTAGCCAAAGGGGGGAAAGATACGCTTGTGCTGAGGCGAGACGCAGGCGAAGACTCAGCATTAGCGGATCGGGGGCGTATTTTTCTTATAACCCTCTGTCCGCACATCATTTGTTGAAAGTCCATCATAAATGGTTGAATATTCTACACAAACGCAACCTCGAAAGATGCTCTTTCGATCAATGCCGAACTTCACATCTACTGACATTGACTGAAAAAAACTGTGAAATGTTTGACCCAAAAACGACAATCGAACAAAAAACGTCAAGTAAAACAAAGTCCCACCGCTTGCGTGGGGATGCAGGGAAGCTAAAACCTGCACAAAATTTTGCCTTGCTGCAATGCAATAAAACAAATTATTTCAATAGGTTAGGGACGCCTTATCAAGAGTCCTGAACTTTCATTTTTTACTGTTCATGCACCGACGATGACGTTATTCGACAAAAAAAAATATCCTGCTCCCGTAGAATGTCTCTATATCTCAGCAGGATTATACCTGCTTTTTCGATATTTCTGGCTGATGGACGACGCGTTCGTCTACTTTCGATACGCGGATAACCTGATCGTCCGCGGACTGGGGCTGGTATACAATGCGGGCGAATATGTCGAAGGATTCTCCAGTCCTTTATGGATGTCGACGATTGCATTATTGAGGATATTCCTGCCGGATTACCTGTTCATAATAAAATTGTCGTCGGTCGTTTTCTTTACGGCTTATTGCTTTTTAATCATCCGTTTGAACAGAAAAATGGCTCCGCCGGGAACTTCTGTCGTAAATTTGCCTCTTGCCTTTCTCGCCGTCAACTACGGAGCGCTCTCCTATTTTTCATCAGGCCTGGAAACGCCCATGGTTCAATTCTGCGCTGCAGCTTATGCCCTTTTTATATTTCTGCCCGGTTCCCGGCTTCTTTGCATTATACTTGCCCTGTCGCCGCTGGTTCGCCATGAATTGCTCCTGCCCTTGCTGATCGCAGTCGCCTGGAGCTATTTCAAAAGGAAAAAAACACCCTGGCTGATGATCGGGACAGCCGTTGTCGTTTTGACGGGATGGATGGGCTTCCGGATATATTATTACGCGGAACTGCTGCCGAACACTTTTTACCTGAAAGACATGGTGAATATAAAGCAGGGCTTTTATTACCTGCATGATACGTTCGGCGCTTATCACATTTACCTGATCCTTTTGATTATGACCGGAGCACTAATGCTACTTCATCTGCGGCGACAATCGACCCGGCTTCCGGAAAGAGCGATGCTATTATTGACGGCATTGCCCGTAATCGCTTACGCAGTGAAAATAGGGGGAGCGCACGTCCATTTCGTTTATCTCGCATTCCCCTTCACCCTGATAATATGCAGTTTCGGCGCAATACCAGAACATTTATTCGCAGTTTTTTTACCTGAAAAGCACAAATGGGCTGCTCCTGCAACAGGCATCATTATTGCCCTGATAAGTTTTTCCTTTTATCCCGGGCAGTTGGACAAGCATCCCGTTAAAAGCGGGATTTATGTGAAATTCAAAAACCGGATCACAGACGCGGAATACGCCAGGCAGAATTTGAAAGAATATTTATCATCGAAAGAGTGGGACCGCATCGAACAGGAGCATCGGAAGGAATCGAAGCGGCTTGAGTCCGAAAGCGAAAAACCTTACGGAAAAAGCAGCACGATGGCCGATTCTTTGTGCGCGTTTCACTACAGGAATTTATACAAAAGGGTCGTTCACAGCCTGGGATTGACCGACGCCTTCTTAGCAAGGATGGAGGTTGAACAGGACAGGCCGGCCCATAAATATGAATTGAAAATCCCGGCGCACGACATTGCCGGCATATACGACCGTGCCGAAAACATCGGACGCGGCATGTTCAAAAGAGCCGTCGAACAGGGTTATGCTCCTGACTGGGTTAAAGAAAACCTCAAAACCGTCGAAACGATTGAAAGAAAAATATTCAATCGTCATGAAATACTTGAAAACACAACCCTGGCCTTTTCTTTTCCGCCCAGGATAAAACCCGGCGAACTCAAGAAAAAAAGAGAAGAACCGCCCGCTATGAATGAAATGATCATGGATTTTCGCGGGAAACGGGATTCCCGGGTTGAATAGACTTCTTATGCTTCAACGGCAATCCATACCACGGAAAAGCATAACAATCTGCCATTCACGCTCATGACGACCCTGTTATTCGTATGATCCGTGCTATTCGCGGTTGTGAGTTAGATCGGAAAAAAAGCGAATACGCTTGTGTCGATGCCGGCCGCTTAAGTCGAAAGCATAGACATTAGCGTATCGGATGTTATTCTTCTCGCGTGTCGACCAATCACCTGTTTCTGTCCAAGCTTTTCAGCGATGTGCATTATAACTTAGGCATTGATCAAAAGCGCACATTTCGAGGTAACAATTTGTGCTGAATTGATTCGGGTTATTTCCGAACAGCTATGCCTCCCCTTACTTTATTAAAGCCGCCGAAACGGAA
>CAZUFC010000198.1:0-11344 GCA_964619725.1 uncultured bacterium | reverse complement strand
CGAGGTTCTTTTGCGCTTCACGGCATCCGTGCCGGTTCAGGCGACGGTTTATGAAAAAGATCGATGCTGCTCCCGTTTGGCCGGATGAATGCCGCCATGTGACAGAAGCCCTCGTCCGGGTATTCCATGTCGAAGAGCTGGCCAAAAGGGAAAACCTCACGACGGACGAATGCCTGAAGCTTCATCAGGACGAGAGCGGTCCTGTGATGGATTAACTGAAAATATGGATGCAGAATCAATTGGATCAAAGGAAGGTCGAACCGAATTCCAGGCTTGGAAAGGTTTTCAATTACATGAAGAAACACTGGGAGCCGCTCATCCTGTTTCTCAGAATCGAATGAGCGCCGATCTACAATAATCTGTGCGAGCAGGCCCTCGAAAGAACGATTCTGCACCGGAAAAATTCGCTTTTTTATAAAACCTGGCGAGGAGCAGAAATCGGCGATATATTCATGAGCATAATTCATACCTGCGTTTCTGCTGAAGTGAATTCATTCGATTATCTAACCGCGCTTCAGTTTCATCGAGAGGATGTTCGCAAGAATCCCAAACTCTGGATTCCGTGGAACTTTAGAGACGGTATCATGAATAAAACGGAATGATTCATCGAAAAGCGAATCGAATCCGCAGACCGTGAATTGATACGCCGCTACCTTTCAGGATCGACAACTTTTACTTCTGCACAATCTGAAATCCTGCCGCACATATCGCAATTTAAACTCCCCGGCAAGATGTGTCGAAGCTTCATTTTGCCAGGGGGAAGTTTAACAATGGAGTTCTGAAGGACAAATGCAGCAACGCTTTATGTTTCCTTCATTTGTTTTTCTTACGCCGGGTAGCCTTCTATGATTTCCAATGAATGGCATATTAGCTTGCCTATTTTGAATGGATTCTCGTTGTCCGGCGACTGCGCTCCGTATGCGAAACTGATTGTCGAATCATCATGCCTTGCCTTGGAAAAAAATTTGCGTTGAGCATGCTTACCGGAAGAACATGCAAGAAAAACAACGCACGATACGCATGATGTCTCAATCGACCTCGGGCAATTCAACCCCAATGAAAGCGCCGCCGGAACGCGGCAGGATGCCGCGTCTAAGATCGAAGAAAAAGCATCGATGTTTGGATTGAAAAGCCGTAGAAGAAAAATAGAAAGTAGAAGCGGCATCCTGCCGCTTTCCGAAAAGCTTTCAATATCAGTGAGCTCTAAGACCAACAACCCAATCCGGTAAAAAACCGACAGAGTCGTTCAGAATCGACGACTTACGAAAAGGTTAAACGAAATGGAACGCCCCAGTAAGCGCTTTTTCAGTCTTTTTGCCGGAACTGTATCTAGCGCCTGTCCATAAACTCATTCAACAGTCGAAATTTAATGACGGACAGGCAGTGTCCATAATTAAAATTTACGTTTGATCATCTTTGGATTGTCTCTTATATATTGTCTGAATCTCTCAAGCTGATATTCATCGCGCACAATATGATCGAAGGATTCCTTCTGCCGGAAAGAACCCGTCTTTCCTTCCAGTTCGTTGATTTTATTACCCGTAAAAGATTTCCATGAATGTAAGATTTCCGATAGTTTGTTGTCTTTGACAGGCTTAACGAGAACATGAACATGATTCGGCATAATAACGAAAACATCCAAATTATAACGTTCTCCATCAAAATAACGCATAGCGTTCTCAACGATGTTTTTACAGACTGGTTTTGCAAGAAGGCATTCGCCGTGCCCGGCATCTAACCATTTATGCATTCGTGCCGGAAAACGCTCATAAAATTCTCGTTTAACTTCAATGCTGTGAGGTGGAGGATGGAATTCAAGCCAAAGCTTTTTCTCTTTTTTCCATTGTTCCATCTTATGTTGCGGTAAAGAATAAGCCGTTCTGAACGTAACAAAATAAATAACATTTTGCTGTCGCCAATGAGGTAAATTACCCGACATATTTTCAATAACGGTTTCAGGATCAAAAAAGCTGATTTCGTGCTCATCAAAACGAGAGGAATCAAAAGGCATTATATCGTCTTTTTTCATGACTTTTTCCGATTTTGTAATTCAGTCAGGATGCTTTTTGAACAAACAAAAGGCATCAAACACTAATAGCTTAATAGTATATGAACAGAAACCGGGTGAGTCAATAACGAGTTTAATTAAATAAAGGAGCGCAGCAAGAAAGATAGAATGTAGACGCGGCATCCTGCCGCGTTCCCGCTTCTGTAAATAAAAGCCACACGACCTGCGGCGCTTTCAGGGGTATTGAAGCTGCCTGTGTCGTAAAGGATTTACCTTTTCTTAAGTTGCTGCCGGACGATTCTGAATGACCCGGTCGGGTTTTTTTCCGGTTTGGGGTATATATCGTAGAGCTCACTGATATCGAACGTTTTTCGGAAAGCGGCAGGATGCCGCTTCTACATTCTGTTTTTCTCCTACACTTTTTCAAAACAAACACCCGATCGGCGGCGCTTTCAAGGGTATTGAAACTGCCGGGATCGTTAAGGATTTACCTTTGCTTAAGTTGCAGACAGTTGTTTCAGTAATCGGTATGGGGACCGAAAACGCAATCGATACAAAAAGATGGGAAATTCTTTCTAATTGTAACCTTAAAATATGCATTTTTGATCGATGCCGTAAATTCAAAATACAAACCGGAGCCAATTGAATTCTTGCGTCACGTGTTTGTAACAGTCAGCTTACCAAAGAGAGCATCTGCACTTATGTCGACGCGACCCGCTCGCAGCGGAGCATGGACATTAGCGTATCGTGGGTTGTTTTTCTTCCTGCCCGTTTGTTTTTATCATATCTCAGACATCCCATATATCGTCGAGACTGCAAAAATTGGAACCTTTCAAAATGCAATTTTAATCAATGACCGATTCAGACGGTATCATAAATGAAAACGAATACTTCAGTAAGCCGACTTGCCGATAGAAGGCGCATATGCTAGAATCCCCTGAGAAAAAGCAACCGCCTGCAAAGAAGAAATAGATCATAACTGACGAGGATACGCCATGAAAATTATAGACGAGATCAAAATCATTAATTCAAACAAACCGCCATCCCTGAAGAAACACATAGAGTTCTGGGCTGAAAAATCAGAATGGATACAGCCGGGTGAACAGGCCGACATTATTCAAAAAGACAGAACGAACAGTCCGCATAAAGTCGTCGGTCAGGCAAAGTCCCGTGCGGATGAATGCAGGGTAAGGATCGTCGCCAGGCTTGGCGGAGGGTTCACGGAGGCGCACGTGCTTCTGCTGTACGTCAAGCAAGCTGATGCCGGCAGGTCCCGAATATTAAAAGTCGACAAAACTGCAAAAATAAAAAAAATCCATGAAAACGGACAGTTTCTGAGAGATTGCGATAATCCCTACATTGTTAAAATGAAATTGCCTGACGTAGAACCTCCCGAATACAACGGATATTCATCATTTCTCCAGGCGTATGCGGACGAAATCGAGATCGATTTTGCCGGGTCCGTAATGAATAATTACAATTTGAAAGAATACGTCACGGCGTTTCTGGAGTCTTCTGGCGGAATAAACGGGTACCGATTCAGAAAAACAATCAGTGCGACATATTCCATCCTGAACCATGCGATATATTCTCAATGCGAACGGAAAGAACAGATGCATTATCGCATAGGAGAAGCGTTCCGTTACTGTTTCGAAGGTGAGGACGAACAGGAAAAAAGAGATAGAAGAGCCTGGTTCAGGAACAACCTCCAATTGGCTGACCGGGGCGTTTTCATGGAGAATCCCCGTTTATGCAAATGGCTGAGGGAAAAAACTAAAAATCCTGACGAAGTTCTGGACGATCATCTTGAAAGTAAATCCGTTACTAAAGCAAAAACAGTAAACAGGACTCACAACGACCTGCAACCCATGAACGTGCTCATCGCCGGCGATAAACCGCTTATCATAGACTGGAAGCTGCCGGAAAGAGAACTGCCCCTGTCGGCGGATTTTGCAAACCTGGAAGTGCAGACAGCAGCGCTGGCGTTATCCGAAAACCGGTTCATCGGAAAGGTGAACCTGGTAGATTTGTATAATGTGTTTAGAGCGCTGAGCATCCGGGCGCCGGATGAAGTTGTGAAAGATATTGAAGAAGGGGTTTCTCCGGATGATCCGTCGGCAAGGTTGACCCAGGTCATAGCAGCCTTCCGTTTGAGCGCTCTGGGTCGCCTGGAACCTCATTTGAATCCCAGGATGGAACCATGCGAAATACCCGAAGAATACCGTATGTCCTTATACTTCAGTGCGCTTGCTGCATTGCACTTCCCTGATAAATCGCCGCGCTATTATGCTGTCGCTCGCATCATCGCTGCCGTAGCCGGCCAGAATAACCCGAAGCCGCTGCCTGATGATGTCGTCCAGGAAGCCGAACACGCAAGCCGGAGATTCGGACGCTGGGACGGTTACCTGCGATCGTTGATCGTTGATTTCAATAAGCTGCCTCCGGTCAAAGAAAAATACTACATCGATCCGTTTTGCTGCAAGGGTTGGGACGACTGGCAGCGGATTGAAAAATTTGAAGAGGAAAAGAAAAAGGAACGGGAAAAGGAAAGAAAATACCGCTATTGCGATAAAGAAAAGATCACAAAAAGCAACAAGGAAATAGCTGAAATGCGGCGGAACATCAAAGATTACCTGACCGGCCGATGGATCGATGAAATAAAAACGAATCCCGGTACCAACAGAATCTTCATCCTGGGCGAATATGGAACTGGTAAAACCCTTTTATGCAAATTCCTGGCGAAAAATTTGGCGGAGCGGTTCCTAGATGGTGAAAACGTCCCCCTGCCGCTGCTGATTCCTTTTAGTCCGCGAGGATTAGGCTATTCAGAGAGGGATGGATGGTTCAAAACTTGCGAGGTCTGCATAGCCAGGACATTGAAACTGAAGGGCATAGACTGGTTTGAATTGCCGGGATTCTGGGACTTGTTGAAGGAACTGGTCCCGATACTGCTGATATTCGACGGATTCGACGAGCTGACGGGCGCTATGCTGGAAAAAAGCGCCAGGGGCGACTGGATAAGAGAATCTGTGAAAACTCATGTAAATTTTATGCTGACAAGCCGAACTCATGATTTCAAAGGACTGGCGGAATTCGACAGAACCTGCAAAAATTTAGGGATAGAAAACGCTCCGGCCATGATGAGGGAAGAACCGTCAAATATTATGGTCCTCACGGGATTCGATGAAAAGGATGTGGCGGAATACCTGGAAAAAAGGTTCCAGGACAGAAAAAAGTTGAGCGGCGCCAGAAATATAATACACGGTTCATACGACCTGGCCGACCTGGCGCGAAGACCGGTCCTGATAGATTTGATATGCAATGAAATCGACAAATCAGGCGGCATAATACAAATAACCGATGAAAGCATAGAAGTGGATGATCCTGGATCATTGTACAAATGGATTACGGATAGATGGCTGGAAAGAGATGAAAAATACGGCACTTTATTGACCACGCGGAAAGAGATACTGGCGATTATTGAAGGAGTCGCCTTCATTATACAGAACAATCCTGATGCAAAAGTCAATTATAGAGAATTCCCTGAAATTGTAGAAGCTCATGGGGATATTCAGACGTCCAGGGCTCAGCAAGAGTATCCTAGCGACATCCGGCGATGCGCCTACATGACATGCGATCCGGATTCAAATTTTTATTTCATGCACCGTTCCTTCTGGGAATACTTCGTAGGAAAGCGCCTGGCCGCAGACCTGAAAGAGAATAAAACAGAAAAGGCGAAAAAAGTCCATATCTCAAAAGATACAGCAATTTTCGCGGCCGAAATCACGGCAAAAGAGATAAAAGAAGGAAATTCAAAAGCGGAAACAATATCAGACAACCTGCATAATATAATCGAAGATAAAAACCAGGGCGATCCGAACCTGCTGCGGGCGGCTTTAATGATAAGAGATGAACTGATGGAGAGAAACAGCGCGGTAAGGCGTTATTCGACGAAAAATTCAATAAAAAAACCGATGCCGTCAGGCGGCTTCAGGAAATATATAAGGAGACTTACGCAACAAGGCACGGCGCGGTACCCGAAGGCTGGGTCGTTATTCCCCCGGGAAGTTTCCTCATGGGCGGTTATGAATTTGATCGTGAAGAACCGCCGCACCGGGTGAGTATGACGAGGTCGTTCCTGATGCTCCAGACGCCGGTTACGCAAAAGATGTGGAAGGATGTCATGGGCGACAATCCGAGTCATTTCCAAGGGGACGACCTGCCCCTCGAAAATTTCAATTGGTTCAAATGCGCGGAGTTCTGCAACAAGTTGACCTTACGTGAGAAAAATCTCCGACCATGCTATTACTCCGATCCTGAATTCAGAATCCTATACGAAGGAGGAGAAGGCGAAGTATATTGTGACCAGTTGGCCGACGGATACAGGCTGCCCACGGAAGCGGAATGGGAATACGCGTGCCGGGCGGGAACCACGACTCACTTTCATTACGGCAACAGCCTGGATTCGACTATGGCCAATTTTGAAGGGAGAATTCCATACGGCAAAGGCAAAATGGGAGAATACAGAAACCGAACCACAACAGTTAAAAGTTTTCGTCCAAACGATTGGAAACTTTACGACATGCACGGAAACCTCTGGGAATGGTGCTGGGATCGGTTTGATTCGGATTATTACGGAAATTCGCCTGTAGATGATCCAAAAGGTCCTGAAAGCGGCTCCGATCGCGTTTTGCTCGGCTGCTGCTGGGGCAACGGGGCGGTGGACTGCCGCTCGGGCTGTCGCGAAGGGGGCGGTCCGGCTGACGGGGCCTGGAGCAGGGGCGACGGGTTCCGTGTCGTCCGCCGCCCTTCTTAGGGAATTGGGTTTAGAGTTTTATTCCGTTTAAACGGAACAATGCGGAATTATTCGGAATAAAAATTGGGAGGCTCGTACATGGTTTGGGGCAAAAAAATCGAAAAATTTGCGGAACCTGTTCCGCAAAAGCGGAAATATGCGGAACTTTGCGGCATTTGTCGCGTTTTGCGGAAATGGGAAACGGAAATTTGGGGAAATTTCGGGAACTTTGCGGAAGCGTTCGGAACCTTTTTGCAGGTTTAGGTGGCTGATTTGACCGGTTTGGGCATGCTGAAACGGAATTTTGCGGAACTTTGCGGAAATATACGGCGCTTTTCGGAACCGGATTCGGAAGTTTCGGGCCTGATCATTCCATACTGACGACAGGAGAACAATATGAATCGTTTATTCGGCGCCAATATCCGTTCCGGGCTTTAAAAGGCATAATGCAGGTTCAAAGCGCGACCTGTCTTCTGCAGGCGGGACGCCTGCGGTCCCAGTTTTTACATTGATTGATTTATAATGCTTAAGAAACGCTGTTGACATATCTCATCAGCGTCGTTTACAATTTTCTCGATAAATATGAATCAATTTCACCTCGTTAACAGGAGGATATCGTTATGGGGTTTACGAACGAGCAACTGCTGCAGAAGGGGGTTTTACAGGCTGAGATGTATCGTTTACAGAAACTGATTGCCAGGCGGGAATTTCAGGATGATTATGTAATTGACATGACGACAGTACCGCCCGTATTGCCGGACGGTGAGTTTCCGACGGTTAGGGAAGACTTTAAGCCTGCTCATCTCATGAACATACCGGATGATGATTATTTGCATCAGCTCATAAATCATTATGGGATAAAAACCGGCATATCGAACGACGCCGGCGAGCTTATGGAATTCTGTTCGTGCAATACGGACGAATGGCTCCGGCAGAACTATAACGGGATAAACGAGATAGGTGTGTTGACAAGCGGCGGCGATGCTCCGGGAATGAACGCAGCCATTCGCTCCGTAACCATGACGGCATTAAATTATGGGTTCACGGGAAAGGGAAAAATTTGGAATCCTGCTATTTACGGGATCAAGGACGGATATATCGGATTAATGGATTGGTTGCTAAAAAGAGAAATGCCTGAAAAACTGACGAGGGATCGAGTCTGCGATATTGCCGGGGAGGCTGGTTCTATACTGCGGTCTATGCGATATCCGAAGTTTAAGGATGAGCTTAATGCGAATGCCGGTAAGATCAACAAAAATTCCAAACAAGGTCTAATCGTCATCGGCGGCGACGGTACGGCTAGAGGAGCGAGAGAGCTTTGGCAAACAATAAGAATGCCGGTGGTCGCTCTGCCCGGCACGATCGATAATGATACTCATCCCTGGTCGGATCGTTCCATTGGATTCGCTTCCGCGCTAAGCATGGCCGACATAATGCTTAATGCGGTTCGTTCGACCGGTGCAGCCACCGCACGGCTTTTCCTGGTTCAGCTCATGGGACGAAAACGGGGCGACCTCCCGATATTCGCAAGCATTGCGGGTAACTGCAGGCTTGTCCTTACGGCAGAACGCAGCAGGGAACCCTGGAACTATTACAAAATCCTGCGATTGTTGAAGCTTATCTATAAAGAAATTGAAACCAATCCTTTCGGCAGCGCAGTGGTTGCTGTGGCGGAGGGCGTTGAATTTCCTAAAAACTTGAAAGATTGGAAAAAACCGCCTATCGAATGCCTTAAAACCGCTTTGACGCATTTACATAAAAAATTGGGAAAAAAGTATAAACCAAAAAGCAAGACAAGAAAATTATGGAACAGCCTCGCCCCCCAACGAAAATCAATCAAGCTCGACATCCGCGTCATGGACCTGGGTCATGCCCAGCGAGGGGGAATGCCCGTTCCCGAAGACATCATCCTGGCAAGCCGCCTGGGATGCCATGCCGTGGAGACCCTTTGCACCATGGACTGGGATTGGGCTGAGAAAGCGCATCCCGACGAGATACCCTTCATCGGCATCAGAAACGACAGGCCGACGATGACCTGGGTAAACCCCGGGTAGGTTATGATATGAGTTTCGGGACTGACGGAATGGAGTGAACCGTTAGTCAGTTTTTGTCTGTTTAATGATGCTTAATGATCATTGAAGATCGCACAAAGACCATAGATACTGGACGCCAGGCTGAAAAAAAACAAACCCCGATACGCTTATATCCATGCTTCGCCCCACGCGGCTTGCACCGACATAAGAGTATCGCTCCTGTTTGCTGGTATGACTATTAGACACGCTTGACACAATAAGCTTGATCACGTAGGGGGCCCACAGCATAGCCCAGGGTTTAAGCGAGCTTGCGAGCGCAACCCTGGGTAGGAGGTATGAATTTAAGAACCCTGGAACACACTGGATGCGCAACCAAAAAATCGAAACGAATACAATGAATTAAGTCGGTTCTATCAAGCATAGATAAATATAAAAATGTGGCGCTGGTCAAAAATGCGTCTTTTGAGGTTACAATTCGAAATAATATCCCATCATTTTGTTTCGATTGCGATTGCGACCCCGACACCGATCCCGATTACTGAAACAAAATGTAAAATGTTTGACGAAAAAGCTGCTCAATTTTTATGCCGAGACTCAGTGCAAAAAAACATATTATTTCAATAGGTTAGGTTGTCTTTGTCAGGAGTTTTGAATTTTGTCGTCCTGCTGCAGTTTTAGAATATCCATGATTTTTCTGACCGTATCGCTGATGGCCGTGCCGACGGCCGTCCTGCCGTTTGCAATCTCCTGCCGGTTTGCCCATTCATTGAGAGTTTTTTTGCCCTGACCTTTGTTACATAGAGCTGTCTTTTTGTCTTTCCTGAGTTTAACATCATAAACATGGAAACGATACTTCGTCAGGCAGTTCTTCGATTTGGAAAAGGCGACATATTCTATGGGATCACCGGTAATCAGCGTGACTTCTTCTATGTACGGGTCCTCCCAATGCGAAATTTTCCGTTTATATTTCCGATTGTCGCCGCTAACCGCTCTGTTCATTTTCGCTCGTTCATCCTCCGACAGGTCATCGAAAAGTTCTTCATGGACTTCCCTTATGATGCAGGCCAGTTCGTTTGAATCCATCTCCTCCTGATGACCCGCAATAAGGTTCATGGCTTTCCATTTCGAGTTCCACTGCAGAAGCCACTCCCTGGTCGAACCGCCGGAATTATCGCGCTTATCCCGGCTGATCAGCGCGTAAGAAGCAACCGACGTTCTTTCAACGCCGGCTCTATCATGTTTTTCGTTTTTTTCCGCTCCGTTCATGGTTCCTTGCCTTAACTTTGTGTTTTATCGCTCAATGACCGGAGAGGCAGAATTTTCTCCGGTGCAGTCTTATTTATTATCATAGATTCAAAAATCTGGAAATATTTCATTCTTGGTTTTGGGGAGGGAAGATTGGGGGGAGATTGGAAGATTGGATGGAAGAGTGGAAGAGTGGGTGGTTGGAGGACTGATTGGTTGGAAGAGGGGCAGATTGGGCGGTTGGAATACTGGACGATCTGGTGGTTGACTGGATGGGAGAAATGGTGGTTGGAAGAGTGTGAGATTGTTGGGTTGGAGGTTTGGATGATTGGATGGGTGGAATATTCTGGCATTGGTCAAAAAAGCTTTTTTGAGGTTACAATTCGAATAATATCTCATCATTTTGTTTCGATTGCGATTGCGAGCCCGATCCCGATTACTGTAAAAAACTGTAAAAAGCTTTGAAAGGAGTGTAACCCCAGTCCGATCAGTCCCAATATTTTTAGGGTCTTACACCGGAAAACCATAATTCATCTCGTTGCCGTCTGACGATTTATCTTTCCATCGTTGCTGGTTAGTTTTTGTTCATAAACGGCGAATTTTCCCTAATGCTGCGTCAGGCTTCGGATTTGCTCAGTCAACGTATAATAAATACGCCTTCTTCGTAAATCCTTGCCTTCCTTGCCTTGAGAAAAATTCGCTCCTTTATGGATCAAAAACCCAAGTAACTGTCCAGCATTAAATTTTGAATCGAGATTCGAGTTTATGGACAGGCGCTATATAGTTTTTTAATAACAAGTGAAGTTTTCTGAATCGAATCGTATGCATGCTTCACCGTCTTATTTTTAATAGCTGCGTATAATCCGATAAGCACGTCGTGTCTTTTTCTTTTATCCAAACTATGGTTACTTTTCTCATATGCTTCCCCCAGGCTTTCGAGGCATGGCATCGTATTGTTATGCACCGGACTGCCGTTATAGGTTTTTCCGGCAAGGGCCGTTAAGCGCATCGAAGTCGGCGCTGGATTGAGGTAAGGTCGTTTTGATTTTGCTTTTGGTCTTATTGGCTTATTTGAAAGGCCGTCCGTCGGGTGTGCATATATTCGGCATTTTATTTGCCTTTATTTTGCCGCTGCATGTTGCGGGGTTCTTAAGCGCTTTCGGAACGCGGCAGGATGCCGCGTCTACTTTAAAAAACCAACAACAGAGAAGGCAAGAAAGTAGAAGCGGCATCCTGCCGCTTTCCCGATGAGTTCAATAAGAG
>CAZUFC010000197.1:7977-11349 GCA_964619725.1 uncultured bacterium | reverse complement strand
ATGCGACAGAATCGTCTGTCATTTTGTTTCGATTTCGATCACGATTGCGATACCGTCTCCGATAATGAAACAAACAGCACTCGATGAAAAAAGCGGTGAGTTCGTCAAACAGGCAGTTCTGGGACAGGTTTAAATTTTTAATGGAGATTCCAATCAGTCAAATATTTTATAAAAAAGTGTTATCCCAACTGATCAGTCCCCGGATTTCTCATAGAAAACCTATTTCAAACGTCCATCTTATTGCAGCGCCAAGCATCTCGGCGGCAGGCACGCGCAGGGCAGCAGATTGCCGGTGCGATCGAAAAACATAACGGCGTACAGGCTGTTCCCTTGAACTGAATAGTCTGATCAACGCACGGGAAGCATCTTTAATTCATAATGGTATTTTCGCAGGAATAAATCATTGACAGGCGCTGGAGGGTAGAATACATTATTTGATTAAAACTGGAAAGGGCGCACAACATGGAAAAAATACTGAAAAATATTGCACTCTGCGGGTGCTTGTTCATTTTGTTTGGAGCAAATTCCTTTTCAAACCCGGAAGACGACCGCAGAACGAAAATATCTGCCATTGACGCACTTGTGAAAAAATATATTGAGCTTGACAAATTCAACGGATGCCTCTGGCGGCCCAAAACCGGGAAGTTATCTATGAATGCGTTCACGGCATCGCTGATCCCGAAACAGGTGAGCTTCTGACCCGGGATCACCGTTTCAGGCTGGCATCGGTTTCGAAACAGTTGACCGGCGTCGCTGTCATGATCCTTAAGGAAGAAGGCAAAATCAGTTTCGACGATGAGATAAAAAAATTTCTGCCCGAATTGCCTTATGAGGGAATAACAATAAAACATCTTTTGACGCATACATCGGGATTGCCTAATTACGGAGCGCTTCCCGATAAATACTGGGACCCTGAAAACAGAAATTCCATACGAAGGAAAACCGCAACCAATGAAAATGTTTATGAATATCTCTTAAAACATGCTCCTCCCGCAGTTTTTAATCCCGGAGATCGCTATAAATATTGCAATACAGGCTACAATCTTTTAGCGTTGATTATTGAAAAAGCATCGGGAATGTTCTTCCAGGAATTTATGCAAACAAGTGTCTTCAATCCTGCAGGAATGAAAAGTTCCTTCATAAATGCGTATGACGGAAGCTTGCCTGACGTCTTACGGGCTCGCGGATTCAAACTAAACCCGGATATGACAGGATATGTTATTTCTGATCGTCATTATCAGAATGGAATGGTTGGGGATGGAGGCGTCTATTCAACCATCACCGATATGTTCAGATACGACCAGGCTCTTTACGGCAACGACCTTGTAAAACAGGAAACGCTGCAGGAGGCTTTTTCCGGTGCAAAGTTGAATAATGGAGAAAAAACAGACTATGGATTCGGATGGTCCATCTTCTCTGACAGCAGAGGAAATATCCTGGCTCACGGCGGTGCATGGGCGGGTTTCAGCGCCTTTTTCATCAGGGATTACGAAAACGGCAATACCATCATTCAATTGACCAACAGGCCGGGGATACGCCGGGGGGAACTGGCCTTTGCAATTTATGAGATTCTGCACGGCGGCGAATATCGAATGCCCAGGGGTTCCATCGCTGACGTCATGTTGAAGCGCTTGCATCAAAAGGATGTAAAAAGCGCCCTTAAAAAATACTATGAATTGAAGAAAAATAATCCCCAGGATTATGATTTTTCGGAAAGCGAACTGAACCGCCTGGGTTATCGACTGCTCAATCAAAACAGAATCGATGATGCCGTTAGAATTTTCAAAGAAAATGCAAAGCTCTTCCCCGACTCCTGGAATGTCTACGACAGCCTGGCTGAGGCTTATATGAAAAACGACGAGAGAAAACAGGCTATACGATATTACGAAAAGTCGCTGAGCTTGAATCCCGGAAACGTGAACGCACAAAAAATGATTGAAAAACTGAAAAATTAGAACAGATTACAAGATATTCAGTTTTGGAACAGTATAGTCAATTGTGCGATTTAGCGCTGGAATTTCTGTCGCATTGTGACCCTGCACTTTAAGTATCTTTCGGAGAATTAAAAGTAAAACCTGGAAATCTCTCCCTACTCTTTTAGAATATTACTCTTTAAGCTCCTTCACCAACTCAATATACTTCTGCTTCGCTTCCTCTTGCGACATTCCTTCCAGTTCCTTCCAGGCATCATACTTGGCCCGGCCCACGAAATCCATGAATCCTGGTCTTTTTCCCGATACGTCGCCTTTTACGCCCTGTTTGTAAAGAGCGTACAGCCTGAGCAAAGTCTCATTGTCCGGTCGTTGCGACAACTTTTGGACTTCTTCCGTCGCTTGTTCGAATTTTTCCGTTAACTCTGACATGATTCCTCCCATTTGATTCATTCATCAATAATAAAATCATTCTCCTACTCAATACTGAAACATCGTCGCACATTATCCTCATTCTACCATGAAAATGCGGAAATTAAATCCGATTAAGCGCGCTTAGCCGCCGGTTTTGCGAGCTGCCATGAAGGGGAAAGCGGAACTGCTCTGCGCCTGAGCATGAACCAGAACCTTGCCGGCAACCAGGGGAATCATCGCCAATAGCTGAAGGAAATTATTTCCATCTGTTCCTGAATCAACCGTCGCTCAGGCCGGTTATTATCTTTGCGGCAATACCCTCGGCATCCAACCCATATTTTTTCCTCAGAAGCTTTTGCGGGCCATGCCCGACTGCTCCTCCCCCTGCTCTACGATTCTCTTCAGCAGAGACAGATAATCCTGATAAGCTTTCCTTCCCTTGCGGGTCATGCGCATGACGGTATGAGGCCGCCGCCCCTTGAAACTCTTCTCGATTTCAATATACCCTGCATCCTCAAGCTTGCGGGAATGAACGCTCAAATTGCCGTCCGTCAAGGAAAGGGCATTCTTCAGTTCATTGAAGCTCATCTCCTGGACCATGGACAACGTCGATACGATCGACAGCCGCACCCTCTCATGGATTACCGTATCGATATGATCCGGCGTGATCGGCTCGCTCATGCTTCCCGGCTCCTTCTCGTTCAGGCAATAACGATGAATCCGAAAATCAAATGAAGCATTTCGAATGATAAAGCGACCAGGACAATCCCATAATGTTCAAAGAAGAGAAGTCCGACAGCTCCCGTCACGACGAAAGCTATTCCCAGAATCCGCGGCGCCCTGACGGAAAAAAGTCCCGCTGCATAGACGCCTCTTCCGTAACACATCATCCAGATGGGTGCAATATAACGAATATTCTGAACGGAAACTTCCGAGCCTGCATCCAGGAGCAGCTTCAGCGTAATAACGACAGCGACCAGCACATCATCGGGGTTTTCGGGATAAATGATGTTCGGGAAAGAGTTTA
>CAZUFC010000197.1:0-7877 GCA_964619725.1 uncultured bacterium | reverse complement strand
CCGCTGCCGATACCGACCCCGATCACCCATAAGAAATGCCGTGGATCAAAAACAGGACGCTGAGATTGGGATATAATACAATCTTCGGTAAACCGATTGACGATGCAGAAAAGGATTAGAGAGAAACCGAGAATCAAGCGAATCAAACGAATAAGAGGGGCCATCATGACGCGACCAGCACATCATCGGGGTTTTCGGGATAAATGATGTTCGGGAAAGAGTTTATCAATGGTGAGGGCGCCGGCACGGACCCGGAACATACAATATATGTCACGGACGACAAATAATTTTTCAGGATCATCCATGAAATGCGGCCGCGACGTTCAGCGCCGACGGAGACATTTCCGACGATCCCTCTTTTTCGCGTGAATTCGTGAAATTTCGCGGATCAAAAAAATCCAATCCGGCATCGGCAAATAATTAAGGCATTTCCTGAGAATTTTTATCCGCGAAATCACGCGAATTTACGCGAAAAGAGAAGAGCATAATGATAAATTTTTTCGTTCGGCAGAGCCGCTACGGGCTTAGTGTTCAATATCATCGTATTAAAACGGTTTTTTTTCGGAAAAGCTCCTGGTGATAACTGTTTGCGATTTCGACACCGCTGCCGATACCGACCCCGATCACCCATAAGAAATGCCGTGGATCAAAAACAGCTTTGTCCCTTTGTCCCTTCGCATTAAAGCCCAGTCCCAAATTGAATCACAGCGTAATCGTCCCTGATATCGTTCAATTCTTCGTTCAGCATGCTGCCCCAGAATTTCAACTCCTTTTTTTATGAGGACGCAAAGGACAACAGAATTCATTTTGTCCGCTTCAAAAAAAACCGGCGATGATCAGTTTTTTGGTGGATTTCAATCCATCAAAGGTTTTATGGAAAAGCGCAACCCTGGTATGCTCAATCCCGAACTAATTTCTCAAACGGCCGGTTTTTTGCATTTAAATTAGAAGACATCCGCTAAGGATGTCGTTTTATGACGTCATTTCAATATTTAAGATGAAAGATGATGATGATCCGATGAATCTAACGTTACAAAACTTGAACAAAAACTGAAATGAAGCGAAAAATTGTTCAATTTCCGGTCACTGTCAGCCGGACAAAACAAGCTGCAATATTCAGCATCATGTTTTGAAAAACGGACAGACTCAAGGAACGGATGAAAAAATGAAACGTAGCAACAAAAACGAGCTGTTAGATCAGTTGGAGGCTTATGTAATAGTAGCTGAGCAAGCCCCAGTTCGCGGCAAGTTGAAGAAACTTGATGCGCATGGAGCGGTCATAATTCTTCCTGACGATGAAATTTCAGAGGAATCGCTGGAAGGGACGGTAGAATTAAATTTTCTTTCGTCGCCTATGAATCAGGATATAACGACAAGGGCCGTATTAAGGAATTTACAGAAGGAGGACGGCCGTTTTGCGTGTCATTTTGAGTTCAAAAAATCGTCAGATGATCTGAAGGACATCAAAGCGGCGCTGGGACGTTACATGAACAGGCGCAAATGTCTTCGCGTGAAACCTCATAATTTTGAGCGAGTAAAAGTAAAGCTGGAGTGGGAAGAGGGTAAAACGGAAGGCAGGATGAGCGATATTTCGATAACGGGGATGGGGATAGAAGTGGACCGGCAGAATGCTGTGAGAATGGGAATACCACAATATATAAATCTGTATTTTAAACTGCCGGACTGCGAAACGCCCATCAGGCTGGCGGCAAGCATAGCTTACAGCAAACCTAATGGGAGCCGCATTCATTACGGAGTAAAATTCGAGTGGGGCAAGACCCTGGATTTTTACAGGCATGAAGAAGCGATAGCTGCGTACGTCAATTGCCGGGAAAAGGGATTATTACTGTATCCGGTATGACTCGCCGGCATCGGTTTATTACAGCTTCGATTTTTCTGTCAGGAGCGATCCGCCGGCGCATCGTGCGACAAATTAAAAAGCTGCTATACGCCTTCACAGGTGAATAGCCTCAGATATGCCCTGGGAAAGCGTCAGGATGCAGCTCCCCTATACTTTTTCCATTTTTGTCGGAATCCGGGGAAAAGCGGTTTTAACGAAGGAGACGGCGCATCCTTCTGCGTTCCGTAAAGTTTGCCGGAATTCCGTACGCAAACGAGCGGGCCATAACGAACCATTCATACCCTCATCTGCCTTCCGTCATCCGCCATGCGAGAAGAGTCTTTGAAATTCAATCCTGAACAGGTGTATAATAGGTTTGCAAGAACTTGCGTATAGGCTCTTTCTTTGCGTATCTTTAATTGAAACTAATTTTTTGTAACGGAGCAATGCATGAGAAAAAAAATTTTCATCATACACGGCAAAGGACTTGTTGACGGATTGGGACATGAGGGCGGCGGCGATCTGGATACTGTGAGTTCCAATGCTTTTTTTGCAGCGTGGGCGAACCGTCTCGTCCGGGAAAAAGAGGGGCGTGAGGCGGAGTACGGAAGGGATTATGAGTTTGATTTCGTGAATTATCAACAGGGATTAATGCATCTGTCGGCTCATAAAGGTTGCGATGTCTATCTGCCGGATTTTCCGATAGATGCGCTTCCGCCGCGATTGCGGCTCATGAAGATAGATTCAATGGAGGAGATAGAGATCAGGCATAGCTTGTACAAGGAACTGGATGATCTGTATCAGGAAAATTTCATACACAGGCGGGAGACGCCCGAACCGTGGAAAGATATGATCGGCAAGATCAAGAAGAAGGGCGCCAAGACGCTGGCGCAGAGGAAGTTTTTTGAGATCAAGATGGCGACATTCAGCATTCGGATAATGCGGGCGCTGACGGATACGGTGGTTCAGGAGGGTGAATCGAAGGAATATGAGTTCATAATGGAAAAATGTTACAGCAAGTGGGTGCGGGACCGGGCCCGTGACTTTATGAATTTTTTCTCATCACCCTTGAAATGGGACCTCCAGGTATGCATACCCCAGGAAAAGACGCAGGAAAAGATTGCGCTATTCAAATCGGCCAGCCAGGATTTCGGCTCCAGGGCCAGACTTAATTATGATCCGACCTTGCTGGAACTTTTCGTCGAACCGCTGTCATCGATAACGGGAACTCAGCGCCTTATAGCGGATATAGCGGATGCGGCAACTCCCGAAGCCGTTCAGGAACTGCACAAATTCATAGAGGACCTTCGATCCATGTACCTCGAATTATTTGATGAATTATTGCAAGACTTCCAAAGCGCTGCCGAAGAGGAAAAAATGAAGATACTTCATTATGACCGGATCAAGGAAACGATCCAGGAAGCAAAAAAATTCGCTGCAGCGGCTGATGCGGGGGCCGCAGGAGCTGACGAACAGGAAACCGGCGACGGAGCGAAGAAACTTTATTCACAGATAACGCGTGAGGAAAACGGTTGTCCGGAGGAGGGAGTGGAAGTTTTTTTCAAAGTCGAGCAGGGGGATGCGAAATTCGCGGAAAAGAGCGGCCGGTCGTCGGACGCCATAGTAATGAAAACAGACGAGATGGGAACGGCCATACCCGAAGTCCTGTTTAACGGTCGTTCGCGTGCCGTCATTTCAGCCACTTTTGATGAATATACTTTCATTAAGTGGAGTTTGGGCATCGAGGATTCGGATTCTGATCTCCTGGCGGACGAAGAGGAAGACGTCGAAGTTGAAGATTTGCTTGAATCTGATATAGCGGACTCAGGTAATGTCGACCGCATGGAATATGGAGAAGATACGGACAATCAGAAGGCGCTCCAGGTTTCGCTCCAGATGCTCAAAAAAGACCTGGACTTCCTCAATTCCATTGATGTTTGCATAAAACGTTTTGATGACCACCATCCTTATACGCCGGAGATACTTCAATTGCTGGAACAATATGTGGAAGAGGGAAAGATTGAGGCTGTTCAGTTATCCAGTCTGCCCCGGGGACAGGAACAGCCGAAAAGCGAACAAAAATGCGGAGCGGACCTGATCTACGAAACTTTCATTAAGGATACGCCGGCGGATAATCCGGGGCTGGCGACGCTGCGGGACCTGGCTCATGTTCAGGACCTTCATATACGCTTCGAGCATCTGGCGATTGAACTATCCAAGCTAATCGGCTCGAAATTCAGCAAAATTGAAATGACTAAACGGCTATCCCGGTTAAAAACCTCCGAAGAAGTCGATAAAATTATGCAGTTGACCGGATGGGAAAAGAAAGTCGAGGAATATCAGAATGGACTGGCCAAAGTGCTGCCGAGATTATTCGGCACTTTATCGCTCATTCACCTCGATTTGGATGAACCCAGGGACGAAGATAAAACCGGAGAAACTCCTCTGATTCCAGCGAGAACATCTTCAAAACGAATGGAACATCAGGGCTTTTTGAGTAAAATACTCTCTCTTTTCAAAAAAGGGAATAAGGCGGCTGATGAGGGGATTCAGGCAAGAGAGACAACGCAGCTTCTTCCCCGGGGCGACAGAAAGACGCTTAAAATTCTAACCATGCTCTCTCCGTTTTGCGATCCCCGTAAGGGCGAACCTGTAATAAACGCGGCATCGGCCATCAATTACCTTAAACCGAAGCTGGATTTTGATTATCTTTTTTACTGTTACGGCCGTTTTTTAATGACGACCCGGAAAGTCAACGGGGATGCCTATTCCGTCAATTTAAGCGACCTGGTAAGTTTCATCGGGAACAAGGGTGACGGCGGTCATCCGGAAGCGGCCACCGGCAAACCGGAAAGCAACCCGGACTTTCCTCATGACAGGTTTCCCAAAGTAAACGCCAGAAACTTCGATGAATATATCCATTATATAGCGCATAAGGCTGAAGAGGGGACGGGATTACGTTTCAACAGAGCGCTTCCGGCGCCGGCCAGGGATGTGCCGGCCGACCTGGTTGAGCAGTATGAAATTTTGAAGAGAAACCTGGTCCTGGTTGAGTTCCAGACTGAAGGCGAACCTGTCAGGGTTCTTTTCTGTTATAATCAGAAGAGCTTTCCCGGGCAACCGGACATTGAGCCGGTGTTTATTCTTCGCTATCTCGCCGGTTTGGTCAAATTTGATTATCTGTTCATCACTTACGGCACTTTTACTTTGAAAATGAGAAACATTAACGATGCCAGGCAATGCATCGATCTTGACAAGGTAGCCCGTTCTCTCGGCATACCCTGGGAAGGCGGAAAACCGGATATCGCTTCCTGCAGACCACAGTTCAATCCATCTTTTCCTTCCACGGAATACAGATTCGTTCATGGTGACGGCTTCCTGCCTTATTGCCTGCATTTAGCGCAACGCCTTGTCGAATTGTCCGGATGCAAAAGCTTTGACCTCATTCCTCTGACCTTCTCCAGGGTTGACCCGGCCCTGGAAAAAGTTCTGGAGCGCCTGGCGGGAAGCAGCTATCGAATAAATTTTTTAGGCAAATCACGTATCGAGACAGTAACCGCTATTGCTTCCCTGGCCCCTTTCACGGACAGAAAAGTCGGCGAACCTCCCGTCACATGCCTTAATGCTCTGTCACACCTGCGCTCCCGAAAAGTGGACATGCATTATTATTTCTATTTCAGAGGCGCTTTCCAACATACTTTTCTGAATTTAAATGATGATGAGAAAAAAATTGATTTCGTAAAATTCGCAGAAGCGCTGAAACAGTCGAACAAATTGCAGCATGAACGAGTATGGGCCATGACCCCGAAGCTGCCTCCCCAGTATTCCCCCTTGAATTACAAAAATTTCGCCGCCTTTTTGAACGATACGGCCTCCTTTTTAAAGAATCTGGGCGGATTCCAGAAAGTGGAAATAAAGCAGTTGCATATTGGCAGTTGACCCCAAGGATTTCGTGACTGAACAAAACCCGCGCTGCGCTTTTTCATAAAATATTGCCGGGATTTCTCTGCGCACGGGCAGGCATGATAAAATTGGATAAAGGGGTTGTTTCAGCAAAGACAACGTTGTATGATGAGCCGGCATTGCCTGCCTGCAGGCAGGAAGCGGCAACAAAAACAAATAGTTCCAGGAGGAAGCGGAAATGAAGAGGATTACTGAGTATCCCTATGCTTATGAGTTGTCGGGTGAAACATGGGATTTACATGAGAATATGTTAAGAAGAATATTGGCGAACGGCCGTGAGCTGAAGCTGTCTCTGGACGGTAAGATCATCGGCGCAGAGGTATCCGAGGAGCTGGACGATATGGCCATAGCCGTTCTTTACGAGCCGGAAATGGAAACGTATTTCATTACGAAGCGATATGGATGGCTCGGTCCTTTCACTGACGTGGAAAAAGTCGAATTCGACAGGAATGAAAAGGCTGCGGTAGTGACGGCCCAAAAGGACGGCAAAGCAGGAAAATATGCGCTAAAACGCTGATGTGAGCGACGACATCGGCCTTGAAAAACGGGAGTATGCAGACAGGTATTGACAGACATTTGCCGGCTCTGCTGGATACCCTGCGTAAGAAGGGTTACGAGTTCGGCGAGGTTTATTTTGAGGATACTCAGAGTTTCAATATTCATCTGGGTGAGAGAAAGATAAAGGATTATGTAAAAGCGCAACAGGGGGGAGCGGGTTTACGTATTCTTCACCGGGGAGTGGAAGGATATTCCTATACGGAGGATTTATCAGAGGAAGCGCTTTTGAGAGCGCTGGAGGGAGCTGAGCAGTCTGTCCGTCATGCGTGCAAAGTGAAGTCGGGAGAAGGCCGTATACAAAAAAGCCGGGGAGCGAAGAGCCCAGTGAGCGATGAAGTGAAATGGGACAATCATGATTTCTCAGAAGAAGCGATAGTCGAGCTCATAAAAAGAGCTGATGAGAAGGCATGGAGTTACGGTCCGCTTATTCGACAGGTGGAGTGTTATTATCAGCGGTATTACCGGCGCATTCGAGCGGCCAACACATTGGGGACAGACATAAACGATGCGGGCGGTCGAGCGCGATTCATCATGCGCATCACGGGAGAACGCGGCTGGGTGCGACAAACTGCGGTTCGCTCTGTTTCCGGTAATCCCGGGGACGATTTTCTTAAAAAAGTCAATGCGAAAGAGCTTGTCGAAGAGACCGTGGAGGCCGTGATGAATTTGTTGAACGCTTTGCCCTGTCCTTCCGGGACAATGCCTGTTGTGCTGGCTCCTGGCGAAGGAGCTGTTCTGTTTCATGAAGTAGTCGGACACGCTCTGGAAGCGGAAAGAGTAATCAAAGGAAGTTCCTGGTTTAAGGACAGGATCGGCAAAAGCGTCGCTTCGCCCATTATAACGATCATCGACGACGGGACCATGAGCGACAGGGGCTCTCCCTGGCGATTCGACGACGAGGGTACGCCGACTCAGAAAACGGTCCTGATTCGTGACGGCGTACTGGAAAATTTCATGGAAAGCCTGGCGACCGCCTGGGAATCCGGAAGAGCCCCGACGGGCAACGGACGCAGGCAGTCTTTTCGTTTTCCTCCACTGCCCCGTATGACCTGCACCGTCATTAAAAACGGAAAAACAGACCCCGAAGACATTATCGCAGACGTTAAAGAAGGACTATACATCAACATTTTCGGCGGCGGAAGAAGCGACGTGGCCGGCGGCAATTTCGTTTTCAGCGCCCCCGAAGCCTGGTTGATTAAAAATGGGAAAATAGCCGATCCGACAAGAGGCGCCGTTCTCACCGGACTCGGCAAAAACATCCTCAATGATATTCAAGCGCTGGGAAACGATTTCGCCTATGAAAACAGAGGCTCCAATTGCGGTAAAGGCGGCCAGTGGGTGCCCGTATCGCACGGACAACCCACCGTTCTCATCAAAAACCTGACCGTAGGAGGAGCCCGGTAACGGCCTCAACGCTATTTAGTTTTTGTCCATAAACGGCGAATTTTTCCTAATGCTGCTTCAGGCTTCGGATTTGCTCAGTCAACGTATAATAAATACGCCTTCTTCGTAAATC
>CAZUFC010000196.1:0-11426 GCA_964619725.1 uncultured bacterium | reverse complement strand
CAATGGTCAATCGTCAATGGTCAATGATTAACGATGGAAAGCCGGAATTCATTGGCCATTGGCTATTGACTATTGGCCATTTGATCGTTCGTCTGCTCAATCACGTTCGGGGCGGCAGAATTGTCAAAGATAAATTCGAATTTTTCCTAACTCACTTCGCAATTTTTCTAACTATTATCTACATACTTGTAAATTTATTTTTCTTACCGGCTTTTTAGAAATATTTCTGAATTTTTCGCTATCTTTCCGTATTAATTTTTTTTTGGCATCAAAATTGCTCAACAATTTACGGGTTCCGCTTAATGTGGATAACTGTTGAAAGCATAGGACAAACCAGGAGGACAAAATAAAAATGAAACAAAGAGTCATACAAACTGCGGGTGAAATCTGGAATGTGCTCAGGAATGAGAAACAAATCGCAATGACCCGCTTGCCGAAACTCATCGATGAAAAACAACCGGTCGTATATCAGTCGCTGGGGTGGTTGGCCCGGGAAGACAAAATTCAATACTCCCGGAAAGGCAACGGAGTAATGATATCTCTGAATGAAGCGGAGATGAAATTTTAGGGCCTGTGCGGAATCGCCTTTATTTTACAAAATGGAACTGCATTCTGAAAAAAGGGCATTTTCCTTCTTAATTTTAATAAAAATATTAGTCTGAAAGGAGAGAAAAAATATTGAAAGGATTAGAAAAGATGCGAAAATACCCTTATTGCTGTTCTGGTCCCGGTATTCGATTGTTGTGATATCCGTGAGTTCGTCCAGGGTCAGGACGACTGAGGAAGAACTGAAAATGAAAAGCATAGAAAACCTCAAAAAGTACAAGGTATTGCTTGTTATTGAGGATACCTGGGTCAGGGATTCCATGGAGTTTTATTTTCGCTGGATCGAATGGGATATGGAATCGTTTCAAACGGCGGAAGAGCTGTTGCCGGTATTGGAAAAGAGCAACGGCGATATTGTAATATCCAATTATCGATTAGCGGGGATGAATGGAGTGGAATTTTTGAAACAAGTTGATGAGAAGCTTCCGTATGCCGGTAAAATTCTTATATTGGACTCCGCGACGGCCGGCGTATGTGACAATGCAGTGGAACTAAATGCTGTGGAGTGTCTGATAATACCTTTCAACATCAATCAGTTATCAGAAGCAATACGAAAAATACTGCTGTTGGATCCTGAAGAATTGTCGGAAACCGGCGCCGGAGCATCAAAAGAAAAATATCAGATGTCGCAGAATCATCACCGGGGATTCCGGGGTATTGAGTTCGGGTTCTGATTCCCGTGATGATCAAGCCGGGATCACACTTTTTTCACGTTCGACATTTTGTTTCAGTAATCGGGGTCGGGATCGAAACAAAATAATCAGATATTCTGTAGAATTGCAACCTCAGAAGACCCATTTTTGATCATTGACTTCAGCGCTTTCATTTTTTTCCATGAATAAAATTTGCCGGGTTGGGGTTTTTATGGTTGTTGGGGGATTTCGCTGGATTGTTTTGCGGCTGTTTGGTGGAAAATTTGGGACTGATTGAATCGGGGTTACGATTCTTCCGGATTTCGGCGCTGATCAGATATCCGTTTTTCGATTACGATTATCGCTTACTGAGCACGAGCACGAAGGATTCAAACTGAGAAAATGTAACTCTGATATGGCCATTTTTGATCAGCGCCTAAAGATGAGATAAGGCAAGAGGCCCCTTAATGAAGGAGCCCGCTGTCTGTTCCGTATTTTTTGTTTACATGTAACCCCATTCAATGGACCGTAGTTCGCCGATAAAGTCGAAGGTATCGGCATCGAATGCGGCGCCGTGGAACCATAGTCCTGAAGCGGCGCCGGCGCCCGGCGGCCAGGTGATTGAAAGCGCTTCTTTGTGGTAGCTGGTGTTGGGATCGACGGCGACATCTTCTTCAAGGTCTATGCCCATATCTAGGTTTTGCCAGCTTGGGTATGCGAAATATTCGCCGAAGACGTCGAGCAGGATATAAACGTCCGCCAGGTAGGCGACGTGTCCCGGATTATGCAGGTAATAGTGGAGGTATAGGGTATCGCCTTTTGTCAGTAAAGTGTCGTTCATCAGGAGTTCGAAGTTTTTATGGGGAACGGGTAGCGAGCCGATGACCGCTGTTCCGGCGGGAACATCTTCGGCATTGTTTGTCATACTTTGCAGGATGCCGGCACCCAGGTCTTCGATATCCGAATCGATCAGCGGTTTAATGAAAAAAGGATCATCGCTGTTGTCCGGATCAGGTTCAATGCTGATGACGGCGGCATAGCCTGTTACGACGACGGGAGGATCGATGAAGTCCTGTCCCGGAAAAGGCGGAGCGGGGTCCGGACCGGCTGTGGGACCGGCTCCGTCGCTGTCTTCACCGGTTACGTCATCGAATTTTCCAGTCGTCACAGGACCGGTTATATCCGCTATCCATCCCTCGTACATCCATCCTTCGGGAAGCATGGGCAGATCAAGCGACGGACCGGGGCCTGCGCCGGGATCAAGATACCAGATGCCCTGGTCGTAATCATCCATTGTTCCCGAAGTGGTGGGAGTATTAAGAATATACTCTCCGGTCGCCGCAAGAAAGTCGTCTCCGACGGCCGCGGGATGCTCTATGCTGAGCTCGGCCTGGTCATCCATGAATTCGCCGGCCATTAATTTGGTTGAGGAAGGTCCCGGATCATTATCAATGTAGGGTTCGATAGACAGAACGAAGGCGTCTGCAGATGCCGCATCCTCTTCGTCAATGTAGAACATATTCCGGGATAACTCACCGTCTTCATCAACCGAGAATCTCCCCGTTGATACCGGATCGCCTTCCACGATAATCCAGCCTTCATACACGTAAGCTCCGCCTAAATCCTCCAATCCCTGCATATCAAGCGACAACTGGAGGACTCTGTGAACCCGGGCCGTTCCTTGAGGAATCATGGAGTAAATATTTTCCATGTCCTGAAGAACTCCGGCTCCCACATCTTCAACGATTTCATCCTTCAGCGGCTTAATGGAAAAAGGATCGGGACTGTCGTCAGGATCAGGCTCAACGCTTAAAACTACTATCACGTTGCCGGGGAGAACTAACGGAGGATCGATGAAATCCTGTCCCGGAAAAGGCGGCGGCGCATCGGGTCCTGCAGCCGGACCGGCTCCGTCATCATCGGTATCCGCAGAATTGAAAAATTTACCGGTCGTTATGGGCGTTCCCGATTCCACAACCCATCCTTCATACATCCAGCCCGGCGGCAACACGGGAAGATCAAGCGACGGACCGGGGCCCGGATTGGGGTCCAGAAACCATATCCCCTGATCGTAATCTTCAGGAATGTCGAATGTGGTCGGCGTGTTGAGTATGTAAGCGCCGACGGCGGTAGAAAAATCGGAATCCAGCGCCGCCGGATGTCCCACCGTTAACAACGCCATGTCCGTTTCAAAATCGCCAGCCAGAAAATGCGTATCGGAAGGCAGCGGATCATAATCCACTGCGGGCTCAATCGTTAACACAAAAGTCTCCGACGCTATCGCCGTCTCTTCGTCCACTAAAAATGTCGACGGATACGCTATCCCGTTGTCATCCACTATGAACTCACCCGTCGATACAGGCTCGCCGTCAACAATCAACCACCCCTCATAAATATATTCCTCACCCAGCGGCATCAATCCAGCAAAATCCAGGGTAATTCCCAACTGAGCCGCATGCCCGGCCGCTGCAAACGCCGTCACTACCGCCAAAAACATTGTTATCCATTTACTCATCTTCATTTCCTTCTCCTCCTCTTAAAAAGTTAAAATTCCGATTTGTTAATATTTTTTTTTCTTCCTTAGCGCGGTCTTAATCCGGTTATAGCGCTCCCAAAATTTCATCGCTCCCTTCCAGGCGCTGTTTTTTCAAAAATCGCCATAGCAGCCATAGCCCTTGCAACTTTAATGCCTTTGTTGTTTCCCCGGCAGCGCCGCATGGCTTGCGGGAGTGATCAAAAATCGGCGCTGTTTTTATTCGGGGGGCATTTTATATCGGTAATCGGGGTCGGCGCCGGTATAATCGTCGAAACAAAATTTACCGCAAAATTTCCCCAAAAACCGGATGTTTATACGCTTCAGCCAGTATAAATCGTAAACTCGAAATGCGCTTTTTGATCAATGCCTTCTGTTCCTCGCAGTTCAACGGTACGTTTTTTGCTTCATTAACGTCGCAGCCTGATCGGCAGGACTAACGAAAATTCATCAACAGGAGGTATAAAAAGATGAAATATTCAACGATTATTATAGCGTTTTCCATTATTTTATCGGCAGGTACGGGCATGCAGGCCGGCAAAAATTATGGGAAAGCGAAGGAGATGATGAGCAAAGCCGGCGCGCCGGAGCAAGCCATAGCGGTCTTGCATCCGACCGAAGGCAACGACGTGACGGGCGCGGTAATATTCACCAAAATGAAAGAGGGCATAAAAATAACGGCTGACGTGAAGGGACTTTCTCCCGGCAAACACGGATTCCATATCCATGAATACGGAGATTGCAGTGCGCCGGACGCAACGTCGGCAGGCGGTCATTATAATCCGGGGGAGATGCCTCACGCTGCGCCCGGCGACATGAAGCGTCATGTGGGCGACCTGGGCAATCTCGTTGCCGATGCATCAGGTAAGGCTCATTATGAGCGGATCGATAAGCATATTTCGTTCAAAGGGCCTCATTCCATTATCGGTTTGGCCGTTATCGTGCATAAAAGTGAAGATGATCTGACGACCCAACCGACAGGCGCTGCCGGTCCGCGTTTAGCTTGCGGCGTGATCGGGATTTCTGAATCCGGGGAATAAGGGCGTATCGTTGCACATCTGCAGAATGAATCATAACTAACATTAGAAAATATCCTGTAATAACAAAAACAAAGGAGGAAACGCATGACGAATGTCGCCATCAATGGATTGGGAAGAATAGGAAGAGCGGCGTTGAAGATAATCCTCGACACGCCTGAACTTAAACTGAGGGCGATAAATGACCTGGCGCCTATTAAATCGCTTATTTATCTGCTGAAATACGACACGGCATACGGAAGGTATGAAAAGAGCGTGAGCGATAAAGACGGGAATCTTCGGATCGACGACGACACATTTATGTTCTACAATCATAAAGACCCGGCTGATTTGCCCTGGAAAGAGCTGGACATCGATATAGTTTTCGAATGTACCGGCGTTTTCACGAAAAAGGATGAACTGGCCCGGCATATTCAGGCAGGCGCAAAACATGTGATACTTTCCGCGCCGGCAAAAAGCGATGATGTTCCTACAGTAGTGCACGGAGTCAACAAACCTGATGAAGAGAGGCCGCAGATAATATCCTGCGCCAGTTGCACCACCAACTGCATTACGCCGGTCGTCGAAGTTATGGGCAGAAGAATCGGCGTTCTCAAGGCCGCTATGACGACTATTCATGCCTATACGGCATCACAGGGCATTGTGGACGGACCGCATAAGAAATTGAGAAGAGGACGGGCCGGTGCAGCCAATTTTGTGCCCACCTCTACAGGCGCTGCAGCCGCTACTGCGAAAGCGCTGCCGCAATTCAAGGGAAAATTTGACGGCGTTGCCGTCCGGGGTCCTATTCCCGTCGGCTCCATAGCCGACCTGGTGTTTCTTACCGAAAGAAAAACTACGGTAGAAGAAGTCAATGAAATTTTTAAAGAGGAGTCAAAAACCAATCGATACAAAGGCATACTGGCTGCCAGCGAAGAAGAGCTGGTCTCATCCGACATCATCGGAGACCCTCATGCCTCTATCGTAGACCTTAAAATGACCCAGGTCATAGACGGCGACCTGGTTAAAGTGATGAGCTGGTACGACAACGAATGGGGTTACGCCGAACAGATGATCAGGGAAGCCTTGAGAATGGTGAAATAAGCCGGCGCAGCCCTATGACTTGTTACAGAAAGGACAGCCCGTTTCTCCTTACAACTTACAGAAAAAGCAATCCATTCTTTTTCTGCCGTTTTCCGACGGGAGAACGGCCGCCTTTCAAGCAACTCCTGCTTAAATCCTCGCTGCGGTCTTTTCTGATTTTGTTCAATTCTTTTCGTAACTCTGCAAAAAGGAGGTAAAAAATGACGACTTATATCATATTCAGCCGCATATCCCCTCAGTCCTTCCAGGAACCAAAGGATTTCAAGGATGTAGCTGCAGTGGTTTCCGAGAAAATTAAAGAGAGCTGTCCCGGCGTGGATTGGAAGGATAGTTACGCGGTAACGGGACGTTTCGATGTTGTGGATATAGTTGAATCGGATAGTCTGGAACAGGTGAAAAGGGCGGCTATGCTCATTAAAGCCTACGGCAAGGCCGACACGGAAATAATGACTGCAACGCCCTGGAAAAAATTCCTGGATATGCTTTGATAAATTCAAACCGGCGCCTGCCCGAATCTGTTTCCCCAAAAAAATGTTTAACGGACAGGCGCCGGATCAAAAATTCCCACAACAGATTCTGACGACCGAAAAGAAGGGGTTTGATCAAATGGGGGGTACAATCTTTAAAAATTTTTATTCCCCTTATCTGCGATGTTCCTTGTCAGACATTGCTGCCGCAGTCTTTCGAAATCCCCGGCTGTGAAATCATCCTTATGTTAAACTTAATCGCAAAATTCCGCTGGAAAGGAGTTTTCCATGTTTGAATACACTTTCGCAGACATTCAAGCCCAGCTCGATTCGCTGCCGGCATTGCTGAGGATATGGTTCGGCTGGATGGGATTCGTCATACTGCTCATGCCCCTGGCTTTTCTAAAACATCGTCAGGGTAAAATCGCAGCTCTTTTCACTGCCGTATTCGTCCCCTTGCTTCTACTCATCGTTCACATCGACGGAATCACTTACCTCATATCATTCCTGCATCTCGCCCTGTGGTTACCCCTGCTTATCTATCTTGCCCGGGAGCTTAAAACACAACGGATCGTACCGGCATCGCTTTTCGGCATCTGGGCAATCACAGCCGTTGAAACATTGTTAATCACGCTCGTATTTGATTTTCGCGATGCGATCCGATGGCTTGCCGGCGAAAAAGGGATTATTGACCCCTCACCCGGGATATACCTGTCGTGGATTACACTGCCGGCAATGGCGATAGCGCTTGCTGTTTTTAACTGTTACATCTTCGGGACCCGCAAACGGAACTGAACCCACGGCTGTTACAATTTTTTCCACCAAAACAATCAGCGTATAAAATTCACACTAGCCAACCTGATCTTTAACGACAAATATCTGTTTGGCTTACGGAACGCTTTTTTTTACTTTAGGATACCTTGTTTCAGTAATCGGGATCGAAGTCGAAACAGAATGGTTGGACATTCTACAAAATCGTAACCTCAAAATACGCATTTTCGAACAATGGCGCGTAATCAGGCATAAAATTTGCTGATTTATACGGACGATGAATAGAGAGTCATTTTAAATAATTTAAAGCGAAGAGGAGAGAAAAATTGAGAGAACCATTAGAAGTAACGTTCCGAGATGTTCAGAAAACGCCGGATTTGGAGAATCTTATAAGAAGAGAAGCGGATAAGCTTGACAGGGTATATCCGAATTTAATTCGTTGCCGGGTTGCTGTTGAGAAGCCGCATGAACATCAAAGAACCGGGAATCCCTACCGCGTTCGTCTGGAGATGTCGGCGCCGGGCAGTCCGCAGCTTGCCATTACGCGTGAACCGGGTGATGAGGATATGCATACGCCGCTTGAAGTCGTATTGAAGAATGCATTCAGTGCGGCGCGGAAGCGGCTGAAAAAATTGAGCGAGAAACAACGGGGAGAGGTTAAGATGCATCCGCAGCAGCAAATGATCGCTTACGTAGAGGAGCTTTTTCCTGATCGGGACTATGGATTTCTCAGGACAATCGACGGGGATCAGATATATTTTCATCGCAACAGTGTTCTGGAAGGGAATTTTGACAGGCTGGAAATCGGAACGGGGGTAAATTTTACAAGCGAACAGGGTCAACAGGGCCCCCAGGCGACAAGCGTACGGATCGTCGACAAACCAGGTTCAAGGATTCCGGGTGAATCCAGTTATTAATTTCGAAAAATTGCGAATTAATTGTAAATTTTTCGAAATCACAAAGGAGCGAACAAATTGTATACTCTAATCATCATATTGTGGCTGGCTTTGTCGGGCTGGCTGCTCTATCGCGGGATAAGAAACAAAAAATACGGAACCTTCATAGCCGGGGTTTTTGTGGCGATAGCCGCTTACCTGTTCTTTCAATTCATGGATTTTTGGGGCGAGATGCTGTGGTTCCGTTCGCTCGGTTATAACAAAAGATTCTGGACCCTGTTCCTGACTAAAGTGATGTTCGGGACCGGCAGCGCCGTGATCGGCTGGGTGATTCTGACGTTAATCACGCTGCCGGTTCCTGAAAAGAAAAAATTGACCCGCCGGATAAACCGCGGCGGGGGAGCGCTGATCGGTTTCATCTGGGGAATATCGAACTGGTCGGTCATTTTGAAATTTTTTTATGGAGCATCAACGGGCACGACCGATCCGATATTAGGAAGGGACACGGGTTTTTATCTTTTCACCCTGCCGTTCCTGGACGCGGTTTATGCGCTTTTACTGCTTTTCTCTCTTTTGTCCGTCATTTCCATACTGGCGGCCGGTTATCTGCGCTTCCAGGACCAGGAGCTTGAATTTCGTTCCGCAGAAGAAGATCGAAATACCGAAAAGCGTTTATATCATTCCGTTATCATCAGTCTTGTATTCCTGATATTCGTCCTAGGTTACGGTAAATTTGTGAACCGGTATCATCTTCTTTACTCAAGCTGGGGCGCCGTTACGGGAGCGGGATGGACGGACGTTCATATTAGACTTCCCGCATACTGGGTCGCGGCCGCGACATCAGTCATTGCAGGGCTTTTTTTGCTCCTGCCGGCAGCAAGAGAAAAACTCACCAGCCTTCTTGAATCTAAAAATATCCGGAGGAGAATTTCCGAAATAACTACGCCTGCGGTCGTCTTCGCTTCCATGCTGATCCTCTGGTTTCTGGCGCTGACTGTCGTGCCCGGACTTTTCCAGTGGCTGCGCGTTGAACCCAATGAAATCACCTTTGAAAAACCTTATATTTCCAATAACATCGAATTCACACGGCTGGGATTCGGCCTGGATAAGGTAGAAGTGCGGGAATATCCGGCTTCGGAAAAATTCACAAAGGAAACAGTTCAGGAAAATCAGAAAATATTCGACAACATCAGGCTGTGGGACTGGCGGGCGCTTGATGCGGTATACAAGCAATTCCAGGAAATACGGCTCTACTATGAATTCGTGGATGTGGATATCGACCGTTACACCATTCAGGACGCTTATAGGCAAGTAATGATCGCCGCCCGTGAAATGGAACTGGATAATTTGCCCGAACAGAGTCAAACTTTCGTCAACAAGAGATTCAAATATACGCATGGAAACGGGATCACTTTGAACACCGTGCATGACTTCACTCCTGACGGACTACCCAACCTCCTCGTGAAAGACATTCCTCCCGTAAGTAAACATCCCTCTCTGGAAGTCTCTCAACCGAGAATCTACTACGGAGAACTCACCCTTTCTCATGTAATAGTGAACAGTGAAGAAGAAGAGCTGGACTATCCCAGCGGAGAAAAAAACGTATATATACGTTATGATGGGGATGGAGGCGTACAAATCAGGAATTTGTGGAGAAAATTCCTTTTCGGGTGGAAGTTCGACGGCACGCGATTGTTTCTATCCAGCTATCCCCGTGAAGAAAGCCGCATAATGTTCCATCGTCAGATACGCGAACGGGTGCAGACCCTGGCCCCTTTCCTCAAGTTCGACAAGGACCCGTACATAGTTCTTTCAGAGGGGAATCTCTACTGGATAATCGACGGCTACACGACCTCTTCTTCGTTTCCCTACAGCGAGCCGATATCCGGAAGGGAATCAATAGAATACAGGAACAACCGCAACGGCGGATATCTTATGTCCGACGTGGGCGGACCGCTAGCAGGAATTAACTATATACGGAATTCCGTCAAGGTCGTTTTAGACGCTTTCGAAGGGACTGTCGATTTTTACGTTTTCGAACCTGACGATCCCATTATTCGCGTCTGGAAAAGCATCTTCCCGAACCTCTTCAAGGAAAAAAACGCTATGCCGGAGTCTCTTATGGACCATATCCGGTATCCCGTCGATATGCTGCTCATCCAGGGACTGGTGTATGCGAAATATCATATGAGCGACCCGACTGTTTTCTATAATCAGGAGGACCTCTGGGTAAGGGCCACGGAAAAATACTACGACCATGTGCAGCCGGTCGAACCCTATTACGTCATGTGGGAACTGCCGGAATCCGATGAACCAGAATTTGTCCTCATTCTGCCCTTTACGCCGAAAAACAGGCAGGTGCTCATAGGCTGGATAGCCGGAATGTGCGATCCCGGAAATTACGGACGCTTCCTGGCCTATAAATTTCCCAAAGAAAAAAGAATTCTGGGCCCTCAGCAAGTGGAAACCAAGATAGACCAGGACAGGGTGCTCTCCGGCCAGTTGACGCTGTGGGACCAGCGAGGCTCCAACGTAATAAGGGGCAACGTGCTGGCCATTCCCATCGGCGAAACGCTGCTCTACGTCGAACCCATCTATCTGCAGGCGGAAACCGCAGCCTATCCCGAATTGAGGCTGGTCGCTCTCATGCACGGCGATACCCTGAGCTACGCTGAAACTTTCGATAAAGCGCTGCAGGGATTGCTGGAAGGCGTAAAACCAGAAACCCTGCCCGCTGCCGGCGCTCCTCCCGCATCGCTCGAATCGTTGATTCAACAGGCCGACCAGTCTTTTCAGAACTACCTCAACTCACTGGGACAAAAAAAGTTCAACGATGCCGCCGAGGCACTTCAAAAACTCCAGCAGGCATTGGACCGCCTGTCCGAAATGCCCTCAAAAAAGGATTGATTATTAGACAAAGAACATAATCAAAAATAGCTGAATAGTCTTAAACCTGTCCGGTTCGCATGAACCGGCAGTTCACATAGATGAGAATGCCCCGAAGATTCTTTGGTCTCCTTCGGGGCTTCTCAATTTCGAAGGACATGATATCCTTCAAAATAAGGGCATTGATCAAAAATCAGATATCGTCAAGGTCACGTATAATCAAAAAAGTAGACATGTTAATTATTTGAATATAAATGAAATAAATCTGATAAAAAATCGGGAATATAAATTGGACGTTCGTCGACTTGAACGATCACCCCCTAAATCCCCCCGCAGGCGGGGGGACTTTATTTAGTCTTTATTTATAATAACATATCAGCAACCATCTTCGTCCCCCCGCTCGCGGGGGGAAACAGGGGGGCTTATAACGATAGCTTTTGTGAATGTTGTCCATTTTTTTGGGACTGATCAAATAGGGGTTACAAATTGTGATCTCGATACTCAAAAAGAACTTT
>CAZUFC010000195.1:0-11589 GCA_964619725.1 uncultured bacterium | reverse complement strand
AACCCAATCTGACTCCCCCTCTCCATTCATGGAGAGGGGGCCGGGGGGTGAGGTCCCACCGACAAACATAAAAACTGCAAGCTCTTTTTCCAGAATCTTCGTTTTTGTTTCCAGAAGCTGGCTTTTCTGATTACCCAAAAAATAAAAAAAAACGCCCCCAACTGAAATTTTTCGTTGCAAAAGCATCCAATACTATTGACGCGACAACCCGAGTGGAAAGGGAGCTTCAAAACATGAGAATTTATTCGAATAAAGCTGAAAAAAAAATGGCGGGTCGCGTCTGTATGTATGAGGAGGTTGATAATGGCTCATTTATGGAAAGAAACAAAAAACGGGAACGAACAGGAACGTGAATGGGCTCTGGCCGTTCTGGATGCACATGACAGATTTCACTTAAAAAACCACGCGGTGCAAGCGGTGCAGGCGGAAAGCGATAATTCGGGAATGGAAAACGGTACAGTCATTCTGATCCGGTCGGATTCAAAATCAGGAAAAAGTCAAAAGGAAAACTGGCTCCTGATGAGCAAGAATGCGAACGACGTTTCCGTCAACGGCATCCCCCTGATGACCGGGATCAAAGAATTGTCTGACCGTGATGAAATCATGCTGAAGGATGCCGGTCGTTTTTTCTTTTCCGGCGAGCGTCTTGCGCGGAAAGCGCCTTTGCCGGAATTGGGCAGGAAAGTGTTCTGTCCTCGCTGCAAGCAGGAGATTGAAACGGGAACGACGGCTGTTCGCTGTCCTAATCCAGACTGTTCTGTTTGGCATCATGAAACGGAAGAACTTCCCTGCTGGACCTATGCTGAAAAATGCGCGCTTTGCGATCAGAACACTGATTTAAATTCCGGTTACAGGTGGACCCCGGAAACTCTTTGAAAAATTTAAGGAGAGGGACATGAGAAGAGAAGGCAAAACAGTTTTGGCGGCAGGTTGCGGCAATATAGGTTCTTATTTTGTGTCGCATCTTGGCCGGATGAAGGAAGTAAAAAAGGTCACTTTAATCGATCCTGACGGCTATGAAATTAAAAACCTGAAATCGCAGGACATAAGAAGCTCTGATGTAGGAAGAGCCAAGGCAGAAGTGCAGGCGGAACGTCTCAGGGAGATCAATCCCGGTCTAGAAGTGGAATCGGTCGTGGACAAGGTTCAAAACGTCCCGCTGGGTAAACTCAGGGCAGACGTCATAGCAGGCTGCCTGGACAACAACGAAGCCAGGCAGTATTTAAACCAGTCTTCCTGGCTTCTGAACGGCGTTCCTTACATCGATGCAGGAGTATCGCCGGCGGATATGCTCATGCGAGTAGAAATCTATGCTCCCGGTCCGGCAGCCCCCTGCCTGGAATGCTCCTGGTCTTCTGAGGATTATGATCTTCTGGAACAACGTTATCCTTGCCGTGTAGCCGAACCCGAAGACGGGCCGGCGTCCACTAACGGGACTTCAAGCCTGGGGGCGTTTGCCGCTTCCATTCAGGCCGTCGAATGCGAAAAACTGCTGAACGGCTCCAGTGATAAGGCGCTGATAGGCAGAAAAGTCCTCATCGATGCCATGAACCATAAATACCACGTGGTGAAAATGTTCCCCAACGCTTCATGTCGATTCGACCATCACATTCGAAGAGTAGAAAAATTGAACGTCGATCCCGCTGAATTCACGCTGAATCAGGCTTATCAACTGTTAATGCCTGAAAGGAAGAGCTTCAACGGAAATTACATCAGGTTCTGCGGTCCCGTTCAATTCGCGACTCGCCTGGTATGCCCCGGATGCGGTTCTGAAAAGCCCCTCCTGCGACTTCGCAATCGTTTGAACCCGGAAATGATCACCTGCGCCTCATGCGGCGCCCGTTTGGAAACCCTCGGTTTCGATCTCCTGGATTACCTGGCCTGCACGGAAATACCTCCCTATTTTTTCCAGCGCTCTCTCGATTCACTCGGATTCCTTAAGTCCGACGTATTCTCGATCAGCGACCTTCGTACGGAGCAATACTATGAATTATGAACCGGCAGGCATGTTTGAGATGAAATACCGGCCAGGTCTAATGCGAGCCGGGTTAAACGGCTCCATAAGCAAAGGAGGATGGTTATGACTTCTAACGTCATGACGGACAAGGTTTTTACTAATTTTATAAATCAGCAGCACAAAGAGGGAATGCGACTGGCAGAAAAATCCGACATTCTTGAATTATCGGCCATCGGTCGTTACCCATATCAGCGTTATATCGCCTGTTATAATTGCCGGGGGCTGGTCAAACTGCCCTCGGGCCAAGTCGAAAAGGCTGAAAAATTCCTTGTCGGAATATATTTTCCTTCCGATTACCTCCGGCGTTGCGATCCTTATCAGATTCTGACCTGGATGTCGCCGCCGCACGTCTGGCATCCCAACATCACTTATCACGCCCCCTTCGTTTGCGCCGGTAAACTTAAGCCGGGAACTGCCCTGACGGAAATCCTCTACCAGTTATTCGAAATAATTACGTTCAACAACGTCACCATGAATGAGAATGATGCCCTTAATGCGGAAGCATGCGAATGGGCGCGCAACAATACGCAAATCTTCCCCGTTGACCGCAGTCCGTTGACACGAACCATGCAAAAAAATGAAACGGTGAAAAAATGAACATCATGCCTTTAAAATACCTCGAACGAAACGAGTCCGTTACGCAATACCTGGAAGAAGCAGGCTTCGACCCCACCTTTTGTTCCAGGAACGAATGGCGCTTCACTCTGGACGGTAAAAACCCGGAGGCGACCGCACGCATCCAGGACAAATGGTTTATGCTGGATGCCCCGTTAAACTGCTTCCATCAAAAAGGAAAATTAAAACCTGAAATACTCTGTAGCCTTCTGACTCTGAACCCCCTTCTACCCGGCGGATGCAAAATCGTCGTCTCCGGGGCCGTCCCCTCAATTCATCTTCGCATGGAAATGCCTGTAAAAACCAACTCGGATGATTTCGGCCATACTATACGGAACATCCTGACCGAATTTCGGAACGCCTGGATAAAAACCGGAGAAATGAAGAGCAAACTAAATTCCGCAAAAACGGCGAACATAAAAACTGGCCGGAAACCGGAGCAAGTCCTTTCCGACGAATGGAAAAATGATATTAACACTCTGATAAAAAACATCGATTGGACGGTTTCAGAACATTCAGCAGACATAATCGTGAAACTCGATGTCCCCGGCGGGTTCTTCCAGGCAAGACTAAAAAAAGATGAAAACGGCGGCGGAAGCATCCTCCAGGTCGATATTCTCGACGCATCAGAACTCTCCTCCGAAGGCGAAAAAGCCGCAGGATTACTGCTCCTCAAAGTTTCAGGACTGGTAAAAATGGTCAGGGCCGTATGCCTTGTCCAGTCGCCTGATTCGCCGAACAAGACCGCTTTACAGGTATTCACAGGTCTTGTTCCATCACCTGATCATATAAGCGAGGCGCTCTGCGCTCTTTCCGTGGCATGCCGTTTATGCGGAAAGGAGGTGAAGGCGTTGAAGCATGAAATGGCAGCGCGTGAATATCTGAGGATCAGCGGAGCGTTCGATTCAAACTAAACAAATACTTATATCAACCGTATAAAAAAGGAGAAAAAGTAAAATGCCTGAGTCAGCAACAATAAAAATAACAGCGAGCGATATTTCCGGACAGAAAAAAGAGGAATTCAGCGATATACCCTCTGATGCTTCCATCAAGGAAGTAGTGGAAAAAATGGTCAGCGAGATGAACATACCCCGAAACGATCCGAATGGAAACTCATTGTCCTATCAGGCGTTCCTGGACCGCCAGGGACGTCATCTCAATCCATCGGAAATAGTTTCCGACACCTTGGAACAAGACGACTCCCTTGTTCTGCATCCGCGCATCAACGCAGGCTGAGTCGCTGAGGAGTTCACACGAAGATGAATCCATCAGAAGCGTCCGGCTCATCTTTCACCGGAAGGCCCGGCCTTACAAACCCGATGAGGACCGAAGCAATCAGATCAGCGCAATGTATCGTATGTTGTCCGCAGAATTTTCCCTGGATGGGCCGGGACGCTTTTCTGAAAAAAAAATGTGAACCCTGTTTCAATATTCACCCTATCATCAATGAAATCATCCATAATAAAACAAATCAACAAAACAGGAGAGTGGTTCATATGAAGATAGACGGTTATCAATATTCGTTGGACTTTTACAAAACGGACAAGACCCGTATCGGTCAATTGCCGGTCGTTCCGGACTGGGAGCCGGCGATTGAATGGACGGTCATGAAGGCCATACGGGAAGGCAAAATACCGCCGATCATGGTCCGCGACCGAATCAGCGTCCGGCCTGTCTGGCATGCCAGGCTCGGCGAACCCTATGCCGAAGGTTTCGAGGTGGTCATCAGGGGTGAAAACGGCGAGGAAACGTTTTCCGGCAGGATACCGGTCATTTACCTGGAAGGACAGGCGCAGAGAGCTTCCTATTATTTCGTGGAATCGGGATTGCTTGAAGAGGAGAGTCTTTTCTTTTATATGGTTGCCGCCTTTCCCCATTCGGAAGACGGGGATGAATCGAAGGAATCAGGGACCGGGGAGACTGGAAAAATGGACAAGTGTGAGGGCATGAAGCATCGGGAAATAATTACGCCGTTGCCTGTGCATGAGGCGACGTTTCAATCCTTGTTGAACAATTCCAGGTTAATCGGACAGGAAAACCGGGAAGATATGCCCGTTTTTATTCCGCAAAGCGTATTGAATGAAGCGATTGACTTGACGAAAAGAGCAGGAACCGCCGAAACCGGGGGCTTCCTGATCGGCCGCCTCTGCTGTGAAAAGGATTCTACGGAAATCGCTGCGGTTGTTACAGCGCAAATTCCCGCGGAACATTCCGAATCTCAAGTCACCAAACTGACGTTTACTCATGAAACCTGGGCCGCGCTGTCCAACGCCGTCAAACTCCGCGACAAGCAGGAAATTCTGCTGGGCTGGTGGCATTCGCATTCGTTCATGAAGGAATCTCGAGAGAAAAAAATCAAGCCTTCTGCACCGAATTCTCAAAACAAAAAGCCGAAAAGCAGCGTGGTTTTCATGTCGATTGACGATTGCGCTCTTCACAGGACCATATTCCCCCGCGCCTACAACACGGCGCTGGTCATCGGCGAGGATTCCGAGGAAAAAATCGATTACCAGCTCTACGGCTGGCGCTACGGAATGATAAAGCCGCGTCATTTTCATCTGATGAACGGTGAGATGAACGGTGAGATGAAAATGGATGATCGTAATAGGGTATCGCCGAAAAAACAGGAGGCTGCATCATGACGACGCCGAAGAACATTAACAGCATACCGGAATTACGGCTGTTGAAGACTGTAGGACAAAATGCGCCCACCATGCAGCAAAAAGTTAAATTCGCTCAGGACCTTAGGCTGCAATCCGCTGAAATGAGTCAGGGACTTGATGAATATTTGCTGACGGCCATAGAAGAAATGAACAGGGGACTTGAAAACGCCCGCGACAGTCTCAAAAAATGCAAGAGTCTGGTGGATAAGCTGACGTCGCCCCCCTGGCATACCGCCCGGTTTTTGCATGCGGAGGATACGTCGCACGGACGGAGGGCCGTAGTGGTCTGGAACAGCTCCAGACGACTGGTTGATACAGATGACCAGTTGAATCTTGATGATCTGCATACAGGTGACGAGGTATTCCTGTCGAAAGACCTTAACATCATCATAGGGAAATCGAAAAATGATTCTTCGCATTTCGGGGAGACGGCCATGTTTGATCGTTATCTTCAAGACGGCCGCATGGCGCTGCGTTGCCGGGATGAGGAAGTAATAGTCGATAAAGCGGCGACCTTGAATGATGTAATGTTGAAATCAGGGGATGAAGTCAGGTGGGACCGGAATTCGTGGCTGGCTTTCGAAAAAATTGAGCAGAGCCAGGGAAAAGAATTCATTCTGGAGGAGTTGCCGGATATAGGACGTGAAAACGTTGGAGGCCAGGATGGGCAGATGAACACGCTGCTGGGTTACCTGACCGCTTCGCTGATCAATCCCGACAAAGCCGCCGAATTCGGCATCAAAGGGCGCATGACAATACTCATGGTCGGTCCTCCAGGCTGCGGTAAAACGCTGATGGCCAGGGTGGCGGCTTCAGAAGTGAGTCGTATCAGCGGACAGCGCTGCCGTTTCGGAGTGGTCAAACCGGGCGAATGGCAGAGTCCCTGGGTAGGGGTTACCGAAGCCAACATCAGGAACTGCTTCAAAGCTCTTCACAAGGCTTCCCTGGAAGGACCGACCGTTTTATTCCTGGATGAAATCGAATCTATCGGACGCATTAGAGGCGGCTTATCAGGCGCTCATTCCGACAGGTTCCTGGCAACGCTGCTGGCCGAAATGGACGGATTCTCCGACCGGGGAAACGTAGCCGTCATCGCAGCTACAAACCGCAAAGACCTGATCGATCCCGCTCTGCTCGAACGATTATCCGACCTCGAAATTCAGGTCGACCGCCCCAATATGGAAGCGGCCAGGGCCATCTTCGAGATACACCTTCCCCCTGAACTGAGATACCAGTCCAACGGAACATCCAAATCCGTCACCAGAAAGAAAATGATCGAAACAGCGGTATCCCGATTCTACAGCCCCAACGGACATAATGAACTCAGCGTGGTCAAGTTCAGAAACGGCAAAACACGCAAAGTCAAGGCAGCCGAACTGGCCAGCGGCAGACTCTTCGAACAGGTCTGCAGACAGGCGCGACAGTCCGCATTCCTTCGCAATATGCAAAACAGCGATACGGGAATCGACGTGGACGATATGAACGATGCGGTATCATCAGCCCTGGAGCGCCTCAAAAGTACGCTTACGCCTCATAACGCCCATACCTACCTGCAGAATATCCCCCAGGATATGGACGTGGTCAGCGTTGAACCCATTAAACAAAACGTTAAGCATTCCCATCGTTATCTCATGCTTAACGTCAATTAACCAGGCATCGCAAGAGAGAAAGGAATAAAATGAAAAAGCCTGATCGCTCGAAAAAAAAGCGCCCGGAAAGCAGACTATACAAAGGGCGACCCATCGTTACCGGAGCGGATATCGAACTGGGCAACTTTATTCAGGGACTGGACCTTCCCGGAGGAACAGGCGCACGCGCAGCCTCCGCACTCCTGAGGGAATTTCCCGGTCATTGCAGGGATGAAGCAGACGATTACCCCGATGAACATGAAGAGCGCCCAACGCCGGAACTGGACAGTTGGGACTCCTTTTACCCCGAACGTCACACATGTTCTCCCGGTCGCCTTTCAGACCCGGCTGATTCAAAACGGCACAAGGAGTCGAATAACCGGGGAAATCAAGATCGCGGTTACGGTTACGGATATCATCATCAGACCAATCTGCGCGATTGGGGACGGAAATATCTGCCGACGAAAGGAGGTTGCGCCTACATCGACCTGGGCCACCTTGAACTCTGCGTGCCGGAAGTCGTCAGCGCGTTCGATCACGTAGCCGCATGGTACGCCATGATGCTGACTGCGGCGAAAGCCCTCCGCAATGCCAACGCCAAACTCCCCGCAGGACAGAAAATTAAAGCCCTGGTCAACAACAGCGACGGGCAGGACAACAGCTACGGCAGTCATTGCAATTTCCTCGTATCAAGACGATGCTACGACAACATCTTTGAACGTAAACTCCATCACATGCTCTTCCTGGCATCCTACCAGGCCGGCTCCATTGTCTTTACCGGAGCAGGCAAGGCAGGCAGCGAAAACCGCCTGCCCGACGCCGATTACCAGATATCGCAACGCGCCGACTTCTTCGAAACTCTTGCAGGAGAACAAACCACTTATAGACGTCCCATTGTCAACAGCCGTGACGAACCGCTCTGCGGAACCCGCAGCTACTTCCGATCAAACTCGAAACCAGACGACCTCGCCAGACTCCACGTCATCTTCTTCGATAATAACCTCTGCCAGACTGCTTGCCTCCTTAAAATCGGCGTTACTCAACTCATCCTGGCCATGCTGGAACAGGATCATATATTCCCCGAACTCATCCTGGACGATCCCCTTAACGCCCTCCATAAATGGAGTCGCGATCCGAATCTGAACGCAACCGCTAAAACGATCGACGGACAAAAATACACCATCGTCGAATACCAGAACGCTCTTTTCAACAGAGTCAGACAATTCGTCAAACAGGGTAAAGCGGAAGGATACGTTCCACGGTGGCACGAAATAATGAGTATCTGGCATGGCGTGCTGGACCTGCTCAATAAAAAAGACTTCAACGCGCTTTCCCGTAAACTGGACTGGGCGCTCAAATGGAATATCCTGAAAAGAATGCTCCACAACAACAGAAAACTCAACTGGCAATCGCCCCAAATAAAATTCCTGGACCATATCTACTCAAGCCTCGAACACGCCGAAGGTCTTTTCTGGTCTTACCAGAAAAAGGGCCTGGTCGATAGCGTCGTTATGAACGGGCACATCAAAAAATTCATCTATTCTCCGCCGGAAAACACCAGGGCCTGGCTGCGCGCTAACCTGATCAGAAAAGCCGAAGCGGAACAGATAGAAAGTATAGACTGGGATAAAATAGAGTTCAAATTCAAAACGAACGGCAGCATCTGGTCGCCTTGCAAACGCCGCGAACTGAAAATGAACGATCCCCTCAGATTCACCAAAAAAGAATGCGAATCACTCCTCAATCAGAACGAATCACTCGAAGTCATCGTGGAAAAACTTAAAGATGAAAATTCAAGCGGAAACCTTTACATCATAAAACACCTACGACGAAATGAAAACGAAACGACAAGCAGGCCAGGCATCAACGATGCATATATGTCCATACTGGAACAAAAAATCAGAAATAATGGAAAAACATCAAACCTTAAAAAAGCCCTGCCGGCATAGCGACGGGGAACCCTCAATTACAGGAGGACAATTGAAAGAACACAGAGTCCAATCAATTGTCCTAGAACCGATGAAGATATCGAACCCCATAAAAGAAGCGCTGATTCGACGCATAAAAGCCTTCCGTGTTGAAAATCGCTCTCTGAAATTTAACTTCCCCCTCTCGCGGCTTAGGCATCGGGATAACAGGAACAGATCATTGTGCTAAAACAAAGAACTTTAAAATGTATTCTTTATCGTGATCGTTGTCGTTGTCGAATTTAAACTTTATCTATGAGCGCTATGAACGAAGACCCGAATCAAAAAAATTAACCGAATTAAAAGGGGTAAAAAAAATGGATCAAAAACAGAGAAATAACAGGCAGAATGATCATCGTACGGCGCCTGAAAACGAAAACCCCAACAGCGAGTCATTGGACGAAATCAGGAACGAATCGGACGATATATGGACTGCCGCAGACCACGCCATCAGTAAAGCCCTCTCCGGAAACAGCAGACAGTTCCTGAAAGAAGCCCGGCAACAGGGCGGACAATAAATAAAAAAACGTAAATCATCTCCCGAAACGACGCGTCCTCCCCTTTCAATAAACTCGAACGTCGAAGCCCGGGGTTGATCATGGCGCAATCCCGGGCCGCGACATTTCCGCTCTCATTCAAGACGAAGAAAAAAGAAAACTTAAACCGCAGCCATAATTAATACAATTAATAAGGAAATAAAATGACTCTTTTAGCAGTCAACATGTCTGACAATCAACCGAGCTTCCGTTTTATCTTTACGTGCCCGCCGGACAGGAGATATAATATTTCCGGTTTTCATAAGAAACGCCGTCAGTATGAAATGAAAAAGAAGACGGGAGATATTGTTATGACTTATTTTAACTTGAACGAGTGGGCCGAAAAAGGGAAACCTGAATTTACGCCGGAAGCCTGTGAAGCTCTAAAACGTTATGTTCTGGCGCTTATCGGCAATATTATGGGGGATGTTCCGAAGGTTTGGGGAACATCAAAAGAGGATATCGTCCAGGAAGTCATTCTTAAAATATGGAAAGGCATCGACAGGTTCGAGGGACGTTGCAAGCTGACGACATGGATATACAAAATCGTCAGGAATCAGATTATTCAAATGGCGAAACAAAAAGAAAAACTGAATACATTATACGCTATTTCATTATTTTCACAGATCGACCCGGAAAATCCCGATTCGAATTTAATCGACATTCTGCCCGATACGCGCTTCCTTCAACAGGAAAAACGCATAGAATTGATCGAGGAATTGACGAAAAACGTAAAAAGGGCCCGGATAAGGAGTAAAAATTCACAGAAATACGACCCCGAAACCAGGGAAAAAAGAAAAAAAGTCATCGAACTAAGGCAGCAGGGTTTAACTTACGAACAGATAGGCGCTAAACTGGGCATCCCGCGGAATACCGTGGGAACGTATGTCAGCCGCGCCGGAAAATACGGCGAATATGACCCACTGAAAATAAAAAATCCGGGGAGTAAAGCTTCAGACAGGAAAAACAGCGATAAGGAGGGCGCATGATGAACTGCAATCAGGTCAGAAATTTTTTCAAAGTTTACCTGTCCACTGGCGAAGCCGACAAGGATAAGTTGAAAGATGCCTGGAGTCACGCCGCCCAATGCAGGCAATGTCTTGATACGGTGAAGGAAATGCTGGATGCCCTGGATGAGTTCTACCCCATAAAAGAATCGATTCAACTGAAAACGGCAGCAGGCGGGGAATGCACACAAGAAGTCCCTCTCGAAATGGCCGAACTCCCCGAAGAGAAACTGAAAGCAGCGCATCCCGATTTCTGGGAACATATCCAATCATGCCCGGCATGCAGAGCCGAATACGAAGACATAAGAAGCTTCGTCATAAGAGAGGAACAGGGAGAATTCGGCGAAGCGCCGAACATGACTCTTATAAAACAGGAAAAACAGAAATCCCGCACATGGGAAACCCTGAAATCAGGAATTCTGAAATTAAAAAATGATATCCAGATCATAACAACCAGAAAATTCCAAGATATTAATCAGAAAACTCCTTTTGTAGTATACCTGCAGCTCCAGCCTGCCGCAGGAGTCATACGCACCACAGGAGCCATACGCACAAGAGGCGCAGTGAGAACCAGAGGCTACGCCAAAAGCAATCAAACCAGCTTCAGCGATCCCGCCAACGACATTACGATCTCAGCCATATTCGACCAAACGAATCAAGGCATAAAACTGACCGTAAAAACAACACGCCTGGAATCAGAACGACCCATCAAAGAAGCACAAGTCCATTTAAAAGAAAACGAAACAATCAAGTATCCAAACCAGCCCGGTCAGGGTGGCCTATACGAATTCACCGGCCTGACCGAAAAAAACTACACCATTCAAATAAAACACAAGAACCAGACCTACCGCCTGCCTGTAAATATCCAGAACGCATAGATGAGTTTTTAAACTTTTTTTGAATTTAGGATATGATCAAACACCGGTTAAATTTGCCCCATCCCAAAAAATCGCTACAGTAAATTCCCCATTAAAAAAACCAATCTTTACCAACATTTTTATGAAATGAAAGCGGGACGCCCGAAGAACAGTATTGGCCGAAAAGAAACCAAAGAAATGGAAAATGAGTGCTGTTTCGAATGTTCCGTATGCCCCCCTAACCCGGATTTCTCATACAAAATCGTAGTGAGAGCGTTCAGATTCCCGCAGATTCAAGC
>CAZUFC010000194.1:0-11732 GCA_964619725.1 uncultured bacterium | reverse complement strand
CTGTTTTTTCAAAGCGAAAGCCGGCGAAAAATTCAAAATTTTTGAAACCCGGATTTTGACTGAACCACTTTAAAACTGATAAAATACTCAAGTGAAACTCAGACTTTGTCTGATGGAATTAACCGGTAAAACGGACCGGAAATATTTCAACAGGAGGATATTTTGGCGACGCCAAACGATGAACAAAAATTGGTCAGGGATTTATTCGATAATCAAATGCTGGGAGTTCTCGCTACTCAGGACGGCCTGCAACCTCATACGAGTCTGATAGCTTTCGTTGCTTCGGACGATCTGAAAAACATTTTTTTTACCACATCAAGAGCAACCAGGAAGTTTTCAAATCTTCAGGCGAATCCGCAGGTCGCCGTATTGGTAGACAGCCGGTCCCGCAGCGTGTCTGATTTTCATGAGGCGATAGCCGTAACGGTTTACGGGAGAGCTTCAGAAGAAAGCAAAGAGATTAGGGGCGGCTATCTGGAACATTATTTGTCAAAACATCCTCATCTCGAGGAATTCGCTTCAGCGCATTCAACCGCCCTGGTAAAAATAACTGTAGAAAAATATTCCATCGTAAGCCATTTTCAGAATGTCAGGGACCTGGTGATTGAGAGATGACTTATATTTTGGACATATCTGAGATCGGCGAAGGGGAACGCGTCCGTGTCGGGGAAAAAGCCTACAGGTTATCGGTCCTGCGTCGGGCGGGCTTCTATATTCCCGATTTCCTTTGCATCGGAGTGGAGGCTTTTGACGAGTTCATTTCAAATCAGGGACCGAAGCCCCAAACTTGTATGGCCGGTTGTCCGAGAACAAAAGCGAAGGATTGGTCCAGCATGGCGCCGTAAAAAATCAGGCCTGTCATTTCAAGCGTGCCGGTATCGGGCCAGGCGAATGCCGGCAGAACATTGACGAATGTCGATCCCGGGGGTATGTCACGGTATTGGAAATCCATTCCTTCCTGTTCGGGCGACTCGCCGGCGCTCCAGCTTGGCCAGAACCAGTATTCTCCGTAGACGCCCAGCATGAAAAACAGGGGGATATCCGTCAACATGGAGGGACCCGGATTGTCCAGGTAAGCCCATACATAGAAAAGTTCGCCGGGACGGACGTATTCAGTCGACAGAATGATTCTCACGCCCAGAGGCGGCGGCGAGGGAGTGGGGGAGAATTCCGCGGGGGTCGCCGTAGGTTCCGGTGTCGGAGCTGCACTCCGCTCATATGCACCCAGGTCCCAGCCGTCGCCTGCGGGACGCTGTATGCTGTTGATGCTTGTGTTGTATGATTCTCCCAGCGGGATTCCGTAATCCAGGGCGGACGAGAGAGGAGCAATGTTCAATCCCTCGGCGTTCGGTTCGAGGTCCACTCCGTAAACGCCGGAGAACCCGGAAGGCAGGGATGTGACGTCGACCAGTTTCGGATTTCCTGTAAGGGCCGTGGGTTCCCACTCTGCAATGGTGTCAGCGGTATATCCTTCATCGCCGACCACGACGAGAGCCGCTCCGTGCTCCCGGTAGTATAAATTATTCGAATGAGACGTTATTTCGTTATCGTCGTCAAGCAGGCAACGCGTCATCCCGGACGCGTAAATCAAGTTGTTGCTGAAATCAAGATAATCAATCTCCGCATTGCTGCTCGATATTCGAACCTCCTGGGACCAATCCAATTGATAGTTATGATAAAGAGTATTGTTGAAGATGCTCAGTGAAAGCCCGTCGCTCAACGAAGATGCCAGCAGTATTCCCTCATAGGCGTTATGAAAAATCAGATTGCCGTAAATCGCAGCGCTCTTGTCGCCGGATTTCTCCAGGTAAATGCCCCATTGACGGCAATTGTGAACTATATTATGCCTGATCACAGCATTTTCAGGACCCCGGAACCCCGGTTCAGGATGACAAGTCAACACAATGCCGGAAACCTTTGCCTGGTGAAGATAATTATATTCAACCACGGCATTCGCCACATGGTTCTTGAGCGCTATGCCGAATCCTGCTCCGGGCGAATCGGGATCGAGTCCGGCATTGTAAACCTCGCAACCCCTGATGACCACGTTCTCCACATGGTTTTCCGGAACGTCGTTGCCGGGATAACAGGCAATGCCAACGCGGGAAACGTCATATACCAGACAATCCAGTATCTCCACGTTACTGGTGCGATATCCGAACCAGCCGCCTATCAGGATGCCGTATTCATATTGATTAAGGTTCGACCGACTGCTGACGTCATGCACCACGCAGTCCTCGACCCTTTTCATAGCCCCTGTCAAATCCCGCTGCATATGCGGCCAGTTCATCGTAATCCCTGATGTGGCCTTGTTGCCGGCATCCACCTCGAAACCCCGGATAACTGTTTCTTCAGTAGGATGGTCCTCCATGACGTTAATCACAGCACGGGATAACTCATCCATAGCGCGTAAAGTCGCACGACTGCCCGAACCCCAACTCTTACCGTCATAAGTTACGCCGCCTGTGATCTGAATACCGCTGTCGCCTTCGGAAACCTCCCAGACGCTGCTGTTGCAAAAATACACGACGTCGCCGCCATTCAATTGAATCGTCCCTTCCCATCCCGGCATCCCCGGACAATGGCGCCAGGGCTGCTCCATTGTCCCGGGTCCTGAATCGTCCGCGCCGGGATCGCAATAATCCGAATAGTACGTTGATCCGGCGCATATCCCTGCGTTCATCATGATCACGAACATCAGAAAGACGACAGTCGACCATAATTTCCGCTTATTCGAAAGATAAGGCTGCGAAAGCGACAGTGATTTTAATTTCATACTTGAGCTCCTCTCTCCTTTTTAATTCCACCAAGAGGATTAAAAGTAAGGAAATGTCCATTCATTGCAGTCGACATGTGAAGGTTTCTTCCTGTCGACGGGAATGAGAGTATTTAAAAAAGAGTAAATAGTCAAAAATGGACATTTATTAAAAGCGCACATTCCGAGGTTTGCATTCCGCAAAATTAAATGTGTATGAGAGTTTAAAATTACGGCATTCATTAAAAATGCGTTTTTCGCCTTTAAAATTTTGGAGGACATCCAAAGAGGAGACTTTGCAACATGAATTATTTTATGGGTTTTTTGGGATTGATCAAACCGGGGTTACAGTTCTTTGAAAACTTTGACATTTTGTCTCAGTAATCGGGGTCGGTATCGGGATCGCAATCGGTATCGAAATCGAAACAAAATGATGGGAGATTCTGTCGAATTGTAACCTCAAAAGACGCTCTTTGATCAATGTGGAATTTTTTTAAGGGGGATTTCATTCGCCGATTTTTTTGGATAGGTCGAAGTGTAATCCCGGTCTGATCAGTCCCAATTTTTCAACAGCTCCCGATTTTCATGCTGAATGTCTGTTGCTTTTGGCGATAATATTTTGTCTTACCTTAAAAGGAAAAATCGGGTATAAAATTCAGTGATGGGTCAAGGTGCAAAGAAAATGAAAAGCGCAACTCAAAACTCAAGAATTTATCTTCATTATCTGGATGCTGTTGCGGGTTTGGCTATACTTCGGGTTATTATGCTTCACTCCCTGGCCAATTATACCGTGGTCGGCTGCGGCGCTTCTCTTGCCCTCGTGCACCACGAACTCGACTACAGGCTCCTGGATTCTTTGATGAGGTTTTCGATCAGTGTTTTCGTATTTATATCGGGCATAAAATTCGGCTTGAAATCCATCAGCTCCGGCGATATCGGTTATCTTTCATATTTGAAGAATCGAACCCGGCGCGTCATCAGGCCCTATTTCATTTTTACCCTGCTGTATATCATTATGGGACAAATCTTTTTCATATTAAACGAAAAATACGGAACAGGTTTAACAGCCTTTCCTATCGAGTCCGGGGCTCACTTCTTCCAAATGCTTCTGACGCCTTTGAATCCGGCTTATCAGCTCTGGTTCCTCCTGATGCTGTTCATAGTCAGCATTTCATATCCAATTTGGCGGAAATTCATTCCCTGGAACATCATCCGCCTGATCACCGGTGCAGCGCTTTTTTTTGTCATCCCCTGGAATGATCTTTTTTACCCGTTGAATTATCTCCGTTTCCTGCTGATCTACGATATGGGAAGCATCATAAGCGAGAGACTTGCTGAGAGAAATCCACGGGGATTGCGAATACCAGCGATTTCCGCCGTCTTTCTGACCGTAATCGCAATGGCCATCCGTTCGCTCAGCCTGAATGCCGCTATGATTCATTATGCGGAACTTATCATCCAAATTTCATTGCCTTTAGCCCTGGTATTGCCTTTCCCGGCCTGGGGATTCATGCGAGGCCCCGGCATCCTCCGCTTTCTGGGTAAAAACGCCTGGCCCGTTTATCTTCTTCATGATCCCTATATTCTCAGCCATGTCGGAGTGTTTTTTTACGTTACATTGAATATGATACATCCCGCCGTCGTGCCCTTTATCGCAGGATTGACTTTACTCTTAAGCCTTCTCGCATCCCAGATCGTTCGAAATACTCCGGTCCTCCGAAAAATTCTTTAAAGACCCGTCCCGCATGCGCTGATATACCAGGCATTTTAATTTGAGGCTTTCCATAAACTCGATACCCTGTTAAAATTTTAATGCAAGCTGTGATTTGCGAAGGAGGCGGCCTGGTTATCCGTTGAACCCAATTCGCAGCCTGACGCAGCGCCAGGGAAAAAGAGCGGTTTCCGGACCGAAAACAGTTAGTCAACCAGAACGAATAAAAAAGGGCTGTAAGCTGCCGGCGTCAGCCGGACTGCTCATTTCATCGTACGGGGTCCCGGAGTATGGTTCAGCCTGGTTTCCACAGGTTTATCCGCGCCTGTCTCCGAAGCATCCTCCATCCCGTAGACCCCACACCATAGATACCTTCCGGCGCTTAATCTGCGCATTACTTTTCCTTCATACATCGCTTCGAAGAGTAATTCATAACCCGGGACAGCTTCCTTTGGTCTTCTACCGGACTGTTTCACGCTCAAAACATTTTTAACTTTCTCCTTATTATGCCTGGAAAACGGGGCTTTGACGACTTTAACCCGGTAATCTTCTGAAAACAGGTAATCTCTGTGCGGTCTCAAAGACTGGTTCACTAATACGACTGTATTCTCCGTTTTGTAGTTGCGCATAATCCATTGAAAGGCTTTTTGAACCGGCGGCGGTTCAGAATGAAATTCCCAAAATGAAGGGAGAGACCAAATTATAAACATCGCTGCGGTCACCGCGCAAATGAAGGGAATAAGTTTTTCCTTGCCGAACCGGGAAAATCCCAGAATAAAATTTAATCCCCACATGAAGAGCAGGACCAAAAACGGTATGGCTGGAACTGCGTATCTCATGAAAAAAGAGTTCATAAAAAAATAAGAGTAGAGCAAATAGGGCAGGAAAACCGCTGCAAAGAAAATTTTATTTTTCTTTTTTTCCTTGAAGAGAAAACCGCCGATACCGAGGATAATAAACAGATTCATCCAGATCGCAAAATTCTTCGTACCCCAGATATCGACGAAGGCGAGTCTCAGTTCCCGGATCAGCCGTTCCGCGGAAAAAGCGGCAAATACCGTGTCATGCTCTGCCGCCCACTCTTTTTGAATGGCGAATAATTCGAGGAATCGTTTTAAGTCCCCGGTGTCGAGGATAAGCGGAACGAGCCAGGTCGCCAGGGCTGCGCTGAAGCATATCAATCCTGTCAGGAAAAGCCCGGCCTTTTTCCATAATGATCTTTCGACGACAAAATATAACATCAGCGGCGCAAGTATGAGGGAATTGGAAGGTCTGATGCCGAGGGCAACGGCGCTGAGCAACGCAACAGCAATGACGGCGCTCCTGTCTTTCAGTTTTGATGTCGCTGCCGCAGCGGTTAATAAGACGAAAGTCAATCCCGGAACGTCGCTGACCGCCCTGAGGCTTGTGAACCAATAGACGGGTTGAACCAGGATCAGCACGGCGCCCGACAAGGCTTGCAGCGGATTAAAACTCCTTCGGAAGAGCCAATATATAAGCGGTCCCGATATCGCAGCACATATGGCCGTAAAAAGCGTCAACGCCGCTGCAGGGGTGCGAGATGCCGGCAGCAGCGCCCGTCCGGCCATTACATACAAAGGGTAACCCGGCGGATGCGGATGATGTATGTTCATGTTGAATTCGATTACCGCGCTGGAAAACTGATGATCGTCCCACTCGAACGGAGCGGCGCTTTGTAACGGCAAATATGCGCATCCTCCCAGAACAGCCAGGAGAATGATGAAAGCCTTATCAGCATTATTCCTGATTTGGGTTCGGCCTTTCAAAACAGGGGATTATCGCATTTTTATAAAGCTGTAGGGCGTCAGCAAAAGATAGGCTTCATTAAACAGCTTACGAATCTGTGCCGTCTCTATTTCATACGACGACAGGGGGTCCTGGAAAAAGGCCGCCATGTTCATCATCTCCGCCAACTGCTCGATGAATCCTTTGGGTCGAGGGTATATCGTCAAAGGCATCTCCTTTTCAGGGTCCAGTTCCGCCGCAACCTTAGCCGCTCGAACCGCCGCCTGAAAACCTCCCAGTTTGTCGATCAATTCGTGCTCTTTCGCTTTAATTCCGCTCCATACTCGCCCCTGCGCTACTCTGTGCACATCTTCATAACTTATGGTACGTCCCTCCGCCGCCTTGCTCACGAAGTCCTCATAAAAAATCCGCATATGGTTCCGGAGCAACTCCTTCTGTTCTTCATCGAATTTCTCGCTGCTGGAAAACAAATCGGAATTTTCTCCGATCTGCAGTCTTTCCATATTAACCCCGATTTTTTCGTACATTTCCTTGAGAACGAATTTAGAACCCATGACGCCGATAGAGCCTGTAATGGTTGTGGGATGAGCTATTATTTTGTTTGCGGACATGGCGACATAATAACCGCCTGATGCGGCTACATTGCCGAATGAAGCTATTACAGGTTTTTCGCTGACTGTAAGCTCGACTTCCCTTCGGATAATGTCTGAAGCGATGCCTGAACCGCCTCCGCTGTCAATCCTGAAAACGACCGCAACAACGGAATCATCCTCGCGTGCTTCTTTAAAAGCTTTCACAATGCTCTCCGAACCCATCAACGCGCCCATCGCCGGATCGCTGCCGCTTCGACCCTCCACGATCATTCCGCTTCCATATATGACGGCGATTTTATCGCCTAATCCCATATCAAATTGGAATAAGGACATTCCCTCCGAGTAAGCGGAATAATCCACCAACAGCGGGTCTTTATCTTCGGAAGGCTTCCACTGCGCCGTCAGTTCATCTTCATACGCCAACCTGTCGAGAAGTCCCAGGTCCACAGCTTCCTGGAGTTCTATGATTCCCTTGTCGACTATGTTCCTCATTTCTGCTTCAGTTTTGTTTCTGGATTCTGCAATTTTACTTATCAGGTAATCAAAAGAATCCTGCATCAGGAGCATCGTTTGTTCGCGCGTATAAGAGGACATCTCAGACTCTTCCAGAAATTCCATGGCGGTTTTATAGTCCCCGATAGTGACGACTTGAGCCGTTACGCCGAGTTTGCCCAGGGTTTCTTTAAGATAGGGCACTTCAACGTTGATTCCCAACATAATGATGCTTCCGGTAGGCAGCATGCAGACGGTATCCGCTATGCTCGCCAGAAAATAGCTTCGCAACGAACAGTTCGTCATAAACGCTGTCAGGGATTTTCCTGATTCTTTAAATTTTATCAGCGCTTCCCGCAATTCGGCCAGAAGCGTCATATTGCCGTAAATCCTGTCCGGCTGAAAATATATTCCGTTAATCCGATCATCTTCCGCTGCCGACTCCAAAGTATCCAACACTTTTCTCAAGGATATGCCCTGTGAGACGAAAAAACTCATTTCGCCTTTCTCCACAATGGGAGCTTTCAGGTTCAGATGCAACACGCTGCCTTTTTTTATGAAAGCCTTCTGCGGGCTGAAAAGCAAGATCATTCCTACTATTCCCGTGACTATCACCAGGAAAACAATCAGTCTTCCCGGGGTGATCAATCGTCTTTTTGCTCCTGTAGTCATTTAGTCCTCCTTAGGAATCCATTTTTATGAACCAGACGCCTCCGCCTGTCCAAGGGCTTTTTAATATCTACTCCTAATCGTAAACTGTCAAGAGCAATAGTCATGAATCACGCGCATCATTTAAAACCGGAGAATCGGGAACGATTTGATTCAAAAAACAGGCATTGATCAAAAATGAGCATCAAATTGACATCGGGACAGTGAGTGAATAATTTCATTAATGCGGGGAAGCACAGAATGCTGATCGCTTTTCCGCATTGACCGGACCGACTGCCCTCCGCAGATGCGGGCTGACTATTTTTTTCCAGCATGAAAGAACAGTAAGGAGTAAATAATGAAAAACGGTCATTATTTCATCAGTTTCGCCCTAATTTTTATTCTGGCCATATCGGCGCAGCCTGTATCCGGCAAACGCAATCTTGAGGAAGTGCAGCGTTTGCAGTGGATGGACCCTTTAAACCGGAGTCCTTTGACTTATAATGAATACCGGCTCAATTCCGCGCCCTTTGAATCCATCCGTTGCGAAAAACTGTATTCCACCCGGGAAGAGGGCCCGGTTTTCAAATCAAGATGCCGGGAAATACGGGATTATCCCCTGGTTCTCATTCTTGTCAATGAGCGTCTCTCGACTTTATTGACGAGTGAGCTAACCTCTTATGCAGCAGACCTGGAGGCTGAAGGATATGACGTTGAAACTCAGTCGCTGGGCGGCGGTACGGCTGAAGATGTAAAAGCGCTGCTTCAAACCTGGTTGCCGGAAGGATTGGCCGGAGCCGTTTTTGTCGGAAAAACTCCCCTGGCCTGGTACCATTTCGACGGAGAAGAATTTCCCATTGATCTGTACTTCATGGACCTCAACGGCAATTGGTCCGATAATAACTCGGACGGACTTTACGATTCCCATTCGGGAGCCGTTTCACCCGAAATCTGGGTCGGCCGTATCAATGCTCATCATATAAGCTGGGACTATGAAATATCTTTAACCAGGAATTATTTCGATAAAGCTCACACTTACCGGACGGAAGGCCTGGGAGTTCCCCAAAGGGCCCTGGCATTCAATGACGACGACTGGCCCTATTCCAATGTGGGTCTGAATTACGCTTATTCCGACGTTACAGTAATCAATCAGGACGGACAGACGACCGCGGCCAATTATCGCGACAGGCTTATCACCGGATACGAATGGGTGCATATTATGGCGCATTCCTGCCCCTGGGCGCATACTTTTAAAGACGGATATTACGATTATGCGGGATGCTACATGAATTACGACCTGGACATTATGGACCCGAATGCCCTTTTTTACCAGTTATTCGCCTGTTCCAACACACGCTTCGTGGAAATCGACAACATCGCCGTCATGTACGTATTCCGGCCGGACCGAGGCCTGGCCGCTGTAGGCAGCGCCAAAGTGGGCAGCATGCTTGATTTTGAGGAGTTCTATTATCCTCTGGGGCAGGCCAAATGTCTGGGGCAGGCTTTTCTGGAATGGTTTCAGTATGAAGCATCGGACGGTTTCGATTATTATGACGAAATGTGGTTTTACGGTATGAACATTATTGGAGACCCTACATTGAAAGTAAACATAACAGACCGAAGCATTTATAAGGAATCCCGATCCGCCGTTCCGCATGCGGTAAAGAAAGAGGTCGATCAAAACGTTCCCGATGCCGATAGTCCCGCATGTGAAACCTTGATAGAAACGAAGGTCAGCACGAGCGGTTATTCTGATGCCGCGCCTTATTTGATCGGCGGCGCCGGTGAAGAATTATGGTTAACCTGGTTGAGCGCCCTGGACGGCAGATGCAGCGCATGCGCTTCGAGATACGACGGCAGCGGATGGGAAACGCCGGACGACATCAGCGGTTACGAATACTGGGAGGAGAATCCCATGATTCTGAGGACGGGCGATGGGGTCAGAGCCTTCTTCGCTGGCTTCAACTACGCCACTTACGACCAGGAATTGAAAACCGCAGAGCGAACAGGATCATACTGGGGATCGACTCAGTTCATCCTTAACGATCCGGGATACGATATTAAACCGGCAGCATGTTTGAGCGACGGCATAATACACCTTTTCTGGGAAAACTGGCGCGACGCCGAAGCCAATATTTATCTTTCGACGAAACCGGAATCGGGAGGAAACTGGTCTGCGCCTGGTCGGCTTACGGAGATCGGTCCGGACGACCAGGACCCTTTATGCATAGTTGATGATGCAGACAATGTTCACCTGATCTGGAGCCGCAGTAATGCCGGACGGTGGGAAGTCGTATGCCGGTATGAGCTTGACGGATTCTGGACGCCCGTTACGGTTCTTTCGGACGAACAGGAAGATGCATTCGATCCCTCCGCAACTGTGACGGACAACGGCGAAATCTGGATCGCATACGTTTCCGGTACTTCCCAAGGATTGACCGTCAAAACGGTTCACGGCAACCTCAGTTCATGGTCATCTCCCAGCATCGTCGATCCTGACTACACAGCCTCGCCTATGGAACCCTCCATCGCCGCTTCCTCAAACGCAGTCCACCTGGCCTACAGAAAAACGGATGCTTTCGATTCCCGAAATATCTGGTTCACATCAAATTCCGGCGCCGGATGGCAGGAACCGATTCAAACGGTCCAGAGCTCCGGGCATGACTGGGCTCCCTCACTGGCAGTCAACGACGCTGACCAGATATTCGTCGCCTGGATAAGCTCCCGCGACGGCGATGCTGACACGAACATCTACGCTAAACGCATCGTCACAGCCTTTCCGACCCCATATCCCACCGTCTCGCCGACAATGGAACCCACAGTAGTCCCCACATGGACTCAAACAACAACTCCGACCCAATCTCCCACGAAAACTCCAACATGTTCCGAAACCCCCACAAAAACTCCCTCACGGACTCCGACTCCGACATCAACAGCCTCAATGACGCCTTCTCCATCATGCACTCCCGAAACGCCTACTTTTAAGCCGACAGAACAGCCAACCATAACGCAAACGGTGAAACCCTCCGTATCCCCCTCTTGCACGCCGAATCCTCCTATGGGAATCACACTTCACATCAATGCCGATTACTTCTGCCCGAATGACCCCTTCGAACTTTACGCTGTTTTATACAATCCAGGCCCCGATACCCTTGAAAACGTACCCTTCGCAGTTCTCCTGGACGTTCACGGTATCTTCTTCTACTATCCCGATTGGCTGGAATCTTTCGACTATGAACCGGTAGACTTCAACCCAGGCAGCCGCTCCATCGATATCCTGAACTTCATATGGCCCGATACCGGCGAAGACTCCATGCAGGGCATCAAATTCCACGCAGCGCTCCTGAACTACGCCATGACCGATATTATCGGAAACTACGACTCCGCAGTATTCAGTTACGGTCCTTGAACCGGTATTGGTTTATTTTTAACCACAAATCTCACTAATCACACCAATCAGGAGAAAGAAGGACACGGCAAAGATTAATTGTTTCGCGGCCAGTCACTGCTTGGAAAACATTCATCAGTTTCAATTCACGGTCATGTCTGCAATCTTATTCGGGGGATTCGTGGTTGCAGTTCTGATAAAAATCGTTAAGGAAACGGCGGCAAAAATGTAAGTCGGTCCTCGAACCGGGAAAGGTTTATTTTCAACCACGAATCTCACGAATCACACGAATCAAGAGAAAGGACACGACACAAATTTTATTATTTCGCGGTCAGTCACTGCTTGGAAAACATTCATTAGCTGAAATCCTCGGTCATC
>CAZUFC010000193.1:0-11782 GCA_964619725.1 uncultured bacterium | reverse complement strand
ATTACGATTACGAGCACGAGCGCCGCTTCGCTGAGCACGAAAGTTCTTTTTGAGTATCGAGATCACAATTTGTAACCCCTATTTGATCAGCCCATTATTATTTTACAAAAAGGCGCGAGCGGCCGAATCTTTTTTCGAATTGTTCGTCAGAGAGAAATGAGACGAAATTCATGTAATAGCCGTCGATTTTCAGCGTTCGCCATTTTCCTCCTCTGCCTATGCTGCCTGAATTGCGTCTGGGGACTTCCTTCATAGCCAGCCTGTTGTATCTGTCCCAAACTTCTACTCCTCTTTCCTGAAGGTAGGATAAGGGAGCTGTTTTCTCATGAGCTATTTTTCTGCGTTTTTTTACAGGCAGATGGGCGATGAATTCATCATTAATGCCGAAATAATCAACAGCGGGCCATTCGGTATAGTAAGGCAGGGCGCCGGCTCCGTAAACGCAAAGCAGCACATCGTCGGGGAGGAGTCCTTTTTTGATGAAGGATCGGACGATTTTGCCGGATTGAATGCGTTCATCGGCAAAAGATTTTATTCTATGGAGAGAAGCGATGCCGTTTCTTTCATCGGGGATTTCTTTAAGCGAACCGAAAAAAGTCGCAATGATAAGGGCTGCGCCGCCGGCTGCAGCGAGCGCGTATTTAAGACCGTTCAGAAAAGCGTTACGGGGCGGCCATTGAGTAATGAGCGTTATTCCTTCTGCGATGATTCCGTAAAGAAAAGGAAAAATAAAGATCAGAAAACGGAATTCGAACCTGTCGCCGCCGATGCCTATCAGGTAAAGGATATGAATTGTAATGACGGTCAGAAACAACAGATGCCTGTATGAATGACGAATTATGACGGTAAGAAGGGCCAGGGGCAGAAAATAAAGTATCTTATAGTCTTGCTGGAACAGGGAGACAAATTTGATACCCTGTTCGATCCAGATTCCGTTGACTTTGGCGTAAAACGAATTGGGCGTCCAGTATCCGTAATACGATTTTCTCCATATCAGATGACCGCCTATGATTGTAACGACGGGAGCAAGCCAGAAAAGAAACGATGTAATTTTTCTTTTTTTGCTTATGACGTCTAAAAGGAAGAAACCGCCTGCCGCAGCGGCGAACATAATGCCTTCCGGCCGCGTCAGTCCTGCGATTGCAAAGAGAATGGAAGAACCGTACAAGCGTCGGCCGGGCTCGCGTCTTTCCTTTATAAAGCAGAGAAATGCCCCGAAGAGCATAAGGGCGAAAAACTGGGTTTCCAGTCCGCCGGTACACCAGCCCGTAAATGTGCGGCTCAAGGATAACGTTAAAGGAGCGATAAAATTCAGCGGATTATACGGACCCAGCCTGTCGGCGGATAACTTGTAAAGCAGGAAAAGCACGGCTGCGCCTGAAATGATGCCTATAACATTGGAAAAAATTTCCGGCTTGATGCTCATTTTCATTCCTGCGGCCATAAGAATGACCCACAAGAAGTTGGTGTATCCTTCGACCCGTTCCCCGCAATTCCATACAGGTCCGCATCCTTTAACCAGGTTGGAGGCGTATCGAAAGCTGATGAAGGCGTCATCGCCCAGGAAGTAATGTTTGTGAACGTTATAGGAGAAGATCAGGCACGTCAGGAGAGTCAGGGCGATGAAAGCCGAACATTTCATTTTCGATGATGTACAATACTCTCCGGGACTTTCGAATGAGTCAGCGTGATTTTCGAATGCTGACTGATGATTTTCGATAACTTTCACATTCCGATTATTGCAGATCACAGTTTAATTAAAACATAGGTATACCGGTAATCAGAAAAACAGGACCGCCGGCGTCGTCAGGGAATGCTACTTCCAGTCTTATCAGACGCAGGACGGCTGCTTTGGTGCTTTCGGCAGTGAGGCCGAATCCGAAATCGGTTCTCCATCCGTCGGTATCAGGGCCGATTCTGGCGCCCCAAGTCTTTCCCGTATCGACAAAGAAGGTCAAACCGAAGACGCCCAGGTTCCATATTTCGTCTGTCAGACGACGACGCCATTCCATGTTGACCAGGACCCGGGAAGTTCCGTCGAAAGTATCAGGGTCCCAACCTCTGAGCCCTTCATCAACGCCGAGGGTCAACTGTTTGTTGTCGTTAAGCTTATAACCCATATCCCATGAAATTTTGGCGCGCCAACCCATTTTGCCGGTCATGGCGCTGCCCAACTCGAATTCCGTCAAAAAATCCACAGGTTCGCCATTTTCTATTCTTCCTGCCAGGTCTGTCTTGCACCAGCTATATTGTCTTCCCTTCAGCATGCCTGCGACGAACGAGCCTTCCAGGGAGAGGGTACGAGGATCGTCGGAGTCGGGAACCAGGGGAATGCCGGCTTTAATTTCCCAGTTAGGACCCAGGGGAATATCCTCCTGACGCGCCCAGGCTCGAAATCCTTCAACGACCTCCCAACTGTCCGTTTCCCTTTCCCAACCGAATTCCACGCCTGAAAGTGAGAGGTCTTCCGGATGAACGAATTCGCCGTCATTTTTTCGCTTCCAGTTTTCGAATTCATATTTATCCGAAAAGAAACCGATTTTGAACCTGTCGTTCACGTCCCGTTGACCCGGCAAACGATAACCGTACCATATCCGGAAACTTCGCCGATATTCATCGCCGCCGGCAACTTTTTCTCCTTCCGACCACAGCCATTCATGTATTTTTTCGCGCTGCCATTCTATTCCACCCGCCCGGCTGGTCGACAGCGAGAAAAAGGGATATCTCAGTTTTAAAGTCTGGGCATGTCCGTCTGTGGCATCGTTATAGCCGAGGTTAAGCCGCCATCTCGAACCGAAAAGCAGAGGATCATAATACTCGATTTTATTGGTTGTTCTCTCGCTTGTGTACCTGACGTCCAGCACAACGGTTTTGCCCCAGCCCAGAAAATTCTGCTCCTCCAGCGACACCCCGCCCTCCTGACGCTTACCGTAACGTCCGTAGTTCAAAGCCAGCTTGGTGGTCCACTGGTCATGCGTTTCAACGTACACTCTATTAATATCGTTTTCGCAGACGCATTCCACGTAAACGGGATTCAAAAAACCCGTTCTCCGCAGAAGTCTTTCGCTCTCCGCCAGTATGGAATCAGAGGCTTCATCACCTGGTTTTATGGTCATCAGGGAACTGACGAATTGTCTTCTGGTTTGAAAATGCACAGCGTTTATCAGCCTGTAGGGCCAGGAAGAAGTTTCCTCATCTGAAGTATCGAAAATTTCATAAGTGCTGATGCATATTTCATCAATTTCCTTGCCGCGGCAACCGTTCGATACATCTGCGCCGGCAATGGCGGCGAAAATGACGCTGATCAAAATTGTAAAAAAAATGAATTCTGAAAAAAGCCGCTTTTCGTCAAACATGATAAAATAGTATTTCAATCCGTTTCAATGAATAATTTCCCTGGTTCCTTCATCATCCCCATCAGGTCGCGTAAAACGACCTCACCCAGTATAAAGGACTTTTTTCGTTTCGTAAAATTTTGAAGATGGATGCTGCCGGCGGATACACGATACCGATGGCAGCGCACAATCCGGTCTTCTCTCTGTTATCTCTGTTATGTCCGCTGCGTCCTCTCTTTTAGATCATGTTTTTATTTATTTTTTCCGTGTCGTGTTCCTGATACCGATCAATGCCGTCAGTGCGAGGATCAGGATAATGATGACGGACTGCGAAGCAGCGGGAATGGGCGGCGGCACGGGAGTTATAGTGGGGGTATGCGTTTCTGCAGGCGTGAGAGTTGCTGTGGTAGTAAAAGTAGGAGTGTCGGTGGGCGAAGAAGAGGGGGATTGAGTCGGCGTAAACGTAGGTGTAAGAGTGGGCGAATTAGTCGGTACGGGGGATGGGGTGAGGGTTTGCGTGGGCGTTTGAGTCGGCGGTACGGGAGTGGCCGTAATGGGGATGTAGTAGTGATAACCCATGTCCACAATACCGTCGTCCGTTATTTCATCCGTTCTGGTGAAGGCCTGGTTCATGCACATGATCCATTTATCGGTTCTGTAGCAGACGTCGCTTGAGGGGCTGTCGCCGGCGTCTTTGCAGGGACTGTCGATGGTCTGCCCTGCGGCGGTCTGGCTGAGGTAATGATCGCCCAGGCTGCCGGAAGTGAAAACAGGATCGGCATCGATATTTCCGTCGCCTGAAAAGCCGTCTTCCACGTCGCAGTAGTTCAGAACGGGAATCGAATCGCCGGTGTAATTGAATTCGTTGGGCGTATCGCTCCAGAGTATGCAATTGATCAGTTGCGGGGATGAGTCGTCGCAATAGACTGCGCCGCCGTTGGAAGCCGTATTGTCGGTGAAAGTGCAGTTCATGATGACGGCATCGTTGTAATCGCAGAATATTCCGCCGCCCGTACCTGCAGCGCTGTTGTGATGGAACAGGCAGTTAATTATGACGCTGCTGATGTAGTGTCCGTAGAACCCTGCGCCGTTTTGATTTTCCGCGGCATTATAGGCTAGAACCGAATTCGTCAGGTTCAGCTCCGAAACGTCGCTGTATATTCCGCCTCCCCAGTAAGTGGAAGTATTGTTCGTGACGGTGCAATCGTCGACCGTAGGGTATCCCAGGTAGAAGTGCATTCCGCCGCCGGACCGGGCGTAATTGTCGGTCACGTCGCATTTGATGATGACGGGTGAGGCGTACCGGCCGGCTATGCCGCCGCCGTAACCGTTTGGACACGTGTTGCCTGTCACCGTGCAATTTTCGATGAGAGGTTCCGCTTCATAACAGTATATGCCTCCTCCCCGCTGACCGGTACTGGTGGAATTGTTCATTATAATGCAATTTTTAATGACGGGCGAGGTACGGTTGCAGTATATTCCGGCGCCGTCCTGATTATAGTTATAGCCGTTCTGTATGGTGAAGCCGTCAAGAATGGAGCGCCTGTTTTCATTGGTGTGAAAATGGAAGCCGCGGCCGCTGTTTTCGCAATCGATAACGCATAATTCCGGTCCGCTGACTGATGCCGTAATGATCTCTTTTCCGTGAAAATCCAGGTTCTTGTTGCCTGTACCGGTATAGGTGCCGTCTGACACCAGGACCATATCGCCTTCTTCAGCGGCATCGATGGCAGCCTGAATGGTATCGTAGTCCTCCGGGACATAAATGACGTGCTCCGGCGTTGCGGTGGCGGGCATCTGCGTAGGGGAGGGAGTAGGCGTCATCGTCGGAGTGGGGCTTACAGGCATTGGATAATGATGCCCCAGGTCAGCGAGTCCCTGATCTGCGACGTGATCTGTTCTGGTGGTATATTCGTCCAGGCAATGGATGCCGTCGCCGGTGAGGAAGCAGACATCGGCGGCGAGATCAGCGCCGGCGTCCGCGCATACGCTCTGCCACCCCTGTCCGGCAGCGAGCTGCGCCAGGTAATGGATGCCCTGCAGACCGGGGTAGAAAATCGGATTCTCATCAAGATTGCCTTCGCCGCTATAGCCGTCCTCGATATCGCAATATTCCACTATGGGGAAAGAATCGCCCGTCGTTCTGATTTCATTGGGAGCATCGCCCCATAAAATGCTGTTGATTATTTTCGGAGAAGAGTCCTCGCAATAAACAGCGCCGCCGTTCCCAGCCGAATTCCCGCTAAAGGTGCAGTTCAGTATCAGCGGATTGATGTAATCGCACAATATGCCTCCGCCTGCGCCTGCAGCCGTATTACCGTAAAAGAGACAATTGGCGATTGCGGGTGAAGTATAGAATCCGTAGAATCCCCCGCCGCTCTGATTATTCGTCTTGTTGTTCGACAGCGCGCTGTTGGTCAATATGAGCGATGAGACGTCGCTGTATATTCCGCCGCCCCAGTATTCCGCCGTATTGTTTTCAACAGTGCACCGGTCTACCGTGGGATATCCGAAATAGAAAAACATGCCTCCGCCCTCACGCGAGTAATTTTCTGTTACAGTGCAATCGCTTATTTCAGGGGATGAATAACGTCCGCTGATGCCTCCGCCGTAACCGTTGGGGCATGAATTATGATGGATCGTGCATCCTGATATGACGGCTTCGGAAGACAAGCAGTAAATGCCTCCGCCGTGTCGACCCGTGCTTGCGCTGTTGTCTTTTATGATACAGTTTTCGATGGTCGGCGAGGCATGACTGCAGTAAATTCCCAATCCCGACTGATTATAGATATATCCTCGCCTGACGGTGAATCCCCGTACGACCGAATGACGGTTTTCATTCGTATGGAAAATAAAACCCTGCCGCTGTTTTCGCAATCGATGACGCAATATTTCGGGCCGTTAATCGATGAAACGACGATCTCCTTGCCGTGGAAGTCCAGGTCCTTGTTGCCGGTTCCGTAATAGGTGCCGTCGTCAACCAGCACCAGGTCATAATCGTTTGCCGCATCAATCGCATCCTGGATTCTGTCGTAGTCGCCGGGAACATTTATCACTGCAGCAGGCGTCCAGGTGGGAAACTCCTGCGTAGGCGTCGCAGAAGGCGTTGCTGTGGGAGTAGGACTCCGATACATGCCGTAATGGAAGCCGATGTCCGTCAGCGCTCCATCCGTCACATGGTCAGTCCTGGTGGTATATTCGTCCATACAGCGAAGGCCCTTTCCCGTAAGGAAGCAGGTATCTGCAGCCGCATCGCTTCCTGCATCGACGCATACGCTTTGCCAAAGCTGTCCGGCAGCCAGTTGCGCCAGGTAGTAATTGCCCTGCAGACCGTTATAAAATATGGGGTTCTCATCTATGTTGCCGTCGCCGCTGTAACCCTCCTCAACATCGCAGTAATCCACCGTCGGAAATGAATCTCCCGTCGTCTGCACCTCATTGGGCACATCGCCCCAAAGGATGCTGTTCAACACTTCCGGCGATGAATCTTCGCAATATATTCCTCCCCCGGAACCCGCCGTATTCCCGGCTATCGTGCAGTTCATAACCAGGGGATCAATGTAATCGCAGTATATGGCTCCGCCGCTTCCGGGAACGGAATTGCCGGTGAAAAGACAATTGGCTATGACCGGTGAAGTGAAAAAACCGTAAAAGCCGCCGCCGCTCTGGTTGTAAGCGGTATTGTCGGATAATGTGCTGTTGGTCAGTATGAGCGATGATACGTCGCAATAAATCCCGGCTCCCCAGTATTCCGCGGTGTTGTTTTCAATGGTGGAATCATCAATAGTCGGATAGCCGAAATATAGATATACGCCGCCGCCCTGGCGCGAGTAATTTCCTGTAACGGTGCAATCGCTGATGTCGGGAGACGAATAACGTCCGCCTATGCCTCCGCCGTACCCGTTGGGACAGGAATTATGATGAATCGTGCAGCCGGATATCACCGCATCGGAGGACAGGCAATAAATGCCGCCGCCGTATTGTCCCGTGCCGGTAGTATTGTCTCTGATGATGCAGTTTTCTATGGTCGGGGAAGCATTGTTGCAATAGATGCCCATACCCGGCTGATTATAGAGGTATCCCCTTCTTATGGTGAATCCTCTGACTACCGAATGATGGTCTTCGCCCGTATGAAAGATGAACCCGCGGCCGCTGTTTTCGCAGTCTATTACGGTATAATGCGGTCCGTTTACCGAAGAAACGACGATTTCCTTGCCGTGAAAGTCCAGGTCCTTGTTGCCGGTCCCGTAATAAGTGCCGTCGTCGATGAGAATCAGGTCGCCCTCATCGGAAGCATCAATCGCGTCCTGTATAGTGTCGAAATCGTCGGGAACTTCGATAACCGCCGCAGGCGTCCAGGTGGGAAATTCCATGGTCGGGGTCGCAGACGGCGTGGCCGTGGGAGTAGGACTGACCGGCATATCATAGTGATAACCCATGTCGGCTGTACCGGCATCCGTTACATGGTCCGTTCGCGTCGTCAATTCATCCAGACAGACAACTCCTTCCTGCGTCAGATAGCAGACGTCCGAGGCCGCTGCACTTCCCGCATTTACGCATGGACTGTCGTACGACTGGCCTGCAGCCGTCTGACTGAGATACGCCGTCCCCTGCATTCCTGAGTAGAATACAGGGGATGCGTCGATATTGCCGGTTCCGCTGTATCCGCCTTCAATATCGCAATGACTGACGACAGGATAAGAGTCTCCGGTCTTCACTATTTCATTGGGAATATTTCCCCACAAAATGCAATTTGATATTTCAGGAGAAGAATCGATGCAATAGACCGCGCCGGCCTGGCTCGCCGAATTAGTCGTAAAGGTACAGTTAAGAATCAATGGGTCGATATAATCGCACAATATGGCCCCGCCGGTCCCGGCAGCCGAATTGCCGTAAAAGTTGCAGTTGGCGATCAGCGGCGACGTGTAGAATCCATATAAACCTGCGCCGCTCTGGTTGTAGGTCGTATTTTCAGCTATCGTGCTGTTCGTCAGCGTCAGGGAGGAAACCCTGCTGCTTATTCCTCCGCCATAGTATTCAGCCGTATTGTTGATGATCGTACATTTGTTCACTGACGGATAATCGAAATAAAAATAGATGCCTCCGCCTTCTCTCGAATAATTCTCGGTTATGCGGCAATCAGAGATGACGGGAGACGCATATCGCCCGCCGATGCCGCCTCCGTAGCCGTTGGGACATGAATTACGGATGATCGAACACCGGGAAATGACGGCATCGGAGGATGAGCAGTATATGCCGCCGCCGTATTGACCCGTACCGGATGTGTTGTTCCTGATGATGCAATTTTCAATGACGGGCGAGGCATTATTACAGTAAATACCCATGCCGGGCTGATTATAAAGGTAACCGCGACGGATGGTGAATCCTCTGACTATCGAATGATGATCCTCATTAGTATGAAATATAAAGCCCCGACCGCTGTTTTCGCAGTCTATTACGGTATAATGCGGTCCATTGACCGAGGCGACGACGAGTTCCTTACCGTTGAAGTCCAGATTCTTGTTGCCGTTCCCGTAATAGGTTCCGTCCTCGACGAGAACCAGGTCCCCTTCGCTTGCTGCGTCAATAGCTTCCTGTATGGTATCGAAATCGTCCGGCACTTCGATGATCGTCGCCGGCGTCCGCGTAGGCGGTTCCAGGGTGGGCGTGGGAGAAGGCGTAACTGTCGGAGTAGGGCTGACGGGCATGTCGTAATGAAAGCCCATGTCCGCTATTCCTGCATCCGTCGCATGATCTGTCCTGGTGGTCAGTTCATCCAGGCATTGAGCGTGGTCCAATACCGTATAGCACGTGCCGGCGGCGAAATTCATGCCTGAGTCCAGGCAGGGACTGTTTTCTCCCTGCCCTGCAGCGACCTGACTCAGATAATAAACGCCCTGTATTCCGCCGACGAATGAGGGATCGGAATCGATATTGCCCTCGCCCGCATATCCGTCGAAAACATCCGAATATACAACTTCAGGATATGATTCGACCGTCGTTTGAATCTCATTCGGCACGTTTTCCCACATAATGCAGTTCGCGATCGAGGGCGAAGAGTCGTCGCAGTATATCGCTCCGCCCGTCGAAGCGGAATTGCCGTGAAACGTGCAGTTCATTATGACGGCATCATTGTAATCGCAGTGCATGCCGCCGCCGCTTGACGGCGAGACGTTGCCGTAGAAACAGCAATTCATCGCGTAAACCGGTGAATAAAATGAAAAAATGCCGGCTCCTGTCTGATTGAAAGTCGTATTGCTGGAAAGCGTGCTGTTGGTTATGGTCAAATCCGAAACGTCGCTGTATACGCCTGCTCCGTAATATTCTGCAGTATTGTTATGGATCGTGCATTTGTTCAGGGTCGGCGTATGAAGATAAAAATAGAGGCCGCCGCCATTGCGAGAATAATTCCCTGTGATCGTGCACTCGTTTATCGACGGCGAGGAATATCTGCCGCCGATTCCTCCGCCGCGGCCGTTAGGACATGAGTTTCTTATTACAGAGCAATTCGATATCACGGCATCGGAAGCATAACAATAGATGCCGGCGCCGTACTGACCTGTTCCTGAAGTGTTGTCCCGTATTACGCAATTTTCGATCGTCGGTGAAGCATTGTTGCAGTAAATGCCCATACCCGGCTGATTGTACTGGTAGCCTCGTCTTACCGTGAATCCGCGGACTATCGACGATTCCTCTTCGTTCGTGTGAAAATAGAACCCGCGGCCGCTGTTCTCGCAGTCGATTACGCAGTATTCAGGGCCGTTTTCCGATTCCAGGACTATTTCCTTCCCGTGAAAATCAACGTTCTTGTTCCCCGTACCGTAGTAACTGCCGTCGGCAACGATGATTTTGTCGCCGTCTGATGCTGCATCGACCGCTGCTTGAATGGTCGAATGATCTGAAGGAACGAGAATGACCGCTCCGGGCGTGAACGTCGGCATTACCGTCGGCGTCGGCGTCGGTGACGGAAAGGAGGGTATCTCCATGTGAACGCCCATATCGACCTGCCCCAGGTCCACTATCGAATCGGTCCTTGTCGTCCAGTCGCCCATACATTCCGTCCCCTCGGACGTCGTATAACAAATGGCCGAGGATAGCCCGCCGCCTGAATCTATACAGGGACTGTCCGCTGCCTGGCCTGCCGCCGTCTCGCTCAGATAAAACGGACCGAAAAAGCCTTCCACAAACAAAGGATCGCTGCTGATATTCCCCGTTCCGGACTGCCCCCCCTGAACATCAGAATAGGTCACATCAGGAGAACTCGTCCCCGTCTCATAAATCTCTTCTCCAAAATTGTCGTATATTATACTGTTTACAATGACCGGAGAAGCATCCTCGCAATAAACGCCGCCTCCGTAATTGTCCGCCGTATTATCAGAAACCGTGCACCCCGATATCTGCGGCACGCTGTTATTACAGTAAATTCCCGCTCCGTAATCACAGGAATTCTTCCATATCGCCGTGTTGCTTATCGTTATGTTTCCGTCCTGACAGTATATTCCCGCTCCGCGACCGTTATACGCCACGTTGCTGCGGATCATACAATGAGCTATTACTGCAGTTGAATTGCTGCAATATATGCCGCCTCCTCTTTGTCCCGATCCGGCAGTGTTGTCCTTTATTATGCAGTTCGCTATGGTGGGAGAACTTCCGTTGCAATAAATTCCCGTGCCCGGCTGATTGTATAAATAACCCCGCCGTATCGTGAAACCCTCCACCATCGCATCCTCGCTCTCGTTCGTATGAAAATAGAATCCCCGGCCGCTGTTCTCGCAATCTATTATGCAATTCCAGGGTCCGTTCTCCGATTTCAGCCTTATCTCCTTTCCCCCGAAATCTATGTTGCGGTTACCGGAACCGTAATACGTCCCGTCAGCTACCAAAATCGTATCGCTGTCAGAACAGGCTCCCACGGCATCCTGAATATTTGAATAATCGCCCGGTACATTGAATACCGCAGCGTCTGTCTTTACAGCTTGAAATCCATATAAAACCGCCAATAAACACAAAATCAGAAAAGTTCTCATTTTACTCCTCCCCTCATACAGGAAAAATTTATTCCCGGTTTATTCTCATAATTCAGTTAACTTCGAGCCTGAAAATAAAATCACTGAGTAGCCTTCCTGTTTACTGCTGTGCTTTTAAATCAGAGGTCAGCTCATATCCATTATAAGAATAAAAAATTGGAATCAAAACGCCGCAGGATTTTTATAATCATGAAAAATTTCTCTTGTCAGCGCGTGTCCAAAAATTCGATGCGCGATTAAAATTTTACTGCTGGACAAGCGCTTCAATTTTGATCCGTAAAACAATCTACTTTGTTAAGACAATGAAGGCAATAAGTTGCAAAGAAAATGCAAGCTTTCCCACTGTAGCGTTAGAGTAAGCGAATTAGTTAGTGACTGTCCATAAACTCGATTGTCGATTCAAAATTTAATGCTGGACAG
>CAZUFC010000192.1:0-12279 GCA_964619725.1 uncultured bacterium | reverse complement strand
TGGGCGTGCGTGTCGGCGTCATTGTCACGGTCGGTGTGTCAGTGGGAGTGTCAGTGGGCGTATAAGTCGGTGTGTCGGTGGGCGTGCGAGTCGGCGTCAGCGTGACGGTTGGAGTATCAGTAGGCGTCCGCGTCGGTGTTAAAGTGACCGTCGGCGTATCGGTGGGAGTGTCTGTCGGCGTGTTGGTCGGCGTATCGGTAGGCGTAGGCGTGGGCGTCGGGGCCGGTCCGCAGAACTCGGCATTGTCGATATACGCCGTAGCCATATTAAATATAACGCCGACGTCATACATCCTCACCGTATACTCGAACGTCGCCGCTCCGGCAGGCGCAGTCTCGCTCATAAACTCAAACATCTGCCATGCCGGCGCATCAGTTGAATAAGAGCTTGACAGGGCCGAGCCTATGACGTCTCCGTTGATGTCCCTCCAGTAACAATACAGGCGAACCCTGCCGAATTCGTCGTTGTCGTAATATCGTAAACGTATTTCATAGTCGGCTCCCGGGACTACCGGGAAGATTTGGGTAAATTGCTGAGTATCCGTATCGAACCATATCAGGCTGACCGAATACTGTCCGTCGAATACCGTAATATTTTCCTGCGAAGCGACGAAACCCGTCGTAGCGACGGTCCATCCGTCGGGCGGTCCGTCCGGTCCGAATTCTTGCCATTCCTCGAATCCCGGATTGACGACCAGGTTGTCCTCGCACATGGTAGGCGTGGGAGTGGGCGTCTGAGTGGGCGTGTCGGTAGGCGTGCCGGTGGGCGTGCTTGTAGACGTCGGCGTGTCAGTCGGTGTGTCTGTGGGAGTATCGGTCGGTGTGTATGTGGGGGTATCGGTGGGCGTGCGAGTCGGCGTCATTGTATCGGTCGGCGTGTCGGTGGGCGTATAAGTCGGCGTATCGGTGGGAGTCCTGGTCGGGGTTAGTGTGACTGTGGGCGTATCGGTCGGCGTGTCGGTGGGCGTATAAGTCGGCGTATCGGTGGGAGTGCGTGTCGGTGTTAAAGTAACCGTCGGCGTATCGGTTGGCGTATCAGTGGGCGTGTAAGTGGGAGTATCGGTTGGAGTCCGCGTGGGCGTCAAAGTGACTGTGGGCGTATCGGTTGGCGTGTCGGTAGGCGTATAAGTCGGCGTATCGGTGGGAGTCCTGGTCGGGGTTAATGTGATTGTCGGCGTATCGGTCGGGGTGTCTGTGGGCGTGCGTGTCGGTGTCAGTGTCACGGTCGGTGTATCTGTTGGAGTGTTTGTTGGGGTGTAGGTCGGGGTATTTGTTGGCGTGCGGCTCGGAGTCAGGGTTACGGTCGGGGTATTTGTTGGTGTGTTCGTAGGAGTATAAGTCGGCGTTCGTGTCGGAGTCGAAGTTGGGGTTGAGGTGGGCGTGGCCGTATCCGGCAGTCGATAACCGAAATCAGCGAGTAGATAATTTTCTCCCGATGCCAGGTCTTTCGGATGAGGTTCATTGGCCGTTGTGAGAACAAGACCGGGCATTAACGTGGTTTCGTCGACATCTACTATGTAACAACCCTCATTAAGGTTCTCAAACAGATAATATCCCGGATAAGTCGTGTTCGGATCGTTCATAGTCGTCATCGAATCTATAACGTCATCCTCCGGGTCGACCTGGCCGTTGCAATTTTTATCCTCATAAAGCTCGATAAGGACTCCGTTCATACCCGCCGTAGCCGTATCTTCATTCTGTAATCCGTCGCCGTTGTCGTCATACCAGACGTAATCCCCGATGGAACCCGGAGGAAGGCGATAACCGGCATCGGCGGTATCCACATCGGGAACCGCTGTGGTTAAAGTGACGGAAAGAGCGTTGATGTCGGTCGTCATGACATATCCGGCCAATATATTGTTCAAATCAGTGACGACCACTTTGTAGTCAATTCCCGTATCGCTGACTTCCAGTCCCTCGAAAGTATAGAAACCGTCGACTGTCGTAACGGTGGAATCTATCACCAGACCGTTCGGATAACGAATATCCAGCGTAACGTTGTTGAACCCGAATCCTGCTCCCTCATTCTGAAGACCGTCGCCGTTAACGTCGTGCCATATGTAATCGCCGACAGAACCCATTACGAGGTCCGGGTTGTAATATCCGAAATCGATCGTCAGGTCATTGTATGAATTGGCTGCGCTTATAGTCGTGATTGAACCGGCAGGATCGTTGCTGTCCAAAGCCGGATTCCCGCCCTGGCCGATCGGCGAAGCGGTCCAGCCCGTCAGAACAGCGTTCGCATCCGTTACGATTACCGTATACGTCAGTTCAGGACGCAGATTCGCGAATAAATAGCGGCCCTGGAGATTGGTTTCCGTCTGAGCATATAAAATTCCCGCTTCATACAATTCTATCGTGACGTCGGATATGCCCGGTTCGCCGTCGTCCTGAATCCCGTCCTGATTCAGATCGTTCCATACGTAATCCCCTATTGCGCCGGCGGCCACATATGGAAAATCCACATCCAGATCGACAGGTTCAGCAGTCGTCAACGTCGAAGTTAAATAATTCCCCGGATAAAACTTTTCATATCCTTCCAGAACGTTATAATCATCCGTTACTTTTACGATATAGGAAACTCCTGAAGGCGATACGGGCAGGCCCGTAAAATGGTATATCCCGCCGGAAGTCGTCGTCGTATCGGACAGAAAAACGTCCTGGACGTCCAGTTGCCCGTTTCCGTTGGCATCACGCCAGATTTTCAGCGTCACGTTGGCTAATCCTATATCGTTCCCGTTGTAAAAAGTATCCCAGTTCTCATCGAAAAACACCGTGTCGCCTATGGTGCCGGAAACTCCGTAATAGTATCCGAAATCAGCCTCCAGGTATATCCCGTCCGCCGGCAATACTATATTTCCCGTCGGATCGGGCTTGCTTTCAGGGCCTGTCGTCAGCGTATAACCGGTCAATACTCCAAACGAATCCGTGACATCCACACGATAGACCCCCTCAGCAACATTCAAAAACATGTAAATTCCCTGATCGTTCGTCTGTACGGTATCGACGACCTGAGACGTCACCGCATCGATAAGATCGAGCGTCACCCCCTCTATGCCGATTTCACCGTTGTCCTGTATGCCGTCATTGTCCGCGTCGAACCATACGTAATCTCCTATCGCTCCGTTCGGGGCATCATATCCGAAATCGGCCGTGCGGCAGTCCTCTTCCCAGGCCAGCGATCCCCGATGAGCCCCGGCTATGGCGTCGGAAAGCACATAAGGTTCGTTAGCCGTGGTTAGCGAAAATCCAGCCGGAATCGTCGTCTCGTCCACATCCACTTTGTAATCCCCGGCCGGCAATTCGCTGAAAAGATACAACCCGCTCGAATTCGTGTAGGTCGTTCCAACCTCTTCCGAAGCCGAAAAAAGACCGTCGCCGTTTTTGTCCCAGTATAAATACATCCGAACGTTGGAAATTCCCGTCTCACCGGCATCCTGCAACCCGTCGGCATCCCAGTCATACCATACGTAATCCCCTATGGAAGCTTCCGAAGGCTCCTGAGGTATATCTTCCGTCAATTTGCTGGGCGAATTGTGCGCTCGCGCCACTATGTTCACCACCGGCTCTCCGCCAAAAATCGATATCGGTATCCCGATCTCTATGGCGTATTGAGTCTGATATTCCGCTGCGGCAGGACATAATATATTGTAATATTCATCTACAGGAGGAGAATCCACTGTTAAATCAAGTATCCCGTAAGAACCGCAATCGACTGTCGGCGAACCTCCCACTGTCTGAGTGTAGTAGTTGACGTTATACGCACATGACGATTCAAAAAGAATCAGACTGCCCAATTGCTCATCGGTATAAGCAGTGCCGTTCTGAACCATAAGGCCGTCCCCTCCGGCAAATCCCATACAATGATATCCCGCAGGATATTCCGAAGTCGGATTCACATCTTCAACGTAATCGGAGAAAAATTGCAGGGAAACCACGCCGCCTTCCTCATACATGATGAATTCCGTGTTGTCGCTGCCGACCAGGTCGGGGAAATCATGATGAGTCCAGGAAGGATGTACGTAAGCGCCGTAAGTGTTGTCGTTGATGTTTCTGGATTGCTCGTAATAGATGTAAAGCAAGCCTCCGTATACGAAATAATGAAGCTCACCTGACGAAAGAGTGGGGTCCGGTCCGTAATTGAAAAATTTATGTGTGACGAATTCCGCATAATACAAATCGTCCCTGACGCCGTCCACAGTTGCCGCAGGAGGAACCGCATTCGTTATATCATAAGCTGTATCCACGTTCTGCGAGCCGTCCGCCGTCACAACCGTTTCATCCACAATAAAAAATTCGTCGTCCGGTACGTCAATTTCCACCACGATTCCCGTCTCTCCCGTCGACGGCGCCGTTACCTGACCGATCACGACTTCGTTATCCTTTACGCCGTCCAAATCAGCATCCGCATATATCCTCGTCGTCCAATCCTGATCGGAAACCGCAGTCAGGTAAACCGTATCCGGAGTGGAAAGAGTATTGAAAATTAAATGAGAATAACTGACGGTCGTGCCGATTACTCCGTCGCCGATGTTGTCGGGCTCGATGACCGTTCCCAGATCGGTTATATATGTCGTATCCGTTGCCTGCGTTGAATTGCCGGAAACCTGGTTCGTCGCCGTTACCGTCGTCTCGTCGGTCGTTCCGCTCCCCGTTCCCGCAGGCACGTCCACCTGAACCAGCAGATACGTTTCCTCAAATGCCGCCAAAGTCAAAGGCGCCGTTATCTGAGGTTCTCCCGCATCCAGGTCGCCGTCGCCGTTCAGATCATGATATATTCGTACATCCCAGCCACTTCCGGATATCGCCGTTAAATCCACATCGCCCGCAGCGTCATCATTCATCAGCCTGTGCGAATAAGTCCGCGTTACGCCGTCAGGCACATAAGCATAACGGTCGGGTCCCAATAGAACAGAGATCGAATATTCGACCGATACTTCTACGTAATCCACTCGGGATTCAACCCCGCCGCCAGGACCCTTGTCCGCCAGGAATCTTATCTTTAAAGCATTCACGTCGGCCGGCGAATCAAGATAATCCGCTATGTCCCGCTGATAGGTTATCTCTGAGTCCTCGGTGCTTAACGTATCCATCTCATATTGAAAGTAACCCCCCGTCTGATCGAACACCTCCAGCTTCGCTGCATCGTTTTTCTTCTCGTGCCAGTTGAATGTTAAATTTACCGTTTCGATCAGGACATTCTCATACTCCGGCAGACTGAAATCAAATACATACTCCTGATACACGCCTTCATCGTATCCGTCAGGCGCAATGTAATCTTCATACACGCCGTCATCAGCCGTAACATTGCCGATAACGAAAATTCCATCAGACGTATCCGATCCGGATGCCGGCGAACGCGTATCGGAGTATCCTTCAACAGACCTATAAAATGAAAACGTGTAAAGTATAAAAAAAATTAAAATGCAAAACGCGCTTTTTGCCATTGATTTCTCCTTTGAAATTATTTCAGCAGAAGCTCTCTCTATATATGTTTTATGCTTTTATTTTTTTTTATTTGATTTTTTAGGCAAGCAGATAATCAGAATCTCATTCTTCTTACTACGAAAAACAAAAGATAAAGTCAAGATTTCTGCAATTTTTTAATTTTTTGTAAATTACATACTATTCGATGGGAAAATATTGCTAAAATTACCAGTATTATCCTTTATGGGCCGGATGGTACCTGGCGGCCTTCTTAAATGATTAATCTCGGCAGATGACCGGAATGAGGCAGTAAAGCAGCGCCCCATAGGGATAGCGGCGTTTGGAAGATAAGATAGTGCAGAAAGCGGCAGTAAGGATACTGGAAACGATATACGGGGCGGATTTCTTGGGATTCAGCTACGGATTCAGACCGAACAGTTCGCAGCATGGAGCATTGCCTGCGGTAAGTGTTGGGATAACGCAGAAGAAAATCAACTTCACCTTGTACGCAGACTTGAAAAGTTTTTTCGATACGCTCGACCACGAATGGATGGTAAAATTCCTGGAACACAGAATCTCAGATCGAAGGCTGCTGCGAATAATAAAGAAATGGCTGTGCGCAGGAGTATCGGAAGAGGGGGAATGGTTCCCGACGAAAGTAGTTACGCCGCTGGAAGCGGTGAAGCGGTAATATCGCCGCTGTCGGCTGAAATCTGCCTGCATTACGTTCTGGACCTATGGATAAACCAATGGCGAAAAAGAAAAGCGCATTGCGATGTACTAATAGTAAGCTATGCAGACGATTCCATAATGGGTTTCCAGTATCGGAGTGAAGCTGAGCAATTCAACAAGGAACTGAAAGAGCGGCTGCAGGAATTCCAATTGAAATCAAATGTAAATAAAATAAGGCTTATAGAATACGGAAGATTTGCGGCAAGAGATCGGAATAGAAGGAGAGAGCGCAAACCCGAAACGTTCCGAAAAGTGGATACCGGAAGTTCGGATAATTTACCCATTCCCAACATAAAGACTTCGTGTCTGACCCAGGGCAGGAGCCGTATGGGGTAGCGCTCCAATTACGGCTCTCTACGGGGGGCCGGGAAGTCGGCATCCCTATCGCGAGCGCAATCTCAATCGAGATCGAAAGCGAAATAAAATGATGGGAGATTCGGTCGAATTGTTACATTAAAAGAAGCTTTTTTGATCAATGCCGATACTCATAACCTCTCAACTTCTAAGCTGCATTAAGTTCTCATTATTAAACGAACCGATGGACAGATGAACAGGCTGTGAAATAAGATCAGGCCCTGCAGGCGGCATGCAACGTAAAGGCAACCGGCTCTTTAAACTGACCGAATTCGGCAAAGCGGAAATCCCGAAGCTGAATTCTCAACACTCAATACCAACCGTTTATTCCGCCCATCCAATCATCCTCCCTTCCATTCTTCCACACTTCCAATCTTCAAACCGCCGAAGCAAATTGGATAATACGCGAAGAATCTGATATAATTCCCCTCGTCGGTCCCCTATTTTCACATATCCTGACATTGACCGATAAAAAATTGTGAAATGTTTGACGAAAATCCAGCAATCGATCAAAAAAAATCAAGTAAAACAAAGTCCCCCCGCTTGCGGGGGGATTTAGGGGGGGCTAAAAACTGCACAATTATTATGCCGAGACTCAGTGTGAAAAAATCAATTTATTTTAATATGTTAGGTTGTCCTTATCAGGAGTTCTGAATTTAATCCATCCCATTTGTCTGGAGGAAAAATGAAAGTAAAAATGCACGGGAGTCATTCAGTTGCTGGAAGGGAAAGGCGCTGCCGGAGATTCGGATTCATTTTTTTAATTATCTTATGCACACTAGAAACAAAAATTACACCAACAAATGCATTGATAATAAATGTCCCGGAGGATTATCTCACGATTCAGGCCGCCGTCGATGCGGCTGATGATTCCGATACGGTGCTTGTCGCGGACGGAACGTGGCAAGGCCCGGATAACCGCTGTCTCGATTTCAGCGGCAAGTCCATCAAGGTGGCTTCCGTGAGCGATGATCCGTCCTATTGCATTATAGATTGCTCGCATCTCGATTGCGGGTTCACTTTTCACAGTAACGAGACTCATAACTCAGAAGCGGCAGGATTCACCATACGAAACGGCAGTTCAGATTACGGCGCCGGAATAAAGATAGTAGACTCATCGCCTGTAATCACCAATTGCATCATTATACACAATACCGCTTCGCGAGAAGGCGGAGGCATTTATTGCAGCGGATACGAAGGGTATTGTTCTCCCCTCATACGACAATGCAGCATAACGGGCAACACGGCTGCCAGAAAAGGCGGCGGCGTTTATTGTTATTATGATTCCTGGAGCGTGATCGAAGAATGCGATATATCGGGCAATCATTCCGGGATAAGTTGCGGCGGGATAGGAGCTGAGAGGAATATGGGACCGCTCGTAAAAAACTGTCTGATAATCGGAAATTCGATGGAGGGGATACGGACGGATAATGCGAGTTTTCCGGAAATAACCGATTGTCTTATATCGGAAAATTTGAAAGAGGGCATATATTGTTACGGTTCATCGAACGTAATGATCGACAAGTGCGACGTCATTCTCAATTCCGGCGGAACGGCCCTGGCGAACTGCCATTCTCCCGGCATCACGAACAGCAGGATAATGGAAAACAGCGGGACCGGGATAAACTGCGACAATTCGTCTCCCATCCTGATAAACTGCACCATAGCGGAAAACTGGACGATCGGAAACGGCGGCGGAATCACCTGTTATTTTTATTCATCGCCTGCTGCCTTGAACGTGACGATAACGAACAATACGGCGGGAGATTTCGGCGGGGGAATTTACTGCGAATACGGCAGCGATCCGATCCTGACCAATATTCTGTTATGGGGCAATACGGCAACTGAAGGAGCAGAGATAGCTTTAATGTCGGAAAATTATCCTTCGGAGTTAACGATTGATTTCAGCGATGTGCAGGGTGGTGAAGCGAGTGCGTATACCGCGCCTGGCTGCAGCTTGCATTGGGGTATAGGGATGTTGGATGCCGACCCGTTTTTTATATCAGGCGCATCGGGCGATTATTATCTTTACCAGGACTGTGATGGAGCTCCTCCGTACAGTCCCTGCAGGGACGCAGGCTGCAATTATTCTGTTGCAATATGTTTCGATGCGCCGACAGGATATTACTGTATGAGCGAACTGACGACCCGCACTGATGATGAGTCTGACGAGGGGACAGTCGATATCGGTTATCATTACATTCCGACTGATGTAACGCCGACCCCGACTTCCACCATGACTCCTACGCCGACTGAGACGCCTGAAACTACTCCCGAATCGCCCACACCTTTACTGACGCCGACTGTACAACCCACCATAACAATCACGCCGACCCATATTTGTACAATTATCAATGTACCGTTCGATTTCTCGACCATACAGTCGGCCCTGGATGCCGCCTCTGACTGCGATACCATTATCGTCGAAGACGGCATTTGGCTGGGCGACGGCTGCTGCGGATTGGACGCCCGGGGCAAGCGGCTGACTCTTAAATCGGCATCAGACGAGCCGGAAAATTGCATTATAGAATGCCGGCATCTCGACAGGGGTTTCTATTTTAATAATGACGAAGACGAAGACACTGTCGTCAGAGGTTTCACCATTAGAAACGGACAGGCGTACAAGGGCGGCGGGATATATTGCTTCAACGCTTCGCCTTCCATAATAAACTGCATTATCGTAAATAATGATGCCGGGTCCTCCGGCGGCGGAATATGCTGCTGCCTGGACGCTCAGCCGGTCATTTCCGGGTGCGTGATAACCGGCAATTCAGCCGGGTATGCCGGAGGCGGCATCGCATGTGATCGCAATTCCGCTCCTGTAATCCGCGATACGATCATTTCGGGCAATTACGGAGACGGACTGCACTGCAAAGATTCCAATTTTCCGGAACTGGTCGACTGCATAATATCGGACAATTCAGGGACGGGGCTTCTCTTTTCCGGCGCATCGTACGCAGCTTTCGACAAATGCAGAATAGTCAATAACGCAGAAGGCGTCAGCTTTACCAACTCTTATTCCGTCGAAGCGACGAACAGCATGATTATGGAAAACGACGGCCGTGGCTTATATTGCGCTAATTCATCGCTGCTTGTTCTTAACTGTATTATTGCGTTAAATAGTTCCATGGAAAACGGAGCCGGCATCTATTGTCAGGCAGGTTCCTCCGCCATAATTTTCAATTCGACGGTCGCTGCGAATACCAGCGAAGGATACGGCGGCGGATTATACTGCGAAGACCGTTGCGAACCCACAATAACCAATTGCATTTTCTGGGACAATACAGCGCTGAACGGTCAGCAGATCGCTGTTGGATCGGAAACGGCTCCTTCCTGGATGATAATTGATTACAGTAACGTTCAGGGCGGGGAAGAAGCGGCCTGGGTCGCCCCTTCCTGCACACTGGATTGGGGTATCGGAATGATCGACTCAAACCCGATGTTTACGAGCGGAGCGTCAGGCGATTACTATCTGTACCAGGATTGCAATGGAGAACCTCCTTACAGCCCGTGCATAGATACGGCATGTAATGCGGCGGAAACGATCTGTTTCAATATTCCGGCAGGAAACATATGCATAAGCGGTTTAACCAGCAGAACGGACGACTCGCTGGATACAGGCGTTGCAGATATGGGCGCACATTATTTGCCGTCATCTATATCGCCGACCCCGGTTCAATCCCCGGCCGCGACAGTTGCCGTTTCTGAAATTCCGACTACGATTTCAACTGCGGCGTCGACTCCGACGGCCTTTCCGTCACTTACCGCAACTCCGACGCATATCTGCGGCATTATAGACGTTCCCGGAGACTTCACTTCAATTCAATCTGCGGTTAATGCCGCCGTTGATTGCGACACGATCGTACTGAAAAACGGAATTTGGGCAGGATTGAACAACAAAGGCATAGATTTACAGGGAAAAAGCATTACCGTAATCTCAGAAAACCGGCAACCGCAAACCTGCATTATAGACTGCTGGCACAGAAACAGGGCTTTCCTCTTCGAAAATTTTGAAGATGAAACTACCGTCATACAAGGTATCGCCGTCCGAAACGGCAAATCCAATAAAGGCGGCGCAATGGCCTGCTTCAGCTCATCACCCTCAATCGCCGATTGCATGATATACAAAAACAGCGCATCATGGCAGGGCGGCGGCATATATTGTGAAGGTTCCGACCTGCATTCCTCGCCGACGATAATCGCATGCAGGATATCAAACAATTCAACCTACAACGGCGGAGGTGGAATCTATTGTTACGACGATTCCTGGCCGGTCGTCAGCGATTGCGAAATTACATCGAACTCATCCGTATATCAGGGTGGAGGCATAGCCTGTTATCAGAATGCATGCCCCGATATTTCCGGTTGCACTGTCAGAGAAAACATACCCGCCGGCATCTCCTGCGAAGACTCCTCAGATGCCCGCATACTCGATTCGCTGATTAAAGAAAATATAGGGACGGGAATATATTGCGAAAGTTCCTCGAATGTTGTGATAGACAGCGCTGTAATTACAAAAAATTCTGAAGGAGTCTATTTCAGGCAATCAGGCATGCCCCGGTTGACGAACAGCACAATTACGCAAAATTCAGGAAGCGGAATATATTGTGACCTCTCATCACCTGATATAATCAACTGTATTATCGCTGAAAACGTATCGCCGCTTAATGGAGGAGGCATATACTGTTACAACAGCTCTTCGCCGGAGATATTAAATTGCACCATAAACGCGAACACAAGCGGCGGATATGGCGGCGGAATATGCGCCGAAAGATACAGCAGACCGACGGCGGAAAACTGTATTGTATGGAACGACAACGCCTGGCAAGGCCCTGAAATAGCCCTGCTGTCGGAATCTTTTCCCGCGCAATTAACCATTGAATACAGCAATGTTCAGGGTGGGGAAGAAGCAGTCCACGTATCAGCAGGATGCACATTAAACTGGGGCACAGGAATGCTCCAATCCGATCCGTTATTCGTTGCAGGGACATCGGGCAACTACTGTCTGTATCAGGAATGCGACGGAGTTCCGCCCTACAGTCCATGCGTAAACGCAGCCGGCAGCCAGGCAGCGGCAATATGCTTCAATGTTCCCTGGGGAACAGTCTGCCTGAATGAATTGACTACCCGAACAGATGAATTTAAGGATACCGGAACCGCAGACATGGGATTCCATTACATACCCGCAGAAACAACCCCGATCCCAACCAGCACCGAAATGCCGACGAAGCCTCCAACAAACACCCCGCTCATGCCGACGAAAACGCCCACATACGAAATCACGCCAGATGCAACAAATACGATCCTTCCCACTGAAACGCCCCAACCGACATCAACAACAACCAGAACGCCCGCCATAACGATAACCCCGACGCAAGCCCCCTTGGCGGCAACGACCCAAACCGGTATAGCCTTACTGCTGGTATTACTGGGAGCCTGTATTTACAGAAAAACCGTCAAGCAAGTCAACCGGTGAAAAAAAACGAAAAAATATCCCAAAAAAACAAATATCATCAGATATCGTCAAGGTCACGTATAATCAAAAAAATAGACATGTTAATTATTTGAATATAAATGAAATAAATCTGATAAAAAATCGGGAATATAAATTGGAAGTTCGTCGACTTGAACGATCCCCCCCTAAATCCGGTGGAAGAGCGTTGATTAATCGAAATTCAAACATGAGCTCTGACGTTAATGATGATTTACGATATTTCCTTCCGCTGCGATGCCGACATAAGAAACAAAAATCGATAAAACCGCTAAA
>CAZUFC010000191.1:0-12494 GCA_964619725.1 uncultured bacterium | reverse complement strand
AGGTGCGGGGATATGGACGCTCGTAACAGGTTTTGTATGAGAAATGCGGGTTAGCGCCTGTCCACAGTCTCATTTGTTTCTGTCCATAAACCGAAGTGCTTGTCCATCATCAAAATTTAATTCTGGACAGTCGCTGCGAGTTTTTTGGTTTCCGTCCTTCCCGCGGCTCACGACGGACGTAAACCTTAGAGCGACTTTTGCCTTGACAGTTAGTAATTTATCGTGATAGCTTTCCTTGCTTTGGTCGATCTCCTTTCGGCCACCTATTTTATTCCTGAAGGAGGAAGAATATGAACAACGGGAATTTTCTGTTTAGTTCGGAATCAGTGACTGAAGGACACCCGGATAAAATTGCGGATCAGATTTCTGATGCGGTCCTTGATGCTGTAATGGAAGGGGACCCTATGGGGCGCGTGGCCTGCGAAACATTGTTGACTACCGGATTGGTTATGGTTGCCGGTGAGATCAGCACAAAGATATATGTCGATATACCGAAAATCGTTAGAAATACGGTACGCGACATTGGTTACACAAGAGCAAAGTATGGATTTGATTACGAAACCTGTGCGGTTTTGACGGCTATAGATGAGCAGTCGCCTGATATCGCTCAAGGTGTGGACCCGGGCGGCGCAGGGGACCAGGGACTGATGTTCGGATACGCATGCAATGAAACGCCTGAATTAATGCCGGCGCCTATTATGTATGCTCACAAGTTAGTCCAAAAACTGACGGATTTAAGAAAAACTCACGTTCTGGATTATTTAAGACCGGACGGAAAATCCCAGGTTACCGTCAGATATGAGGACGGTAAGCCGGCGAGTATCGAAGCTGTCGTCATAGCCATTCAACACAGTCCTGATATAACATTGAGGGAGTTGCGGGAAGACATCAGGGAAAAATGCATAGCGGAGATCATTCCCAGGAATTTATTGCACGACGACACAAAGTTCCATATCAACGCCACAGGAAGATTCGTGCATGGCGGTCCTCAGGCCGATACAGGATTAACAGGCCGCAAGATCATCGTCGATACTTACGGAGGCGTCGGAAGTCATGGCGGCGGTTGTTTTTCAGGCAAGGACCCGACGAAAGTCGACCGTTCAGGTTCTTACATGGCGCGCTATATCGCTAAAAACTTAGTCGCTGCAGGAATTTCCCGTGCAATAGAAGTTCAGTTGGCTTATTCGATCGGCGTACCGGAACCTGTTTCCATTATGGTTCATATGGCAGAGGATGCAAAGCTCTCCGACCAGGACGTTATTAAACTGATCAGAGAACATTTTCCGTTAACGCCCAAAGGCATGATCGAAAAACTTCAGCTTAGAAGACCTATTTTCAAGAAAACGGCTGCTTACGGTCATTTCGGACGCACTGAAGACCTGGAATCCTTCACGTGGGAAAAAACAGATACGGCTGACGTCATCAGACAGTCTGCCGGACTGTAAAGGAGTTTTTGAGTGGAATACGATGTCAAGAATCTGGAACTTGCTGAAAAAGGCCAAATCCGATTGGATTGGGCAGCAGAAGATATGCCCGTTCTCAAATCGATCAAAGAACGGTTTGAAAAAGAAAAACCTCTGAAAAATCTTAAACTGGCGGCGTGTCTTCATGTAACCTCTGAAACCGCTAATCTGATGATCACGCTGAAAGCCGGCGGCGCGCATGTCGCATTATGCGCTTCCAATCCTTTAAGCACTCAAGACGACATCTCTGCCGCGCTTGTTAAAAATTACGAAATTCCCGTTTTTGCGATTAAAGGCGAAGATAACGAAACTTATTACAAACACGTTAATTCCGCACTGGATATCGAACCCGAAATTACGATGGATGACGGCGCTGACCTGGTTTCAACTCTGCACAAAACAAGAACGGAGCTTTTGCCCAATATTATCGGTGGAACTGAAGAAACGACCACTGGCGTCATCCGTCTGACGAGCATGGCAAAGAATAATGTGCTGCGCTATCCCATAATCGCTGTAAATGACGCTGAAACAAAACATTTCTTCGATAATCGATATGGAACCGGACAAAGTACAGTTGACGGAATTATTCGGGCTACTAACCGTCTGATAGCGGGTAAAGTCTGCGTCGTGTGCGGATACGGCTGGTGCGGAAGAGGCACAGCGATGAGATTGAAAGGATTGGGCGGAAATGTGATCGTCGTTGAAGTCGATCACGTCAGAGCTCTCGAAGCTGTTATGGACGGTTTTCGAGTTATGCCTATTGCTGAGGCTGCTGAAATCGGAGAACTCTTCGTTACCCTGACCGGCGACATTAACGTCATCAGAAAAGAACATTTCCTTAAAATGAAAAGCGGAGCCATAGTCTGCAATTCCGGACACTTTAATGTTGAACTGGACCTGCCGGGACTGGAAACCGTCACGGAATCAAAAAGAAGAATCAGGGATTTTATTGATGAGCATACCCTCGAAGACGGCCGGAAAATCCACATACTGGGAGAGGGTAGGCTGATTAACCTTGCGGCTGCAGAAGGTCACCCGGCTTGCGTGATGGATATGAGTTTCGCCAATCAGGCCTTATCCGCAGAATATTTGGCCGGCGAGGATAAAGGAAATTTAAAGAATTTGGTTTATCCTGTTCCCAAACACCTTGATCAGGAAATCGCCAAATTAAAACTCCAGACCATGAACATTGAAATTGACGAATTGACTGAAGAGCAAAAAGAATATTTGGCTTCCTGGTCCATCGGAACGTAAAAAAAAGAGATAAACAGTAAATCATCCCCGCTTTACATGAATTACGATGTGGAGCGGGGGCTGTTTTTATAAGGAATTTTCAATGGAAAGAAAATTATACGTCGCCTTCCTCTGGCATATGCACCAGCCGACCTATAAACTCTCTGAAAATAAAACACTCCTTCCATGGGTCAGACTGCATTCCGTTAAAGATTATTACGGATTGCCGGCCCTCGCATTAAAACATCCCGGTATAAGGATGAATTTCAATTTCACGCCCTGCCTGCTTGAGCAAATCCTGGACTATTCTGAAAACAGAATCACGGACCTTCGGTTTGATCTGACGAAAAAAAAGGCGACTGAATTATCTTCCGAAGATAAGATGAGTCTTCTGAAAAATTTCTTCATGTGCAATAAAGACAGGATGATAACGATTTACCCGAGATATCGTCAGTTGTACGAAAAACGCGGCGAAAACGTTTCCATAGAAGCGCTTCGCGAAAAAATTAATTTCTTCAGTTCTCAAGACTGGCTGGATTTGCAGGTTTGGTACAATTTAACTTGGGTTCATGGAATGATCCTTCAAAAAGATGAGCATATCAGGAACTTGATGGAGAAGGGGACCAATTTCTCTGAAGAGGAGAAAAACGTTCTCCTGGAAAGACATCTCCATTGGATGGGCCGGGTTTTGGATCAATTAAGAGAAGGAATTCAAAGCGAATCCTTTGAACTGACCACTTCTCCTTACCATCACCCCATTTTGCCCCTTTTGTACGACACTAACCTGGCCAGGGAAGCCGATCCCTTCGTAACTTTACCGCGTCATCCGTTTCAATGGCCCGACGACGCAAAATTTCATCTGAATATGGGGCGAAAATTGTTCACGGACCTCTTTGGAAATCCCCCTCAAGGTTTGTGGCCGTCGGAAGGCTCCGTCGCTCAGGAAATTTTACCGATCGTTAAACAATGCGGTTTCAATTGGATCGCTGCTGACGAGGAAATACTGGCTAAAACATTCGGGATTCATTTCTTTCGCAATGAAAAGGGTATCAGCGATTATTCCGAATTGCTTTATCAGCCCTATCGAATCGCTCTTAATAAAAGTGAGTCATACATTAATTGCATTTTTCGTGATCATTATATTTCCGACAGAATCGGCTTTGTATATTCCCAATGGAACAGCCGTGACGCTGTGGAAGACCTGATGAAAAAATTCGAAGATATAATTGCATTTTTCAAGCAAAACAGGCTTAAAAAACGAGACCCTGTTATCTTCATTATTCTGGACGGCGAAAATGCCTGGGAATATTATCCTGAAGGCGGTATTCCTTTTCTGAACGGACTTTTCGAGGCATTGAGCGAGCATCCCCGGATGGAAACGGTCACTTTAACCGAATATCTTGAAAAATTCCCGCCGGACGCCCGTTTAAATAATATAAAACCCGGTTCCTGGATAAATGGAAATTTCAATATATGGATCGGTCATGACGAAAAAAACAAAGGATGGGAGTTGCTTTCGGAGGCGCGCCAGTTAATCGAAAAGAATTCGGAAACCCAGAGCCAGAAGCAGAGTTTATTGAAGACGTTATCTCCGGCCGAGGGCAGCGACTGGTTTTGGTGGTATGGAGACGATCATTTTTCTGAAAACGAGCTTGAATTCGATCAGTTATTCCGTCACCATCTGGAAAAAGTATATCGCGAATTGAACCTGGAAGTTCCCAGGAGTCTCCGACAGCCGATCCGAAACCTCCAGAAATCGACATGCGAAATACAAATGCCCACATCATTCATTAATCCGAAAATCGACGGGTATTTGAGCAGCTATTTTGACTGGCTGGGCGCCGGGAAAGTCCTGGAGAAAAAAAGATACGGCGCCATTCATCCCTCTGTACACCAGCATTTTCAAACGTTGTTCATGGGATTCAATCTCGAAAATTTCTTTATCCGGCTCGATCCCTCGGAGACCTTTTTGAAAAACAAACCGGCCGCCGGAGAAATCCGGGTCGAATTGACCACGCCGGATCAAAACTGCAACTTCTCATTCCCCTTAAAGGAAATAATAAAAACCGGCGGGGAAGAGGCGGCGTCGAAGAAAAGCGGACCTATGGCCGTTTTCAAAGAAATAGTGGAAATCCGCATACCGTTCGACAAAATTGAAGCCAAACCCGGAAACAGAATCTCCTTCTCTGTTTCATTAAAATTGGAGGGAGCCTGGGTTGAACGGTATCCCCAGAACGAAGACGTGATTTTTACAGTGCCGTCAAAAAATTTCGAGGATTTAAATTGGTCCGTTTGATTACCTCATATTTAGATTTGAACGGCGATTTGTCTCATGTTGACAATGTTGATACGGATCATTTCTCACTCAACGCCAAAGATCAAAGAGCGCTTTAGGGTTATCCTTCGACTCCCTCCTACAGCAAAAGTCTGGCGAATATTTTTATCATGCGCACTCTTGCCAGGAGAAGGAAGAAGACTCCGAACCCCGCCAGAATCAGAATATCCGGGAATATTTCGGCGAAACCCAGCCCGTAGGAGATCAATTTGTGAAAACCGTCCATGGCCCAGGCGGTGGGGAAGAGGTGTCCTATGATTCTTCCCGTTTTCGGTATTATTTCAAGGGGCCACCAGCAGCCGCCCAGAGAAGCCATAATTATTACAGCCAGGACGCCTATTCCGACGCTTTGTTCAATTGATCCGGTTAATGTACCCAAAAATAAACCGATGGCGGAAGCGGTAAATGCCAGGGAAAGAACCAGCAAAAGAAGTGAAACCGGTGAATTGCCCAGGGGTACTTTGAAAATTACTGTTCCGATAATCAGCAGAGTTACGATCTGGATCAGGCCGGGAAGAAAACGGCCGGCCAGTTTGCCCAGCAAAAGGTCCCCGCCTGTGATCGGCGCTGTCAACAGGCGGCTGAGTATGTTTTGCTTTCTTTCCTCCACAAATACTCCGGCGCCATAGATAATCAAAACCATAAGCGTAAACATGACCAATGTTCCAGGCAATTGCTGCTCGAAACCGGAAGGCGCCTTTTTCCGTTCTCCTGCCGGCCTGGTTTTCAAACTGATCAACCTGTCCTCTTTCACCGCATTCAGTATTTTTTGCTTCTGAACTTCGGTCAGGGGCAACGCCGGTTCGCCAGACGCTCCTCTGATCAAGGCAGCGATTGTTTTAATCATCGTTTTATAAATCAAGACTTCCCCGGCGAATGAAGCTTTCATATCTGCCGATTCTTCTTTCTCCAGGTATATCGTGCTCTGCTCGCCCCCTAAAACCGTTTCAGTAAATCCCTCCGGTATGCGTAATATCCTGATGGGGCTCTCTTCTCCTAGTTCCGAATGCTTTTTGAAATCTATATTCTCTTCCGTCAGTAAAGCCCTCTGTATGGTTTCGGACAATATGCCGCCGTCCTCATCCTTGTATGTTATCCTTATCTTGGGTTTCGCCTCCTGTTCGCCTGACCTGAACGCCATACCGAAGAAAAAAATGAAAATCGACATTACGCACGGCTTCAATATCATCGAAAGACTTGGATAATTTTTTGACTTCAAGCATTTTCACACCGCCTCGCAAAATTACAAAGCATGTTACGGAATAAATTGAACAAATTCAAATTATTTTGTTAAAAACGACATTCTACAATGTTGTATGCCTGACAACAGGCGGAAATATGGACTGAGAGAGGACCTGAGAAATACGGACCCCGACTGCCCTGAATTTGAGTCCGATAAGATATATTATGTAAACTTGGATGCGCCCGGCGCTTTTTCTTCCCAGGCCGGCGCTCTCAATGCCCACTCATAACCTCTTTTGCAACTGGAATCCTTTCACAGTTTTCAAACGCTTTTTTTTCAAATCTCCCTATCTCTTCCTTGCTCTTTTCATTTTTTTCATGTTAATTTTTTATCCGATGACGGAAACCAGGAGTACTGTCGAATGAACCATCTGTTTCGGAAAATAAAATTGTTGAAAGAGAATGCTCCTGTTCTTCTTTTGATAATATTTTTCATTCTCATGATTTTCATTTTTTCTCCCCGTTTAAATTCGGACGGCGCATATTATTATGAATTCGTGCGTTCCTGGATTTTCGACGGAGGGATGAATTTTCAAAATGAGCGTGATTTTCATACTTACAAGTATGTTCCCATTCTGAATTTCATTCCCGGCGACTGGGAACAAACCGGATATGCCAGGAACATTTTTTCTTTTGGTCCGCCGTTGATATGGGCGCCTTTCTTTTTTGCGGTCCGATTGGTGGACGTTTTTCTATTTCAAAAAACGGGAATAATCGGACCTACAAACGGTTATGAACTCTCTTACAGGATGGTCATAGGCGTTTTGTCCCTGCTGCAGGGCTACCTGACGCTTCTGATAATGCTGAAAATCGCAGATCGTTTCTTCCATCGACGAAATTCCCTGATATCCCTGTTCATCATTTTCACTGCCTCGCATTTACCGGCTTTCGTTTTCGTAACGCCGGCCTTTTCCCACGCCTTGTCGCTGTTCATGACGACGTTATTCATTTATTTCTGGGTATTGAATTTAAATAAAAAAGTCGACAGATCGTTAGTTTTTTATGGATTGTGGGGAGTCATCGGCGGCATTATGATAATTGCGCGCTGGCAGAACGCTTTTACATTCATATTATTGGCTGTGGATGCGTTCGAACATTTCCGCAAGAAGAAATTACAGGATTTTCCTTTATTTATAGCAAGATACATAATTTTAGCCGTATTCGCCGGGTTATGCATCATCCCTCAGTTGACAGTGACTCAGACCATTTACGGCCGATTTATAACGGACCCCCAGGGCTCGGGCGGAATGCTGTGGTTTCGTCCCAGGATTAAAATCGTTTTTCTGGATTCAATCAAGGGATTATTTGTGGTGAATCCCATCTTCATCCCGGCGACAATCGGGTTGCTCTTTTTTTTAAAGAAAAAGTTCAAGTTCGGCGCTGGATTCTTATTGTTGTTTTTGGTTCAAAGTTACGTGAACTGCGTCCGGCGAGATTGGAGCGGCGTGGGTTTCGGCATGCGAAGGTTTTTGAATCTCATGCCTATTTTTTATATCGGTTATTGCACTCTTCTGGAGTTTCTCTCAAAGAAAAAAGTGATTCGATGGGCTTTTCTGGGTATATCGATCCTGGCCGTTCCATGGAATATGTTGTTAATGGCGCAATACTATTTTTCAAAATTAGGGGCCCCCTGGATAAGGATGTCATTCGCCGAAATGTTTAGGAATCAATTCGTCCTCTCTCCTCTACTTTTTAAAAAACTGGTCGAATCAAGCTTGCCTTTTGAAATCTTGCAAGGGAAATATGTTCATATCACAGGGGCTTTTGCGGTTTTCTTGCTCCCTTTCATTATCCTGATTGTATGCTGCAGGCTCTTTCGGAAATTTGAATCCGGAGAACTCATTTTTTCGAAGAAATTGAATTTGACGATTTTAAGCATTGTGAGTATGTTCATGCTTCTTTCGTCGGCTCATCTAGTTTTCGCCTACATTGACGTAAGAGGTCTAATCGCTGTGGATTTGGGTCAAACTGAACCGCAGAAGGGAACTTTGGTGACCCTGCGCGCCGACGAACCCTATCACGGCTCCAAGAACGGTTTGATTTTTGATGGAAATGAGGTTTATCAATACAAAACCAAAGCTGAATACAATCCGGATGTCTTCCTGCAATTGGGCGAATATGTTCAGGATAGGAAAAAAATTGAAAACGTGAATGTCACTCCGGTCAAATTTGAATTGAACGTTAAAAGATTATTCAAAGGATTCCAGATCGTATCAAGAATGAACTCAGCCTCTTCAAATGCCGCTTCAACAATTCAACCGGCTTTGCTTATCGTTGTCGTCGACAGTAAAAATCGTCGGAGAAAATTTCAATTCAACGCCTACGAACATACTTTCCCTGACTATCAAAGTTTTAAAGAACGAGCGAATTCACTACATTCAAAAACAAAACTCGCCGCAGTCCATAAAACCGGACGAAATTCCAATCCTTATTTCGCAGCGGATTTCCCTTTCCAGGATTATATTATGCCTCAAGAAATTCAGTTCTATTCTCTCTCAAATTTTCACGTAAATATCGAAGTCACTGGTTTCGCCTTTAAAATCGGAGTTCCTCCCAAAGTGGTCAGGGAAAAAGGCATCGTAATACCGCCGATTAAAAAATGAATTTAATCAATGAGATACGGCCAAACAGCACGAAATGAACATCGGTATGAGACAGGCTGGAGAATTTCTAAATGATCAAAGTTTCAGAAAATAAGAAAATACTATCTCTCCTTGGCCTCACTCTTCCTGTCATCCTGATTACTTTTGGAGCGTCCTATCAATTTTGCCATGCCCACTTCTTCCCCGCTACGACTATAATTTTCCTTTTTAATTTCCTTTCCGCCATCTTACTCTCCAATGTGGTTTTTTTCGTGAAAAATCAAATATCTCAACCGACCCTGGGTATCCTGATCTATTATCTGATCGCTTCTTCAGCCTTCTTTCTCATAAGCCCGGCAATATTTCCCAGTACGCCTTACGGCTCGCTTCACCTGTTCCGTTTAGCCGGCTATGCCGCGCTTATCTGGGGAATCACTCGATTAAGTCTTAAAAAGAATTTCTTTTGGTATGACACCGGCTCATTTCTTAAAGCTTTACTTTACGTTTTTTTGATTTTACTGGCCATGCCTTCTTTATCAGCGGATTTGACGTTGATAGAACAAGGAAACGCCAAGGAGGGGATATGGAACTTGATTGATTTATCAGGCATCGTCGTTGTTCTTTATTTTGCATTGAGATTCGTCTTGAAGGAAGCAAAAAGCGAAGGACTTTTTTCTGAAGATTTTCTTCTTATTTTTTCCATAACAGCGCATCTGACGGCGAGGGCTTACAGTAGTGCGTACGCAAACGGTTTTACAGGGAACGGCGAGTTGTATGAGATAACTTATTTATCTCTGATTTTCCGTATTATTTCTTTTTATTTTATAGTACTTTACTTCATTTCATATCTTTTTTCCGGTTTTCATTTGATTCGAAGGCACAAATTGAATAATCCGTTAAGATTCAAGAAACTGGCAGTCAACTCACCGGATATTTTATTAAGATTGCACAAAAACGGCCGCCTCTTCCCCATCGCTCGAGATTATGGATTGAAAACGCCGTTTATTCATTCTCTGGAAGGAATGAATTTATTAGATGTGGTTGGTTTGAAAATGCGGAAAAGACTGAAGATGTTATTCCAGGAACTTGAAGTGCGAAAGCGTCGAACATCGAAAAAAAGGGTTTCAATGCTGATAAAATTGTCGAAAAGCTGCTATAGGTTGAAACTGGGAAGCAGATTGACGGATTTTCTGGCGGAAATGACGAATGTTACGGATTCGATGGAAAATCTAAAACGACTCAAACACGTGTCCCAGGATTATGAAATATTAAACAAGGTTTTCAGGTCTACATCCGTGAAAGTAAATGAGAACGAGAAATTAGAAAGGCTGTCCGAGGAAGTTTCGTCGGCGTATGAAATAAAGGACGCTAAGCTGGTAATGAGGGATTCAAGGGGGAGAAGAACTTTAAAATCAGGACCAAGAGAAGAATTACCTTTTGAACGGGAGATGATTAATGAAACGCTTTCAACGGGAAAACCGGGAATTTTGGGATACAGGGTAAAAAAGAGGAAAAGCTCTGCGGCGATAAGCGTTGATTGGTTCAGCTACATCCCGGTTTTAACGGAAAAAAGATTGGATCATTCAGTGATACAACATCATAATCGATATTTGTCCTTTAATATGTTGGAGCGGTCCGGGCGCATATGGAACAGAGCTTTAATGCTGATCGAAGAGCTAAAGGGAAGAAGGAAAATTCATCGTTTGCTTCAGGGTGAGAAAAAAATAGTCTTGAATAATGTCTTCTTCTCACTCGGGCATGATTCTTCGAACAGCTTTCTCTCAAACTTGCTGGATAACTTTGAAAGCATTCAGAAATCAGATAATGCTGTTTTTTACGTCAAAAAATGGGGGAAGGAAAATATTTATCGTTCATTAAATACGCAAAGCAAGGAAGACTCAGGCCGGGAGCGTGAATATGGATGGGAGGAGTTAAGTTTCAAAAACGGCGGCGTCGAATTTTTGAAAAAATTTCATAAGGGAGCGGGGCCTTTTGTTCTGACTCATAGGGACCTGAGTAAAATATTTCATGATATTGAATCGGAAACAGAAGACCGATATTTTTCGTTTATTCCCTTTTGTTCGAATGGTGACGTGAAGTCTTTTATTATCAGCGAGTTATCGGGAAGGGAAAATTTTTCAGGCAGCGTCGTCAGGAGATGTTGTTTGCTTACTGAATGGCTTCTGGCGCGCCTGTACGTTGAGATTTTTCTGGTTTCTGAAAAGATTCATTACAACCGAAATGAGTTGATGCTTATCAACAGGAATCTTGATTATCAGAATCACAGGATTAAGTCGCTGGAACAATCGATGATACAAATCGGCGATGATATGAGACGCTTAAAAAAATTTGGCTATTGATAAGGAAAAAGGAGGATGATGGTTAATGCCTGCTAATTTAACGCCGCAATATCTGGAAGCGGAAAAGCGTTATCGCACCGCCGTCGATACGGAGGAGAAAATCAGATGTCTTGAGGAGATGATGGCGGTAATACCCAAGCATAAGGGCACGGAAAAAATACGAGCTGACATAAAACGCCGAATGCGAAAACACAAGGAAGAACTTCAAAAAACAAAAGCCACCAGCAAAAAGGGATACTCTGTCCATGTCGAAAAAGAAGGCGCAGGGCAAGTAGCTCTGGTCGGCGCACCTAATGTCGGAAAATCGCAATTGCTCGATTCATTAACCAATGCCGAACCCGAAATAGCCGATTATCCCTTCACAACGAGAAGTCCTCTTTGCGGCATGACCAAATTTGAAAACATACAATTCCAGTTGCTCGATCTTCCCCCTGTTTCGGAACAGCATATGGAATACTGGGTCCCGAATTTAATCAGGATCACCGACATCGTTTGGCTGGTGATCAACCCATCAGGCAAAAGACCTCTTGAAGAATATGAAGATACCATCAGAATATTGGAAAATGTCAAAATCAAATTCGTCCATCCGAACGAAAAGGATCAACCCGGAAAATCAATAGCTGAAAAAAGGGTATTAGTCGTTTGTACGCATAACGATTCTGCCGGGGACCAGGAAAATTTTGAAGTTTTGGAGGAGTTGCTGGAGTGCCCCTTCCCCATGTTCAGCGTCTCCGCCATATCGAAAAAGGGAATCCCCGAACTACTGCAACAAACCTTTCATTACTTGAAAATCATTAGAATTTACACTAAATCCCCGGGAAAAGAAGCCGATCTCAAGGAACCTCATGTCCTGCCCGTCGGCAGCTCCGTTACGGACTTGGCTATGAGCGTACACAAAGATATCGGGGCAAATTTGAAATTCGCAAGAATCTGGGGATCAGGAAAATATGACGGTCAGAAAGTTCAGAGGGATTACATGCTGCAGGACGGCGACATAGTCGAATTGCATTCCTGACGTGTGTGAGACCGCTCCTTACAATAATCTTCCAGACAGCGCCTGCCCCTCAAATATTTCACATATTGATATTCGACAGCCTCTGACCTAACTCGTTTTTGTCCATAAACGGCGAATTTTCCCCAATACTGCGTCAGGCTGCGGATTTGCTCAGTCAACGTATATGCATTACCCCTGCCTCGCAAATTCTTGTCTTAATTGCTTTAACTTAAATTCGCCCGTTTATGGATCAAAACCCAAGTGGCTGTCCAGCATTAAATTTTG
>CAZUFC010000190.1:0-12547 GCA_964619725.1 uncultured bacterium | reverse complement strand
GATTACGATTACCGCTGCACTGAGCACGAGCACGAAGGATTCAAACTGAGAAATTTTAACCCTGACATGGCCATTTTTGATCGGCGCCCAGTTTTATATGTTTTCGTTCTGACGGATAAGCTTTATAAATTATTATATTTGAAGTGTAAAATGAAAATCATCCGTCTATTGTGTCAAGCGTGTATAATAGCAAGCTTAGCAAAGCGGTGCGCTGCGCTTATGCTGAGGCGAGACGGATGCGAAGTCTCAGAATTAGCGGATCGGGGGATTGTTTTTCTTATTAATTACAGTCCAAACATCACTTTCCACAGGTTTATTATCAATGATAAGATATTTTTCTGAATATCCCATCGTTTCGATTTGCATTTTGATACAGACCCCGATCCCGATACCGATCCCTGAAACAATCTGTCGACAGTCTAGAAAGAAGTGTAACCCCGATTGATCAATCCCAAAACTTCTCTCAAACTAACCATAAACCAACAAAAGAAATTCCCCAACCAGCCATAAACCAACCAACGAAAACCCGCAACCAGTCATAAACCAACCAACGAAAATAAAAGTAAAAAAGAGAGGACCGGAACATTCATTATTCCGGGCCTCCCCTGCTTTGCTCTTTTCAGTCGAACTCGCGATCAGAATGCTCAGGGATACTGATCGCTGTCTTCTTCACTGTCGTAGCTTTCGTCATCCGGTGCATCCCAGTCATACTGGTCTTCGCCGTATTCGAAAAAGTCGTCTTCAGCCATGATGTTCTCGCCCAGCAGGAACAAATCCTCATTATAGTCCGCATCGGGTATGAATCCGTCTGACCATAATACTCCAGGGCACAAAGTCGGATCATTGCATACCGTCTCGGCCCATATTACGTCGTCCGACCACAGCACGCCAGGACATCCCGCAGGATCGTCGCATATCGAATCGCCGCTGATGTTTCCGTTCCCCAATAACGCCGCGCTTTCCCACGCTACGCCGCTCCAATCAAGAAACGTGTCGCTCCACAATACTCCAGGAACCTGGCAATCCATACAGTCATCGCTCCACAATACGCCAGGCGCTTCACACTCGGGACCCATGCAGTCGTCGCTCCACAGCACGCCTTCCTGGAACTTTATCCCATCGTAATAATACGCGCCGCTCGCATTCCATAGTATCCCGTTTTGCCAGAAGATTCCGCCTTTCGCCGCCATGTCGTTTAATCCGTCACCGTCGCAGTCTCCATTACAATCAGGATCGTCCAGGTACACTTTCCCCAGCCCCCAATACGCTTGTTCACCGCCGATTATTGTATACTGGGGTTCGGGAAGCTGACCCGACGGAAAAAGATTGATCCCGTATTCGACTGAACTGAAATTCTGTCCTATCGCTTCCGCCAGTCTGACCGCTCCTTCAATGTTCAATTCGCCGGCTCCCTGTTCATAAGGCGAAATTCCCGGCAGAGGCTCAGCCGTCATCATCAGTATTCCCTTGATGACCGCAGGAGTCAAGGCCGGATTCGCTTCCAGCATCAATGCTGCCGCTCCCGATACCATCGGCGCGGACATCGACGTTCCGGATAATTTCAGATAATTGTAGTTTCCTGACTTTACCTTGATATCATATTCCGGCTCCGTATATTTCCTCGCCAGCTTGTTGTTGTATGCGTATACCGATACGATGTTCGACCCCGGAGCCGCCACGTCCGGCTTCACCAGATCATCATACTTCCCCGATGCGGCATCATATGAACGCGTCGGTCCGCGGGAACTGTATAACGCTATCTCATCGTCGTCGCGACGAACCGTACCCTTGCCGTCTACTGCTCCTACCGTTATTACAAAAGGCGATATCCCGGGTGAACCTATACCTCCGTACACCTTGTCCCCCGATTGATTCAGACCCCGATTGCCCGCTGCACATACTACCGTTATACCAGCATCGACCAGTTCCTTCACCGCTAAACTCAATGGGTCCGTCTTGTAAGATTCATACGGCGGCGCACTTAATGAAAAATTCGCTATCCGGACGTTGATCAAATGATTATACGTCAAAAGATAATCCACTGCATCCAATACCCAGCTCGTTAATCCCTGACCCTTCTTGTCCAATACCTTGAATATCACCAGCTCGCTGTCCGGAGCTATGCCGCTGTAATCGTCGCCCTCCTGCTTCGATCTGTAACCGTTGCCCGATACTATTCCAGCCACATGCGTTCCATGACCATACTTGTCCCGCGTGTTCCTGTACCATCCTTCATGCGTAAAATTGCGCCTTAACTTCACGCGCCGGAATCCGGACTCGTCCATTAAATCAGGATGAAACCAGGGACAACCCGAATCGAATACCGCTATCCGTACGCCGGAACCCTTATATTCATCCCATACCTGCGATGCGCCCGTCGTCGCCGATATGTAACTCGTTCCCGGCGTCGAACATATCTTTAATTCTCGATCAGGCGATATCCGCAACACCGAAGCATCGTCCAGTAACTCCAATATCGCTCGGTCGCTTAACGTCGCTGTTATAAACGGTAAAAAATTCGTCCGACTGTGGATTCTGCCCCCGCGCTCCTCAATACCTAGCTCAGCTCTATCCAGTAACTCATTCTTCCGGTAACGGATGATCACTCGACGACGATGATCCAATGCTCCCTTCCCACGGGATGGTGCATCCGAAAGCAGTATCGCACATTCGTCCAACTCCTCCGTTTTAAAACCCGAACTACCCAGCGAATTCTCCAGAGACTCCCTTAAATCAGGCGATACCTTCCCTAAATCATACGCTCCCACTCCTGCATTCAACAGCAGTAAACATAACCCCAGAATTGCCGCCGATGAAATGACTCCCCAGACGCCCTTAATTCCCTCTCTGCTCATCTTTTTTGACATTCTTGATTCTCCTTGATGCATGGTTGCTTTTATTGCCGTCTCCTCTTTTCTCCATCAGAAGATTAAAACCGTCCTTTCATGAGCAAACTGCGTACCACTTATTTTTTTTAAGCTATTCAAAGCTTCAGGGACTTCCTGACCGCTTCGGCCTGCCTGACGAGTCCATTTTCTGGGCATTTGTTTGAACATGATGTTCAATAAGGAAACGCTTAAAATACTAGAATTAAGCTATTTACTGCAATTATGTATAAAAAGCGAAAACAGTAAATTCTTGTAAAAATAACCAGAGATCAAATAACAGTTATTTCAATTTTTACCTTACACATGTATAATCCCGGATGCGACTGATGAAGAGGATTTTTTTTGAAAGTATAAGGATGGAGAAATGAGATAATGAGCGTTGTAACGAGATACACAGGATTTATTTTTAGTCATATTATAGCGATATGGATTGTTTTAACGGCAATTGTGGGAGCAGCCTCCGAGCAGGGTTATATGGGTGTGCGGTTGTCTCCGGTGGAGGAGCCGGGATCATTTGAAGGCAAGCAAATCATGGGAGGACTGAGGATAGATTTCGTTTACCCGGGTTCGCCTGCGGAGGATGCTGGATTACGTCGAGGAGACGTCATGATTGTATTTAACGAAACTCCATTGGAAGGGGCGAAAGAAGAAGTTTATGATTTATTTCGCGAGAAGCTGGAGAATTACGGAGCAGGGGAGCGAGTCAGCGTGGAGGTCATCCGAGAGGAATTGAATATAGAGGGGGAATCGTGGGGTAAGAAGCTTGAAATGAAGGAGGAAGAACTTTCTGATCTGACGGGATATCTGAGGCGAACGGAGGTCGGGGAAGAAGTGATGTTGAAGGCGAAGAAGGGGAGAAGCAGGATCAAACTGGAAATAACCTTGGGTTCACGGCCTGAAAAGGGGCAATTCACCGTGCCTTCTGATGTCGATATTTATCCGGAATTACAGGATTTTCGACCGCGGTTGGAAAAATTCGTCGAGCGGCTGATAGAGCGATATGAGCTGGAGGAATCGTACGAGGATTTACGTGAGAGGTTGGGGGCGCTGGAGGAGAATCACAAGGGATTTCGATTGAACGTTAATGCGTATTTACACAGGAATCCTTTTCACATGGAGAGGGCGGCGTATGGGATACTGGAGGGTATGGAGGAGGATCATCAGCGTTCCGATGAACGGTTAGGCGCTGTTTTGGGAAGGGCCGCGCCTATTTTGAACGGAGAGGATGAGATATATGCCAGTGAAGGAATAGTGACTGAAGATTCAGTGGAGGCGCATCTTGATGCGATGGAAGAGGTGTTGGAGGAGGTTGACGGGTTGATTAACGGGGCATTTTCAGAAATGACGGAAGAGGAGCGAGAAGTGTGCCGGTTGAATCTGGAGGGTCTTGGTGAAGCGTTTGAGCGTCATATTTACCTGGACCTGGATGAGGACGGTGACCGTTTCAAGCGCCATTTAAAAATGATGGATGCGGCCCGGAAAATAGATTACGTTTCTTTACGGCGGGCGGCGCGGGAGTTATTAAAGCTATTGGAGCCGGGTTATCTGGAGAGTTTGAGGAAGACTTGCCGCGGTGAAGTAAAAGAGATGAGCGCCGAGACGATTGCGGAGAGGGAGACTCCTTATGGTAAGATAATTCTGGGAGGAACGGGCAATAACTGGTTTAAAGATGTTGATGCGGCGATAATCATAGATTTCGGAGGCGATGATTTTTACACGAATAATGCGGGTTCTTCGACGCAAGAAATCAGAGGAGCGCTGGTTATTGACATGGAAGGAGACGATGCTTATGAATCGACCCGGAATTTCGCCCAGGGAACCGGTTTCATGGGAATCGGCATCCTGGCGGACCTGGAAGGGGATGATTCTTACATAGGGCTGCGCTGGTGCCAGGGATGCGGGATCATGGGAACAGGGATGCTTCTGGATCAGGACGGAAATGATGTTTATCGCTCTCACGCTTATTCCCAGGGAGCCGCCCTTTGGGGCATAGGCGTTGCGCTGGACCGGAACGGTAATGACCGATATGAGTCGCATTTGAATTCCCAGGGAATAGGCATGCCTTTCGGCCTGGGAATGTTGATGGATGAGGAGGGTGACGACGATTACTATTGCAAGGGAACTTATCCGACCAGTTACGGAACGCCGGGCATCTACGAAGGCTGGTCCCAGGGCTGCGGCGTGGGTTTCCGTAAATACGCTTCGGGCGGATTAGGCATACTTGCCGATTTGAAAGGCGAAGACAAATATGAAGCCGGCAACTTTTCTCAGGGCGGCGGATATTACTACGGGTGGGGCATTCTTCATGATGCTTCACGTAAGTCCGACCATTACGTCGGCAGCCGGTACGCTCAAGGTTTCTGCGCGCACCAGGCCCTGGGGACCTTTATAGACGAAGGCGGAGACGATGTTTACGAAACCAGGAACGCGGTTCATGCCGGACTGGCCTGGGACGAATCGGTGACGCTGTTCATCGACAGAGCAGGCGATGATCGATATTTGGGCGGAGGTTTCTCGCAGGGAGCTTCTGCTCATAATTCCATCTGCATCTTCATTGATGAAAAAGGCGACGATATCTACGCTGACCCCAACGGCCCAGCCAAAAGCGGACCCAATGACTATCACGGCGGCGCCTGCCTCTCGGTCTTCATCGATCTGAAAGGAGGAAACGACGCCTATGTAAAAAATGCGAAAAACAATGCCGTAAAATGTTTTCCGGAATACGGTTTCATTTGCGATCTCCCCGCGAAAAATTTGAAGCTAACCGACAAAATTAAAGAATCATTCTTCTCGCCGATGTAATTTTGGAAGATGAGAAAGACTCAACATCGATAATAAAATTCGGCGCTCATCAAACAGGTATAACACTTTTTGGGACTGATCAAGCCGGGGGTTACAATTCTTTCAAAACTTTTGAAAATTTGTGTCGGTATCGCAATCGGTATCGGGCTCGGTATCGCAATCGTGATCGAAATCGAAACAAAATGATAGACGATTCTGTCGAATTGTAACCTCAAAAGACGCTTTTTTGATCAATGCCCGCTTTTTACCGGCAAAAAATTCACTGAGTGAAATCCCTCCCTACAATAACTGACTATTACATACACGTGACGCAAGAGTTCGATTGGCTTCATTCTGTATATTTGACTTATGATTGCCATGCTTATACCGACACCGATTTCCAACAGAGGCTGCCTGGAATTAAAAATAGCGGACTGCCGAAATCAGACAGTCAAACAGCGCCTACAGGCAAAGTCGCCCCGCTTGCGGGTCCGTTGATTTAATCGAAAATGAAAGCGCTTCAAAATTATTAGACATCATCTCTCATAACATTTTCTTATTCACATGGTTCGCATCGAATTTCGATTAAATCAACGCTCTTCTGCCGGATTTAGGGGGGGACTTTCTATGAAGTCACAGTTTTATATTCTTTTGTTCAGACGAAGAAGCTTTGTAAATACTTGTATTTAAAGTGTAAAATGAATATCATTCGGCTATTGTGTCAAGCCTCTGTAAAAGTGGGCTTACAATAAGGGGACAGATACTCTTATGTCGATGCGAGTCGCTCGCAACGAAGCATGAACATTAGCGTATCGAGGGTTGTTTTTCTTCATACGGAACTGCAAACTCGTATTGAATTTATTATATCTCCCCGGCCCTTTGCAGATAGCGCATTGCCCGAATTGGAACCTCAAAATACGGATATTTGATTAATGCCGCTTTTCAATATGTTAGCCGATAAATCGTTGTCGTCGTCAGTCCCGCAGCGCGCGGCGGTTGTCGTTGTCGGAACAGCGCACGGCATGAAATTAATTTTGTATTACGTGCGGGAGTTTGATATTATTCATTAATGTTTGCTGGTGAGTTAAAGAAGCTTTTCCTGGGATAGCAAGGAGAAATGTTTCATGAGAGACATTGATAAGAGCAAAGAGCAATTATTGGATGAGCTGAAAAAATTAAGGCGAGAAAACAGAAAACTGAAAAAGCTGGGAACTGAATATAAACGTCTGGAGAACGAAATAAGAAAAAACGAAGAAGTATACCGGGCGATACTATGGGCTATTCCTGACATGATGTTTAGAATCAAAAGCGACGGTTCTTTTACGCATTACAAGGCGCCCAAGGAAAACCTTTACACGACTCCCACTATTTTTCTGGGAAAGAAGGCTGAAGATGTTCTTCCTCGGGAAGTGGCCGCTGTGACTATGGAGGCTATTGAGAAAACACTGTCTGAAGGCTCTATGCAGGTTTACGAATATAATCTTAGAATCGGAAAAGACTTGAGAAATTTTGAAGCTCGAATGGTTAAATGCAGCGCTGATTCAGTCGTATGCATCGTCAGGGATATTACGGACAGGAAAAAGACGGAAGAGGAAATTTTTCGATTGACGTTTAATTTGGAACAGAGCGTTGAAGAGAGAACGAAGCAGCTTGAATCAGCAAATGAGGAATTGAAAGCATTCGCTTATGCCGTTTCGCACGATCTGACCGCTCCCCTAAGGACGGTTTTCGGTTTCGCCTGCATCCTGCAGGAAGACTATGGCAATAAATTGGATGAAGAAGCAAAAGGTCATATCCAGAAGATCGTCAGAGCCGCTCAAAAAATGGACGCGCTTATCCGGGATTTGTCTGTTTTCGGAAAAATACACGGCTCGGACATCGATCTAAAAAAAGTCGATATGAACCAGGCGGTGGAGGATGCGAAGGATATGCTTCGCGGTAATATTGAAGATCGGGATGCTGAAATAACCACGGAAGGCTCGTTGCCGCAGGTTTACGGTCATCATGTGACGACTGTTCAGGTGGTTCAGAATATAATTGCAAATGCCGTTAAATATACTGAAAAGGATAAAAAGCCCAAAATTGGAATCCGGGCGGAAAAGAGACAAGGGAAACATAGAATCTGGTTCAAGGATAATGGAATAGGCATTGCGGAAGAAGACCAGGACAGAATTTTCCGTCTTTTTGAAAGGTTGCACGGCGATAAAGAGTTTCAGGGCACGGGGATAGGCCTCGCTATCGTGGCCAGGGGAATGATGCGCATGAAAGGACGATACGGAGTCAATTCCAGGCCGGGAAAGGGCAGCAGTTTCTGGATTGAATTCCTGCCTGCGCGCTGAATGTCGACGACGCATGGCGCGCCGAACTCTGAAATTTTGGGACTGATCAAACCAGGTTAACAGTTTTTACCGGGAAAAAATTTACTGAGTGAAATCCCCCTTATTACCTTACTAGTACACACGCTTAACACAAGAGTTCGATTGGCTCCATTCTGTACGTTTGATTTACCATTGCGATGCCGATACCGACCCCGATTCCCGACAGAGGCTGCGTGGGAGCAAAAATAATTGACTGCCGAAATCAGAAAGTCAAACAGCGCTCAACGGCAAAGTCACCCCGCTTGCGGGTCCGTTGATTTAATCGAAAATGAAAGCGCTTCAAAATTATTAGACATCATCTCTCATAACATTTTCTTATTCACATGGTTCGCATCGAATTTCGATTAAATCAACGCTCTTCTACCGGATATAGGGGGGGCTTTCAATGAAGTCGCAGTTTTCTATGTTTCGTTCTGACGAATAAGCTTTATAAATCCTTTTATTTTAAGTGTAAAATGAAAATCATTCATCTATTGTGTTAAGCGTGTATAAAAGTCAGCTTATTACGGGGTGTCGATTTAATCGAAAAAGCGGTTCCCAGTATACAACATAGTGTGGACTTCATAGTTAATACCGCTACATGCTGTTGCGACGGTGCACCATTTTCGATTAAATCGACAGGCTTATCAAAGGGGGCAGAGACGCTTATGTCGATGCGAGTCGCTCGCGACGAAGCATGGACATTAGCGTATCGGGGGTTGTTTTTCTTCTTACGGAAACACAAATGCGTATTGAATTTCTGAACTCCTGACAAGAATGTCACAAACTATTGAAAAAGTGTGATTTTCTTGCATTGCAACTCGGCATAATAATTGTGAAGTTTTTAGCCCCCCCCTATATCCCCCCGCAGGCGGGGGGACTTTGTTTTACAAGAATTTTTTCGAACATCTATACTTTTTTTCGTCAAACATTTCACAATTTTTCATTAGCGAATGACAGGAGATGTGAATTTATGATATCTCCCGGCCGTTTACAGATTGCGGACTGCCCAAATTGTAACCCTTAAATACTGAATTTTGATCAATGCTTCAGGTTTTTCAGCAGCAACCGAGCGGTTTTTCGCGCAATCTTCACGCCATTGGACATTTGACGGTCTTCCGGGAAAATCTGCGCCATGGTGGAAAGATATAAGCCTTGAACCGGCGCATCGGCTTCAGGAACCATGTCTTTGTATCCAACGGATACGACCGGTTGGGCATGAGGTTCCCGCCATAACATTATTTCTTCCGTCCAGTCTTCGCTGAATTCAGGGTATATCTTTTTGAGAGAGGGAAGATATTCTTTGAAAAGCTGCTCCGCGTTCATTCCGTAATAAGGGTCGTCAACATCCATGTAGCGCGACAGGTAAACCAGATGATGGCCCTGGTAATTGTCCTCGCTGAGCAGATTGGTCTGTTCGATCACGCCTACGAAAGGACAGTCGGATTCGGTGATGTTGAGCCAATAAGTGTCGGAGAGTCGTCTTTTCATTTTGAGGACCAGGCAGACGTTCCCCAGGAAGCCGATTTTTTCCAGCGCCTTTTTATTCCCTTCCGGCAAATCATCGGCAATGTTCAGATAATCGGGAACCTGCGCAGTAGCCAGAACGGCATCATACTTCACCGGCTTTCCGTTTACCTGCAATCCTTCGACTTTATTATTTTTGATAAGTATTTTCTCCACAGGCGTCTCAAAATGTATCTCGGCGCCGCGTTCCGTCAGCAGCTTTTCCAATCGCTTGAAAAGCAATCCATAACCGCCTTTCAAATAACCCAGCTCCTCAGCGCCTCCCTTGCTCCGGGAACCTCCCCGCTGAACCATCTTGCTCCACAACCAGGCTGCGGAAACCTGCTCCCCGTAACGACCGAATTTCGACCGCAACAAAGGCTCCCATAATACCTTAAATACATTCTCACCGGCTATTCCAACGACCCAATCCTTCACCGAAATGCTGTCCAGATCGCGCCAATCCTTCACCAGCCGCGCTTTTAAAACAAGCATCCCAAGCCGAATACGGTCCATGAAACTCAACGGCTTATACCTTAATAAATCAAGCGGAGAACTCAATCGGTATATCCGGTTGCCGTGAAAACAACTGGTGGCCGTGTTTTTGAATACTAGACTCTCACCAAGTCCCGCTTCATTGATCAAATTGATCAAATCTTCATCCTTGTTGTACAAATGATGATAAAACTTTTCCAAAGTCGTTCCGCCAACATCAAACCATCCGGCCAATCCGCCGCTCACTGCATCTCGCTCATATATGTCCGCCGTCTCCCCGGAATTCACTATCTCCCAGGCAGCGGACATCCCGGATATGCCGGCCCCGATTACCGCTATTCGCATCGATTTCTTTTCTTTATTGTCCATCAATCCAACTCCTTCATCACCCGACTGAACTTAGCATAAAAAATGACCCCTTGTCGAGAAAATAAAACCAACCGTCCGCCCAGCAACCCCTTTCGCTTTCCCCGCCTCCCTCTCTCCGTTTGTTTTTGACTTGAGCAGCCACGTACGCTAGCCTTTGATGATGAGTCGTGCGGAGTTCTACAGCCGTCCGGCTCGTTTTGATCTTTGGAATGAAACTCTTTTAAGGAAGTTTATATCTTGCAAAGTTCTTACCGATCCAGAAGAAATTTGAATATTATTCTGTTTATAGCTGTAATTGCTCTGCTGGCCGTCTTTTTCATTTACATCGTGCAACATCGGAGAGATGTCTTGTCCCGGCAGGAGCAATCGACAATTGATTCGGGGCTGAGCGATATCGAAGCGCCGTCTCCATTGACTCGATCAGCGGAACAGTTGAACAAGGAATTGAATATTCTTTTGATAACGGTGGACAGTTTACGGGCTGATCATCTCGGAGCGTATGGATATGAGCGCAGCACGACGCCGTGGCTGGATGTATTATCGGAGGAATCGGTTCTTTTTGAAAATGCTTACAGTCAGGCCGGATGGACGTTGCCTTCATTGACCACCATCATGACGTCGCTTTATCCGCACCAGCACGGTTGCGAGCAGGACAATGCGGGATTGAGCCTTAACGCTACGACGTTGGCGGAGGTTTTGCTGAAGAACGGGTATCGAACATCGGCTTATGTCAGTCATTATTTTTGCGTGGAAGGTTTCCGGCTGGACCAGGGTTTTGAGGATTATGACGTTTCGGCGTTGTCCCTGGGCGATCCGCATAAAGTTTCCTCAGCTCAATATATTACTGAAAAAGCGATTCAGGAGATGGAAAAAACTGTCAGGCCTTTTTTTACCTGGATACACTATTTTGATCCGCATTTTGATTACATGCCGCATCCGCAATATCATTTCGGCGATAAAAGGATCGACCGTTACGACAGTGAAATCGCCGTCACTGATGCAGCTATCGGCGATTTGATGGTCGCTCTCAAGCAAAAAGACCTTTATGATTCGACCGTAATCATCGTCACTGCCGATCACGGCGAAGAATTTCAGGAGCACAAAGGGATTTATCATAACACATTGTATGAGGAAGTCGTGCGAACGCCGCTTATTATGCGTGTTCCGGAGCGGGAAGCTGAAATCGTGAGTGATGAATATGTCGAACAGACAGACCTGGCGCCGTCCATTCTCGCTTTAGCGGATATCGAACCGCTCAAGATATTTTCCGGTTCGAGCATCTGGGATGCAAAAAAGAAAAGGCAAGTTTTTCTGTCGCGAAAACCCATATTCGAGCATCCTCAGCGGTTTGCCGTGATTGAGGATGGATGGAAGCTTATTATAACGAACAGTCCATCCGGCGTCGAACAGGAATTATATGATTTAAATGACGATCCACAGGAACGGAAGAACCTGAGTGTAAGAAATTCAAGACGTCAGCGTCGCCTGGTTTCTGTTGCTGAAAACTTTTTCCAGGTCAACCAGGCCATATTTAAACCTAAAATTCTGGTTTCAGATAAGGTCCTGGAGAAACTCGCCGCCATGGGTTATGTTCATGGGTCAGCATATGATGCTATAGTGGAAGCCCTGGAAGAATCAAACTAATCGCGTTCCAAACGGTCCCGGCTTGACTTCCGTACTTATATCCGTATTACATAACTGGAGTGTTCCGGGGCGTCTTCTCGCCCGTAGAGAGGAACCGGCTATGACGAAGATCGGTTGGAAACACCACGGCATTGATTATCTGCTTATTTTGACTCATTTCTAAATTAAAAACTGTTTCATTTATTCAGTTCAGTTATTGAATAGAGGAACGGTTTTATTATTTTATGGAGGCGATGATGTCTGAGAAATTACAGCTTAAATTTCAGAATGTAAATGCGAGCGATTCCAATTACCAGTGGATAAACCTGGACATAGGGGATAAGAGAGTAGGCAAGGCGCGAATCAAGAAGGTTTACAGCCGGGTCATCATACATACCATCAACGTTTTTCCTGAGTATGAACGGCACGGTTACGCCAGGCAGACGGTCGATTATTTTAAAAAGCGTTCCCCGGATGAGCCTGATCAAATATTTTGCTGGAAATTCAGGGAAAAATCGTCAAAATAAG
>CAZUFC010000189.1:0-12772 GCA_964619725.1 uncultured bacterium | reverse complement strand
CCTTCGTGCTCGTGCTCATTGCAGCGGTAATCTTAATCGAAACATTGGTCTGATCTGTACAGACGTTTGAAAGCAAAGCAGGGCAATCATTTGAATCGATCGATTGCGATTACGAGCACGAGCGCCGTTCCGCTGAGCTCGAAAGTTCTTTTTGAGTATTGAGATCACAATTTGTAACCCCTATTTGATCAGTCCCGAAAAGAGGAATTGATCAAAAAAGCCTCTTTTGAGGTTACAATGCGACAGAATCGTCTGTCATTTTGTTTCGATTTCGATCACGATTGCGATACTGATGCCTATACCGATTACGGCATTGATCAAAAGCGCACATTTCGAGGTAACAATTTGTGCTGAATAGACTCGGGTTATTTCCGAACAGCTATGCCTCCCGTTACTTTATTAAAGCCGCCGAAACGGAAATTTACTGCGCTCCTTCAGAGCTTTCATTTTTTTCTTGTCTGCCCCAGGGTTGCGCTTCGCTTAACCCTGGGCTTTCGTACAGCGCTCCTTCGGAGCTTAAGAGATTTATGGATCGATCCAAATTGTACCCCCATTTGATCAATCTCCCGATTACGATACCGACCCCGATACCGATTGCGATGCCGACACAAATTGTCAAAAGTTTTGAAAGAATTGTAACCCCGGCTTGATCAGTCCCTAAATTTACGATGTGTGATGTCCCCAAACCAGCTATAAAATAACCCAATCTTACTCCCCCTCTCCATTCATGGAGAGGGGGCCGGGGGGTGAGGTCCCATAAAAGCTGCTTCCACCCGTGAAAAAACCGCCTGCCATGTGTAATTTTCCAATATTGCTTTTATCCGGGGATTATCCCAATTCGGTTTTGTGACGGCGGCGTTAATTTGTTTTTCCAGGGCTTGTTTGAGATGCATGGTGAAGCCGGCTTCATCTTTTTTTAACGGAACGTCTACATTTTTGAGTCTGGGGAGAGGAACGAGGGAAATGACGTCGGATTTGCGGTTTCGGAAGAGTTCTTTGATGCCGGGCAATTCTGTGGCAACAATACGGCATCCGCAGGCCAAAGCTTCCAGAAGGACCAGGGGCAATCCTTCGTAGAATGAAGGTAGAACTAATATATTCGAGCGTCTCATCGCTTCTGCAGTTTTCTCCTGCGGCAGAGCGCCGAGGGCGTTCGCCTTGTGACCCAGCTTTCTTATCAGGCCTTCCGTTTGTTGTTGATCTTTTCCCGAAGAGCTTCCGACGAGCCTGATGCGCCAGTCCGGTTCATCGATTTGTTCCAGGGCTTTCAACAGCCAGGGAATCCCCTTGGCCCTGCTCAGTTTTCCCACATAGAGTATTTCTACCGGAGGATAACCTGATTTCTTCGTTTTGTAGAACAATTCTTCATTGAATCCGGCTCCGGCAACCAATATCTTATCTTTCCGAATGCCGTACAACTTTGCGATATTCTTCTTCTGGTCTTCGGTCAACGCCAGGATGACTTCAATTGTCCGACAACCTTCCAGGACTGTGGAGCGAAACTGAGGACAATTCCGAAATTGTCTCAGGTCCGACCCATGACTCGACGTCACCATGCGAATATGAGGGAACAGGCGGCGTATGAGGGAGCTCATCAGCCACAGGTGATGCGAATGAATAACGTCAGGTTTGAAATCGCTGATGATACGGTTCAATTTTGCCTGGAACGCGGCATGATACCCGGATAGTTCTTCCGGCGTGAAGTCACAAAACCTTTTGCTCGGATAAGGCATAATGTCGCTCATTCCCGCCGTGGGAAAAGGCAGGTCCCCGCCGTCGAAAGTGACGAAACTGCATTGTCGCTCCGTAACGCCTTCCGGATATGTCGACCAATCGCAGGGAACGCCCGCCAGAAGATAGTTTTCATGCCCCCGGCGAGCGCTTTCCCTCAGCATGGCCTGCACATATATTCCGCTCCCCGTGGACGAAGGACGTTGACTTATGGCGTGGAGTATTTTCATTAAAGCGTTGCCGACGGTTCCTGCATCTCATCCGTCAGCCTGTAAGCCGGCGAATAGTGTTTTTTATATCTCCTTGAGTGATGCACGGGCGGAAAATTGCGCTCTTCCAGCAGCTTCGTCAGCGCTTCATACTCACTGACCTTATATCGTTCATTCTGTTTTGCAATGAACAGTTTCATGTCTTTCCAGCCCCTGGCGAACAAAGCGTGACGCGGTTGGAATCGCTCCGCACTTTCACAAAACATCTCAAATATCCTCTGCGGCCGGCATCCCGCCTGTTTCGCCGGTGCAAGATTAATTCTGTACAAAACATCGACTATGCCGATTTTTTCATAAATAATACCGTCATGGGCCGCAACCCTGTTCCATTCAGAAAAAAAACGGCGGCTAGCGGCATCAGCGGAAGCAACGGCATGTTCCGGCCCGCAGAAAGCCTGGTACAACAGTTTATAGATATCCTGAACCTCAGACGCAACATACCGGGCGGCATGCTCTGCAATCAGCTCCTGAGCCTTCCGCAGTACTTTATCATAATCCTCAGCATTCATATCAATTTAATTCCTGCATGCGCAACAGCCGCAGTTCCGATTTAAAATGAGCATTTTGCGGGTTCAGTTTGACGGCCTGTTTCAGCGCCTCCGCAGCCTGACGGGTCTCGCCGATGCTGCGCAGTATCTGATATTTCAAGTAATATGCACCCGGATTCTTCACCGACCTTTCGACGGCTTCATCCGCAAAATTCAACGCCTGTTCATATTGGCCGCTCGCATAATGCAGCCGTGAGAGAATATAATATCCTATCGGAGAATCCGGAACTTCTTTAATGTTTCGCCTCGCCTCTTCCATCGCCGTTTCCACCTCATAATTACGCCTGATTCCGTTCGGGTCGAGTTCATGATATATCCTGTCCTTCATGATATTGTAGAAGGATGAAGTTTTTTTAAGGTAAATTTGAGCGACGTCGTCGAACCATATCAAGGACCATTGAGCATCGCTGATCAGGAAAGCGTTTAATCCGCTGAGGCCGCCGGCGCCGTAAGATGTGACGGCGTAATCGACGCCGTATTTTTCAAGCAGTCGCCGCCAGGCTTGGAAGAACTCATTTTTACTATGACTTTTACGGTTGATATCGAGTATTTCCTTATGCAGTTCATGATAAAGCGTCTGTCTTCCGTCGGAAAAAACGGGACGCAGCGGGCTGCTGTAATAGATTATGAATCCTCCGAACCTGTTGTCGTTAAGGAGCGTGCCTTTTATGCCGGTTTGATTCAGGAATTCGACGGCCCTGAAAGGAAACAGCGTGCGGTCGAAGCCGAAACCGGGTTTAAAATTGAAAAACAGGGGACTTCTGAACTGCAGATGCAAGCCTGCGGCGAGGACTGCCGCCAGGACCACCATGATTAGAAAAGCGTATTTTCCGGGAATTAATTTCAACCGTTGCGATTTTTTTAAGAGGAGCACAAAAGAATCGACAGCGGCCGGTAGGGTCAGCAGAAGCGCCAGGGGAATCATACGGGCGAAAAACAGGCTTGCTGCGACAAAGGGTACGGCGGGCAAAATACGGCGGAAACCTGTGCTGCGTATCGTCGGAATGATGAGAAGGAATGATATCGCCATAAGGATGAAAAAGAGGGGATGCTCGTTAAAGGCGGGAGCTTTGAATTCATCCACGATGGATTGGTAGGCGGCATGCTTGAACGCGTAGTTCCAGAAGGCGAAGAAGTTGGGATTGATGAAGGAGACGGCTAAGCAGACGATTAAAACGATCAGGAGATGTTTCAGGGCAGGATTCTGATGCCTGCCGGACAGGGATGAATATTTTTCCATCATGCTGTCGAAAAGCAGTCCCGTGATGAAAAGGACCAGGTATACCAGGCCGTGAACGACTCCGGGATGAATATTCACCCATAATAGCGTAATGGAAGCCATCAGGATTATACGCCGGTTTGAAAAGCCTTTCGCCGGTTTGAGGATTATAAATTGATAAAGAACCAGGAATAAAAATGTAAAAACGTGAGGACGCATAGTCAGACGAAACCTCATCGCCGTCAGCAGCAGAGCGGTACCCGCGAATGAAACGAGGGGAGAACCGCTCGAACGCAGGCACGTCAGAAACAGAAAGAAGGCCATGGCTGCGACGATTATGACTTTCAATATGATGACGGCGGTCAATCCTCCGGCATTTGAAGCAAGATACGCAATCAGGTCGAACAGCCACTCCATGGGCGGATAATATTCGCCTTTCATGGTGTGGGAAAAGACATCGCGATAGGGAATGCTCTTTTCAGCGATGATAAGTTCGCCTGTTTTCATCTGCCACCAGACGTCCCAGTTGACGATACGGAAGAGCGACAAGGCTGCGGCTGCGGCGATAAGGATAACCAGCAGCACGCCGCTATACGCCTTGCGGTATTCTGATGCCCGCTTATGTCGTTCAGATTGTCTCATAGTAACGGATTCATATTGCTTTTCCGCGAATCAGCGATGCTTCCGGGGCGGAATAATGCCCGGCATGGCTGTTCCCGGCATATCGGGATAGGTTATTTCCATAAGGCACAAAGCGTGCGGCGCTGCGGTTTTTCCCGCAACGGTCCTGTCTCGTGCGTTGAGAATCTCGACGAAACGCTTTTCGGTTATTTTTCCTCGGCCGATGTCCAGCAGAGTTCCGGCCAGTATGCGGATCATGTTGTGTAAAAAAGCGTTGGCCCTGAAATACAGGTCGATGAAGGGAGGGTGAAAATGCTGCCAGGATTCGATCATATGACGCATAGGCGTTCGGGAAGAACATGAGGATGAACGGAAAGAGGAAAAATCATGTTCGCCGATGAGGTATTTCAGGCATGACGCCATGGTTTCTGCGTCAAGCTTTCCGGTGACGTGAAGCGCATATTTCCTGTGGAAAGGCGACATAGCCGGCGCATTATAAATACGATACCGGTAAAGACGGCTTGTTGCCGAAAACCGGGAATGGAAATCCGCAGAAACCTCTTCGATACGCCTGGCGGCAACTTCTCCACGGAACAGACTGTTCAGACTCTTCTGCAACGCATACAAATCGTTATCAGAATTCGTATCAAAATCAACCGTTTGAAATTCCGCATGAACGCCCGCATCGGTACGAGCCGCATAATTCACACTGACCGGTTCCCGCAAAATCAGCGACAAATGTTTTTCCAATTGCTCCTGAACCGTCCGGCGATCCTTCTGAGTCTGCCATCCATGAAAATTAGACCCGTCATAAGCTATTATCATCCGAATTTTTCGCATGCCGTGCCCTCTCTAAAGCGCTCATCTAAAAAGCAAAACCACACACTTCCGTCATCACCGTTATCTCAACGTTCAACCGCATGATGTTGCGGCAGACCGACAATATTATAAAACGTAAAACAGCGTGAGTAAATGCAGGATGAAGTCAAAAAAGCCTGGCGATGATCGAAATGCGCCGGTTTCCGTGTCTGGAATATCAGAATTGTCAATTGTCGACTGCCAATCGTCAAGTCAATAGCACGAAATCAGCACGACTTTCGTCTACCCGGACAGGCTCAGGTCAGTTGTCGGCCTGGACCTTTGCTGCATCCTCTTCTTTTTCGGGTGAATTCGTTAAGATTTGCGGCTCGCGAGTCTTTTCAAGGAGACGTAAATGCGTATTAAATTTGTGGGACTGATCAAGCCGGGGTTACAATTCTTTCAAAACTTTTGACAATTTGTGTCGGTATCGGCATCGGTATCGCAATCGTGATCGAAATCGAAACAAAATGATAGAGGATTCTGTCGAATTGTAACCTCAAAAGAAGCTTTTTGATCAATGCCAATTTCCAGGCCTTTTGCAGGTCTACTTCGCCTTACGGTTGGCGGTTCTCCATCCTGTTCTGGGAAGCAGCGTCGGGCGAATGCATTCCGACGAATTTATGTTTTCTACGATATAAAAACAGGATGAATCGACGGATTTGGCTGTCCCTATTACTTCTCTGACGGCTCGCCTGGGAACGTCCAGCAGCATCAGCGTTATCGAACCGTCCATTCCTCTGCCCGACCATTCGGTTACCGCATAACTTTTTTTCCGCAACAGATCAGCCACCGCTTCTCCCTTGCGCGAAAACAACAGAACCATACGTTCGCCGAAAGCCAGCCACCGCTCTATCGTCATGCCTACATATCCGCCCGTGGCGAATCCTAATGCATAAAAAAATGCGTAGATCAATGTCTTTCTGACGCTGATTATCACCTGGGATATTACTAATACCCAGATTAAAATTTCAACGAAACCCAGCGCCCACGCCGCCAACCTCTGACCTCGCACCACCGTCAATGTGCGAAGCGTCCCCAGCGACACGTCCGCCACCCTGGCGATAAAAATGAACAGACAATTCAATAAAACAGTCCTGTTGATCGTCGTCTCGTCGATCATCTCTCCTATATTTGTCCAGAATGATTCTTCCATTACCGGCCTCTCCTTGCCGTCTGATGCATTACGCGCAAAAAATTCCCGCCTGCGCTTTCAATGTTTCTTTCATCCAGTAAAGTTCGGAACCTTAATAAGGCGCTTCTCCTAACAAGAAAATGTTAAACGCCGTAGGCTTGATCAGTCACGCTGTGATCCTTTCGAGTAATTCTTTTATCGTAACTCTTCAGGAATAACGCTTTGTCAGGCCGACGGCGTTTTTTGACGTCTCTTTCAGAATGACTGCTGCATGATGAAAATGCGGACGAAAAAGCCCCCGGCTGCTATTCGATCTCCATTAAAGGTTCTTCCGGTGTTTCTTCCATCTCTTCAAACAGGTCCCGTTCTTCAAAAACCATTTTGTATTCCTGCACCTTCAACCATTTTTCATTGTTCTTTTCCGTCAATGTCCCCGTCACCGTCACCTTTTCATCGTTGTAAATTTCACCCAGTATTCTGCCGTTATCGTCCAGGGTCACATTATAGATTTTGTCCTTATCCTTTTCATCTTTCAGAACAACCTTCATGACATTGTAATCATCATCGTAAACAGCCGATATCAGACCTGTAACCGTGATAGTCTCCGGCTTTTTCATTTCCGCTTTGTCCTCTGCAGATACTGATACAGAAGCTGCAGTAAAAAGAATTATCCATATTATCGTCAATATTGCCGCTGAATAATTCCGCTTCATCTTTTCCTCCTTCGTCAATGTACGTTCTTCTCACCTGAAGTTTCTTGCTTTACCTTTTCTTTTTTCATTTCCTTCTTGACTGACTTTTGTTCTTTTTTTTCTTTCTTCTTGTCCTTCTTACCTTTCTTTGCCATTTAACTTCTCCTTTCGTCTGTTTGAGTTTGCACCCCCGATTACTATTCCGGCGCCTGATTCATTACCGGATTCAGAGGGCGGTTTGAATCACCTTATGCCTGTATTTAAAACTCTGTGCTCCTTTTTATGCTTCTCCCTGCGACGCATTGTTTTAATGAGCTCTCAAAGTCCGCAGATCAATTTTCATGCCATATTCGTCATGCAGCGAACAAAGCAGAGTTTCTTATGAAAAACCAAAGGTACAACCGCAGAATTATTGCTGTATTACTCTTTATGAGAACTTTTTGTTCCGATTATCTCAGGATTAATCGGAACAGGAAGGGTGAATTTCGGGACTGATCAAACTGGGATTACTCTTCTTTCAAAAATTTCGAGAGTTTGTTTCAGTGACCGTGATCGGCCTCAGTATCGCAATCGGTATCGCAATCAGGATCGAAATCGAAACAAAAGGATGGGATATTCCGTCGAATTATAACCTCAAGAGAGGCTTTTTTGATCAAGGCCGAAGTTTTTTTACTCCGCTGTCATATCATGTTGGATTTGATCTGTTTTCGGAATTCTATTTTTTTAGGTCCTATCTTGTATCTTCCTATCAGGGCTACGGGTTTGAAACCTATCTTATAGGATGCTTTCAGGCTTCTTATATTTTCGGGCAACGTCATACGTATGGCGGAACGAAAGCCGGTATCGCGGAAATGACGCAGTATTTCCGTTCCGACAGACTGCATCAGTCCTCTTCTTCGGAACCGGGGTCCAGTGAAGGTGTCGTATAAGTAACAGGTTTTTTCGCCGATAGGCACGTCCATGTCCAGGTAAAGGGAACGCGCCGCCGTCGTCGCTGCCCAGTTGGCGCAGGCGATTTCATTATTATGGATCGCCGCAAAACATAGATGACCCGAATCAAAGCGCCGGCGAATAAGCTCCTCCGGTATCCTGTAATGAGGAACGGAATTGCGGAAAGCGATATAGTCGTCCATTTGCGAAGGTGATAAAATTACATACTCCACAGGCAGTCGCGCTTCAATTACATTGATCGGCTCAAGAAGCGACCTTTCAAGAAGGTAGACGCGGCGGTAAAAGAGAACCCCGATCCCCTTGAACCACAGTCCCCTGATACCTTCCACCCGCAACGTTTCCTGTATTTGTTCAAGCATCGAAGCCAAAGCACATACTCCCTTGCTCTTATCCAGGATGTTCAGCTCATCCCGGCTTTTCTGAAAAAACTGGAAAATCACCCTGCCGGAATTTCCTTTCCGACTCCATTGCTAACCATACAACCTGTCGTTTTCAAGGGTCAAGAGTCAGATGAATAAAGAGACATATCGGCCGTCGCTGCAGAACAAGCGGCGGCAAACCTCACAACCTCATCCTGAATCGGGCGCTTCCATTTCCAAAGATTCATTCTTCCATTCATTATTCTTTCCGACTCTTGCAATTTTTCCTTCCCCCCTCCGCCGAATTGACACTTCACCTGCAAATCAATATTCTTCCGCGGAAAGAGGTTGTTTCTGACTGCGGCTTCCAACACTATCTGTTCGTATCTCAGTTAATGCAAAGAACACCAAAGCGATTAAACCAATCAAACAAGGGGAGCAGGAAACCCGGCTTCCATCATTTGATTACTCAAAACGCCCGGTTCTGGCGTTTATATCAATATATGCCGGCTGGAATCGAGGGAGCGTTCAAGCGCCTAACGTCGCTCGTGCTGCCGTCGCTGAACTGTTTTTTTCAGGCGAATATCTTGACCGGGACTTCTGTAGGAGGTGATATTTCGTCAAAGGTTGCAGCGATCGGACCTTTGCGCCGGATGGAATATTTGATGGACCGATTTTTCAAAGAGAGCCCTGACCGTGAATTTATGGGTTTGTTTCCAATATGGGAAATGCCGTTCGTGCTGCGGACACTGCGTCAGGAAACTCACATGACTGTCGTCTGCACAGATAAGCTGACGGCCCGGCATTGTTTCGGCGCCGACTGTTTAATGCTTCCGGAATGGCTGGATTCGAAGTTTGCTGTTCCCGATGGCATGAAAGAGCTGTTACGCCGCTCCAAGAGCGTCAAAGAAGACATGCGCATCTACCGGAGAAGCGATTTTTCAACGGAGCATACCCGGAAAATCGACGATTTCGATCGCTTCTATCATAAGATGTATGTTCCGTTTGCTAAAGCCCGGCATGGTGAAAGGGCGGTCCTGAGGGACTATTATCATTTGAAGCGAAGTCTTCGGTTGGGCGGATTAATCAATATCCTTATCGACGGTATTCCGGCGGCGGGCATTATCTATGAAGACGCTAAATCTGAAGTCAAAGCCGTCGCGGTGGGAATGATTGACGGAGATTGGGAACCCGTGAGGAAAGGCGCCATGACCGCAGTTTATCTGGCCCTTATTCATCAGGCCCAAAAACGGGGATACGATCACGTGGATTTCGGCGGCTGCAGGGCTTTCCTCAATGACGGACTGCTGCGCTATAAAAGGAAATGGCGCATGTCGGTCTCCGAATGGCCCGACAGCCGGTTCGTATTCCTGCTTTACTGGAACAGCTTCAATTCTCCCGTATCATCTTTCATCTCGCATAATCCCATGATAGTCAGGCATAAAATGAAATACTACGGCATAATGAACCTGCACCATCTGAATTCCATTGATGAAAAAGAAATAGAACGAATAAAAAAAATCTTTTGGATTCCAGGCTTGAATAAGATGTGCTTTATAGCGCCTGCCGGAACTGCATTTGAGTATCCTTCAAGCCCCGAAATAAGGATAATCAAAACTGCTCCGGGAACTTCGCTCGATTCAAAACGCCTGCGGGATTCGTTGAATGAATAGTATTTCCAAGGAATCGATCAGACTACATCAACAATTTTTCTCATCAATCAGCCGTTGATTCCGGCCATCCGGCGGGTTTCATCGGGCGTCGCCAGGGGTCTTTGAAGCTCCCCGGCTATTCTGACCAGGCGTTTTACGAGTTCTTCATTCGTCGCTAGCCTGGTTTTACCGTAATCATAATAGAGATTATCCTCTATTCCGACCCTGGCACCGCCTCCTGCAACAATTGCGGCCGCGTTCACGGGAAGTTGAAACACGCCTATGCCTGCAGCCGCCCATGTCGAATCGTCGGGAAGAGCATCAACCATTGCGGCCAGGTTGCCTGTTGTCGCAGGCAGCGTCCCCAGGTTCCCCAGCAGCAGATTAAAATATTTGCGCCCCTCGATTATTTTTTTTCTTTCCAGGTACTTCGCCATGCTGATCATCCCGGTGTCGAAAATTTCCAGCTCCGGACGAATTCCCTTTTCTTTCATCGCTTGAGCCAGTCTGATTATCATATCCATGGAATTCACGCTGGCTCCGCTCGTGAAATTCAAAGAACCCAGCGTCAGGCTTCCCATATCAGGTTTGGCATCACCCGTTAAATGCAATACTTCAGCGCGCTTCTCGAATTCCGGCCAGTTCCTTCCCGATAGCGATACGCAAATAATCAGCTCCGGACGCTCACGGCGAATACCCCTCAGTATTTTCTCATATATCAACGCCTTCCAGGTCGGTCGACCCCGTTCATCACGGGCATGAACATGGACAATGCGTGCACCCGCATCGAAAACTTTTACGGCATCTTCCACGATTTCATCCGGGGTAACCGGCACGAATTCCGTCTTCTCTTTCGTAGGTATCATACCGGTTAAACAAGCATTGATGATGAAAGGCGGATATGCGGAAAGAGGATGCGGCTCGTTGCGCGTAATATATTCCCTCTTGTATCTTAACTCGGCAGTTTCTGATTCTCTTTTTTTCAATGTCTCCTCCTGAATCGCTGAGAGCGGCACTTCACGGGAATCGCTCTTTTGCCATGGCGACACTTTAATTATGCACAAAATGAACGTCGCCTTCAAAAAAAGTTTTGTAATAATTCGCGACTCTCATCATGTTTCTCCGACCTGCCGCGCCGTTCCCATACAATTCTACTGATTGCCCGCGATTATTCCAGTTCAGCGCCGCATTAAATGCAGCATAGAGATCGACTGTCCGCAGATTGCGGTCGTGCTCACGAGAGAAAATCATGGCCTGATCATAGGGAAGAAAAAATCGGCATTGATCAAACAAGCCTCTTTTGAGTTTACAATTCGACAGAATCGTCTGTCATTTTGTTTCGATTTCGATCACGATTGCGATACCGACCCCGATACCGATTGCGATGTCGACACAAATTGTCAAAAGTTTTGAAAGAATTGTAACCCCGGCTTGATCAGTCCCAAAAAATCTATCTTCTGCAGCCGCGCATCATCCTTTCAATTTCATTATTTTATCCGTAGCCTTCAAACCATGCCCCGTGAAAGCGCTGACGATAATTTCCTTTTTTTCGAGAGTATTATTTAAATATTTTTTTACGCCGGCTGGAGCGACAGCGGAGGTGGGTTCTATATAAAAGCCTTTACGGGACAATTCAAACAACATTTCCGTAATCTCACGTTCCGTGACGGCAAAAACAGCCCCGCCGGCCGACCGCACGGTTTCCAGGATTTGACTGCCCCGCACCGGTTCAGCCACGGCAATGCCTTCGGCCGCCGTATGTCGTTTACTTATTGACGGTATAGAACCGGCATCATTTTTGTAGGCGATATAAAGCGGCGGACAATTATGTGCCTGAACGGCAATGATCCGGGGCATTTTATCGATGATCCCGGCTTTCTTTAATTCACTGAAACCGGTATACGCGCCCAGAACCAGCGTCCCATTCCCCGCAGGCAGGACCACTGTATCAGGGGCAGTCCAATCGAGCTGCTCGCAGACTTCAAAAGCAAACGTCTTCGTTCCCTGAAGAAAAAGAGGATTCCAGGAATGACCCGCATAATATTCCTTCTCCGCTGCCTTCAACACGGCAGCAGCCGTGTCTTCCCGGTCGCCCGGAATTCGTATCGCACGGGCTCCGTATGCTTCTATCTGAACAAGCTTCGCCGCCGCAGTATCCGCCGGAAGATAAATATCGCATTCTATACCCGCTGCAGAGCAGTAAGCCGCTATCGCGCTCCCGGCATTACCCGACGAATCCTCTATTACCTTTTTAATGCCCAGTTCCTTCACCTTGCTGATCATTACCGATGCCCCGCGGTCCTTAAACGATCCCGAAGGAAAAAGATGGTCCATCTTGAAGAAAATTTCCCGACCCGAAACAGCAACAGAGACCAGGGGCGTATACCCCTCATTAAACGAAACGATATTACGGTCATCATCCAGGGGAAGAGCTTCACGATACCGCCAGATACAGGCACGCCGCCTGCCGATCTCCTCCAGAGGAAATTCGCTGACCCCATCAATATCAGACAATCCCCCGCAAACACACCTCCAAAGCCCCTCACTCAAAGAATAACGCCTTCCGCATACCCGACATATCATTGTTTTCATCTCATCCGTCCTTGATTTCCCGGAAAAAAATATGCAATTCCGGGGATATTTAAACATAATGAATGGTAATCCGCAAAGTTTACCGGAAGTTAGAGCTTTTTCCGCTGTGCAGGATTTTGGAGAAAAATTTTTCCAAGTATTCCAA
>CAZUFC010000188.1:0-12810 GCA_964619725.1 uncultured bacterium | reverse complement strand
AAAAAGGAGAACGATACAGAGCGAAATCCGTAAACCAGCGTCGGTAAGCCATATAAAACGAAGCAGAAGCGGCATCCTTCCGCTTTTCCGAAAAGCTTTCGATATCGAGGGTTTCTAAGATAAACAAACCAGACCAGTAAAAAACCAATGCAAACATTCAAAATCATACGGCGGCAATTTAAGCAAAAGCCAAACTCAAACGATCAAGGCACAGGCAAGACCATTGAAGGCCCCGCCAGAGGCTAGGGTGTTAAATACCGCCATGGGAACGCGGCAGGATGCCGCGTCTACTTTCGACGAAAGCGCTTCGGTTTTCATATTGAAAAAACGCCGTGGGAACTCACCTGATGCATCCGAAAAATGCCGCTCCCGCAGAAAAAAATTTACGAACCACTACCCCCGCTAATTTATGTTGACACTTTCTTCCGGCTGGCGTAAATTATCAGCGTGGGTACCGCGTTGATTGGGAATGTGGGGTTTTCAATCAATCATTTCAATTCAGGAACAACATTATGAATAAAACCATCGCCGACAGACTGTACTTTCAGTCTCCGTCTCGCAGAATGAAACTTAAACTCTTGAAAAATTTCATTGATATACGTCCGGAAGATGAATTATTGGAAATAGGTTGCGGTTACGGGGCCATTATTCATTTTTTCTCACGGATGTGCAAGAAAGCCGTCGGCATCGATTATTCAAAGGATTTGATCGACGTAGCCCGTTCTTCTTACGAGCGAAACAATCTTGAATTTCATCAGTTAAAAGGAGAAGATGCCGTTACGCTTAACAGGAGATTTGACAAAGTATTCATGTTCGACGTATTCGAACACATCGACGAGAGTGAAAAGATCCTGAAGGCTTGTTTTCAATTACTGAAAGAAGAGGGCTCCTTATACGTTCTAACGCAGAGAAGCGGAAGCCGCTGGCGCGGAGTCGAAAACTGGCTTTACGGATCGGACAAATGCGGACATTATCATGACGGATTCGATCCTGAATATTTCAGTCAGTTACAAAATTTTAAAATCGCAAGATGCAAGCACATTTATCCCTTCTTTACGCCCCTGTTCACGAAAATTAATAATTATATGGGCTACAAACTCTACGGAACCCTGGAAGCTGAAACCATGGCGACCGATCTGGCGAAACTGCACAACGACTTCAGAGGAAAACTGATCAGTTATACGGCCTGGACGGAATACCTTTTCTGTAATCTGGACTGCCTGCTGCCGCTTAAAGGTGACTCTTTTATTATCGAATTAAAAAAATGCGTTGATCAATCCCCGAACCGCAGCCTGTCTCCAAAGTGCTTTTGACCTGAATATCCATTGCAGAAAAGGCGCTGCGAGTTTCTGATCCACAAACGGACCAATTGATAAATCTGCGCAGCTTCTTGCAGATTCCTGACTGCATACATTGTAATATTTGTATTTCAGCCACTGAATCTGAGCGGCTCAAAAAATCAAACCCGTTTAATCAGTTCCGGTAATCCAGAGCAGGCGCTTCGTTTACAACATATCCCGCCTAATACAAATGTGAACGTCGTCATTCCATTGTCCTGCGTTTTTGAAAGACCCCCGGTAAGCATAATTTTTATCCAGTCTGTTTTTATCGATCAGGGGTAAATTTGCGGTTTCCTGGGGATGCTCCAGAGGTTTTCCATGGCCGCCTGCGCAGTGAATCGACAGGATCATAAAATCGTGGTCTGACAATATCACGGCATGAACCTTCCCGGAATCCACAGCGTCCGCCAGTATCTCGTCATTCACTAGTTTTCTTTTTCTGCAGAGCTCCGTACTCCATTGGGGAACATAAGCATCCGGCCCTCCTTCCAGGCCCGGGAGGACATCGAATCCGGCCGTAACGGGAATAGAGCTTTCAAAAGTCAAGATCATTCCATTCTCAGGGATGTATTTTTTCAGAAAATCCGTAATTTTTCTTATTTTTTGTATTGGAGTCGTTTTCTGCATGGACTGATAATTTTGAAAAGGTTGAATGATGAATTCGTTCGCCAGTCTGAAAGGCGTTAAAACGAGCCAGAGGATGAGAGGAATCAGAAGAGCGTTTTTCTTTTTCAGGTCCATGGATTTTAAGGCTGCGAACAGCAATGCTGCTGAACCGGCGGCCAGAACGGGAAGAGTATCCAGGAAGTATCCGAAGTAAGTCCTGAAGGGTAAAGCGAACATAGAGATTATAGAGAAGTAACCCATCAGGAGACTTAACAGGATAATTCTTCCCGAATTTTCATTGAACAATCGCCTTAGTCCTTCTGCTCCTTTCAGGTATAAAAACAAGATGGGAGCGCAGAGAAAAACGAACATATGTTCGATCAAGTCCTGGAAATTCTGAAATTTATTCAGCCAACTGAAGCGGAACAGCGGATGTTCGGGTCTGAGACGCTGAAAAATTATCATGTCATATAACATATTTTCGCCGGCGCCGAGCAAGAATAAACCTCCGTAAACCAATAAAGGCGGGAGTATACCAGTCAGCACAGCGGATATTCTCTTGCGGATGGAGCGGTCGGTAAAAAAGAGGATATATACAAAGATAAGCATAACCAGCGGGAAACTTGTGATACGGTTCAAAATTGTCAATGAAGCCAGGAAGCCGGCTGCAGGCAGAGTAAACCGACCTGGGTTCGACAGAAGATAAAGCGATGCCGCCAGGAGAAATGATGTCAAGGGATATGTTTTAATATGGAAATTCATCAGCATGGGATTCAGGGCAATCAGGGCTATGGCGAGAATCTCCGCCGAAGCTCCGGCCGTTCGGCGAGCGATCCTCCCGGCCAGAACCAGCGCTATGAAAGAAAACAGAACGGCCGTTAAACGTCCGCTGAGCAATCCCTTTGAAATGAATTGACTCAATCCGTAAATAGCGGCCAGCAGAGGCCCCTGGTTTAAAAAGAAATCCCGGTAAGGAACAAGTCCGCTGTATAATGAGCGAGAAGCCAGCAGATAAATGCCTCCGTCGGTAATGAGCGGCTTAAACACGGCGAGATAAATGTCGAAGGCCAGAAAAAAGATGTAAAGCGCAACCCTGACAAAATCAACGGCTTTTATACGCCGGAACTTCTGAAAACATCCGTCACAATATCTTTTTCCGTCTTCCTGCGAATCGTTCGTTGGAAAAACGTATTTTTCTTCTGATTTTACGTCCGCATTCATTTTATTCAAGAGCATCTATCATACAAGCGCCGGCTCCTTCCATCGTCAGGAATGAGACGCTGAAAATCGGGAGCGACCATACAAACTCTCCTTCGCCATTTTTTTCTATCGTCGAACCGTTGTCAATCGGTATGTCCGGTTTATTTTGCTTTCCCGTCTTTCCTCCCGTTTTCAATCCGCATTCGCGTATGTCATCGGAAAGATTCAGGCCTACTAAAACAGTTTCTGATTCTGTTTGTTTAGCCATTATGAGCATATCATCGTTTACGGCCAAAGGCAGTCTTCCTCCGCGGTAGAGAGCCGGATGATTTTTCCTCAATTCTATCAATTCTGAGACGCTTTCGATCAAGGAATGGTCCAACTTATTCCAGGGCATGGGAATACGGCCGGCATCCGTAAAGCCGGTTTTGGGAACAGGAGCTGCCAGTCCCGTCTCATCGCCGTAAAAGAGGATAACCGGACCTGAAAGCGACATCATAAACCCGAAAGCAGCTTTAAAGATTTCCGGCTCAGTATTCCAGGAAGCGAATCTAGCCAGATCGTGATTATCCAGAAAGTAAGCCGGCAAGGCATGTTCTCCGTAAACCGCTTCAATCTTCTGCAGCCGTTCTTCCAGTTCCCGGGCTTTACCTTTCCGAGCGAACACCGATGTCATGGTTATTTGCATGGGAAAATCCAGCAGACTGTCGAACATGTATTCTCCCTCATGTTTTTCACAATATTCTGCTGTTTCCCTCATGTTACGTCCGGCGCCGGCATCATCGATCCAGCATTCTCCCATTAGAAAAGCCTTTTCGCTATTTTTCTTCACTGAACTGTAAAGTTCCGCCCAGAAATTTCGAGGAACGCCCCTCACATAATCCAGCCTGATGCCGTCGACGTTTTCTTGCGTCAGCCAGTACTCGACCGCCTTAATAAGGAATTTCCGGGTATCGTCATGCCGAAAATTCCAATACTGATAAGGGCTTCCCCAACTGTCCCACAGTTCTTCCGCTTCCTGTTCGGGTCCTGTGGCTCTAGGATTCAACTCCTCCGGGTCTCCTGTTTTCTCATCGTAATACTTTCCGGCATGATTCAAAGGCATATCCAGCATTATCCTGATATCCGAATCATGAAAGCTATTCACCAATTCCCTGAACAACTCCATAGATTCTTCAGGTTTACCCGGTACGCCCACGCTGTCCCCTATACGGTAATAATTTTCCACATCATAGCCATGAGACGTTCGCGCCTGAAATATGGGGCTCAACCACACCGCATTTATCCCTAAAGCCTTCAGATATTCAATGGAATCCAGTGTTCCCTGAAGATCGCCCCCACTGTAATTCGGATGACGCCAGCCCAATATGCGATCGTCGTTGCGGCGGTCCCCGTTGCGATACATCCCCACCATGATATGATAGATTATCCAGTCATGAAAATCGCTTTCTTCCGAAGAAGGCCTGATTTGCACCGCAGCCACAGGTCTCTTCCTGCGCTTTCCAATATGCAGGGTTATGCGCTCCGCATCCTCCTTTATCCCTCGCAGCTCCGCCTTTATACGTCTCTTGCCCGTGATCTCCATTCTGCATTCCACCTCTTCCCCATCCGCCTTAAACCTGATTTTATCCTTCAATTTCTTTGCCTTTTTGTCTGTGAATACCGTCGCTACCCAGCCATCCCCTTCCTCCCCGGCATAAAGGGATAGAAACCGTGCGTCAGCAGCGGAAAAAACCGTCGAAGAAGTACAGAAAACCGCTGAAAAAATAAAAATAACGAGAAAAGTAAGAGAGAACTGCAAAAGTTTACGATTCAATTGAAATATCCCCCCTAAAGCTCCCCGCCGGCAGGGGGACTTTAATTCGTCAACTTTTTTTCTGAGATTCAACAGCGGCTTCCTCCGGTTTTTAACGTCTATTCGGTTCATCCCGGCCTGTATCCCCAGATAATGAACCCGAAACGGCCCAGGATTCGCGTGAATTCCTTGTTGAGGATTGCGCCGTAGAATTTGAGGTTTTCTACTTGCTCGTCTCCGGTATCGGGCCAGTAGAATCTCAGGATTTCTTTTTTGACTGTGCCTTCACCCAGATAGAGGAGTTCAAAATCGAAAACCTCGGTCCAGGAGGGGTGCCAGAAATAAAGTCCGAAAACATCCAGCAGAACGACGAAAGGTTGATTTGTAAAGGGATCAGGACCGGGATTGGATACGTATGCATCCAGAATGAAGTGATCTCCCGGCTGGAAAAAACGCCTGGAAAGAGTGAGCTCAACGCCTAGAATTATTTCAGGAGTAGCCGTCGGAACAATGGTGGGCGTAAGTGACGGGTTAAGAGTTGCGGAACATGTCGGGGATGACGTGGAAGTGAAAGTCGGAGTCAATGTGGACGTCATAGTAGAAGTCGGGGTCGCTGTGGGTGTACTGGAGGGGACCTGGGTCCGGGTGGCGCTGGGACTTGAAAATATCGTGGGCGAGGTCGTGGGCGTGACTGTATTTGTTGGTACAAGAGTTGGGGAGAATGTAGGCGTTAATGTGGGCATGATCGTACCTGTGGGTGAAGGAGAGGGCGACAATGTGGGCGTTAAACTGGGACTTGACGTGGGCGTCCTGGTGGGTGTGGCTGTCGGCGTTCGAGTAGGAGTTTCTGTCGACGTTGATGTCGGCTCGGTCGTCGGGGTTTCAGTCGGCGAGTTTGTAGGAAAGATGGTTCCTGTCGGAGTGCGAGTGGGAGAGCGCGTGGGCGAGCGCGTCGGCGTCAAAGTTGGAGTTCGCGTCGGTTCGAGCGTGGGGCTGTAAGTGACGGTCAGCGTCACTGTCGGACTCAACGTCGGCGTTCGGGTCGGACTTACCGTGAATGTAGGCGATAGTGTGGGCGTTCGGGTCGGAGTATCAGTCGTCGTCGGCGTAAGAGTAGGGCTCAACGTAAATGTAGACGTTACCGTCGGCGTTAAAGTGGACGTTCTGGTGGGACTCTGGGTTATCGTCGGCGTTAATGTCGGGGATCGAGTATTGGTCGGCGATAACGTAGGCGTCAGCGTCGGGGAACGCGTCACGGTCGGAGAGATCGTAGGCGTGCGGGTCGGACTTGCCGTAACCGTCGGCGATAAAGTCGGCGTCCACGTCGGACTGTTTGTTGACGTCGGCATTCCAGTAGGAGTTCTTGTCGGGGTTGTCGTAACGGTGGGTGAGTTTGTCGGCGTTCGGGTGGGGGATTTCGTTACGGTAGGCGTGTTTGTCGGCGTTCGTGTCGGGGAAAGCGTAATTGTTGGAGAGTCTGTGGGCGTGCGGGTCGGGGTTCTCGTTGGTGTTCTGGTCGGGGTTCTTGTCGGCGAAAGCGTATCCGTCGGCGTCCTGGTAGGCGTCAACGTTGCCGTCTGAGTTCTGGTCGGTGTTCTTGTCGGCGTTAATGTCGGCGTCAAAGTATAAGTAAAGGTCGGTTCAGGAGAAAAGGTCGGCTTTGGCGTGGGAGTATAAGGATCGCCCGGCCCGGCGTAGTGAAAACCCATATCCGCGATTTCCATATCCTTGATATTGTTGGTTGCTGTCGTCAGGTCATCCATGCCGATATAAACGTTGTAATATCTGAAGATAATATTCTGAGCGAAATCGCTGCCTGTATTCACGCAAGGGCTTTCGCCCGGCTGTCCGCTCGCTTCCTGACTCAGATAAAATATCCCGTAAGGCCCTTCAACAAACAATGGGTCCAGCGCCAGATTCCCGATACCGGTAAATCCACCCATAATATCGGAATAAGTTATCTGCGCAGAACCGCAACTCACTTCATTGGGATCATCAGCCCACATGATGCAATTCGTCAATACGGGTTCAGAATTGGAGCATGCCAGACCTCCGCCGTCATTGGCCATATTGCCGTTGAAGGTACAATTGGTGAAATCCGGTGATGAATCGCCGACGCAAATGACGCCGCCGCCCGTTTCAGCCCGGTTGAAAGTCACGGCGCAATTGATGACCTCTGGTGAGGACTGATTCACGCATGATATTCCTCCGCCTGTATTACCCGCCGTATTCATGGTAATGGAACAGCATGCAAATGTAGGGGAAGAACCCGAACAATAAATGCCTCCGCCTGTATTTTCAGCATAGCCGTTCTGAATCGTTATTCCGTGCAACTGAGCATTCAGCCCTTCTCCGTTTATGAACAGGAATCCCTGATGCGGCTCGATCTCCGAACCCTCGCAATTCACAATAACTTCATCAGGATAATCCTTATTAACTACCGTTATCTCTTTACCCATGAAATCCAGGTCTCTGTTTCCAGTTCCATTGTAAATGCCCATAAAAACATTAACGAAATCTCCGTCCAGGGCTGCATTTATCCCCTCCTGCAAAGCATCGAAGGGATGCTCTATCGATCCGTTCTCCCGGGGATCGCTCACCAGGGGATCACCAGGACCGGGGTCGTGCGGCGCATCGTCATCCACATAAAGATCACGGCGGGAAAATAAATAATGATAACCCATATCCACAATGCCTGTATCATGCCAGTGGTCCGTTCTCGTCACTGATCCGCTCATGCACGCGGCGCCGTCCACTGACGTAAAACAAACGTTTCCGGCTAAATCGTTGCCGGCATCGATGCAGGGACTGTCCAGGGCCTGACCGGCAGATGTCTGGCTTAAATAATGAACTCCCAGAGAACCGCCGGTGAATTCGGGATACTCATCTATATTTCCCGTTCCCGCATGTCCGCCCTCAACGTCTGAATACGCCACTGCCGGATTCCCCCTTATTTCAGAAGGCAGGTCATTCCAAAGTATGCTGTTGACTATGTATACCGTCGTCTCGTCAGCGCAGTAAACGCCCATGTTCGAATTATCGATTACAGTGCATTGCACCATCTCAAAAGTCGAAAACTCTGCAACGTAAACTCCCCCTCCCTGGTCGGATGAATTTCCCTCTATCAGGCAATTCGCCGCCAGCGCTTCAGTCGTATAAAATGCCGCAATGCCCCCGCCGGCAAATACAGAACTGTTCCATTTCAACTGACAATTCAATACAGTAGGCGACTCTCCATCCAAAAATATCCCGCCGCCGCTCACTTCCGCCGTATTTTCAATTATCAAGCAATTGCGTATCAGCGGAGACGAAGCGCTGCAATATATCGCTCCGCCTGAACCGTCAGCTCCCGTTCCCGCTGCATAACCATGCCGTATCGTAAATCCCGATAATAGGGAATATTCATCCTCGCCTCTTTCAAAAATAAACCCTCTATGCGCCTCAACTTCCGATCCCTCACATTCGATAATCGTCGCTTCAGGTCCCAGCATTGACTTTACTGAAATCGCTTTACCCGAAAAATCAATGTCGCGGTTCCCATTACCCTTATAAGTCCCGTCCGATACCAGCACCACATCTCCTCCGTTCGCAAAGTCAATCGCCTCCTGAATCGCATCATATGGATGCTCCAGCGAACCGTCCTCTTCAGGATCGCTTATCTCGGGATTCCCCGGTCCGGGGTCACCCGGCCCATCGTCATCTACATACAGGATGCCGCCCTGAGCCGCTTCAGAAAAAAACAAACCTGATAAAAATATCCATCCTATTATCAATACGAACGTCTTCATGCTGGTTTCCCTTGATGAACGTTTTCGGAATCAACCTCTTTCACTCACTAAATCCCGATCGATTCCGGATGTTAATTCCTCCAGATGCCTTGAAGCGCCTCTGGTTTCTTCTAAAAATTCCCGGATGCGTTCCGCTCTTTTCAGCTTATTGATAAACAGCTTCTTATGCAATACCGAAATAAGATTATCTCTGAAACGCTCCCGCAAATCATAAATCGTTTTGTTGAACCGCAGCTTAAAACGTCGCGTTATCGTCAAAGCCTCAATATAATAAATCAATAGGATATAAAAAGGCGCTTTCAAGAAAAGGTCCGCCGAAGGCAACGCCGCTTTTTCTCCTTCAATCCATAACCGGGATACGCCAGGCCATAACATTAAAACCAAAACGCCGGCAGGCAATAAATGCTGAAGAAACCGGCCCTTCGTCCGTCTCTCGCTGAAAAGAGTCTCTTCAATCCGGGAATCTGCTTCATTTAAATTCTCTTTTAAAATATTCACCATGCTAAGATCGCGGGATGACCGGTCATCCGGCATTTCACCAAACCTATGAACTTCGTCCGGCCCGGAAAGTCTTGAACGAACCTGTCCCTCGAACTCGCTCAACCGCCATCCCAAAAGCTCCAAATCAACCGCCTGATTCAATCTCTCCTTCAATTCAGGCGTCTCTGATGCGGAAGGTTTCTGCAGTCGCACAAGCCTTTTTATCATGAAGTTCAAATCCATCATCAGTCCTACGACTCCAGGATAATCGCTCCTGTAAGCTTCATCAAAATTCAACCATAACTGTCTTTTAAAATGCATGGAAAACAAAGGCTTGATCACGCTGCCGTCAATGAACTTCAATAAACTGTCCCAATCTTCCTCCATCTGCCGGCGCGCCGATGATATTCTCTCCAGCAGCAAATCAGCCGGCAAAAAGCTGTTCAGCGATTTTGCCAGAGTCATCAGTTTTTTATCCAGATTCTTCACCTTGATCTGATCCTGCAGTTTTTTTCCCAGCTTTCCGTAAAGAAAATCTTCAAATTCCAGAAAAGGTCCGTTCTGCAACTGTTGAATCCCGGTTTTCTCTCTGAACGCTTCGCGAGCGGATACCGGAAAGATGACGGCATCACCGACGCCTTCGGCAGAAAGTTTATCCCGGAAATCATTAACGACTGTATTTAATGATGAATCAGTCGCCTCTTTATTGTTTTCGGCAAAACGGTCGATTTTGTTCACAATGAACACGAAATTTTTCTTATATTTATTTTCCTGGCATAAAAGCTTATAAAATATGCCGTCAGCATATTTGTCAGGGTCGACGACCCAGAGGATCAGGTCCATGAATGGAAGCGCGGAATGGACAATCCTCCGGTGTTTTTCCTCTATGCTGTCGAAATCAGGCAGGTCGAAAAGCAGGATAGTTTTGAGTTCCCGGGCCCGGTGAGGTTCGGCAATGTGCAGGTTCTTACTTATTTCATCCGGCATATCATTGATTACGGCGTCCTGGTGACGGTAAAGGATAATTTTGGATGTGTAGGGACGCTTTTCCGATGTTTTCGATATTTCATGACCGGCTACGGCATTGATGATGGACGATTTTCCTACTCCTGTCCCCCCGACTAAACCTACTTTCAGATTACGGTCGAATGAATCGAGGTTCTTCTGGATTTCATCTGCCTGCTTTAAAAGGCTTTCGACAGACCGGGCGTCTAAGATGTCTTTATTTTTTTTCAGCAACGTTTCGATTTGTGACGTCGCATTCCGGATGTCTTTCAGCTTCTTCCTGACGCTCATACCGAATCGCCCTCTTCTTCATCCCGCAAGTTCAAAAAAACCTTTAAACGTTGATCTAAATCTCCATAAAGTTCTTCCATGTCCTTCAAAGGCTTTAATCCTTCCGCCTGTTCCTCGACCCAGGCGATGTATCTTTCTGATTGACGCTTTATAATGTTTTCGCATAGCTGCTGATGTTCTCTCGCCGCCTCCCTGGTCAGGGATTTAAATTCGTCCCAGCTCATCACCCTGATCAGCATGGGCGCCACAACCGGAAAGACCAGCGCGTCGATCAAGCCCTCAAACCATACGAACCCTCCGCCGGAACCGATCTCCAAACTGATGATCATAACGAACCATAAAATCTGAACCGCCAGCAATCGCCAGCTTTTCTGCCCCTTGATCTGGTCCGTCAGCCGCTCAAATTTCTCCCGCAACGCCTTTTTCTGTTCCTCTTTACCCTTATCATACGCTTCCGAAACATCAGCCCTGCCGAAATCGAGCGCCCTCCACTCCTTTCCCGATAAAATCAAATCCCCGATTGACAGCTCTTTGATTTTTTTCCTCACGTCTTCCTGAAGCAAACGCACCTGCTGCCATATTATCTCACTGTTCTTTTCATGCAGCGATTTCACCTGTTCGGGTATTTTCTTTTCGCCCTGTTCAGGATTAAATTTTTTCCAAAGGTTCCTCAATTCCCTGCCGGCATAAACAACCGGAAAATAAACAACTCTTCGAAACCGTCTCAAAGGGTCAGCTATTTTGCCTATGTTCTCCCGGATCAACTGGTTTATCCTCTGCTTTATCTCCTCCTCATCGTCAAGCACGGACGCAAGCTTCTGGTCAATTTCATCGATCCGGTGAGATTCGCACTCCGCCGTCACCCTCGACAGTTCGTGGAAACTTTGTATTTCAAGAGACAATGGGACCTTAATCCGGCTGAGGAAAAGATCATCCAAAGACTTTTTCCTTCCGATCATTTCCCGTCTTTTTATTTCGCGGCGTGAGTCGGTCCTGGCCGTCTCAATAAGATAATCCTTCAGGTTCTTCAATTCCCGGACGTCATCGGGAAATCGTTCCTCTTTCATGATCTCGAAGCGCCGGGGAAATTTAAACGCACGTCTCCATAAAGATTCAGCCTTCAGCTTGTGGTAAAAATCGAGATAGACTTCCATTTTTTCCGTCTGGTTGAACAGGTAAACGAGTTTCTTCTCTTGCGCCAGCGTTTTTCGTATATATTTCCATTGCTGCTCATCAGCATACCGTGACGGATTCGTCGCCAGCATTATTAAATCAGAAACGCGGAAAATATCGTTCGCCGTCTGCTCGTTTATCCTGTCCACACTGTCGAAATCGGGAACATCAGTCAGGATGATATTCTCCCATTCGGGATCGGAATGCTCAAACAGCAAAAGCCTGACCCGGGAATCTTCCGGCGCCTGCTCCTTTCCCGGAACATAATGACGGGGATATCCCGGCAAAAATGATTCGGAATGAAGAAAATCCCTGTCTTTTTTATGATAGTAGAAAAGAGGATTCCTGGTGCAGGGTCGCCTTACCGAGGTTTCTGAAACGGCACGCCCCGCCAGCGAATTCAATATGGTCGATTTGCCTACGCCGGTGCCTCCCACAATCGAAGCGATCATCGGAGCGCCCAGTCCGGAGCTGAATCGGGCAATGAAAGCTTCAATCTCCTTTCGGCATTGATTCATAGGCGAATCCAGAGCATTGACGTCCATGCCGGGCGTAATCGACCGGATATTCTTCAGTCCCTGAAGAAACAAATTCAAATCTTTGATGACTTTGTGCCGATTCTCTTTCATATCAATATTAAAAATCCATCATTAATATGATGCATGACTAAGCAATAGCCGTAAGCCAGTGTATTAAAAATGCCGGAAAAAAACCATACAAAATGTATGAATTCTGCTGCTCCCGCAGAAGGCATAGGAAGGCAAGCATTTTTCAATGGGCCTGCGTCGAAGAGAAAAACAAACGGGACTGATCAAACTGAGATTACACTTCTTTCAAAACTTTTGACGATTTATTTCAGTAATCGGGGTCGGTATCGGGGTCGCAATCGAAACAAAATGATGGGTGATACTGTTGAATTGTAATCTCAAAAGACGCATTTTTGATCAATGCCGAACAATCGGATACGCTTATTTAGTGACTGTCCACAAACTCGATTCTCGATTCAAAATTTAATGCTGGACAGTCACTGCGGTTTCTGGACAGGCTATCAATAGTCTGGGAACGGACCTGTTTCTTCCCGGATTTTGACTGAACCACTTTAAAACTGATAAAATACTCAAGTGAAACTCAG
>CAZUFC010000187.1:0-12891 GCA_964619725.1 uncultured bacterium | reverse complement strand
GTGCCTGTCCATAAACTCGAATCTCGATTCAAAATTTAATGCTGGACAGCCACTGGCGAAGTAATCCGTACATCCAAAGAAGAAACTGGTAAAGATTGGTTTTTTTTGGACATTCTTAAATCTTAACAATATAATGTTCTTGGAAAGAGAGGGATATTAAGGGATTCTTCTCTTTCAGGAAAGAAGCAGAAAGGATTAAGAAACGTGGGAAAGAGAACTATAGCGCAATTGAATTTTTCTCTGCCTGTCCAAATAACCAAAGATAAAGAAACCGATTGGTTTGTTTCTTCTTGCAATATTTTAGACATAAGCTCTATGGGAAAAGATAAAGAGGAAGCCCGGAACAATTTAATTGAGGCAATATCGCTGTTCGTCGTTTCCTGTTTTGAAAGAGGTACGCTGGAAGCCGTTTTAAAAGAATGTGGTTTTCAGGCGGTACATAAGAAGAAGCCCGAAATATTTCCTCATGATTATATTGATGTTCCCATTCCATTTTATTTAAATAAAGAAGAATGTCGCGTATAACTTCGGTTGATTGGCAAGTCCTTGACTGTATTTTTAAAGAATTCGGGTTTCTCCTAGACAGACAGAAGGGAAGTCATCGCGTTTACGTAAAAGAAGGAATCTCCAGGTCTGTCGTCATTCCCACCTACAAAGACGTACCGGTTAAAATTATCAGGGGAATTATGCGGACGGCAAAAATGAGCAGGGATGAATATCTTAGTCTTTTAAATAAATGTAAGTGACTCTTTTTTATTTTCAATCTTCATGACTGTATTCTGTATCGAGTTTTTCGACTATCCGTTTTAATCCATCTCTGAGATAACCGGAAATTCCTTTCCCGGACCAGCCTAATGATGCGATTTCTCTTTCGAGGGATACTATCTTCTCATTCAGTGATCGGGAATATTCGATTTCTCGTTCAGGGCGAGATTGAAGCCTGTCATTTTCCCGTATGAGTCTGTTACGTTCGTTTTTAATCTCAGTTATCAAAAGGGAATCTGTCGGGGAAGTCATGCGGTACATCCGGGAAGTGAAACAGGAGAAGAGAAGAAATCGAATAGAGTTACAGCCGCGAACAATATAATCACGAAAAATTTCTCTTTAAATCCCGTCTGAAAACTGGTGAAATAATTAATCGGGATATCTTTATTGCGGATAAATATCCAAAAAAGTTCGGGAAGTCACGTTGCGGCGTGATTTAACTCTTATTAGAAACGGCAAGAAAGTATTTATTCCATCATGAGCAAGCGGCACAGAAGGACACTCAATGCGGGGACTGATCAAACAGGGGTTACAAATTGTGATCTCGATACTCAACCAGAACTATCGCGCTCAGCGGAGCGGCGCTCGTGCCCGTAATCGTAATCGATCGATTCAAATAATAGCCCTGCTTTGCTTTCAAACGACTGTACAGATCAGACCAATGGTTCGATTACGATTACCGCTGCACTGAGCACGAGCGCGGAGGATTCAAACTGAGAAATTGTAACCCTGACATGGCCATTTTTGATCTGCGCCGAACTTTCAGAAGTTTTGCAAGAAGTGTAATCCCGGTTTGATCAGACACTGTTTTTGACTGTCTGGATCATCTTTACCTCATACCGGCGTTTTCTTCAGCGCCGGAGGCGCGCAGTATATCAGCCAGGGTTAAGCGAGCTTGCGAGCGCAACCCTGGGTAGGATGGATGAATTTAAAACCCTGAAAGGGTTGAACAGATTTTCAACCCAGAAGGCATTTTTCATCATAATCAACGTCATGTTTTTCCAAAAGCCTCCTGAGTTTGTCCTTAAAAGAAATTGTTCGATCATTTTTTTTCTGTTCAACCCTTTCAGGGTTGTAATATTTCACATTCCAACCCAGGGTTGCAGTCGCTTCGCTCCTTTAACCCTGGGCTTTGCTGTTTGATCCCTCCGGGATCATCAGAGACGATATTGCGTTGTCTTCGTTACGATCAGAAACTTCTTATTCGAACCGGTTACTGCTTCGCTGAGCTATATCCTGACAGGGCCGTTACAGGAAGGCGGATTTAACTTTGCCGATTCATTTTGCGTGATGAAAATTCGTTGTTCCTGTGTGAACAGGTTTGAAAATTGAGGCTTTCGATGCTTTTCTTGCGTCACGTGTGTGTAAAACTGAGCCGCAAGCGGGGGGACTTTGTTTTACTTGATTTTTTTTGATCGATTGCAGTTTTTTCGTTAAACTCGACGGCTTGCAGTCCTTCGGAGGTTACGCCTTCCCTCAACTTCTTATCCCTGACGCCCTATATCAACTCACCCGCTATTTACAATTATGCGGTCTACCCGGCGATCCTGTCCGCCGGTCCCAGTCAGGACTACGCGTGTTATACCACCGTGACGCCTATGCCCACGGCGACGGAGACTCCGACGATGACTTCGACGGCAACGCCGACCCTGAAACCGTCCATGAGCCCCACTCACTCACCGACGCTGCGCCCCACGCTTTCGCCTACCGCCAGTCCGACTTTTACGCCCAGTTCTACAGCCACGACCAGCCCGACGGCATCTCCCTCCCCGTCTCATACTGATATTCCACCGATTCCGATGGCTGGTCCCGGAGGCTGGACCGTGCTGCTCGCGCTTCTCGGGTTCGTCCTGGCAAGGCACGCCGGGGGACTGCGGAAGCATAGCAGCGCTTGAAGTTGCAGGGACAGGGTCGTTCGTAACGGGTTCCGTATGATAAATCCGGATTATTGTCCATGCCTCGCCGGAAGCGACTCGCATCGACATAAAGGTATCTTGCTCTTTTCCTGAAGGGGTGACCCTCCAGCGACAACAATTCTGCGGGTTTCATATATTCCTACAGGAACGCTTCTGCCGTTTTGTTTCGCCGAAATGTTGATTTTTATTACTTTTGTAATTGAACAAAATGAACTTTACGTTGTATAAAGATGGGGAGTTTCTTTCGGGAAACTCGTCCGTATTTTGTTTTAGATTTGGACGAATCGACATAATGAGTCATGAGATATAGAATATTCACAGGATTTTATTTGATTTTGATCGTTTGTTTACCGGTTGTATCTGTTTTCGCAGAGGATACCGGCGAAGAGGCTGTTTTGCAGCTTTCGCTTTCGGATGCTGTTGTGATAGCGCTTGACCGGAATTATTCGCTTAAGAATGTGGGATATGACGTATCGCTTTCAGAGTCCAATCTGCGGATATCCGAGAATCAATTTGCTCCTAAGCTTGAGCTTAATACTGACCATGCTTTGACGATTATGCGTGATGCGGATGCATCTGATGATGAGGACTTAAGGAGCATGGACCATGAAGCAGGTCTGAACGTAAGCAAGAATTTCGTTACTGGTGCGACAGTCGATTTGTTTTCAACGATTAACCGTTACGATATTCTTGATGGACCTGAATCAGGGGATGCGACAGATTATACTCACTCATTCGGAATAACCGTCCAGCAACCTTTGTTGAAGGATGCGGGAATTGCGGTGAACAGGGCAGAATTGAAAAAGGCGGAGTTATCGCTTGAGAACGCGCGTTACAGCTATGGGCAGGAGAGCCGGCGTCTGGTGAGAGACGTGGTATCGGCCTATTTTCGGGCGCTGAAGAGGCAGAAGCTGGTGCAAGCCATCGAATCGGGAGTCAATGAAGCGGCGACTCATCTGCATAACGCTCAAATCAAGCTTCAGGAGGGGCTGGTGGCTCAGATTCACGTATCGCAGGCGGAACTGCAATGGGAACAGAAGAAAAATTCTCTGGTTTCTGCCCGGCAGAGTGCGCTGGATGCTGTTGAATACCTTAAGCTGCTGACAGGACTGGACCTGGACATTCGAGTCGAACTGACCGAAGAGGTCGCTGTCAACCGTTATGAGGGGGTTGATGAAGGAGCGGCCATCGCCGAAGCGTTGACCAATCGCGTTGAAATACGGGAACTTGATAATCAACTCAAGAGTTCAGAATTATCAGTTATAACGGCCAGAAACGGCCGAATGCCTGATGTCGATTTTCTTGTGCAAACCAGCGTGATCAATTATGAAGATAATTTTAGCGATGCTTTCAGAACGGATTCTCCTGAATATCAGACTGCCCTGGGTTTTTCGTATGCATTCGGCGAAAGAAGCGATAATGAAGCTTACTTTCAAAGCAAGCTTTCCCGATTGAAATTAAAGAATCAGGTACAGGACCAGGAACGGACTATAATTCGAGAAGTCAAATCAGCCCTGCGTTATTATTTGACGCTGCAGGAATCCATCAAGCTTTCCAGGCGTTCGCTGGACCTGTCCCGCGAATCGCTGAACCTGGTCAATAAAAGTTATGAAGAGGGTCTGATCGGATACCTGGAACTGTTGCGCGCGCAGGATGACCTGGTGAATGCGGAAACGAATTATTATTCCAACCTGATGGATTTTCAGAGCGCCAAGGCTGATTTACTATATGTGCTGGGTCGCGATATCGAACCTGAAAATTTGAAACGGCCGGTTCGTTTTGACGGACGGGAAGAGGCAGGAGAGACTTATACAGGTGAACAGAGATGAAAAAAACGATGATAGCAGCCGCCATTTTGTTTTTACCGGTGTTGAGTTATGTAGGATTTAATTCATGGCTGCTTGAACCTCAGTATAATGTGCCTGCGACGGAGGTTAAACAAGGTCCTTTCCGTATTGTTCTGCACCAGTTGGGTGAAGTTCAGGCCGTTAAATCGACTTATATAACTGCGGACGATGCGGGGGAGGTGGCTGATTTGATTCCTGAGGGGACGTCGGTGAAGGAGGGAGAACCGGTTGCGCGGCTGGAGACGACGGACCTGGAAAATGAACTTGAGAAGGCCCGGACGGCTCTTCAGATAGCGGAGACAAGACTTGAAAAGGCTCTGGAGAACAGCAGCCTGGAAAAAAAATTAAATGAACTGGCGGTAAAAGAAGCAAAGGCTAACCTGGCATATCGTAAAACGCAGCTTGAAAATGCAGAAACGAACCTGGAGAAGACCCGTCGCCTGGTGGAAGAAAACCTTTCACCCCGAAAGAATCTCCAGGAAGCGGAATTGCGTCTGCGGAGCGAGGAACTTCAATACCAGAATGCGGTCATAGCCCTGGAAAAGGCCAGGGATAAGCTTAAATCACAGCTTCAACTCCAGAAATCCGATGTGGAAACTGCGCTAATAGAGGTGGAAAAAGCGCAGGCGGAATTCGACAATGCGTCGGACAGGCTTCAGAAGGCTGCGGTTAAAGCGCCGACGTCAGGCATAGTAATGTATGAGAAAGTATGGAAAGCCGGCACGTTGGAAAAAGTATCGGTCGGGACTCGCATCGGCCCCTGGACGCCCTTCCTGCAGATTCCTGATCTGTCTGATATGGAAATCGTGACCCTGGTGGATGAAATCGATATTTCCCGATTGGAGCTGGGAATGCCCGCGTCCATAACCTTGGATGCTTTCCCGGATTTAAAGCTGACGGGAGAAACAGCAAAAATATCCACTCTTGCCAAGGACATGGGCCAGGATGTCGGATGGGGGAGGGAGAAGAAACAGAAAGGTCGAAAAGTATTCGAAGTGGCGGTGCACATCAACGAAAAAATACCGGAATTGCGTCCCGGGATAACCGCAGTGGTTGAAATACTCATCGATGAATTCGAAGACGTCCTGTACGTACCTATCGAAAGCCTTTTCGGGTCTGAAGATGAGGAATATGTTTTCGTCATGGATGACGGCCGTCCGAAAAAAGTGAAAGTTAAAGCCGGGCCGGCCAATTACCATGACGTTATAATCGAGGAAGGTTTAACGGAAGGACGAAGCGTCTGCCTGGCGAATCCTTATGAAAACGGCAATAACCTATGAATGCCGGCTTTTTGAAATATATCGGGTTAAATCGCAAACGCATTGGAAAACAATATTCGTCTTTAAACCATATGCCGTGTAATAAATCACGCGTAGCTGCTCAGTATATCCGCGCCATAATTATCAATCTGCAGGCGACGCTGTTAATACTCCTGTTTTTCATTTCATGCATGAATTCCTCAGCCGGCATTCCGGCAGATACGATTACCGAAACAGTCACTGTTGCAAAACAAAATTTTATTAAGGGTATCGAGGACGTTGGAATACTGAGAGCCGTAAAATCTACCGGAGTTTATACTCAATTCCGGGGCAAAATTGCGAAAATGGTTGATGAAGGGACTCATGTCAAAAAGGGCGAACCTGTGGTCTGGCTGGACCAGGAAGAGTTAAAGCAGGAACTGGGAACAGAAAAAATTGAAGTCAAAAAAAACAGGACGGACCTGGAGCGAAAACTGGAGAGATTAAGGGAAGAGAGGTTTGCGAATCAGAGAATCCTGGAGGAAAAGGAGGCCAATCATCAGTTTGACCTTTATCAGAAGCGGTTGGCGGAGAAGGAACTGGAAGAGGTCAGGGCAAGATACGAACAGAAACTGATTCCGGAAAAAGAGGTGCTGTCTGGAGAATCCGAATTGCAGGAGAAAATATTGAAGCTGGAAAAATCGAAATTCGCTCTGGAAAAAGCAAGAGAACAGTACGAATCATCATTAAAAACAATGAAGGCTGACGTATCCATAGCCGAGAAGGAATTTGAACAATCGCAATATCGATTGAACAGAATCCGGGACAGGTTGGAAAACACTATATTGAAAGCTCCGGGAGATGGGATAGTGGTGCATGGCCGGGGATGGCGCGGTGAAAAATACAAGGAAGGCGACAACGTGTGGCGAGGGCAACTGATATGCGAAATACCCGACATGAGCGAGCTGGAAGTCGTTTCGCAGGTGTCTGAAGCTTACTACGGCGACATTTTTAAGGGGCAACCCGTCATTATTGAAGTCAACGCTTTGAAGGATGTGAACTTGAAGGGTGAGATCAGTTATGTATCTGACCTGGCCATTCCCCGGGATGAAGCTTACGGTGCGGGATTCATATCGGACAATGAAGATTTGCTGAGCAAGGTATTTGAAGTAAAAATATCATTGAAGGAGAATGATCCCCGGTTGAAACACGGTATGGGCGTATCCGTTGTTATAATAAGGGAAAAAGTCGAGGATGTTTTGACGATTCCTATGAGTGCGGTCCGTCAGGAGGGCGATTCGCCATACGTTTATAAGGAAGCTGACGGCTACTTCGTCAAGACCTTTATAGAGACAGGTTTGAGAAACAGGAGAAAGGTTGTCGTAAATAAGGGTCTGCGGGCAGGCGATGTTTTAGCCCTGGTGTATCCGGAAGGAGCTGCCGGCGGTTGAAAAGATGTTTCCGGGTCCCTGACGGGATTGCGACAGCGGTTGTAAAATGAATTTGAGCGAAAGCATAAAAATCGGATTGGTGGAATTAAAGTCCAACAAAATGAGATCGTTTTTAACCATGCTGGGCGTAATTTTCGGCGTGGCGGCGGTTATTGCGAGCGTTGCGATCGGGGAAGGGGCTAAAAAGGAAGCGCTGGAACAGGTCGAATTAATGGGGATAAACAATATACGAGTGGTGCCTGCGGAATTGGAGGGCCAGAGACTGGCAGTGGCCCGGCAGAAGAACCCGGAAGGATTGTCCCGTGCCGATGCGGAAGCTTTGAAAAAGAATTGTCCTTATATTGAAGAGATAGCCCCCATGCTTTTCGTAGGGGCGAAACCCTGGTATAACGGCGAGTCGTTGAATTTTTCGGTAATTGCGGCGACGCCGGAATATCCTGCTATTTCCAATTTTCATCCCTCTTCCGGCCGCTTTATTACCGAGCGGGATATGAATAGGGCTTCGCGGGTATGCGTTGTCGGGGCCGAGTTGCAGGAGGAGATTTTTCATTCGGAGAGTCCGATGGGCCGGAGCCTGATCATCGGAGACGGCATTTACGTCATAGTGGGGGTTATGGAAGATAAACGACTGAATATGGATAAAACCACCGCTGTGTCGCTTCGCAATTTAAATCGTGACGTTTATATTCCTCTGACGACCGGTTTGAAGCGTCTGGACAATGATGACGATTACAATGAAGTCAGCGAATTGTCCATCATGATAGATAATGAAGGAAACATAATGAGCGCAGCCGGACTGATAGGAAAAATACTGGACAGGACTCATAACGGCGTAGACAACTATGAACTGATAATCCCGCTCGATCTGCTGAGACAGAGCCAGGCGACTCAGAAACGTTTCAACCTGGTGCTGGCGGCCATAGCCGGCATCTCGCTGCTGGTCGGGGGCATAGGCATTATGAACATCATGCTGGCGAGCGTGACTCAACGCATAAGAGAAATCGGCGTACGCCGGGCCATCGGCGCATCACGATACGATGTTCTGAGCCAGTTTCTGATCGAAGCCGTGGTTCTCAGCCTGGTGGGCGGCATAATCGGCATAGCCCTGGGCGTCTTCCTGGGTTATGTCATCTCACTTTACGCGGAATGGAGAACCGTCTATTCATTGAAAGCCATCGCCGTATCCTTCCTGGTGGCGAGCCTGGTCGGAATCATTTTCGGACTGTTCCCCGCAAAAAAAGCCGCAGAGCTGAATCCCATCGAGGCGCTTCGTTATGAATGAAAAAAACGATATAATTATAGACATCGAATCCCTTTATAAGGTATACGCCACGGGAGAACTCAAAGTCCCGGCCCTCAAAAACATCAATTTTACCGTTGAAAAAGGGGATTATATTGCCGTCATGGGTCCCTCCGGTTCAGGAAAATCTACCCTGATGAATATTCTGGGCTGCCTGGATCAACCCACTTCCGGAGTATATAAATTCAACGGCATTAACGTCGAATCGCTCGACGACATGGCGCTTTCCCGTATCCGCAACCAGAATATCGGTTTCGTTTTTCAGAATTTCAACCTTCTCCCCAGGATGAATGCACGCGAAAACGTGGAATTGCCCCTGGTCTACAGAGGCGTTCATGCCAGAGAAAGAAAAAAACAGGCGCTGGAAATGCTTGAAAAAGTCGGTTTGACGGACAGAGTGGACCATAAACCCAATGAACTGTCAGGGGGACAGAAACAGAGGACCGCCATAGCCAGGGCACTGATCAACCGTCCTTCAATTATCCTCGCCGATGAACCCACCGGAAACCTGGACACAAAAACCGGTTACGAAATTATGCGAATCTTCAACAAAATTAATGAAGAAGGCAATACCATCATTATGGTTACTCATGAACTGGAACTCTCACGGTGCGCTTCGCGCACCATTGAGTTGAGAGACGGAATGATACGGTAATCAGCCGCCGATGCTTGTGATTCAGGCATTGATCAGAAATTCGTCTTTTTAGGTTATAATTCTACAGAATATCTCAGCATTTATAATGGAATTAAGAAAATTGACGTTTGGGCTGTGAATGATGAAAAAACAACTCCCTGATTCGATATTGCCGGCGCTTCGATTGCGATCCCGACCCCGATAGCGATCCCGATTATGGATTTCGTCGGGCCGAAGGTTTTATCCGAAATATCACGGCGGCGGACGTAGAAAATAAACCGGGTTCTCCGTCACATTTGTCCAATAGCAGGTCTCAGCGATGGGGATTTCAATTCGCCGATTTTTTTGTTCAGAAGAATTGTTGCCGGCGCTTGATCAGTCCCGGATTTTTTTTAAGAGAAATGCAGGTTAAGCCTTCTCAATCAGCTCATCTTGAGAAATCTATTTGAAATTGAAATACGGGAACTTGACGATCTGCGAAAATGAAGTTTATTATGTGTGATCGGGGAAAGCATCATAAGGAGCTTATGGCATGAAAAGATGGAAAATGATTTTTTTTCTGGCGTTGGCCATAGTTTTATCCATCAATCTCCTGATCATCTATAATACCTATTTCATCAGGCTTTTCAAGCAGGAAAGCAAGTCTATGGAGCCGGTTTTGAAACACGGCGCCCGCGTTCTGGTCAATTGCTACGTTTACAGCATGGGTAAATTCCCTATATTGGGATGCACGCTGCCTTTCACTCACCATCCTCGACGAGGGGAAATTGCGGTTTACTGGTTTCCGCGCGATCCAACAAAGGTTTTTGTGCACAGAATAATCGCTGTTCCAGACGACAAGTTGAGAATCACAGCAGGCGTCATTTTTGTAAACGGCAAACAGGTGGATGATTCTCATATCCCCGGATCATTCCAATCAAAGCATGATCAGGAGGAAAGAACCGTTCCCGCAGGGTATTATTTCTGTGCGGGAGACCACCGCAATCGCAGCTATGACAGTCGTTATTGGGGTTACGTGCCGAGACGCTACTTCATAGGCAAAGCGTTCTATTCATTCGGTTCATCAACTGAAAACGGATGGCTGAAACTCGATCATCCTTTTTTCGTCAAGACTGACTAGGCCATGCAGGGGGGGGACAGAATTTTAGGCATTGATCAAAAAAGGGTCTTTTGAGGTTACAATTATTCCGAATTTCCCCATTTAGTTTCGATAGCGATAGCGATCCCGATCCCGACCCCGACCCCGATCCCGACCCCGATTATTGAAGCAAACTGTCAAAAGTTTTGAAAAAAGTGTTATCCCGGTATGATCAGTCCCGAATTTTAACATCGTCAGTCATCGATCAGTAACCGTATCCCCATAACACTACGTCGATTCGGCACATCAGAACAGAGATGCTTTCATCCAGCAACGTGCCGTAAAAGAGCAATCCAAAAGCTTCGCCAGCGTCGTCAGGCCATACGGTAGGGGCGATTATTTCATAAAAACTCTGTCCTGCAGGAATGTTCCTGTTTTCATAATCGAATCCCTGGCCGTTCTGCCGCAGTTCGCTCCAGGAAGGCCAGAAGAAGAACCGGCCGTGAATTTCGAGCATCGTAACAATAGCGGCGTTCATGATGGGCGGATCGGGATTATATATTGAAGCATCGAGAAAGAACGTGTCACCGGGCGTGAAAAATTCTCTGCTCAGCACAAGTTCAAGCGTAAGATTATCCGGATACTCGGGTGTAGGGGTCGGAACAGGCGTAAAAGAAGGAGCGGGCGTAGCGGAGGGCGGCAGAGTAAAAGTTGGCGGTACGGATGGAGTCGACGTGGGCGGAGCAGTCACCTGAAAAGTCACCTCGGTCCAGATACCATGTTTATAGCGAGAATCCACAGTTCTCGCATTCAATGTAAAGTCACCCGGCGGATAGGCGCTGAAATCGATTTCGGCAGTCCAGTTCCCGGAGCTTGAACCTTGCAGATCAGCTTCAATGACTCCGGCGGGGCCGATAAGTTCGACTCTGTCAACCGCATCATCCACGTCATAAAAGGTCCCCTGGGCTTCAATAACGCCGCTTACGACATCGCCCGCAAGCGGATATGTAATGTCGCACTCAGGCGGCGTATTTTCTTCGATACGCATTAAGCGCATAGGGTCGGCGATATATTCCGGGGCGTAATAGCCGGCGCCCAGAACTAATGTTTCGCCCGTTTGATCCAGTACAGGAAAACCGAAACCTGGGCCTTCCCAGATGATTTCCTCTTCAATCAGGTCGTAAATGATATGCGGCTGTTGTTCAGATTCTTCCGTCCTGACCTGTGAATACGCCACGCGCGACCCGTCAGGAGATAAATCGCAGCGCGGGCTGTATTCCATTTCCTGATACCACAACAAAGTCCCGTCTGTACCGTCATACACTTCGACGACTCCGGGAATGGGCCCGTAATCCCAGTAATCGCCGGTGCGGGCAACCACCATACCGTCGTCCGATATCGCTCCCAGGTTCGCATATGTGCCGCAACCGCCTCCAGTTACCTGCCACAAAGGTTCCTTTATGCCGCCTACAGGAGGCGACATGTCAAAATAGGTAATAGTCGTCGCCAGTAATGTGACGAAATGCTGACCAGCCCTGGCCATTTCTCCTGAAATGCAATGAGCGGGCAAAGGCTGAGTAATCCACACCGGCGTCGAAGGATCAGGGGCATCTGCTTCATAGTATGCCGTATACGCCGGATCACCCATCACCCCGCCGCCGAATATAGCGATTATTCTGTTCCCCTCGCCTGAAAGACGCGTCGCATGTATTCGCGCCGGTAAAGATACATGTGCGCCGGGTGCATCGCTTAGCAGGAGTTCCTCGTTCGTCACATCGAATAAATATATTCTTCCGCCTTCCGATATTCCATGATCAAGATAACGGCTTACCGCCAGATAATCGCCGTCAGAGGAAAAATCCACTTCATACAAAAAGCCGTCCGTATCATGAAAAGAAAAAATCAAAGACGATGGTAATTCATAAACATACAGGTATTCCCCTGCCGTACAGGCAACGCGGCTCCCGTCATCCGATACGGCAACCCTGTTTACCGTTACGCCTTCAAATTCCTCCCGTAATACTGGGAATGCAGACGAAGAATCAAAGACCGCTAATACCCCGGTTTCGTTGGAACCGTCATTGGTCGATGCAACGATCCGCGTTCCAGCGGGATTCATGTCCACCCACCTGACTTCATAAGTCTCAGGGTCCTCCCATATCCATTGGGGAGTATGATCAGCCTCCGCCGGCGCAAAAGAAAAGGCTAATGCAAATACCGAGATGCCTGGCAAAATATTCCTCAGCATTTCTTTGTTCATTTTTCCCCCCAGCTTGTTGCAAAGATTAATTGACGTAACTCAATTCGGGCATTCTGAAACTTTTTTATTGAATTTTGCCCTTAGTTGATCCGGTCGTTTTTTCTGAAATTTTGAAATCGTTTTGTTGTTTCTGCAGGTTCATAAGCGTTTCAGGAAGCTCTATTGTCCATTATGTATTATTCATCATGTGAAGGCAAGAAAGTGAATATTCCCTTAACGGTTCATTTTGTTCCGTTAGATTGCTTTACGGGGTTCATATTGTTCTTTGAAATTGATGCATCAATCAACGTTTAAATCGGTGATCTTCAAACATATCCATAAAAAACAGCAAGTTAGTGTCTGTCCATAAACTCGAATCTCGATTCAAAATTTAATGCTGGACAGCCACTTGGGTTTTTGATC
>CAZUFC010000186.1:0-12949 GCA_964619725.1 uncultured bacterium | reverse complement strand
TTTTGCAGGATAATTGTCCGCGAAATCAGGCGAATTTACGCGAAAAGAGAAGAGGCAAAGAATAGATTTTCAGGTATTGATTAAAGCGCAATCTAAAAGTATAAATCCGCCCGTAACCCCAATAAGCCTCGATCAAAAAAGCAAACATTGGTGCAACCGAAAAGGGTCGGTCAAATGTAACGCCTGTACGCCGTATTGCCGAAAGGAGATTCGCTGCGCTCAATGGCCGACAGGAGAAGCGCTGAAACCGCTTCCGGGTTTTAGAAGGTAGGATTTCGACGAACCCTCCGTGCTGTTAATGCAGGCTTCCAGCCTGCCTTCCGGAAAAATAGTGTCCCCACAGAATTTAAATTACCCGGCCATTCGAGCGCACGAATTACGTTGGCTTTGATTTACTTCAGGACAGTCACTGATACGTCCGGCGCTCTTCTGGAAGATTTCGGAAAATGCATTTTTATTCTATTTGAATTTAAGAGACGTCGATGCCTGCACTTGACGTGAAAGGTTATTGAATGTATTTTGTAACGGCTTTTCCAGAAAAGGAAAATTCTGAAAGTAATCGGAATTAACGGATGAAAACGAACGGGAAGAATAAAAGAAGGTTAGAGCGTTGTCTCTATTTTATTATTTTCTGCCTTTGTCTTGTCCCTTTAGACTCTGCGCGGACGGAGAAAATACCTGTCCGATTCGAGCGGCTTGCCGGGAATGCCGATTATCCGTTGCCGGATGATTTTCTAAGGGAATACGTTACAGGTTTTCAGCCGGAAGAGGACGGTTCTTACGGCGAAACGTGGTTTTTATACGCTGTGGACGAAAAGGAGAACCTGGTGACGGGGATGATTTCGCTTTCCAACTATCGGCCGGGTAGGACATTGGACGGAACGACGGACGTTTTCTATTATCCCAGTTCCGGAGAAAAATTGTCCGGTCATGCGGAATGCACCAGGAAAGCGGTTTCCGGGGAGAAAGGGCGCTTTGATATAGAGGCTGGTGAGAGCTACTGCCGCAAGGAGGGAGAAGGTTACAGGGTTTTGTTGAAGACGCCGGAGCTAACTGTTGATTTTTTTGTTTTACCCCAGGTGGAACCGATATTATTGGGCAACGGTCAGTTATCGATAGGCGACGAGGAAGATGATCGTTTCTGGCGAGTCGGACTGCCGGCTTTGCAGGCGAAAGTTACGGGCGTTATCACAGGAGAGGGCGTTAAGTGTGATTTCAAGGGCTGCGGTTACCTGGATCACGGCAAATCGCGCAAGAAGGTCCCTGAATTTTCGCAATACTGGCATGTAATGACTTTGATTACACCGGAGTGTGCGGTGAAACTGTTTCAGATCGGCTTAAAAGAAGAATATTCTGAACCTGTGCAGCAGGTTATGGCGGTCACCTGCGACGGCGACATTCTTTATAACGGTTGCGAATTTGATTTTCGCGTCCTGGAAGAAAAAATAAACGAGGAATCCGGGTATAAAATGCCGACTGCTTATGAACTCACCCTGGAGAATGAAGAGTTAAAATTGGAAGGCGTTATAACAAGAAAACGTTCATTAGACGCTTTTAACGTATTGCAGCGATTTTCCTGGCTGGTCAGAAAAATCGTGGAAATAATTTACGGCGAACCCTGGCAGCATCGATGTCTTGCGACGTTCGATCTGACTCTGGTCAGGAACGACGAGACCCGACCTATCCGGGGAACGGGCATGACGGAATTTCACCTTTATAAATGATTGAACAGCGGGGAGGATAGAAGGATGTATCGTTCAATATTCGTCATAGGCGCATTTGTAACTGTAATTTTATTGTTGGGTGTGCAAACGAGTGAAGTAAAGGCGGGCGGTTTTGCGAATCTGGACATAGGCGGCATGCGTTGCTGCATGTTGAGCATAGTGGGCAAGCCTTTTGATCCGACAGCGGTTTATCACAATCCTGCTGGGCTGGCCGAGCAGAAGGGGAGGAGTTTTTATTCCAGTCTGTTGTTGGCTTCAGTGCATACGAAGTTCAAGTTGCGTTACAGCGACGGGACGACTTCAGAAAAGGTAACGCCTGATATAGCGGCGGGCATGGCGCCTTTTGTCGGATATACGGATGATTTCGGGAGCGACCGTTTAACCTTCGGCATAGGGTTCTATTTCCCGAATTTTTACGGGGCTTCGCTTCCCGAAGATGCTCCCACCAGGTTCCATGTGATAAAGGGTTGGTTCATCACGGGTTACGTAACGCCTGCCTTAGCCTATAAACTGACGGATAAATTTTCTGTCGGCGCGGGTCTGTCTTATATCTACGTCAGTTTATACGGCAACAGGAAATTCGGCGACTGGGAGAACCCGGACGAGGATCAGTTGGAAGGAGACCTGGAAGTCGAAGGTGAAGAGCATGCTGTCGGCGGAATAATCGGTTTGCTTTACCGTCCCGTCAGAAAACTTCATATAGGGCTGTCCTGGACGCCTCAGGTCGACTTGACGATGGAAGGACCCTTCAAATTCGATTATGGAAACATCGACATTGATGGGACCCAATACACTGAAATGCCTATTCCCATGTCTCTAAGGCTGGGATTGAACTATCAGTTCACGCCCAAATTTGAAATGGGACTGGACATTTCCTATTGGGACTATTCCGTGTACGACGTACAGAAGACCCGCACGGAACCTGAGATGTTTATTGATTTAAGCGCGGTCAAGGATTACAGCGATTCCTATAATATAGGCTGCGGATTCCGGTACCAATGGACGGATAAATACGGAATAACCGGAGGACTTCAATATGATTTTTCTCCTATTCCGGACAAAACGTATTCGCTGGAGAATCCTCAGTCTGATCTTTACGGTTTCGCTCTCGGCATGACCTGGCAATATTCCGCGCGCACCAACATGAATTTCGCGTTCGTTCATAATCAGTATGAACACAAGGACATCGACAACAGCGAAACTTTCCCGCCCACAAACGGGGAAGGCAAAGGAAACAACACGGAACTGAGCCTGGCGTTACATTACCATTTCTAAAAGAACCGGTTCCTCATGGCGATTAAAAATCGAAAAATGCTGGTGGGAATGATCGGCGCCGGAGATATTGCCGATCTTCACTGGAAAGCATATCAGGATTTTGAGGCGGCAGAGGTAAAGAGCATCTGCGATGTGGAGAAAGAGTTGCTGGAGAGACGCCGCAGGGAATGGAAGGCGCCTTTCGTTACGACGGATTACAGGCAAATAATTGATGATCCGGAGATAGACATCGTTGAAGTTAATACGCCGCATGATCTTCATGAAAAATTTGTGACGGAGGCGCTTGAGGCAGGCAAGCACGTGGCGTGTCAGAAACCCATTGCGGTCAGGATTCAAGAGGCCGAATCGATGATAGCAGCGGAAAAGCGCAATCCGGGAAAACTCCGCATCTTTGAAAATTTCGTTTTTTATCCGGCTTATGTAAAGGCAAAGGAGCTTATTGAAGCCGGTGAAATAGGCGACATGCTGACGATTCGCTTCAAGCTGGGTACGGGACTTTTCGGATCGCGCTGGATACCTTTGAGGACTGAATTGTGGCATCTTCTGGAGAGCGAGAAAGGGATGGGGCAGGCTGTTTTCGACGACGGATATCACAAGCTGTCCATGGCCGTACACCTGGGCGGAGAAATAGAATCCGTAAAAGGATTCATCGACAGGTCTTTCGTTTATATCGACGAACCGGCCCAGCTCATCTGGCGTTACAAGAACTCCCCGACGCTCGGGAGCTTCGATATTGCCTTTTCGCCGAATTTAAACGTGTGCTCCAGGTATTTCCCGGCCGACGAAAGGATCAATATAACGGGAACCAGAGGTATGATAAGCCTGACATGCTGTACCGGCAAACTCATGGACCAGGCTCCGCTAGTTCTTTACCGCGACGGAAAACGTTATCTGTTCGAGGATATGGAGAGCGACTGGCAGGCCAGTTTCACCGCAGGAATAAGGGATTTCCCCCTATCCATTATGGAAGGCAGAGATACGCTCATCAGCGCTCAACGCGCCCTGGACATACTCAAGTTCGCGTATGCCCTGATCATCGCTTCAAAAAAGGGAATCGAATTTCTTCCCCGCGACGTCACCGACGATATCGTAAAAAGAGAATTGCTCGGTGATAATTCAAAATGCAAGGATTTGCGGAACGACGTAAAAAATGAATAAGTCGCTTGACATCCTATCGTTTATAGCTGTTGCAGCGCTGAGACTGACGGCGCGGCTGCCGGATTCTTTCATTCTGTTCCTTCTCAAAATCATGAGAAAAATCATCAGGACAGTTAATAAAGACAAAAACGCGACTCTCGTGCCGGATGATCTGATTGAAATAATGAAGAATGATGAACAGGGAGCCCGGGCTGTCCGCCGCATGCTGCTGGAAGGCAGAACCGAACAGTTCCAGGCGCTGATCAAGGGTATGATAAAGCATCAGGTTCTCTTAAAAGCCCCGCCATTAAACGTAAAGCCGGTAAAGAGAAAATCAGGGAAGGGGAAAAACATCTGCGACGGTTATGTTAATCTGGGAGTAGCAGGATCAGGACCGGAAACGTACAGACTGCTGAACAGCTATAAATTGAATCCGGCCTGCAGGAATGTATATGGAATCGGCGATATTACGAACATAGTCGTTCCCATCACAGGATTGGAGATCGGTCCGGGTTCAGAACCGGATTCCGTCGCTATAGAAAATATCCTGAGAAGGGGAATATCCGTCTCCTTGCATTACAGCATGATAAGTTCTCCTGATATGCTGAAGAGGATAATCGAATGTTCAGAAGCGGAGAAAACGCCGTTCCGGCTGTATTATCCAATGTTGCATTACCCGCCGGTGAAGAAGACAGGCGATATGATTCGTGGAGACGTCATCGGCGAAGTTTGCTCCATAAGAGTGAGGGCGACTGTGGGCGGCAGAGGGGGAAAAGAGGACCCGGAAATTCCAGGTGAGATGAATTATATCAATCATCCCGGCTTCGATCATTTTCTTCTGATGGCGTTCTTCGGCGGTGAAGTCGCGGAAATAAACGTTTACATGAATAAAATGACGGAAAAAGGGGGTCAGGCGCTGATAAACTGCAAATACGAATATCCGGGAAGATACGGATTGCTGGAATGCACCTATGCCCCGGAAATGTTTATTTATTCTCAAAACAAACCCTACGACCTGGAGGCGGAAATCGCCGGCTCAGACGGCATCATATTTCTAACAAGAGGTATGGCCGAAAGAACCCAGGATGCTCCCATAACAGTAAGGACGGGACAAAGAACCGGCTTCCTGGGCTCCTCATGCGGGTTAATATCGGACTGGGAAACCGCATATGAAAATGCCGCCCGACATTTCATCGACATGATACAGAGAAAAGATGCTAATATTTTGACGAATCGTGAGATGATTGCCGCGTACGCGATAAAAAGCGCTCTGGAAGCAGCCGGAAGAGCGAAGGAGACTTTGAAAATTCGGCTATGACAGAGAACCTGGATCAGTCTGAGGAGTAAGTTCTTTTCTGTTCCCGCTTTTTTTCCTGTTCAGTGTCTTCGGCAATCTGCTCCCAGTTGGAATCGATAGAGAAGAAGTCTTCTTCGCGGATTTTACGATAACCGGCTATTCGGGTCGGTTCTGTTCCTTTGAGGAAAGCTTCCATAATGACTTTATCGGAATCGTCGCCCGCCAGAAGGCCAGTTTCTGAATCGATAGCAGCGAAGACCAGTCCTTCCGGCGTGGGGAATTCCTCAACGGGCAGGTCCTGAACCGCTGTTTTCATATATCTGACCCAGGCGGGGGATGCGGCTTTAGAGCCGGTTTCATGAGGTCCTATTTTCTTTAATTCGTTGAATCCGACCCAGACGCCGGTGACTAATTGCGGGATGAAGCCCATGTACCAGGCGTCGTGATATTCGTTGGTGGTTCCGGTTTTTCCGCCGGATGGTCTTCCGATCATCTTGGCTCGCCAGCCGGTCCCGTTTTCGACCACGCCCTGAAGGAGCAGGCTAACCAGTCCTGAAACTGCCGGGTCCATGGCCTTGCGGCTGACGGGCAGCTTTTCTTCCAGTATTCTTCCGTTTCTGTCGATGATTTTTTTGATCGCCATGGGCGCTGTCCAGCACCCCTGGTCCGCGAATACGCCGTAAGCTGAAGTAAGTTCGATAAGAGAAACCCCGGATGAACCCAAAGCAAGCGACAAATCCTGATCGAGAGGACTTTTGATTCCGCATCTCCTGGCGTATCGAATGGCTGTTCTGACTCCCGTTTTAGCAAGCAGTTTAATGGTAACCAGGTTCCTGGATTTTTCCAATCCTGTGCGGATGGTAGTCGCTCCATGAAATTTTTCCGAATAATTGACGGGTTTCCAGTATTCGGGTTCTTCCTCTTCAACGATGATCTCCTCGCCCTCTTCCTGATTCAAAATTTCCTTTAATTTATCGGCAGATTCCTCTTCTTCTTTCACCATTTCTTCGACGATGGGAGAATCGTAAATAATGTCAGCGGCGGTGAATTGCGTATCCAGGGCCGCTGCATAGATAAAAGGTTTGAAGGCTGAGCCGGGTTGTCGTCTGGCCTGATAGACCTTGTCGAATTTGCTCTTTTCGAAATCATAACCGCCGACCCATGCCTTGATTTCTCCCGTTCCGACTTCCATCGACAGCAGGGCGCCCTCAATTTCCGGTTCCTGGTAAAGCCGGCAATTGAAAGCAATTTTTTCTTCATCATCGTCATTTTGAACGATTTCAAGGACCTGAATTTGTATCGGGTCGCCCTCAGCATAATAATCTGAAAGTTTTCCGGAAAAAGTCCAGCCTTCTTCTTCGGGATTAACCGTTATCGTTTCGCCGGCAAAGGTGACTTTAATGTCCTCCTGGCCGATTTGTTCCGCTCTTCCAGTCAATATCGTTCCTGCTGCGACGTCATCAGGTAATTCTTCGACAGGTTTTTCCTCCAGTTTCAGTTTTCTGAGTCCCCTTCGTTTCGTTATTTCCAGCAGGTTCCATCTTACGGCTTCTTCCGCCGCTTTTTGAAGTTTATAATCAAGGGTGGTGTAAACCTGTAGTCCCTCATGATGAACAGCGTGAGTCCCGTAGGATTGTTCGAGCTTCTGGCGAATGTATTCCAGAAAGTAGGGGGCTTTCTTTTTGTTAGGATTCTCAGGTTCGTCAAGCGTAATTTTTTCTTCCGCTGCATTCCGGGCCTGATTTTCCGATATGAATCCCGCCTCGACCATTCTGTCAAGGACTGTTCTGCGTCTCTTCAGGGCGCCTTCCAGATTAAGATGCGGAGCAAAATGCGAGGGAGATTTGGGTACGCCGGCCAGAAGAGCGCATTCTCCCAGCGACAATTCATCCAGAGACTTGCTGAAGTATTGATGAGCCGCTTCTTTGACTCCGTAAGCTCCTTTTCCGAAATAGATTTGATTGAGATACATCTCCAGTATCTGGTCTTTCAACAGTCTTCTTTCGATTTCCAGCGCCAGAAAAGCTTCTTTTATTTTTCTGGACCAACTTTGCTCCTTGGTTAAGTACAAATCCCGCGCCAATTGCTGGGTGATAGTGCTTCCTCCCTGTACGATCCGCCCTTCTTTAATGTTTTCCAGGAAGGCGCGGAGCATACCTTTCACGTTGACGCCGCGATGGTAATAAAAATCAGTGTCTTCAACCGCCAATACCGCTTCTTTCATCAGTTTCGGTATTTCTACCAGTTTGGCGGGTCTTCGCTTTTGAATCCCGAATTCGCCGATAATTTCTCCGTCGCTCGAATAGACGGTAGATATGACAGATGGAGAAAAATCCGCGATGCCGTCAATTTCCGGAAGCTCGCTGAGATAGCGCCGGTATTCGAAATATCCTAATGCGGCAGCCGTGCCGAGAGCGACAAGAAGTAAGACTGAAATGGTTATTTTTACGAACTTTTTCAAACTGAGGTCCTTTCATTGAAACCCAAAATATTATAGAAAGCCTTCGCAATTTATGTCAAGACGGCAAACAGGGTCGGCATCGGGATATAACTTATGACAGCGACTCGGTTCACGATTCAAGTTTTACTGTCGGACAGACGTTGCCTGCGGTTTCTGGACAAGAACTCGACAGCCCCTTTCCGTATCATAATGCTGTTGACAAAAAGCGTTTCGCAGCTCATACTTGGCCCCGCAAAGTGAGGGATGCCGATGAATGAAAAGGGAGAAGGAGACCGACATACGGTTGAAGAGTTCAAAGATTTACGGTTAATGATGATCGGCGACCTTATGGTCGACAAATACGTTTGGGGAGAGACTATCCGATTGTCTCACGAAGCTCCGGTTCCTGTTTTAAAAGTGACTTCAGAAGATTACGAGCCAGGCGGGGCCGCCAATGTGGCTCAGATATCCGTATCGCTGGGAGCCAGAACTTATTTATGCGGTTTGGTGGGATTCGACGATGCCGCGTTTAATTTTCGAAAAATGTTGCATTCCACAGGCATTAATACAGGCGGGGTTTTTCCTTCTGAATCCAGACCGACTACACAAAAAATACGCGTGATGTCAGCTATAGACAATTACCTGGTATGCCGTTACGACTATGAATCCAATCACCCGGCTTCCGAGAATGAACAGGCGGGCATGTTGAAATATGTGGAATCATACCTGAGTGAAATAGATGCCGTTTTCATTTATGACTGCGGCAAGGGCGTGTTTTCCGACAGTAATTTCTGCGGCGTTTTGACGGATAAATTGAGAAAGAGAAAAATACCCCTCATCGTCAAGTCCATCCCCATTCATTTCAACCGGTTCATCAACGTGGACCTGATTATTCTGACTCATAAAGAGGCCCAGGATTTTCTTTATTTCTCGAAAAAAACAGCCGAAAAGGAGATGAGAAAGCTGGGCCGAATGCTTCAGCAGGAATTCGGTCAATCCGACATACTGATTTACCGTGAATCGTTATCGGAAGGAATAGAGATACTATTCCAAACGGAGGAGAGACAGTACATTTTTCAGGAGCGCCGTCGATTCGCGGACATCACCGGGGTATTGGACGGCATGTGCGCAGCAACAACGTGTGCTGTCGGAGGTAAAATGAATGCAGAAATGATTCATGCCTTCGCAGTAAAAACCGCCATGGTTCTGCGAAGTAAACCAGGTGCAAGTCTTATTACCCCGGAAGAGTTAAAGATTAACGGGAATCTTTGAGGGTCAAAGCAACGCACGCCTGTCCATAAACCCGGGACCAGATTCAAATTTCAATGCATTACGTCGCCGCCGCATCAATGACCGGCTTTTATAAAATCGTATCCTTTCTGCAACGTCTTCAGGTTAAGGTCCACCATTTTGCCTTTGTGTTTAAGTTTCTCCTGAATCATGGATTTTACAGTATCGATTTCGACGATTTCGGTAATAGCGATGTAGCTGCCCAGGAGGAAGACGTTGGCGACTTTGGCGTTGCCCATATCAATGGCGCTTTGCGTAGCGGGTATGCGATATTCATCTACGTCGTCTCTGCCGGAGACTATATCAATCAGAGAGCTGTTGATGAGGATATGTCCATTTTTTTTGACCATTTTGCCGAATCTTTCGAGCGACGGTTTGTTCATAACGATAATATCCGTAGGCGAATAAACTACGGGAGAGCCGATCATTTTATCCGAAACGACGACCGTGCAATTGGCTGTTCCTCCTCGCATTTCAGGACCGTAAGACGGGAGCCAGGAAGTTTCTTTGCCTTCTTTGAGTGCGGAATAAGCGAGTAATTGTCCGATCAGCATGAGACCCTGACCGCCGAATCCAGCCATAATAACGTCAGTTTGCATTGCCGTTTTCCCCCTCTCCTGTTTGCGGGACCTTTTTTTCACCCAAAGGATAATAAGGAATCATATTGTCTTCGAGCCACTTTGTCGCTTCAAGAGGTTTCATCCCCCAGTTCGTCGGGCATGTGGAAAGGACCTCGACCAAAGAAAAACAAGTGTTGTTGACCTGATATTCGAATGCTTTTTTGATGAATTTTTTGGTTTTCCGGATATTTTTGGGATTATTGACCGCAGCGCGAGCGATGTATCCGGGCGTTACCAGGGTCGCCAGAAGTTCCGCTATCCTTATAGGGAATCCCGCGCTGTCGACGTCGCGACCATAAGGAGATGTCGTGGTGACTTGCTGCGGCAGAGTAGTCGGGGCCATTTGTCCGCCGGTCATACCGTAAACTGCATTATTGACGAAGATGACCGTAAATTTTTCTCCCCGGTTTGCGGCATGCACTATTTCGGCAGTGCCGATGGAAGCCAGGTCGCCGTCGCCCTGGTAAGTGAATACCGTCATCTCAGGTCGGGCCCGTTTTATCCCTGTTGCAACTGCAGGGGCTCTTCCGTGTGCCGCTTCATGCATATCGCAGTTGAAATAATTGTAAGCCAGCACGGAACATCCTACAGGCGCGACTCCTACAGCGCTTTCCAGAACGTTCAATTCTTCGAGAGATTCGCCTACTATGCGGTGAATTATGCCGTGAGTGCATCCCGGACAATAATGCGTGTAGCTCTCGGTCAATCCTTTCGTTCTTCTGAAATTTCTGTCTTTCTTCATGATGCACCTCCCGCTGACGATTCCATCTCCTTGACCTTCTTGCGAATGACGTCCGCTATTTCCTCAGGAGGAGGAACAATACCGCCTGTGCGACCGTAAAACTCAACGGGACGCGTGGCTTTCAACGCCGTGCGAACATCCTCTATCATCTGTCCCATGGAAAGTTCTATGCATAGGACCTTGGCGACCTTCTGAGCCAGTTCATGGATTCTTTCGTGAGGAAAAGGAAACAGAGAAACCGGACGCAGCAATCCGACTTCGATTCCTTCTTGCTTCAACATCTGTATAGTCGTTTTACAAATGCGGGCCAGAGTTCCGTATGCCACGACCAGAAGTTTATAATCTGAATCGCAATTGAATTCCTCATATCTTATTTCTTCCTTTTCCATCCGGTCGTATTTTTCCTTTAGCCTGATGTTCAGTTTTTCCAGTTTTTCGGCATCGAGATACAATGAATTGATGATATTGGGTTTTCTGTTTTTCGCTCCCGTGGTGGCCCAGGTCTTGGGAGGCAAATCCATCCTGGGCGGCTCCTTGAACTCGACCGGCTCCATCATCTGTCCGATGTTGCCGTCGCCCATAACCATAACCGGATTGCGATACTTGTCGGCCAGATCGAAAGCCAGCATCATGAGGTCTGCCGCCTCCTGAACGCTGGAAGGCGCCAGAACGAGTATCTTGTAATCTCCGTGACCGCCCCCTTTCGTGGCTTGAAAATAATCGCCCTGCGAAGGAAGTATTCCGCCTAACCCAGGACCGCAACGAACTATGTTGATAACGACTACCGGTAACTCCGATGCCGCAATATAGGAAAGCCCCTCTGACATCAAACTTATGCCGGGGCTCGAAGATGACGTAAAAACTCTTATCCCCGCTCCAGAAGCGCCGTAAAGCATGTTGATCGCCGCTACCTCGCTTTCCGCCTGAACGAACACTCCGTCTATCTCAGGCAACCGCCGGGATAAATATTCGGGCACCTCTGTCTGGGGCGTGATCGGATACCCGAAAAAATGCAGGCAGCCCGCTCTTATGGCAGCTTCGCCCAGAGCTTCACACCCTTTCATCAATATTCTCGCCATAATGACCGTCCTTTGTTTTTGTAAGCATTATCCAAAAAATTCCTGTCTCAATTGTATCTTTCCATACTCTTCTCAATGCATCTCTACTCATTCCGGCGCTTCATTTTTTCACTGGTTCCGCTTCCGCCTTCTCGTCGAATACCTCTATCGCCGTATCAGGACAACTTATCGCACAGAAATGACATAAAATGCACGCGGGTTGATCGATTACCTTCGCATAAAAGTAACCCTTCTCATTTAAATCCTCAGACATCGCCAAAATGTTTTTTGGACATGCAGTTACACATAACTCACAACCTTTACATCTTTCCTTGTCGATTACCACTTTCGGCATAAAGACTCTCCTTTCATCAATCCTTACCAATCCGGGATTCCCAGGGAAACTTCAGATACCGCTTCATGGGAAATACGGGACATTCAAATCGCTCCCTCTCCGCCTCGGACAACATTCCCGTCTCCGCTCCGACAAACCGGACCGGCAATGACAGCTTCTCGCCCATTTCCTTCACTACCTCGTATCCCTCATAAATCGTCGAAACTGTCGTGTATTCCATTAAATGAGCATTCGACACCAATCCCGTAACCTTCATTCTCGAAGATAACTCGATTTCTTTCAAGATTCTGATGCCGCCTTCAACATCGCTGGTGAACGGACGATTGACGTTAACCACGTTCCACATCTCAAAATTGTCCTCATCTATCAATCCCTTGAAAGAACCCAAAACCCTCGAACCGATATCATCACCGCCGACGTCCAACACGACGGCCCCCTTCGGCGACTGCAGCGTCGCACGTATCTCCGGCACAATAATAGGTATATCCGCCTCCATTTGCTCCTCAGGCGGCAGGATAAATGAAATGCTCCTGGAACGCACCAAATCTCGAGCCTCTCGACAGCGAAAATACGGGTTCACTATGTCCAGGTCCACTATCGTCACATCACGATGATATTCACGTAATCCCATTACCAGATTCAACGATATCTCCGTCTTGCCGCTGCCGAAACCGCCTACTACAGCAATGACCTTTCCTCCCGATTCTTTCAAAAACGTCTCTAAATTTTTATCGAAACGCATTTCTTCTTCACCTGAATTAAATTTTCCCCCGCCTTTCATTATTCAATTTTACTCCAAAACATTCCCCGCATTAAGAAAAAAACGAGGATAAGCCGTATAACTTTATATAAAAAAAGTAAATTTCAAACAACCGAATCAATTCCCCCGTTTCACCTTTCACGAAATCTTATTTGGGAAAGATTCCCGATTGAGCTTTAGCACAACAGGTCATTAAAGTCAATATTCGATTTGGTCGAGAGTGAGTCGGATTGCAAAGAAAGTCTTTTAAA
>CAZUFC010000185.1:0-12977 GCA_964619725.1 uncultured bacterium | reverse complement strand
AATGGATTTTCTGTTGCCTTCAGGGCAACTTTTTTAACGAACTCTGAACTTACAAGGAGGAATTGATGTTTGGAAAATAATTCTGTAAAAATCGAATGGATTTTATAATCGCTTCATCTATGAGATTTTTAATTGAATTTTTTGGTGTTTTCTATTGTCGAGCTGCCCATATCGGCATCTCTTGGTTTACTGGAAACGCTCTTGCGTTATTCCGACGTTTTTATGAATGAGACCGTTATGGAACCGATGATTTTCTAGCGCCGGTTCTGCGATACGCTGAAGCATGTTGCAGAACGACGCGGCATGGCGAAATGTTAGCTGGCCGCGCAGAGCCTGTTTGGATGTATGGTGCAGCGCGAAAGCTCTGCATACCGCATTGAAGAAGCGAGTTTGCAAGACTTCGGAAAGCAGGAAGGGTAAGTTCAGTCTTCGTTAAGTCAAAATTTAAAGTCATTTAAATACAATTAGTTGAGCAGCATCTCTAAAATTGGACAACCGAGCAAAAACAAACATTTTAAAACTATTTAAATTCAATACGATAGTCAATGCCGGCGAATTGTCTGATCATCTCTTTTTGGTCTAACTATATGATTTTAATAGGTTTAATAAAATGACCCAACGTCCAAAAAATCCACTGTTTTTTCACCACTTTTTAACGATCTCTGAAGTTTCTAAAAAATAAAAAACAACACTTTCGGAGAAGCTGAAGATTTCCCAAACGACGCATGAATGAATCGCAAGTTAAAACCCAGTAGAAACGTGATCGTTCTGATCTTGGGCCGTTTAAAGGTTATCGGTAAGTAAAGAACTTGCAAGGTGAAAAAAAGCGTTTTTCGAAGGCAAAATATTGGTTTATTCTCTTGACAAGTTCACCTCTATTAGAAGATGTTTTCCCGTTAATTTTTTCACTTTGACTTATTTTTCTTTTTTTGTTAACTTTCTCCTCATCGACAAGTGAAGAATTCTTCACTTGTCGATGAGGAGAAAGGGAATTAAACACCCTTTCAGCCCTCTTAACATCATTTGAAAAGGGAGAGGAGGTTAGGCATGAAATTGAAATTCCTATCACCATCACCTCACTTCACCATCACCTCACCGAAATTCCTATCACCCCACCCACCTCACCTATCACCCACCTCACCTCACCCAGATTGCCTCTGCAGTTGCAGTGCGGCAATGAAAAGAAAATGGAGTAATTGACATTGCACCATAAAGTGGAGCATAAATAATCGCTGAAGAACGATTCATCATTCGTGGGGGAGAGGGGAGAGATGAAAAAGCATTGTCGGATTATAATGTTACTCGTATTGATTGCAATTGAATGGCCTGTTTGTGCCGATGTGGTTGTCAATCCATCAGGTGGTGGAGATTACACGACGATACAGGACGGCATCGATGCAGTATCGAACGGAGAAACAGTTTGGCTTGCCGATGGTAATTATGCATTTGATGGAAACAGGAATATTGATTTCAGAGGAAAAAGCATCACAGTCAGATCCATCAGCGATAATCCTGATAATTGTGTGATCAAGCCCTTCGCCTCAAATCGGGGATTCTATTTTCACTCCGGAGAAACCCATAGCAGCATTCTGAGGGGCATTAAGGTTGATAACGCCACCCAGTCCGCTTTGTCCGGCGCCGGCATTTATTGTAACGGCGCATCGCCGACGATCATCAATTGCAAAGTTGTCAACTGCAGCGCGCAAACGGGCGGCGGCATGATGTTCGCAAACGGATCCACGGCAATAATCGATGGATGCGTGATCATGAACAATGACGCGTCATCCGCAGGCGGTGTGGATATTCTCAATTCTTCTCCGGCTTTCACCAACTGCATCATTCAATCAAACAGTTCCAATTCGGATGGCGCCGGCGTATGCATAAACATGAATGCATCCGCGAGTTTCACCAATTGCCTGTTTGATGGCAACAGCTCGTCCGGCGACGGAGGCGCAGTTGCAGCGTACAATGGTTCATCGACTGAATATCTCAACTGTATCTTTGCAAACAACTCGGGGGTTTATGGCGGAGCGTTTTATCTTCAGGAAGCTGCCGCGGAGCTCATGAATTGCACATTGGCTGAAAACAGCTCAGTGGTGAGTATGTACGCATGCATCAATAACTATGGCTCGACAACATCTTTAGTCAACTGCATCATATTCGGCCATACAGGTTCAATGCCGGTTCGCCATCTCGGTTCCGGTTCACTTCAAACGGATTACTGCAGCTATGATCTGTCTTCCTGCCCGGCAAATGTTGTTTGCAGCAATTGTTTTTTCAACCAGGACCCCCAATTTATAAGCGGAACGTATTTTCTAAACTCCGGCAGTCCATGTATCGATCAGGGAACCGGCGATTCCGCCACATATCCGGCGCTGCCGGATTTCGATTACGAAAATGAACCCCGGCCCTATGATGGGGGATATGATATCGGCGCTGACGAATTCATGCCAGCTGCTGATGGATGCGTACCCCGAACAAAGATCAGTTGCGGGTATGCGATGTCCGGCATACTGACCGCCGGACTGACAGATCAATCATCCGCCGCCGCATGCGGGTACGTCGGCGAAGATATATGGTTCGAAATGGATACAACAGCAATGGCGGCCGGCGATGTTGTCAAAGTGTATCTTACCAATGAAACGGTTTCCGATTATTATGTCAGCATTCTAAGCGGTTGTGATTCCGATCTCGATTGCCTGCATACGGATTCCAATCTGGCTTCCATCGCCTGGGACGGAGTCAACCCTATCCATATCGTTGTGGATGGCGGCAGCGGCGGCGGGAGCTTTGATATTCACATCGATTGCTGCTCGCCGCAGACTGCAACCCAGCAGGTGTATGTAGGGGATGTCGCGTTCTGCGATATTCAATCGGCAATCGATTTTGCTTCATCCGGTGAAACGGTGATGCTGAATAATGGAACATACACGGGAACGGCAAACAAGAACCTTGACTTTGGCGGAAAGAATATCACCGTGCGATCGATTGATAATAATCCAACTTTGTGCGTTATCGATTGTGAAAATTTTGGCAGGGGATTTCGCTTCTATTCGACCGAAACCTCAGCGGTTATTTCGGGTATTACGGTTCGCAACGGATATACTGCAAACTGCGGTGGAGCTATCGAATTTTCAAACAACACTGTAACCCCCTTGATAACTAACTGTATTTTTGAAAACTGCCAGGCGGATTACAAAGGCGGCGCTCTGGCAATCTGGTACGGCTCCGAACCGGTAATTGAAAATTGCATCATCAGAAACAACGCCTCCGGCTATGGCGGCGGAATGTTGATTCAGGATGTGTCTCCAACTATTGAAGGATGCAACGTCATAGACAATACCGCCATCCAGGGCGGTGGAATTTTTATTCAGCAGGCGTCGCCGACCGTTTCGAGCTGCGTAATTGACCATAACTTCTGTGATGATTTAGGAGGCGGGATTTATTGCAGAGAGACCGGAACGAACCCGAATATCGTCAATTGCATCATATCAAACAACTCCGCCGGATGGGGAGGAGGCGTCGCATTCTACCGTAACGAACCGGTCATGGCGAACTGCACAATTACAGACAATCATGCAACGAATCGGGGCGGCGGCATTCTGAGTTATACGGCGGGACCTGATTTGGTAAACTGCCTTTTGTGGGGCAATACGGCGGATGTTTCGGAACCTGAAGTCGGATTGCGCGACGCATTTATAGATGTCGTCATGGATTACTGCGCAATAAATTCATCCAGTTGCCCTTCCGGAGTCGATTGCACTGCATGCCTGTTTAACCAAAATCCTCTCTTCATCGGAGGCGACCCGTTCGATTATCATATTACTTACACCAGCCCGTGTATCGATCAAGGTACGAACAATACAGCGACATACCCCAATCTGCCGTCTGAAGACATTGACGGCGAAATCCGGCCCATGAACAACGGGTATGATATCGGCGCCGATGAGAAGCTCATGGTCACAGCCACTCCAACTGTCACACCCACAGCAACTCCCACAATAACCCCCTCGGAAACGCCCACCGCTGTTCCCACACATACGCCCACATCGACACCCACTATGACTCCCACCATGACTCCCACACATACGCCCACTGAAACCCCTACAGGATCGCCGACACCGGGAACTCCGACAGCCACCTGTACACCGGCGCCGATACCGGCGACTACCCCTGTTGGCCAGGGCATAGCGATACTGATCCTGAGCGGATTTTTAGTTCTATATTCATTTCGCAGGAACCGATCTGTGTGATTTGACGCGTTGGACGGCGTTTAGAATCTATCAGTCTCGATTAACGGCGTGAAATGAATGATCATGAACGCTGCAAGGAGCGTGGCCATGGCAACACATTCATCCAGGACCTGCTGAGCAATCCGCTGCCGAAGGCGATTCCGGGGGAGACACGCAAGATTCCATGGGGCGATCCGGCGTTCAGCCGGCGAATGCGATTCTGATTGCTTTCGCTTTTTCATGGTCCTTGCCCCACCGGATGCCATGCTGCCTTCTGCAATGTTCTGATTGCCACTCCTGGCGGCCTGCACCATCTGGTCACGGGTACGGGAAAATTTGCTGATGAATCGCTTGCAAAATGCAACCGTTGCATCGTAGATGATTTCGGTCATCTGTTACGATTTCAGTCTACGGTACCCACCATGAGGTTTGATTTACGAGGTGTGTGATCACTCTCACGTTTGCAAGCTTCTTCTCGTGTTTCGAAAATTTGGCGCTGATCAGATATCCTTGTTTCGAGGTTACAATTTTTGGGACTGATCAAACAGGGGTTACACTTCTTTCAAAACTTTTGACAATTTGTTTCAGTAGTCGAGGTCGGTATCGGTATCTGTATCGGGGTAGGGATCGCAATCGGGATCGAAATGATGGAAAGTTCTGTAGAATCGTAACCTCAAAAGACGCTTTCTGATCATTGCCAGAAAAGCTCATCAAGGGGATAAATATTTTCCCGATCGACTTGAGTTAAAACGTCGTTTTAACGCTTGCGGTCGTCACCTGCAGAATGCCGCAGAGCAGAAGCCGGGTCAAGGATGACCGAAGGGAACATGCTAAACGAACTTGTCCTGGACTCGACCGGGCGCTGCGGGATCATCGCCAGTGAATGACGGATGGGCATTAAGAATGCCTCTCAATTTTCCTGGAGGACCAAAAAACCTCTGATGCGAGTCTTTAAAGATGATGCGAAGTTTGAAATCAGGTCATTAAGTCGGCTGCCGCAATCCGAAAATTATGAAATTCAAAAAATTTGAATTTTTATCTTCTCATAACTTATTGTTTTCATAGTGTTTAGAAAATATGGGTCAAAAAATTTGAATAAAATTCAAAAAATTTGACCCCCATTGTGTCGTTATCATTATCTTGCATCAATAAAAACAATAAGTTAGGAGCCGTCAATGATTCGGCATGAATCCTGCTTAAGGAAAAACGTCCGCTGCGGCCGCACGCAGATACTCTATGTCCGATAGGTTGGGTTAAGGGGGCGCAAGTCCGCCTCTCCCGACAGGGGGAAAGACTGCGCCCGTATGAGAAGAAAGCCCGAAACCAATCGGGCGGGGGAGGGCCCGAATAAATGGGGGAGGACCTTTTCTGCGGCTTTTTGGCCTTTAGTTTATAAATTCAATAAGTTATCTCATACCAGTCTCTGAATTCTTTCGGCGACAAGATATAGCGCATGATGGAAGCTGCGAGTTTTCGTCATCGATCAAAAATGGACATTTCGAGGTTACAGTTCGGCGCTGAATTGATTCGGAGTATTTACGAACAGCTTTGCCTTCCGTTACGTTATCATAGCCGCTGAATCGGGAATTTACGGCGCCCTTTCAGAGCTTTCATTTTTTCTTGTCTGACCCAGGGTTGCGCTTCGCTTAACCCTGGGCTTTCGTACAGCGCTCCTTCGGAGCTTAAGAGATTTCTGGATTGAGACAAAATGTATTCAAGGTTTGACCTGACCTGGAATTTCGATACTGATACCGATTGCGACAGCGAAGAGAATTTATGGCATTGATCAAAAATACGTCTTTTGAGATTACAATCCTACAGAATATCCCCTCCTTTTGTTTCGATTGCGATTGCGACCCTTATAGCGACCCCGATTACTGAAACAAGCTGTCGATAGTTTTGAAAGAAGTTAAATCCCAGTTTGATCGATCCCAGAGTTTCCGATTGCGATACCGACACCGACCCCGATGCCGATGGCGATACCGAATACGATACCGATTGCGACAGCGAAGAGAATTTATGGCATTGATCAAAAATACGTCTTTTGAGATTACAATCCTACAGAATATCCCCTCCTTTTGTTTCGATTGCGATTGCGACCCTTATAGCGACCCCGATCACTGAAACAAGCTGTCGATAGTTTTGAAAGAAGTTAAACCCCAGTTTGATCAGTCCTGAATTTTGAGTCCCAAATTTATTTTTCCGAAAATTGAGAGTGAATCGTCAGGATCGCTGATGGGAATTTCGCCTGAACGAATTTTTCGAAAAGAATCGTGACCTGAATTTGAAGATGCCTGCTTTTTACATTAAAATTAAAATGTCGGCTTAAGCATTCTGCATCGATTTCCGGTGCAATTGTTGACTGATTATCTTTTTCATGAGTCGACGCACCTGCTGTCGGAAGGAGAGGAAAAGATGGAAAATTTATGCATAAGGAAAATCCTGACGCCTGTAGTATTGATTCTGGTATGTCATTCAATCATTCAGGGCGCTCCGGGTATGATCAATTATCAGGGTAAGATAGAGGTGGACGGAGAGCCTTACGGTTATCCAACGGAATTGACTGGTTATTTCAAGTTTGCGATTGTCGATGCCGGCGGTGAAATATTGTGGACCAATGACGGGGTTCAGCCTGATCCGCCAGTCGAGGCAGCAGCGACGACCGTAACGAATGGGCTTTACAATATAATCCTTGGCGCTGGAGCCGGCATGGTTTCCATACCGGCATCGGTATTCGCAGCGGATGAGCTTTATCTACGGATATGGTTTTCGGCGAGTGGAGAGGATTTTCAGCAGCTTTCGCCTGATCAGCGTTTGACGAGCGTGGGATATGCGTTTCAGGCCGAAGATGTATATGATCAGGATATAACGCCTCGAAGTTTGAGTATAGCGGGTTATGAAGGCAAGTCATCGCTGGTCATTGATGATTTCGGGCGCTGGGTCGGCGATCCTGCCGGTTTGCAGGGTCCGGCGGGTGCGACGGGGGAGATCGGTCCGACGGGTCCGGCGGGACTTTCGGGGGATACAGGAGTTACCGGTCCGGAAGGCGATACAGGAATGAGCGGTCCGACTGGTCCGATCGGTGAAACCGGACTTGAAGGTCCGAAAGGAGATACCGGCGTTAAAGGAGCGACTGGACCGACGGGGAATACGGGTATTGAGGGACCGTGGGGCTATACAGGTCCGACCGGTCCGTCGGGCGGTACAGGAATGATCGGTCCGAAAGGAGATACCGGCGCCAGAGGAGCGGCAGGACCGGTGGGTTACACCGGGGTTATGGGCGCTCAGGGCGATACTGGCGTCGAGGGTCCGGCTGGTCCGGAAGGAGCCCGTGGTCCATCCGGCCCCATTGGATTGACAGGCGATGTCGGTCCGATAGGCGATACCGGCGCGATGGGGGAGAGGGGACCGACAGGTCCTGCAGGTACGGTAGGCGCGGACGGCGATACAGGAGTTACCGGTCCAAAAGGCGATACCGGCGTTGAAGGTCCCACAGGAGCGGCAGGGCCTGCAGCAGGATCGAACAGGCAATTGATTTTTAACGACGAGGGTACGCCTGCCGGCGCTGAAGTCTATTATGATGAAGCTACAGGATCATTGGGTATCGGAACCGATGCCCCGACTTCGCCATTGCACTTGAGCGATATTCCTGAATATGATAATAATGCAGCGGCATTGGCTGCCGGTTTGACTTTCGGAGCGGTTTATCGAACGGGCAGTTTCCTGAAGATCGCTCACTTCCCGGACAATTTCGCTTATTGCCCTCCGGGAACTTTTCAAATGGGATCGCCGACGGATGAAATGTGCCGTCAAACAGATGAAACTCTTCATACGGTTACTCTAACGAAAGGATTCATGATACAGAAAACGGAAGTGACGCAAGCCCAATGGACAGCCGTTTTCGGAACAAATCCGTCTCATTTTGCCGGCGACGACAAGCCGGTCGAATTCGTAAGCTGGTTTGATGCCTGTATATACTGCAACAGGATTTCAACCGCTCAAGGTTTAACGCCGTGCTATTATGAGGATGAATCTTATACGACGGCATTCGATGGAACTCCGCCAGTAACAAGCGGAACGGTATACTGGGATCAGTCTGCAAACGGGTACAGGCTCCCCACGGAAGCGGAATGGGAATACGCATGCAGGGCGGGAACAACTTCTCCCTATAACAGCGGAGATGATAATACAAGTTGCAACGAGGACCCCAACCTTGATCCGCTGGCCTGGTACTACTTCAATTCATCCCTGGAAACGCACGATGTCGCTCAGAAAGAGGCAAATTCACTGGGATTATTCGACATGCACGGCAATGTATGGGAATGGTGCTGGGACTATTACGGCGAATATCCCGCTGAACCCGTCGTTGACCCGACAGGAGCGGAATTTGATTACTGCCGAGTCCAAAGGGGCGCCGGTTGGAGTCATTACGCCTCAGCATGCCGTTCCGCTTTTCGATTGAGAAATCCTCCGTCGTCTCGTTCTAATGATCGCGGCCTGCGTCCTGTGAGAGAAATTGAGCTTTAAGGTTGAGGGGGATGCCGTTAAGATTTGTCTGTGGATGATTAGAAAAATATCAATTTATTTTCGTAATATTTCTAACAGCATTTTTAAGCGCCGAAGGCATTTACTTTTTGTCCATAAAGGGCTAATTTTCCCTGATACTGCTTCAGGCCGCGGATTTGTTCAGTGCCAAATTTCCAAACGACAGTCAGCCAGTAATAAAGTTTTCGGCATATTTCCTGCAGATCAAAAATATTGGCTTGTCGATTTAAGGCAAGGTTTGCATCATGAATTTTTATTAAGGAGAACAGAAGGATGTTGAGAGGGACGAAATAATGAAAGGAGAGCGAGAATGCGGGGCGCTTTTGCATCCCACATCGTTGCCGGGCCGTTACGGTATCGGAGACCTTGGGGAAGCAGCGTATCGTTTTGTGCGATTTTTAAAGGATACGAATCATCGTTATTGGCAGATACTGCCTTTAGGGCATATAAGTTTCGGAAATTCCCCATACAACTGCATATCGGCATTCGGAGGGAATCCTTATTTGATAAGTCCCGAAAAGCTGGTAGAGGAGGGGCTGTTGAGCAGCAGCGATTTGAATTCTATTCCTCCGTTTCCGTGCGACAGAGTGGATTACGGTTCGGCGCTCGATTATAAGATGAAGCTTATGCATAGGTCATACGAGAATTTCAGGAGCGAATACGATCCGAAGTATCCCGACGATTACACGGAGTTTTGTGAAAACAATTCGTTTTGGCTTGATGACTATGCCATGTTTGTGTCTTTGAAGGATGCTCACAGGGGAGTCGAATGGATGAAATGGGAGAAGGAGTTGGTGAAGCGGGATGCTGGAACGTTGATGAGCGTCCGCGAGAGAATGAGTGAAGAGATCATGTTCTGGAAGTATGTCCAATACCAATTTTTCAAGCAGTGGGATGCATTAAGGGAATTTTGCCGGAGCTGCGATATACGAATAATCGGCGACCTGCCGGTATATGTAGCGCAGGACAGCGCAGAGGTATGGGCTCATAGGGAGTTGTTTCATCTGGATGAGCAGGGGTATCCGAAAGTTGTGTCGGGTGTGCCGCCTGATTACTTCAGCGCAACGGGACAGCGATGGGGGAATCCGATATACCGTTGGAACGTGATGTCTGGAAATGGATTCGAGTGGTGGGTGGACCGTTTCAGAATGAATTTTAAAATAGCGGATATAGTCAGATTAGATCATTTTCGGGGATTTGAGGCTTACTGGGAGATACCGGCGAGTGAAAGCACGGCGGTAAAGGGCAGGTGGGTGAAGGGACCCGGTAAAAAATTATTCGATGCGGTTAAAGGAAGTCTGGGAGACTTAGATATGATAGCGGAGGACCTGGGAGTAATCACACCGGAAGTGGACAGATTGCGGGAAGAGCTTGGACATCCTGGAATGAGGGTATTGCAGATGGCTTTCGGCAACGATCCCAAGGCTTCTGAATATCGGCCGCACAATCATATTGAGAACTGCGTGGTATACACTGCCGGCCATGATCACAACACCACTGTCGGATGGTTCAATGCCGAACCCGGCTCGCAGTCCACTCAATCGAAGCAGGAAATAGAAAGTGAGCGCAGGTATGTGCTGAAGTATACCGGCAGGGAAGACGACGGAGCCATTCACTGGGACTTTATCAGGCTGGCATTAGGTTCAGTCGCTGAGACGGCGCTTTACCCTTTGCAGGATATCCTGGGGCTCGGAACGGAAGCGCGCATGAACCTGCCCGGTACAATAAAAGGCAACTGGGAATGGCGTTTCACCGAGGATATGCTGACACGGGAGATCAGGGAGAAACTCAAGGAATTAACGATCATTTATGAAAGAGTGCCGCCGGGAGTAGAATCTGCTCCGGACCCTCTGAAGGAGGGATTCTAAGATGCATCCGAAAGACACAGACTCAGGCCTGCCGGTCGATCCTTTATGGTACAAGGATGCCGTCATATACCAGGTGCATGTCAAGTCGTTTTATGACAGCAAGGGCGACGGCATAGGCGATTTTCGGGGTCTTACCCGCAAGCTGGATTATCTTCAGGACCTGGGAATAACCGCTGTCTGGCTGCTCCCCTTCTATCCTTCGCCGCTTAAAGATGACGGTTACGATATTTCCGATTACACATCCATTCATCCCTCATACGGGACGACCCGAGATTTCAACCAATTTCTGCGGGAGGCTCATAAAAGGGGCATCAGGATAATAACGGAGCTGATCATTAATCACACTTCGGATCAGCATCCCTGGTTTCAGGAGGCGAGACGGTCTCCAAGGGGAAGTAAAAAAAGAAACTATTATGTCTGGTCGGATACGAATGAGAAGTATAAAGGGGTGCGTATAATTTTCAAGGATTTCGAGACATCCAACTGGACGGCTGATCCCGAAGCGGGGCAGTATTACTGGCACCGGTTTTATTCGCACCAGCCGGACCTTAATTACGATAATCCGGCCGTAAGAAAGATGATATTGAAGCTGGTCGATCTGTGGATGAAACGCGGAGTAGACGGCATGCGTCTTGACGCCGTACCTTATCTTTATGAACGAGAGGGAACGAGTTGCGAGAACCTTCCGGAGACGCACGCTTTTCTGAGGGAGCTGCGCAGTCGCATCGATTCCAGGTACAGCGACAGAATGCTGTTGGCGGAGGCTAATATGTGGCCGGAAGATGCCGTAGCTTATTTCGGTAAGGACGACGAATGTCAGATGGCGCTGCATTTTCCGATAATGCCCCGTCTTTTTATGGCAATCCGCATGGAAAACCGGTTTCCCATCATCGACATTCTCAGCCAGACGCCGGCCATACCGCCTAATTCCCAATGGGCGATGTTTCTGCGGAATCACGACGAATTGACTCTGGAAATGGTTACCGACAAGGAAAGGGATTATATGTATCAGGTATATGCCCGTGATCGCGAGATGCGCATCAACCTGGGCATAAGAAGAAGACTGGCGCCATTGCTGGATAACGACAGAAAAGCGCTCGAACTGATGAATTCGTTGCTGCTCTCCCTGCCCGGAACTCCGATCATTTACTACGGAGATGAAATAGGCATGGGCGATAACGTGTTCCTGGGCGATCGCAACGGAGTCAGAACTCCGATGCAGTGGAGCGCGGACCGAAATGCAGGCTTTTCGCGGGCCAATCCCCAGCGATTGTTTCTTCCGGTCATTATTGATCCTGAATATCATTATGAATCGATCAATGTGGAAAATCAGGAGCGGAATCCCCGTTCGCTTCTCTGGTGGAAAAGGCATATTCTGGCGCTGCGGAAGCGTTACAAGGCTTTCGGAAGAGGGGACATTGAATTTCTTAGACCCTCAAATCCAAGAATTCTTGCTTTCTTGCGATTGTATGAAAATGAACGGATTCTGATCGCTGCGAATCTTTCGCGACTCGCACAAAGCGTGGAATTCGATCTTGAACCGTACGCAGGACTGACGCCGGTGGAGATATTCGGAAGGTCCAGGTTTCCCGTGGTTAAAGCTGAAGAACCCTATCGTCTGACGCTCAGTCCCTACGGATTTTACTGGTTTTCGTTGGAGAAACTGAAAGAAAGGTTGCCCGAAGTTACTACTAAACCTAAAGTCCATACCATGACCTTCAACGTCAAAGAAAACTGGGAAAACATCTTTCAGGGTAAAAACAAGAGTTTATTAGAAAGAAGAATACTCAGATACTTAATACGGCGTAAATGGTATGACGGAGGTAACCGCAGGGTCGAACGCAGCTCGATAACGGAAGATATACGAATAGCCTCGGACGGTGAAACGGTTCATCTTCTTTTCATACAGGTTCTTTATTACGATGGAACCTCAGACTTCTATTCGCTTCCTCTCAGTTTTGCGCCTATAGGAGAGAAGAGCGATAGAATCAAAAGTATCGCTCCCGGAGCAATCGTAAGCCTGGTGAAGAAAGGCGATATTGAACAAGGCATGATCTTTGATGCCATGTGGGATAGAGACTTCATCGAGAGTTTCATTATAAACCTGTTTCGGTTAAGGAGTTTCAAAGGAAAAGACGGCAAGTTGCGCATATCGAGAACAAAATTCATGAAAATGTTCAGGCATGTCAAAAACATTCAGGACCCCAAAATGATTAATATCGAGCAGACCAATACTTCCATCAACTACGATCACAAATTGTTCTTCAAATTATTTAGAATCAGAAATCGTTAAAATAGGGTCAAAATCAGCCCAAATTTTTGGACAATCCAA
>CAZUFC010000184.1:0-13250 GCA_964619725.1 uncultured bacterium | reverse complement strand
AAATTGTCAAAAGTTTTGAAAGAATTGTAACCCCGGCTTGATCAGTCCCGAAATATCCATTAATTTCATTTCAAATGATTGCTTTCATTTTGACGGCGCTTAAATTTTCAGTATTCGTCAGCCCTGTCCCGACACTTGAAATGCTCCCCAATAATATACATTGGAGTAGCTCTTTTGTGATCGCAATACTTTTTGAGCATTACACAGAGCTTTAGTGGGCGATTGTTTTTTATTGATCATGTTTTCATAGAAAATTTTCATCAGCTCGCATGAGCTTTTATCGTTCACTTTCCAGAGGCTGCTTACGACGGAACGGGCGCCTGCAGCTAAAAAACCCGCCGGTATTCCCATATATTCGTCGGGGAGCCGTTCGATGTTGACTACGCCTGATTCGCAGGCTGAAAGAACAACCAGAAATGTATCCGTAAGACGCAACTCCCTTAGAATTCGTCCCAGAGTCCACGGTTCTCCTATCGGTCGGTCATTATCCGGGTCTATCACTAACTCACGACCGTCGGCAAATGTCCTGACCCTTGAGCGTATTCCGCCCCGGGAATTGTATTGTAGCATCTCCTTTTCACCTTCGCCGAGACTGAGGTACTCACACAACTTTTGATCATTTTTTGTTTTGATGACTGTTGCAGATTGATGCTCCCTTTTTTCAACGTGATCCGGAATATTTTTTTTCGGCGGCGCCATTACAAGCATGGATCGATAAGGATCGGTCATATCGAATTCTCCATGACATGCGATATGAATCACTCCCGAACCCGCAGCATGTTGAATTATGTTGTTTATTCCGGCGTCCGCTCCTATAAAAACCTTTTTTGAATTAAAATATTCAGAGCTTTTATTGACTTCTTCCCGGCTCCAGGGCAGGTCCTCGGTCGGATCGGCTGCAGCAACCAGAGTGTCGCCGATTTTCAGGCGCGCTTCTCCTTCGCTTCGTAACATTTCAAAGGATGGGGAAAAACTTATCTCATATTCATCTATGAGATATTGCCTTTCACCGTTTTCCACTTTGTTTAAAAGGTGAAGGGGCAAAATATGAAGCGATTTATGGGGAATAAAAACGATAGATTGCGGGTTAATTTTTTTCAGGATGCCCTCCAGGGGCGTAAAAAGCGATTTATACAACTCCTCCATAAAGAGATCAACAAAACAGCCCCATTCCATCCGTGCCGGCTCATGATCCGACCGGTCGCGGAATTTATTGTTTTCCGCCGTCCAGCGGTCGATGAATTCTTTTAACTTATCGTCGGTGAATTCATCCAGAACAACGTGTCTGATTATCGGCGCACCGGGTTTGCCGGCCAGTATAACGGCTCCTGAACCATATTCAGTAAAAATAAATGTGATGATGACTTTATTCTTTTCCCACGAGAGACACTGCCTCATTTCATGAAAATTCATCCCTTCGGATAAAAAATCAGGACGATATTCCCGTATTCTTCCTATTAAGGCTTCCAACTCATCCTTTACTCTTCTGATTTGTTTCAATTTTTTCAGTTTATGCTCTCCCGGCAAATCATCTGCCGGCTGTTCGGATTCCAACGTCCGTAGCTTATTCACGATTTTTTCATATCTCAACTTGTCTTTCTCGCTAAGCTCCAGGAATAATGCCTTGTCACGTGCCGTTCGCTCACGAATCATTTTCGTTTTTCCTCTTTCATGCCATAACAGAGCTTCCGGAATTCTCTCCCGTTTAAGCAAACACCAGGATACAAGCGAATAGAGTTCAGAAATCTCCTCAATACGTATTTCCATACTTTCTCGCGTAACTTCCCTCCTGCGAAGGAGTTGAGCTGTAAGCCGAATATCTTCAGAAATTTCGATTGCTTCGTCATATTTCGATAGTTTAATATATGCCTGTAAAAGCTCTGCCAGGGTTTCCAGCCTGTTCTGAGTAAATGATTCTACTGTCCTGATCTCCAAAGCTGATAGAAAATAACCGATGGCTTTTTTGAGATTTTCTTTTTTATCGCCCGACTCACGCTTCACATAGGCTTCCCCTAAAATGTGCATACTCTCAGCCCAATAGGGAGGATAATTGTCTCGTGTGAATTCTTTGAGAGATAAATGACTATGCTGGATTGCAATTTCTATGTTTTCGGCGCAATCACCACATGTTCTGTCCAGATAAGCATTTGAAAGATTTAGATGTACTGCTGCCCAATACAATGGACTTGATTCACGAGTAAACACGGCAAGAGCTTTTTTGTGATATTCTACAGCCTTTTCAATATTCTCTGTCTTATCTCCATGAATTCTCTCCCAGTAAGCATTTGCCATGTTCATGTAAGTTATGGCCCAATAGACCGGTGATGTCTCAATGTTTAGAACTTCTAAAGCTTGTTTGAAATGGAAAATCGAACACTCTATGTTTTCCGCTTTGTCTCCGCATATTCTTCTTCGATAAGCATTACCCAGATTAATGTTACTCGCAGTCCAATCCCGGGGCGATATTTCTTTTTTTCGTACCTCCAGGGCCAGCTTATGATACTGGATAGACTTTTCCAGATTTTCAGCCGGGTCGCCCTTAATGCGCTGCTCGTAAGCATTGGCTAATTCATCTTGAATCTTACCCCAAAACATAGGAAAAATCTCTCCGTCTATAACCGTAAGGACTCTTTTGTAATGCTTGATTGCCTCTTCTATATTGTCGGCTCGTTCTTCATTCACAAGGTCCTCATAAGAATTCGCCAGTAAATTTTCGGTTTCCGCCCAGGCTATCGGAAACGCCTCACGCGTAAAAATCTCTAAAGCTCGACCGCAGTGATGAATCGCCTGTTCCAGATTTTCCGGCCTTTTTCCTCTTAAGCGATTCATGTGAATCGTCGCCAGACCGACGTGCGTCTCAGCCCAATCCGTCGGAAAAACCTCACGCTTAAAAACAGAAAAAACCGATTTGAAAAGTTTTATGGATAATTCTATGTCGTCCTCATCCTCCATTCCGCTCTGATTAAAAAAGGCGACGGCCTTATTGTTCTGAATATTCGCCCAATTTACCGGAAATGCCTCATAGGTGTATACCTCTTGAGATAAATTGAAATGATCGAGCGCCGTTTTATAATTCTTTTTTTCCTCAAATTCGTACAGTTCAGACAAATGAGCGCCGATTCTGTTATGCAAATCTCCCCACAACTCTGGAAACTCTTCTCTTCTGATTGACGGCAAAAGGTCCTCATATAATTCAATTCTCTTCGCCAACCCCGATTTATCCTGAAATTCATTTACTCTGTACAACTTATCAACTATCTCCTCAGAAATATTCAAATTCACATGCCTTTTTTCGTCTCCTGACCATCCGAAAAACATCCTCTCCACACCATGACGCAAACATCCCTGTACGAAAATGATTTCTTTTGTAATTTCCTGAACTTTTCTATAATTCTTTTCATCCCATGACCGGCGCCTGTGGTTTTCCATCAGCTCCACGCATCTGCTGCCGACAAGGGCAGGATGCTCCTGGACCATCTTGTATTTGATGAGCCTCAGCGGCGCAGACATGAATCTTCTCAACGCTTTCTCCATGATGATTTCCTTTTTTGTTTTCCTTGAGTCGAGATGCAACGATCATTGATTCTCAATCTTTTCCCTTAATCGAAACAAGGTTTGTATCCATAGCCAGTATTACTTTGCGAAAACAAATTGTCAAGACGATTGGGCACAGTAAAAATGACTTTTAAATTCGGATGATGGTCTGAATACTCAGGTTCCTGGAAACGATTCTTCAGCCTCCAGCGCACGCGGATAACGCGTATAATCACGGATGAGCGAAAAAGAGATTCAAAAAAATCGGCATTGATCAAAAATGCATCCTTTGAGGTTACAATCCTACTGAATATCCATTCGTTTCGATTGCGATTGCGACCCCGACCCCGATTCCTGAAACAAACTGTTGAAAGTTTTACAAGAGGTGTAACCCCGGTCTGATCAGTCCCAAAAAATCATATCTTCTGTATGCTCAGTTCCGCCTTACTGGAATCCCGTAAATCTTTCAGTCGCTCTAGCTGCAATACCGAGCATCTTGAAAAAATGTTTCTCTGATGATATTTGGTAGAAATCAGATTTTGCTTTTTTTGCTGGAGCATGGAATGTTAAATTTAAAAAATTTTGATCGAGTTTCCGGTTCTATGAAAGGGGAAAAATGAGTAAGGAAAAATCTTTAAACGGCGAAACGAACGGAGCGTTCGACTCGCTTTCCGATATGGAAAAAGCGCTGAATAGCGTTCAAAGGGAACTGGAGAAAAAAAGCGCCGGTGAATTGATCGACATTTTTCAGCGCGGAAAAGGCGAAAAGCTTCTGGCGGTTAGGGCATGGGAGGAATTTTGTTCACGCGCCGGGAAAAAAAATATGATAAAGCGTCATGACTTGCAGAAGTTGAGCGGAGCGGAATTGCTGGAAATCATATCGCGCCTGCATGAACATCGCGAAATTGTGGATACGGCGTTGGAAATATTATTTTACCGGTACAGAGAACTCTGCTTTAAAATTGATGAGAATATTCTCGGAGCAGGAGATGCGGAAACTCTTGTTAATGAGAAATTCTTAAAAATTCTGAGAAAGCCCCTGGAATTCAGGTGCGTACCGAATACCAGGTCAGTGGGCGACAAAATCGGTCAAAGTTTTATATTAAAGACCGATAAAAATATGGCGCGAAAATTTTTAAAAAAGAAGAAGCAGGATCGAAGAAAGTATGAAAGAATGCTGGAAGAACGGGAAAAACAGATGGAAATCGACAGCGAACCGGCGATTCATGAAGAAGAAAAAATAAAAAAACTGGAATGTCTTCTCAGAGAGTATGAAAAATTAAAACCTGTCCAGAAAGCGGCGCTCCTGGGGATCGCTCATAAAGTCCCCTACGAGATACTGGCAAAAAGCCTGGGGATAAGCAAGGGATCGTTGGGACAACATATTTACCGGGCCCGGGAGAGGTTGCGGGAGCGTTGCGGGTGATGGACGTTTTTTCTCTTATGTAATCACGACAGCCGTCTGGTTGGATAATCTCAAAATCTGATCCTGTAAGGAATCGGGAATCTCAAACTCAAAACAGCCCTTTGTCTCTCCATTCGACTTGTATTCCTTCACGACGGCAGCCTGAACATGCTTCAATTCAATATCCATTTCCAGGAATCGGCCGGAAAGGAATATTTTCCTGAGAGCTGACTCCATCTGCGTTCCTTCAGTATCCGGATATTTTTTCCTGATATCGTAATCGCTCATTATCGCCAGATAAACCCTACGGCTGATGTAATCATCAGGCAAATCAAAAAAGTTAAATTTCTTTTTAACGCTTTTTGTGATTTTGATGCTTGTGTAAGCCGAATGAAGGATCGTCAAATCTATTACATGAAACCGCAGTTTTTCCCTGATTCTTCCCGGATATCTGTCATGAGAAACGGCATGAGCGAACCGGTCAGTAAAACTGCCGGGCAGGGTCATAAAAGCCTCCAGCGCATCTTTTATACGCTCTGATAATGATTTTTGACGATTCAGCACAACAGGATGAACTTTTTCCGCCTCGAATTTATCCCCAAGTTCAAAACCCGCGGAAGCAAAACGAACCGCTTCAATCTCATGCTGCAACTCCATCGATATTTGAAGAATCTCATCCTGAAGAAGCATCCGGCTCATTTCTATATTCCGGGATATCAAGGAAAAAGCCGAATGAAAAAGGCCCAGGGACAGCAAAGCAAAAATTCTGAATAAAGAACTCGTCGTTTTGACTGCCGATCCGGACGAAATCTTGTTTTCAATCTCATCCATGATCGACAAAGCCGCATTACCGCGTCCTGCAGCAATAGCAGAAAACGCATGAAGCAATATGACGCCGGGATCATGCGGCTGCTGATTCAACGCTTTCCTGGAGATATGAAAGGCAGCGGAAAAGTTCGATTTCTGATAAAAATCTAAAACCATTCCTATCTCTTCGGTCCTTTCAATCTCTTTCAAACCCGGCAACTTGAACAATCTCTCCTTATTCCTGGACAATTCTTCGATAGTCTTCCGATTTTTCTCCTGAATTTCCATCACCGTTTCAGAAATCTCTTCTTCATCCGGTTCCTCATGAAAATCTTTGCTTTTCAACTCTTCAATCGATTTGAAAATTTCTTTTTTACTCGATCTCTTTTTATATTCTGCGGTGTGCCATTTGATGAAAAGGTCGAAGCAATTACCGCAGGAAGTTAAATGATCTTTGTATTTACCCTCAATCATGAGAAAAGGCTTTGTTATTTCATTCGGATCAGGACATGGAGACTCCGGTTTTCTGAACGCCAATTGATCCAGGAAATCATAATAAATCATGTTAAACCTATTTCTCTTTTTCGTCATCGAATTAACTCCCTCCGAATTCATCTTCAATCATTTTAAACGATTTTCTCTGCATCATCAATCTATGCCTCTCACTATACAATCCATCTTTTCTCTGAATTTAACAAAAAAATTTTTTTTTATATTTTAGCCTAATATACAGAGCCTGTTTTAAATCAGCGCCGAAATACATTTTACAATTGAAAGATCGGGAATGCAGACGAAAAAAGAAGAGAATGGAGCCGCATTATTTTGTAGACTTAAACCTGTCGGGAGGCCAGATATCGCAGAAAAAAGATTTTTAAGGACCACACCGGCAATTTACGGTGGTTATTCAGTAAAGTCATCCTCTGAGAGCATCGACGGGTTCGAGGCCGGCGGCTTTGTATGCGGGGTACCAACCGAAGACGATGCCGATGAACATGGCGAAGGATACGGTCAGTGCGGCGCCGATTTTAGAGACAGTAAGGGGAATGGGGAAGTAACCGCTGGTGGCGAAGATAATGACGGCGCCGAGTGTGGCTCCGGTCAGGGCTCCAGCGCTGCTCAGCGTCAGGGATTCTATAATGAACTGAGCGAAGATGCTTCTGTTGGTGGCGCCTATGGCTTTTCGAAGGCCTATTTCGAATGTGCGTTCGTGTATGGAAATCAGCATGACGCTTAATATGCCTATGCCTCCAACCAGCAGTGACATGCCGGCGATGGCAGCGAGTATGACGTTCCAGGTACCGATCATTTCCTGGACTTTGGTTTCGGCTTCGGCGAATTCTGCGGCTATATTCTGCACTTCGAAATCTTCTACGCCCCTGTGCGATACTTTCAAAATACGGTTAACCTCTCTGAATGCCGAATCAATGGAATCCTTGCTTTCCACTTTTACGCCTATCATATGCAGGCTGTCGTTCCCCGTAAAGTATTGCTGATAAAAGGTGTAGGGTAGGAGCACGCCGTCCCTTTCGGGCCATTTGCCGCCGTGTTCGCTCATGGGCGTTTCTTCGAAGCCCAAAACACCTACGACAGTCATCAGTCGTCCTTCAACGGATATTTTTTCTCCTACCGGGCTCTGATCGCCGAACATCTCTTTTTTAAGTCTGTCGCCCAGGACAGCAATGGAAGCGGCTGTTCGGACGTCCACCGGAGCAATGAATCTTCCGTCGCTGACGAAACGGTTTCTGACGTATAAAAATTGGGTATCGGTACCCAGTATGTTTTTGTTTAAATTTTGATTCTTGTAGCTGACCAGCATGTTGCTCTGCATATAAGGCGTGACTGCGGCTATGAATTCCGTTCGCGAAGCCAGCGCTTTCAAATCTTTATTGTTCAATCCTTCAGAAGCTTCAAATTTCTGTTTTTCCCATCTGTCTTCAGGCTGTTTGGGAGAAACCAGCAAAACGCCGTCGAAGCCGACCTGTTCGAAGGCGGTCGCAACCATCTCCTTGGCGCCTTCCACCAGCGAAGTCATGGCGATAATGGCCATGGTGCCTAATATGACGCCGAGCACTGTCAGTATGGACCTCAATTTATGATGGTATATTTCGACCATACCGCTCCATATGGCTTCAAAAAAATTCAGATGTACATAATCATTCATATCGCAGCGCCTCGACGGGATTCAGCCTTGCGGCCTTGACCGCGGGATAGAACCCGAAAATAATGCCCACGGATACGGAAAAAACGAACGCCAGTATCAGGGACCCAGCGGGAATGGGATAGGATTGACCGGTCAACTGATGGATGACTTTTACCAGAAAGATGCCCAGTATAAGTCCAATAAAACCGCCGATTATGGTAATCACAACGGATTCGACTAAAAATTGAGCTATGACGTCGATCCAGGTAGCCCCCAACGCTTTTCTTATGCCGACTTCCCTGATTCTTTCGTAAAATGATGCCAGGAGAATGTTCATGATTACAATGCCGCCTACCACTAAAGCAATGGCGCCGGTCGTGGAAAACAATATGCTGAAGGCCAGAGATTCCTGACGATGCTGTTCGATTCTCTCCTTACGGTCGTATATCTTGAAGTCCTCTATTCCCCGGTGATTTCTTCTCAATATTCTGGTGATATCTTCTTTAGCCTGTTCATTTTTATCTATATCGGCTATCTGTATGTTCAGGCTGCTCAATTGTTGCGTTCCGACAAACGAGAAGGCGAGCGTAGTCACGGGGATGAAGACCTTTTCATTCATCCATTCCAGGACATTTTTGCTGAATTCATTGAATTCGAAATATTTTTCTTCCATAATGCCGACGACGCTGCAGCCGTGCCCGTCAATGTAGACCGTTTTACCGATGGGGTCCGCGGTTCCGAACATGCGCCTGGCGACGGCTGTTCCGAGCACAACGACCCTGGTTCGGTTTTTCAGATCGTTGTTATTTATGAAACGGCCGCGATGCACGTGAAAATTAAAAACTTCCGGATAATTCGGCGTCACGCCTTCAACGAACCACTGTTTTTTGAATCTTCTGAAGGAGAGTTCGAGTCTTCTTCCCAGACCGGGCTCTATTCTTTCGATGTATTCGCTTTGCGTGAGGGGTTCGAGGTCATCGAACACCAGCCCTTCGCCGGCCAATTCAAGAGCTGTTTTTTCGATTTTGCTGATGGAATGGTTCGTTACGACGAGTTTACGCAGTCCGCCGATTTCCTCATAGAAGTCCAGGGATTTCTGTTGTCCCCCTGAAATCATGGAGTTGGTGGCGACGACTGAAGCCACGCCCAGGATGATCCCGAAGACCTGCAACAAAGTACGGCCTATGTGCGATCTAATATCGATCAGACCGTCGATTATGGACTCAGTTAATTTCATTGCGTTTGTCTTCTACTATTTTGCCGTCGCGCAGCACAACGACTCTTTTAGCGCGTTTAGCTATAGCGGGATCGTGCGTTACGACCAGGACGGTCTTTCCCTGTTCGTTCAATCTTTCAAAAATATCCAGGATTTCCTGGCCGCTTTTAGTGTCAAGATTTCCTGTGGGTTCATCAGCCAGAAGAATAGAAGGTTCATTGACAAGCGCCCTGGCAATGGCGACTCTTTGCCGCTGTCCCCCTGAAAATTCGCTCTGCTTGCGCTTATGCCTGGTAGGAATGCCCACTCTCGCTAAAACTTCAGCCGCTATTTCTCTCCGTTCTTTTCTGCCGAACCCGGCGTAAATTAACGGCAGTTCCACGTTTCTCAGGATGGAAGCTTTGGGAAGAAGATTGAAATTCTGAAAGACGAACCCTATTTTGGCATTGCGAGCCGCAGCGGCCTGTAAAGCTGAAAATTCCGAAACCTTTCGACCGTCCAGAATGTATTCTCCTTGCGTAGGAACGTCCAGGCATCCGATAATATGCATGAGGGTCGATTTGCCGGAACCTGAAGGCCCCATGATCGCCAGATACTCGCCCGCCTCCGCTTCTAAATCTACCCCGTCGAGCGCCCTTACTTCCGTTTCGCCCGCTTCGTAAATTTTATAAACGTCTTCGAGTTTAATCAAAGCGGACATGCATGCGTCTCCTGTCTTCTTCAGAAAGAATAGGATTTTCTACAGCCACTTCGTCTCCCTCTTCCACTCCCTCGATTATTTCAGCATGCTTCAAGTCAACTAATCCGACTTCCACTTCCCGTTCTTCAAAAGGCTTTTTCCATAATTCCTGATCCCCGGCCGCTCCATCTTCCCCCTCTTTTGATTCGACATCCCCGCCGCTCTTCGCAGGCGCTTCTTCATCATCCGGTTTGCCGCTCGCAGGTCCGCCGCCTCCGGCATCAGAACTTCCGGCAGGTCCCGGTTTCTTCACATAAACGATATCCTCGTCGCCCTTCTGAAAAACGGCTTCTACCGGAACAATCAACACATCCTCCCGCTTGTCTCCCATAATATCGATATTAGCCGTCATTCCTGATCTGAGCTTGACGGTTACTTCATCAATAGTGACTTCAACCTTGAAGACTTTGATCTGTCCCTGCATTCCCGATGCCTGCTCTGCGGCGGGAGAAATGTATGAAACCTCTCCCCATAAGGTTTCCCGGGGAAAAGCATCGACTTTTATCTTGACTTTCTGTCCTTTTTCCACTTTGCCGATGTCCACTTCATTAATGGATGCCCGTATCAGCATGACGTCCAGATCAGCTACTTCACACAACACCGTACCGGCATTGAAAGAAGAAGCGCTGGTCACCATCTCGCCCTTCTCCACGTTCACCCTCAGAACAACGCCGGCAATCGGACTCTCGATGTTCATTCTCTCCCCCACAGAACCGCTTGAATCCATCGGTATCCCGCTGGCTTCGACGATATCGTAATCCTGCCTGGCGGACTTGTAAGCGTTCCTGGCTTCTTCCAGACGCACTTTCGCCAGGCGCACTTCATCCGAAGATGCATATCCCTCCTTCAACAACTGCTGCTTCTTTTCATAATCGTTTCTAGCCTCACGTAATTCAATCTCCGCTCTTCTCAACGCCGAACGTATCTGCGTCAAAGTCCGCGCCTGGTTCAATTCCGGTTCGACTATCGCCAATCTCTGTCCTGATTTCACCTTGTCGCCCTCGCGCACGAAAATATCCGTCAGCTTTCCTGCCAGGTTAGATTTAACTTCAACATTAACAGCAGGTTCGATCGTTCCTATCTCACGAAGGACGATTTCGACATCGCCCCGCTCAACCATGGCCGTCTTTATGTCAGGCATCTTCAGTCCATTGTTCTTCTTGTCCGCCAATCTATTTTTTATTGAAAGACCGACTGCGACGGCAATGACAGCCAGAATAATAAAAATTATCCACCCTCTTCTCCGCTTTCTTTTTTTCCTTGCCATTTTCCCGTCCTTCACTTCTTGACGTCAATTTCTATGTTGTTTGCTTCGATCGTGGTTCCCATCGTCCGGTAAAGCTCAGCCAGCGCCAGATTGTAATCGATCACCGCCTTCAAGGCGCTGCTCCGGGCCGCCGTCAGATCATCCTGATATTGCAATACCGCAAAATTCGACGATTTTCCCAACTCAAATTTCCGTTCTTCCGCCGCCAGTTTCTTCTCCGCATATTCCAGCGATTTATTCGTCGCCTGGATTCGCTGCCTGTCCGAATCCAAAGCGCGAACCCTACGCCGGAGTTCCTTCCGTATCTCCTGATTCAACCGCTCCTGCTCAAGCTCGACATACTGGAGGTTCAATTCAGCTCGTCTCAGTTCCGCTTCAGCATAACGATTTTTAAAAGGATAAAACAACCGAAGTCCTATCGATACTGCATATCCTTCTCTGTCAATGATATCCTGCACCGAATCGCCGTAATGTTCCTGAGTTCCGGACAAGGTTGCCGCGCCTGTTGCATCGAGCTCCGGCAGCAGCGTATTCTTCGCGACCATCAACTGTAAATCAGCGATCCGTTTATCGATTTCCAGCTTTAATACATCAGGACGCTTGTCCAGGGATAATTCCAGCGCATTATTAAAATCCCATCCCCCTGAAGCCGGCAAGGGTTCGTCCGTCAGCATTAATTCCTGCTCATCGTTCAGCATATTAAGCGTCATCTTCAACTCATCCGCTGCATTAGCCGCCGCAGTTTCAGCCGTTATCACCGCTTCCCTTCGCATCGCAACCCCCGACTCCGCTTCAAGCCTCGACAACGCCGGCAGCATACCCGCCTTTATCATGGCGTTGGTTCTGTTCAAATGCGACTCCGCCAGCTCCAGCGCACTTTGCTGTACCCTCAACTCCTGGCGAGCATAATACAATCCCCAGTATTGCATGTGTACGCTTGAAATTATATCCATAATCGCAGCCCTCAAATCCAGTTCAGCTTTTTCCAGATTCAACTCCGCTGTCGTCGTCGCCGAGCGGTTCACCTTCCTGCCGAATCCCTGAAGCAACGCCTGACTGACGCTGAAACTCAATCGCGAATCGTAATAACGCTCGTATATAGCCAGAGATGACTCCGAATCGGTCTTGGTCTGTTGCACCATTACAGCCCATTCCGTCCCCGTGAATAATGCATCGCTAAGAGTCAATCCGTAGTTATAAGATTGCGTTTCACCCGAAATGTCTACCGAATATGCCCCCGGCTCCTTCGCATCGGAATATCCAGTCTCCGCCGTCAAAATAGGATCATACGGCGATTTGGACGTATCCACGCTCAACGCCTGCTGTTCCGGAACCAATCTCGCCAGCGACAAAGCCAGGTTCTCCTCCAGCGCACGCTGCACCGCCTGCTGCAATCCCAATTCCCTCTCCTCGCCTCTAACGGCATCCGGCGCAGACATTCCCCATATCAAAATCAAAATTGTCGCCATTCGCTGCATCGCCCGGTTCATCATCGTTATCGTAACCCTCCTTACCCTGGCTTTCGTTGACGGCCGTTTCCGTCACGCATCTTATTTACTACAATCCAGAACACTCATCGTTCCTTAATTATTCAATGCCGTAACATACGCGATTCATCAATTTCCCGTCAGCCGTTTGTACCCCTTTTCCCGCATATCCGCAAATCCTGGAAAAAACGTGACAGGGCTTTCTCCGTCTCAATACTTACATAAGACTCCTCCCGTAAGTCAAGCGTGATTAGGCTGAAGGACGGATGATGGGTTTTCTCGGACGGGAGCTGGGTATGTTTTCATGGTTTTCTGGACCGCCCAGATGCGTTCGCGGCCGAATTCGCATTTTTTCAGTATCACGGATTACGCGAATATCGAGTATGAAGATCATTTTTATGGCGCTGATCAGATATCCTTGTTTCGATGTTTCAATTTTTGCAGCCTTGAATGATTAAGAAGCTGTTAAATATATGATCAGGACAATTCATCTCTCCTTGTAATTATTTGTTGCGATACCGACAACGACGCAGAGACAAACGGCCATCGATGAAAAATATTTGCCGGCTTATTGGCTTGCTTTTTTGATTGTTGTTGGTGGGTTGACCTCACCCCCCGGCCCCCTCTCCATGAATGGAGAGGGGGAGTCAGATTG
>CAZUFC010000183.1:0-13294 GCA_964619725.1 uncultured bacterium | reverse complement strand
CTTATTTTGACGATTTTTCCCTGAATTTCCAGCAAAATATTTGATCAGGCTCATCGAGGGTCCATCCCCTCGAAGTCCTAATCCCTTCTAAATCAGGTCAATCATTCCGACCCGGCTTCAAAGTGTTTGTTTTTTTGTGCGCCGTCTATACGTCCTAATCCCTTCTAAATCAGGTCAATCATTCCGACGACAACGGGTGCGGAGCCGGATATTGTAGCAAAGGTGTCCTAATCCCTTCTAAATCAGGTCAATCATTCCGACATTATGAGGTTCTGGAAAACGAGTATGGCTCTGTTTACGGTCCTAATCCCTTCTAAATCAGGTCAATCATTCCGACATAGCAATTTAACAATACCGCCGTCCGAAAGGAGCTGAGTCCTAATCCCTTCTAAATCAGGTCAATCATTCCGACATTGAAATCAACATTTCACCAACTAGAAATGACTATGGGTCCTAATCCCTTCTAAATCAGGTCAATCATTCCGACGCAGGGTAAAAACTGCGTTGATACAGCAGTCCCTATCGTCCTAATCCCTTCTAAATCAGGTCAATCATTCCGACTGAAGGATGAAAAAAGTTAACGGAATCAACATCTTTGTCCTAATCCCTTCTAAATCAGGTCAATCATTCCGACCGTTGCTCTGCAAGTCATTGAAAGTAAAAGGCGTAGAAACGGTTTTGGTCACATGTATGGGGGGGTATCCCCCCTGAGGGTGAGAGCATTTTTTGAAATCTCGCAAAAATCATTTTAAATCAATAGGTTACAGATGGTCACATCTTTTTTTTGAAATTATTTGTTTACAATGAATTACAGAATCGGGGTTTAATCGCTTACGATGTGACCATTTTTTCTTTAAGTTGCTGCTTTTAAACGATAATAACGTCATCATCCTCTTCTACCGTTCCCCATCCCGTCACTTCAATGTTTCCTGTACATCTTCTGCACAATATGTAATATCTCACGGTATCCTGTTCTTTGTCAATGAGTTTATCCAGTCGTTCCTTCATTTTCAGGTATTTCCCGTCGTCGATAAGGCATTCGAAGACGCTTTTCTGAACCCTCCGTCCGTATTCCGACAGAATTTTGGCGGCTTTATTCCTTATTTTGTCGTCGACGATGTCGTAAGCCACGGTCACGAACATACTTTTTTCCTTTGTTCAATCCTGTTTCTTCATGGATAATCTTTGAAGGGCATACCGGAGCGAACCGCTGTAGACAATCCCGTCGGCATCCTTTCAATCATCTCATGATGAAGGGTTCATAACTTTCTTCTCCCTGGAGATGTCCCACGAATTTTCTGGCCTGTTCCAGGCAAATCTGCCTGATGGTCAGTCGTTGTCCTTTCGGGTTATAGAGTAATTTACGATTGAGTTTTTTTTCATAATAGGCGATGAATTTTTTCATACCCTGGTGTTTGAGTAGGATGGGATAGTCATTGGGGGAGCTGAATTCTTCTGCGAAATCGAAGGCTGCGGGTTCGTGTTCGTCGGGTTTATAGAAATCGTTGACGCTGATGATTTTTTTATTGATGAGAGTAAGGACGAGGGAATCGATGACTACGGGTCTGAATTCTTCCATGATGTCGAGGACGAGAGAGGGACGGCCGTATTCAGCGGAGTGCAGGCATCCCAGGTAGGGATCGAGTCCAGTGACGTTGATCTGGGTTTGGACGGCGTTGGCGAGGAGTGTATAACCCAGGCTGAGCAGGACGTTGACCGGGTCTTTGGGCGGTCTTCTGTTTCGTCCGTCGAAAGAAATATCATTGACTGAGAGGAGATTTCCGAAGCATCCGAAATAGGATGCAGCGCATTGTCCTTCGAGTCCTCTCAGGCTTTCGACCGACTCGGCCTCCCCGATTTTTTTAATTGTGGAGGTAATGCGATGAACGGTTGAAATAACGGCTTTGTTTTTCAGTCTTTTATTATATTTTCTGAGCAGGGTTCGGCAATTTTCGAGTTTACCCCTGACGTAACTTTTAGCCAGTGCAAGAACGATAACAGGATCGTCCAGGCAGCGGAACTGTCGTCTTCTCAATTCGATATTCTTACCGAATCGTGAGATCAGGCGTCCCCGGTATTTTCCGTGCAAAGACATAAATACGGTATCGATGCCCTGTTGAAGGAGAAATGCAACGGCATGAGGCGAAAGGGTAATATTGCCCATGAGCACAAGCTGCTCGATTTTAAAGGCATGAACCCACTGCAGAGTTTCCCGGGCTTTCTTGACGACCAACCGATTCCCCGTTTTCGTCAGATAAGCTCCCTGGTCCGCCACATACATTACGCTCATGTTTTATTCCTTTTTACCGTTAGAATGCTCCTGAAGGGGTGAAACTCCAGAGCCCGGGTTAAACTAAGCGCAACTCCAGAGAAGGATTCAAAGACAAAATCAATTAAATTCAAGCGTAAAGGAAGGCTCGCCATTCTCATTTTTCATCAGTTTCAATCGCCCCATAGGCGTATTCATGACATCCATTCCGGCGTGATCGAAATAGTCGTGCAATTGCGTTTCGTATTTTTTTATGAGTATTCCGATCTCGCGGGCCTGTTTTTTCAGACGCAGGTATTCATGGAGCAGGTTCTGGAACTGCATGGAATCGACTGTCATGCCGAGGGGCCTGCTCTTCTGTTCCTCTTTCATGTTGTGGATATGGATCAACGGAGTGGGGTACATATTGGAGGACATATCGAAACGGCAGTTGCAGTCGACTTTTGAGGTAATATCCGGTACCCTGGCTCTGATCTTGGGGCAACTCACCGGATTGCCCCTGATCCTGGATTTAAGGAACAGGTCGGGGTCCGAATTGATGCATTTTTTAAACAGGTGATTGACGGCATCGGGACCATGCCGCAGATGCCCCATGGAATGAATAAGGACAATGGCTTCCTGTTTTCCTATTGCCGCTTCCCGGTTGACTTTTTCCACTATACTCCTTATAACGGGACACTTGAGCATCAGATACTGCACTTCAGGATCACGATCAAAATCAAACGTTTCCGTCTCTCTTTGCGGCGCCCGGCGAACCTTCCGCTCCGGCGCCATACCAGGTTCGTCCTTCGGCGGATACTCCCTTACAGGCTCTTCGTCAAAAGGTATATCATCCTTCCTGGCCCGGCTTTTGTATTGCATAACCAGATCAAATACGCGGCCTCTTTTCACCCGTTCGATGCCGTCGAGATGTTTTAATTGTTGCTTGACCGGCGTACCGTCGGGATTCATAAAGAGGCTGCGTTTCCCCGTTTTCTTGTGAAAACCCAGGGGCAGTTTTATCAGGTTGCCCAATCCTCCCCGCTTGACCCTGCTCTGCTTGGGAAACAGTTCAATCGAAACTTCAGGCGACTTCTCATCCAGACACTCGATGAAAAAATCACCCAATTTTTTGGCCACAGACGCAGGCACAGGCGTTTCCAGAAAAATCCAGCAATGTCTGCCCTTGAATCCCGAATCCTCCAGATAAACGGGAATGCCGTGTTCAGCGCCGATGTCTATGATACGGCATGCGACTCGATGCAGCCTCTCCATCGACTTTTTCCATTGACTTTCCTGACGGATGGCTTTATTGACCACAAACTTCGGCAGGTCCAGGTCAATCGCAATAAAATTGACCGTATTGTCCAGCCGCATGGGATAAATGCCCACGGTGTGATTGCCGAGTATGTGATTTTCCGCGACCTTCAAAGTAAAAGGTTCGCGCACCGGCGTATAACCCGTCGAACCGGTGGGACTTCCCCACTGCCTGGCGTAAACACCTTCCCTCCCCGCAAAAAGCGTCGTAAAAGTCACCAGATTATGACGCGCCGGAAGAATCTGCTCCCCCTGCTCCTCAGACTCATATTCCTCCTCCTCCGGCTCAACGAATTCCAGGGACCGTATCAACGGCTTGAACGAATCGTCGCCCGTCTTCTTCAAACCTAAACGGTATATCTTTATCGCCTTGTCATAATCCTCAGCTTCCTCAAACACACGGCCCGCACGTTTATAAACCTCAACCGTTCCAGGCTTCCTTTTCATTAAAGCCAGCAAACACCCCGCAGCACGGTCCATATTGCCCTGGTCCAGAAAAGCCTCTGACAAACGATAACACGTATCCTCGTTCAATGGATCATCACGCAAAGCCAGATTCAACTCACGCACCATCAGATCATACAACTCCAACTCCTCCATTACCTCCGCCCACTTTATATGCTCGCTCGCATCACGTACGCCGCGCGTGTCCACGCTCTTCGCCAATTCACACGCCGTTTGCCTTTGGCCGGAATCCATTTTGCTCTTAACAGAATTATACTGGTATATCAGGTTCATGATTAATTACCTTCATCCTTGTCGCTTTTTAATAAAATCATTTTATCTGGGTCGTAATTATTTTTTATTCGAGAAGTCTTATTTTCTCCTCCATTGATTTATTTATCGACTCATAAAAATTCACGGGCTTTTTCTTCAAATGAACTTTCAGGAATGCTTTTAAATCACTCAGTAAAGTTGCTGAACCGGAACCGTAAACGCTTTTTATATCATCCTCATTTATCCCTCTGTACCCATGGCCAAATGGCGAGGCATTTCTCAAATCCCCCAGGGTGCAATTAGTCAAATCTCCAGAATGAATATCCTCGCCGATCTTTCCAAGCTTTTCGGAAAAACTTAATATCATTTTATACTTCTCTTTCAATCCTGCTTTCTTTTCGTTTTCAGCATAACAACTTATAATTCTCGTCAACACGAATCTGTTTGGACTTTCATATCTGGTTTTCTTTTTTCTTAGAAAATTATGCAAATCTTTCCTGTCTTCTATTGCATTCACGAAGGACCTGAACTTCCCGTCAATCTTCTCTATTTTCGTTTCCAATATTTCAGAAACAGTTTCAAGAAGAACCGCCTCCTGTAATCTGAAAATCATCGCTACAGCTTCTATAAAACGACCTTTCTTAAATTTGATGTCTATGTTATTGAAAAGTTCTATCATTTTTGCATTTGTCGAGTCTTTTTTAATCAATTCAGCGAAATTATTTTCAATTTTTATCCAGTCATCTCCTGATTTCGATAAATAGTTTTTTAATTTGTCCCACGCTGTATCGAATCGGAAATTCAGCCTGTCATTCAAAGCAGAAAAAACATAACATAAGGATTCATCTTTGAAGTTTGAATGTAATAAAATTCTCTCAGCCGAATGATAATCATAGTTTCTAATGGCGTCCATCAGCATCCTTCTATATCGTTCTCTCACTAAAGTTCCAAGCACATCTACTTTTTTTGGCTCTCCGGCACGTGGGATGTATATAGGATGAATATTGGTGAAAGGTTGAAAATTGACTATTAATGAGAAAGTCGTTGCCGGCGTCCCAGGAGATAAAACCAGTACATTTTTAAAGTTATTCTCGATTTGTTCCCTGTTTTCTTCTACAAACCGTGCGTAAAACTTCATCATGAGATCATAGTCCTGGGGATTCTGATCTATTTTGATTTTTTTCACATTGGTTTTAGGGCGTCTTTTTGATAGGAACAATTCAAAAAGTTCAGCAACATAGACTGTGTCTGTAACACTGTAAATGCCTTTCTGATCGCTGAAAAAAAAGACAATTTCATCAAAATCTATACCCTTGCTTTCCATGTAATTAATCGTTTGATACAAGAGGGGAAAATCAACTTTTTTGTCTTGCTGCATACAAAGCCCCTCTCCATGGATTATGCATTTACTTTCTGAAAAGTTCTCATAAGCTATTCTGGTCGGAGTTTTAAAGTCTTTAATTCTGCTTTCCTGATTTTTTATTGAAAAAGAATCCTTTTCCTCATCGTTTATTCGAATATCGCTCTGACCGATATTGTAAAATATAACCGTTTTCATAATATTCTCCTTTCAGAACTCTTGTTATGCAGAGCTGCACATGAAATAGTCCAGCCTGGCAGGATTCCGGAAATATATATTCCTTGTTCCGAAATTCATCTGATCTTGTCTTATTGTTTAACATTAATCAATGCTAATTTTGCCGCATTTATCTCAATAACTCCTTCAATTTCCGATAATTTTCCAGTTTACGCCCTTTCCACTTTTTGCCTATTTTAATCACCTCAAGCAGTTTTTCAGCCAGTAATTTTTTCATTTCCGGTTCAATATCCGCTTCAATCAATACCGGAGCGAATCCAATATTTATATTGGCGGCTTTTTTGAATGAAACTTCCTTCAACTCTGCAATCTCTTCTGTTTTAATTTCTTTAATGAAGAGGCCGAATTTATCCGGACTGGGCCTCAGGGCAAATTCCTCAAATTTCCTCATGAATTCGGAGCGCGGGGGTTCCGGCGGTTTCGGCGGTTTAGGCGGCGGTTCAGGCGCGGTTTTTTCTATTTTTTCTTTTTTTACTTCAACGACAGTCATGGGAACGGTAACTTTATTTGTTTTTCTTATTTCTATCCAGCCGAAGGGGCAGGAGGGTTTGCCTCTCTGGAGGATCAGTTTTCTCGTTTTGGGAAAGTTCGGATATATCAGGTCCCTGGTGGGGTAGTTACACCGGCATCTTCCACAGAAGGACTCGCCTCTGTTTCTCCTGTCGGGCTTAAGAAATCCGTTGCATTGGGGGCATTTGGCCAGGCCGAAATGGAAATTTTCTCTCAGATTGTTCAGCGTATCCCTGTCCAGAAAGTTACCGGTCATGGAGCGCCAACCTGTTCCCCATCCCAATTGCAGAAGGAAAGCGCCGTTGTTGCTTATTTTCTTTTGAAGGTTAGTGTAAAATTGAGCCATGGAATTCATTCCGCATTGTTCGAAGAAAACTCTCTCTTCCTGAATGTGATTCAAAGCGAAGCTGTTGCATAGGGAACTCAAGTCATCGAAAACATCTTTTTTATCGGCGAATCCGAGCGCAGCGGCAGCCGGTTCGTTTTTGATGAGCGATTCATCGATATTTATTTTGCCGTATGCATTCGCGTCGGTTCTCAGCGCTTCGCAATACACATGCATGGCCTGTCGTGGATCGGCGGTGTTCGATTTTCCCCATTTTTTCCACATATGACCGCCGATTTGCACGGCATTCAGAATGACCGAATCGGTTAAAACCATCTCGGACGTATTGAATTGAGCATCTCCCACTTGTAATGCGCGCATGAAGTCTTCATTTGGCGTTTTACCGAAAACAAATTCATTCAATTTTTCAGCGGCGCGTTCCTTTTTGTTTCGTGAATTCATGACTTGCCGAATCACGGCGGAAGTTTCGCGATCATCCATCTCCTCCCATAGTCTGTGAAGTATGGCGGTCCTGAGAGCGCCCTTGATGGAAGACCCGGGAATAATGGGGGCGCCCATTCCCGTTTTCATCATTTCGAGTATTTCCGTTCGTTCTCTGAGCCTGACCGATTCAGGATTATTAATGGTATAACGGCATACGTCCTGCGGCTTAATTCTTTGCCTGCCGAGAAAATCAGATATATTGAATCCCCGGGCGCTCATTTCATTGAACGCTGACGTATTATGTTTGAGTCTTTCAAACAAAGCATCCATATCGATTACCGTACATTGCTTCGCCTCGCACACCATATCGATGACGCTCAATTTGTTTCCCGAACCGACGTGGACAGGAGTCAGGAGTCTGTATTCATAAACTGTGCTGTTATTTTTCGTCATTGTCCGGCTCCCTTATAATGATGGGTAAATCGAAAGCGTATCCGTACCGGTAAACGTTATGTTTCAGTTTTTCATGGGAATCTTTTTCCAGAACCATACAGCAGTCCCCCAATTTTCCGTTCGCATTTTCCGCGGGATACTGAATGACGGAACCTGCGATGAGCATGTTGACCTCTTTTCTTCGCAGCATACCCAGGCCTCTCGGATGCAGCCGTCCCTGACGCGACACGATGCCGTAACTGGAATTCATTCGAACATCTCTGCCGAATTCTTCCTTTTTCGGATGGTACAAAGACAAAGTAATGAAATAATCCCCATTTTCCGGCGTTTTTAATTCAAACCCCTCCCATTCTTCCGGTTCGAATTGCCCGTGACCGGCATTCTTGTCGCCTCCCAGACCTTCATCTCCTAATAATCTCAGCACTGTTTCGAATTTCCTTTTAATTGCATCATCATCGAATCGAACAAGAAAAAACAAGCCGGCATCGACAGCAAAATGAACCCTGGAAAAATAAAAAATCTCAGTGGACTGTTTCCACCGGTCCACAGCTATTCGCGGAATTTCCTGCTTACGGAAGATAAATTCCTTCTTCCAGCTCCGTTCGTCCTGGTGCCTCCAGAACAGGCCGTCCTGCAAGGTTTCCGTGTCCTCATAATTCCATTTTTCTCCGTTCAGCGTCTTTTCAAACAGCGACCGCGATATGAATTTCATTTTCTTCAGTTTTTTACCTATTTCCGGATACTTATCCCCCGTCTTATCCGGCAACAGACGACACATGGGAGACGGAAAAAAACTAGCCTCGCCGGCATAGGGAAATGCCGAAGACAGATGAAAACGCGGCGATTCACATAATGCCTCGATATCATCATCATAAAAATTTCTCCACAAACACATCAATGCGCTGAAAAGAGTATCAGAATGAACCATAATCTCCGTTTCCTCATGCCCGATCCCCTGAGCATCGATGTGAAGCGGCGCTTTAAACCTCAGTCTGTAGGCTGAAAAGTTCATACTTTCATCCCTTCAGTTCGTCGGGAACGGATTCGGCGCCATTGTAATCCTTAGCTGATTCGTCTTTCTCATAACAATCTTTGTCCTTGTATTTCAGCTCGGAAACGTTGAATTTCACCTGTCCGTATCCGCGTGTGCCGCTGCCGCCCAGGTAGTCGTCCTGGAGCAGCCGCAATCCCTGAAAAACGTTTTTTAAAATTTCATCTGCATTATCTCCTTCATAAAGATTGCAAACAAGTTTCAGGTTAAACTTCGTACCCGCCGGCACACGCTCAAAATTCCGGGGAGTGGCTGCAGAGGTGATACGATCTATAACCACTTCCGTCTTGACTTCTGAAAAAGGCATATCAGTATGCTTGCTTCTTAAAAGCCTTTCTCTGCTCTCTTCCGTCAACTCCGCATCGCGAACCAGAAGCCGCGCGGGCGAACCTTCGTCTTCTGCCGCCACTCCGAATATTTTGCAGACAGGGCACTTTCCGCACTTGCACGGTTTCGCCGATATATCTTTGAAATTTTTATCCTTCAGTTCAACTTTCAATTCCTCCTCGTCTATGTCATGAGTATTCATCTCTTTGCCTGCGCCCTGAACTGTTATGGATATCCTGTTATGGAGCTTTTCCATCAGCGATCTCATTTTGCCTTTGATGGAGGAACCGGGAATGTAAGGTTCATTGGTTATCGGATTCCGGACCACCGTCTTGTCCGCACCGCCTATTTCCAGCCCTATGCTGCTTCCGCCCACCGAAATGCCCGTTACGGCATCGATCGTTCCGTTTATGAATACCTTCTTTTCCAGCTTGTAATATATTTCATTATCTGCATTCATTACCAATACCTCCTTTATCCGATCACTCTTTTTTCCGCCGCTCTATGATAAGCTAATATGGCTTCAAAGAAATCACAGAAATTACCGAATTTTTCTTCGTCGTCTCCTACGTAATCAATGGCTTTAGACAAAATTTCTCTTAATGTCCTGGCGCCCCTTTTAGCCCCGGGCCTGGCCGCTGAATAAGCGAGTTTGGGCTTTAAAAGCATCAGTTCGTTCGGATCAAATTTTTTCATTTCCATTTTTTTAACCGATTCAAATACGTTTCTGATCTGGGAAGTGGAAAGATTCTCTCTTTTTAATTGTAATCCCAGCTCTTCAGCGTACTGGACCATCTGTTTCGTATCGCCGTTTACAACAGCATGTATCCGTTGGTCACCATTCATAAAAAAAACTCCTTTCCCACTCATTTCTGTTTTCTCAATAAAAATTCCGTCCATCTGACGGGAACGTCGATAAACTCTATAATTTTTTCTTTTGACTCCTTGCCGTTCAACTTATTGTTCTGGAGAGCTTCCAGAACTCCTGTTATTTTCTCTGAATAAGCCGGATTCTCTTTAAGGGCCCTGTTGAGTGAGTAGACCATACGCCAGACCCATTTGTTGTATTCCACTTTTTCCTTTATTTCTTCGATGTCGTGGGCTTTGTCAATCCAATGCGTTTTGTTCTGCATGTAGAGGAGATAGATATTTCTGAGGCGATTGAGAATGGAGGCGGGCATGAGTTTCCGTTTCTGATTTCTGTGAGAAGCCCCGGTGTCTGCGTTTTGAGGCGATTTCATGCATTCGTGCAGCATGTTCTTTATTTGTGCTGCTATTTCAAAATCATCGGGATTCAGAGATTTTCCCAGGAAGGTCAGAGCGTTCTTCCTGAGCGTTCGTCCTTTTATGATTATTTCATACTGCTTGGCTTTTTCTTCAGCTTCGCCGGCATGGACGGCACCTCGGTATATGGGGTATTTCTTTCCAATCAGGGCTATTCCTCCTGAAAGCGTCATATCGCTGTTGCCGCAGCAGTATCGTGAAAATTCAGTTTTTATCTGTGCGGCCAGTTCAGGAATGCTGCTCCAGGCGCCCACGATAAAAAGATCATCTCCGCCGGAATAAATTATCAGCGTTTTTCCCTTATAAGGTTCATTCCTGCATAGGCGGTTAATACAGCCGCTGAAAAACAGGGAAATATTACGGCTTAGCCCCGTGATGCGAGAAATGGATGCCGATTGTCCGAATCCTTTTTTGAAAACCTGGCCCAGGTTATCCACATCCATTCTGAGGACGCCCAGCCGTTGCAACCCGGCGGACTGCTCGATCATATTATTGAAATCAGGTATCCTGCCGGTCTCGTCCCTTGTAAAACCCGCCCCGCCTTCAAATTTGAAGCCGAAAGCGTGAGTTTTGTTAGAATAATCATGCTGCATAAATTCGGTATCATTGACGGCGTAAATAGTCGTCTGCTCCGCATCAAGTCTCGACAAAGGAGTCACCCCGGAACTCATAAAGTAATGCATGCCGGGAACGGGAATTGCGACGGGCAACAAACCGGGGACGGCGGGCAGCCTGTTGTGATCGCCGTAGACCTGAGCTATGAAGCGGGTCCTCGACAGCATAGCGCCGATGTCAACGGCCTGATTGCAATAAACGCAAAGTTTTATTTCTGAATCATCCTTCCTTTTAACCGTTACTTCCTTTTCACTGCGGCATATTTCACAAGCGTATTCAATACCTCCTTCCCCTTCCGGCTCAAAAAGCTCTTCATATTTCAGGTTTACGAATTTCCGCCGCTTTTCTTCGTTGGCTTTACGGGCCGCTTCACCCCATCTTTCCGGCAAATTGCCGCTTTTCAACATCAGATCGCTGGAAGACATGCAGCTCCATCCCACCGCCAGGAACAGCGCAATTCCGTATCGCTCATAGAGATTCCTGTTTATTTCCTCACATGTTTTCTCCAGCACATCAACGTTCTTCTGATTTTTCGACACCAGAAGGTAAAAACGGCCGCCGCCCGAGTAAAGCAGATTGGTCGAGTGATATCCCGTTCGATTCAATATGAGCTGTGCAGCGGCATCCGTTATCAGTTGGAGTAAAAATGACCGGCCTTTCAGACTTTTCGCCGCCTGTTCCGACGTGATTGTATATATAAAATTCTGTATGCCGCTGATGTCTCCGCACACGAGCAGAAACTGCTGAACGTCGTTGTACCCTTCTGAACCGATCCTCAACGCATCAGGCGACCGGTGATAATCGTAAAGACAGGCCGCTATCGCAGCCGTCGTCTTGGCGTGATCGTAAAGCGGAATATCCGGCAAATCCATGGTGGATGAGGGAATACACCACGTATACTTCTCCAGAAGATGATTCAACGTCTCGACGAACGGATAAAGTTTCATCCCCTTCAGCTTCTCAAACTCCTCCTGGAAACGCTCCCATAATTCGGCATACTTGACGGGAGATACTTCAGGCAGCGCTTCCCTGCTGACAGGAAACACGGATTCGCCGTCCAAAGCCATTGCCTTTAAATCTATGCGATGCCCTGAACTCTTTCTTTCATCATTCAGGTTTATCTCCTCCAGAAGAGGATTCAAAGGTATACGCTTGAAGGCATCCCATCTTTTTATTTCCGCTTCCTCTTCCTTGTCCTTCCTGTCCATACCCGAAGAAAGCCGGTCAGCCTTCGATATTATCCTGTCCAGCTCCGTCGCCGGTTTATGATGCCTGGCCGCAAAGTTCGTCAGGTTTTCCTCCAGGGAATCAAATACATTCGGATGATCAGGCAATATGTAACGGCTGTCTTCCATGAACTGCGCCGTCCATAAAGCATGCTTATGCGTATAAATGTTCTTGCACGAATGATAACGGCAGTACTGCTGCATCTCATTCTCGTCGTTAAACTTACGACAGGTCACTTCCGCCCGCTGCATGAATTTGCCTATATCGTGCAAAAGCGCGGCCAGAGTGATCAAACTCTTTTCCTCCTTCATCATCCCGCCTTTCCTTTGTGAATATTTTGCATCATAACCGCTTCCCAATAATTACGCCGAAGAAAACGGTAAATCGTCAGCTCATCACGGAAATCCTGAAATATCACTAAACAAATTATATCCCGCTTTTTTCCGATTATTATGCATTAACAAAATCGCGCTCTCCTGTATAAATCCGTATCCGACGTAATGCCGACAGTCTTCATTATGTTTATCCGAAAATCCGACATGCCCAAGAGTAAAAAAAATTCTGCACCAGCCCAAAACCAAAATCGTCATGAAATGACTATCATTTAATAAATCAGATTATCTGAAATGTCAATATGCAAGTCAAGATATGTTTCCCAGAGCCGGCGCTGGATAAGCGGGGCGGTGAAGTCCGGATCGCAGTGTGAGCGATCAATTCCCGCTGGATTTCCGAGTAAAGTTTAACATCGGTTCAAAAAGCATGACCCCGATTGGTTATGTATGATCCGGAATTCGGATCGAAATGGCGGAAATGCTGCCGCTTTCGCGGGATGCGTTATGATATCGATCACGAGAATATGATACAGCGAACAGGAATGACAACCTTCGATTGCGATAACGAACCCGATACCGAAGGATGTCGTCTGGTACGGCATTGATCGGCAATTTTAGGGGCTGATCAAACAGCGGTTACACTTCTTCCAAAACTTTCGACAGTTGTTTCAGTAATCGGGGCCGGGATCGGGGTCGAGGTTGGGGTCGGTATCGGGATCGGGATCGGGATCGGGATTGGTATCGGGATCGGGATCGGGATCGCAATCGAAACAAAATGATGAGATATTATTTGTGTCCTTCCGGTAAGCATGCTCAGGGCAATTTTTTTCCACGGCAAGGCATGAGG
>CAZUFC010000182.1:0-13439 GCA_964619725.1 uncultured bacterium | reverse complement strand
ACGTTAATAACGATGCAGCGCTTACCGTCAGGGATGCCCTCCTTGCTTTCCAGCTCTATCTCGAAATGATTCCTTACCCCACTTACGAAGAATTTTGCTCTGCAGACTGCAACGCCGATATCGACATCTCCCCCAGCGACGCCCAATGCATCTTCCAGCACTTCCTCCTCCTCCCCTGCGATTGCGAAGACCCCATTGCTGAAAATCGTTATGCCTCAGCATCCTCACATGCGCTCACCCTCCATCACCATAAACCCCAGGGAATCATTTCTCTCCCTGATACATCAGCATGCAACGGTGACATCATCGAAATACCCGTCGAAATCGCTCAACTCGAATCCTCCATTCAGGCATTCGCTCTCGATATCCAATATGATCCCGAAATCCTGGAATTCATTGAAGCGCGACAGGGACCGATTACTTCTCATTTCAGATTCTTCGATTCAAACATCATCGACTCTGATAAAATCAGAATCGCCGCCTTCGATCCCTTTACGCCCATTACGCAGAATGAAAACGGAGCCATCGCAATCCTCCGGTTTAATGTTAATTGCGCCGAATGTCCCGACGGCATCATTTCTTCCCTCTCCTTCGCCAGACTCTACGACCACATAGCCTCCTTCCGCGCATCACACGGATACTTTACCCATAATTGCTCCTCAACCGCCGCCCATTCAATTCAAGCCTCTGCTGATCCTCAATCGCCTTCAGAATCCTCTACGCGCAGTCACTACATCCCTTCCGCTTCCGCCGGACTCCTCACGCTTATCGTTTTGATTATCTCTGTTCTTATTTCTAAGAATTATGGAAACATTAATGCAAAATAATGGAAAGGAAAAGATTTAAATATAATTATTAAGGTCAGTATTTATACAAAATCAGACTGATTATGAATTAAAAGGATTTTCGGTCAATATTTCATTATTGACTCAAGAGGGTTGAAAGGAGTTACCCATGCTTCATGAAAGAATAATAGCCGTATTAGCAATTTTCCTGTCCGTCATGATTCTAGGTTTAGATTCAGCGCAGGCGACGAATCTTCATGCGACGATGACGGTAGATAATGCTTTCAACGTCTATATCAGTACTAATGACGGGACGGCCGGCTCACAGTTTGGTTCAGGAAACAACTGGACCCACACATATAACTTTGATACTGAAGTCAATTATGCCGGCGGACAGTACTACTATTTGCACATTGACGGATGGGATTCCGGGTGCATAGCGGGATTCGCCGGCGAATTCACGCTGGGCGACGGATCGTTTAAATTTCCCAACGGAACTCAGAGCATAAACACTTACGGTTCCGACATGCAGTACTGGACTGTGCGTTCCGGAGGTTTTAGCGGCTCTTTAATGACCGTAACGGAAGCCAGTTATGGATGGGGTACCTGGATACAGGGTCGTGCGATCTGGACGAACGGCGGACATGATCTTTACTGTCACCGTTATTTCTCGGTCCCGATCATACCTGCCATACCGACGGCCACAGTATCGCCGACGCGGACGCCGACCAAAACGCCGACCAGAACGCCGACGCGGACGCCGACCAGAACGCCGACCCGCTCACCGACCCTTTCGCCCACACTCTCTCCGACACGTTCCCCCACGCTGTCTCCGACCCGGACCGTGACGATGACCTGGACGCCCAGTCCCACTGCGACGCATACGCCCATGCCTCAACCCGACCTGGTCGTTCGCAGTCAGGATTTTTCATTCCTTCCCTCATATTCTTCAGAAAACGAGGAGATAACCGTAACCGTTCTCGTAACCAACGAAGGCAACGAGGATGCGGCCGGATTTTCAGTCAGGTTTTACGCGGACTACGGGTCGGGGCCGCTTCAGTTCGGAACGGACCAGCCTTTAGGACCTCTGGCGCCCGGCGAATCAGATCAGTTAGCGGAGTCCTGGACAGCGGTATGCGGCGCCGAAATATCGGTCGCGGCCGATGTACTGGATGAAGTGGCGGAATCGAACGAAACGAACAATTCAGCGGGCCGCAACGCGCCCATAACCTTCTGTCCGCAATCGGTGACGATAAACGTTTCGCCTGAGCTCGCAGCGGTGGACGTGGGCACGGAATATGAATTTAAGGTCTCGATAACCAACGGCAACATGGGCGAGGATTTTTTCGCTTTGTTCTTCAACGGCTCGCTTCCTTCCGGCTGGTATGAGCTGGAAAAGCAGGCTCTCCCCGTCAACGCCGGCGAAACCGCTGAAATCGATCTTATGGTAACGGTTCCCGAAGACTGCGGTGACATCGGCAGCTATCCATTTGAAGTTTCAGCCCGTTCCTTCGAAATGTGGGAAATTTTCACCGATGCTGCACAGCTTGACGTCGTTTCGACCGTCGAAATAAGCGGCCGCAATCCCACCAACGGAACCACCACCGGAACGCGCGACATAACTTTCAGTTGGAACACTTCAACCGAAGCGGACAGCTCCCTTTTCTATCGTCAGACCGGAGCGGGAGACTGGACAGAAGTCCAGGTTCAAGAAGGAGAAACAGCGCATAATATTGAAATAGAAAACCTGGACCGCAACGAAACCTATGAATGGTACGCACGCGCCGAATCGCTTTGCGGATCGGTTGATACTCCCGTGTGGAGTTTCACGGTCGGCAACGGCGTGATATTCACCGACGATTCCTATTCCTTCAGCGTAGAACGGGACTACGACCAGGGCGCCCAGGTCTCCGTCTACAACCAGGACATCCTCGAACATGAAGTGAGACTTCAGATAGAGAATCCAAACGACGAGCTGATCGTCAATTTCGTGGGACCGGGAAGCGAAGACGAGACAGTAAACGTTCTTCCCGGCACAACGGAAAACATTGAGCTGGTGATACACGCACAGGACGTCGAAGAAGGCCCCCAGGGTCAGAAAACGTTTACCAATATAGCCGTGACGCTCACCGCGGACGAAGGCGGAGACCCCATCACCGATTCTGCACCCACGGCGATCACGGTTCAATGGCCCGTAATAGACTTCAGCCTCTCCGAAGAAGCGGAAGACCCCGACACCCTGGTCAAGACCTGCCGCATAACCAACGACGGCGATCCCCTGACCGACGTCACGGTGGCGGCGGATGGCGACCTCTTAAGCAGCGTGTTGTTCCTGCCTCACGTGGACCATTATTTCATCAACAGCGGGACTCACTCCGACTTTCTGGTCGAACCTCTGTTTCAGGAAGGTCAGACATCTTTGACCGGCAATCTCAGCGCAACGGCAGCCGGGACCGAAGTCCTGCTTCCGGTGACGTTCAGTTGCGATCCTCCCAAATCGCTTTACGAAGTCAACGTGCAAGGTTCCGAATACTGCTACACAATGGCCAACTGGTTCTGCACGAACCGCCCCGTCATCAATATGGGTTTCCACGTATCGGTAGGGACAGGCGACATCGACACCGCAGTCGTCTATACGACTTATCAGCCCCGCTCCGACGTCAGACCCCACTTCGTCGACATCTACATCAACAATCATCTGGTCGGCGAGCTCAACGACGTCGTTCCCAGCGGAACATACGGCTTTGCGTTCGATCCCGCCTTCCTGAACATCAATCCTTCCGGGACAGGCTCCAACACGCTTAAAATGATCACTCAACATTTCAACGGCGGCCACTACGTCGTATCCACCAACAACCTGGTGGCGCTGACCCTGGAATCCAGCTCTGGTTTCATCTGCGCAGAAAATCAGACCCAGGCCGAAGCCATTGCTTTAACCCTTCCTCACAACTGCGACGAATACGATTTCGACCTGGACCCCCGCATCCGCTCCGTATGGATACTCGACGATCAGGGTAATCCCCGGAACACCTTCTATCCCGGAGAAACGGTTCAGGTGAAAATACGCGCGGAGAATCCGCATCCCCTGGATGCCTACAACGTCAGTTACACCCTTAAAATAGACTACGACGGCGACACGGAGAATCCTGAATACGACAGCTATCAGGAAGCCGAAGACTGGATCGCGGTCATGGAACACAACTCCGACGATTATCATTCCTGGTTCTGGACCATCCCCGGCGGCTCACCCACCATGCAGGTCACGGTGGAAGCGCATGACGCCGCCGACTACGATACATGCTGGGACTGCCCCGGATGGAACTGGGGCTTCAACGTCGGCGGCGGCATAAGCGGATACGTCCGCGACGGCATATTCCTCTTTCCCGTGGAAGGAGCTTCGGTTACCGCAGCCGGAGGTTACAGCGATCCCGACGGAACAGATGCGGAAGGCTTCTATCGCATCGAACGCATACCGAACGGAACTTACAACGTGACAGCTTCTGCGGCAGGTTATGCGCCGAGCGCTCTGACAGGACTCCAGGTCCAGGGAGAGATGCTCATAAATCAGGATTTCCGCATGTATACGCCCACGGCAACGCGAACGCCCACCATAACGCCCACGCCGACGCTTTCCTCCACTCCCACCCTTTCGCCCACAGCAACGCTCAGCCCCACACGGACCGCAACCAAAACGCCTACTCGAACGCCTACATATCCGCCGACATACACATGGACGCCCACCCCTTCACCCACTAATTCGCCTTACCCCGCTGCCGATCTGCTGGTTCGCGCCCCCGACATCGCCTTCGCTCCCGCAGTTCCCGACGAAAACGTCACGGTAAGCATAGATGCCGAAACGACCAACATCGGCAACGTTCCTTCAGGCTCCTTCGTCGTCCGCTTCTACGAAGACAACGGTTCCGGTCCCGTTCAGATCGGTTCGGACCACAACGTCGCCTCACTCGACGTCGACGAATCCGCCGTCCTCTCGGAAACCTGGACGACCGTATGCGGCTCCGTCATCTCCGTTACGGCCGACGCAGACGACGACGTTTCTGAACTCAATGAAAACAACAACACGGGCGCACGGACCGCTCCCATAAAATACTGCCCGGATGCCGTCGGCCTGACCGTGCTCCCGGAAACCGCTTCGGCCGCTCCCGGAACAGATTATAAATACTACATCACCGTCAAAAACGACAACCTGGGCATCGATGCTTTCGACCTTTCCGTCGACGGCACGCTGCCGCCCGCCTGGTACAGCCTGGAACCCGCTTCGCTGAAACTCAACGCAGGCGAAGAAGGCGAATCGAAACTCAGCGTTTCAATACCGGACAACTGCGGGGTTCTCGGCTCCTATTCCTTCCAGGTCCAGGCCGATTCGCAGGAAATGTCCGAAACCTTCACCGACGACGCGGACCTGGATGTCGTCAGCGATATCACCGTCACCCAACGTCATCCCGTCAACGGAACCACCGTCGGCTCACGCGACGTCGCCTTCAGCTTCACCACATCATCTCCCGCCGATTCCACCCTCTTCTGCAGAGTTTCCGGCGCAGGGGTCTGGAGTCAGACGCCGGTCGCTTCCGGTAAAACCGTGCATGATGCCGAATTGGAAAACCTGGACAGAAACACCGTCTATGAATGGTACGTGCACGTCGATTCACTGTGCGGTTCCGCCGACTCGGCCGTATGGACCTTCAAAGTCGGCAACGGCGTCATATTCGATCAGGACTCCTACCATTTCACCGTCGACAGAGATTACGATCAGCATGCATCAATCCAGGTCTATAACCAGAACGTCATCGCCCATGAAGCGGAACTCAGCATCGACAATCCCAACGAAGAGCTCATCGTCAACTTCATCGGTCCCGGCAGCGAAGACGAAACCGTCCTCATCCAACCCGGACAGACCGAAACCGTCGAACTGGTCATTCACACCCAGGACGTCCAGAGAACTCAACCCGGCCCCGTCGTTTTCGACAACGTTGTCGTTATGCTCACAGCAGAAGAAGCAGGCGAACCCATCACCGATTCCGCCCGCACTTCCATCACCGTCTCCTGGCCCGTGATCGACTTCGAATTGACAGAAGAATCCGAAGACCCCGACACCCTGGTCAAAACGCTACGATTCTCCAATAACGGAGACGCCCTGACCGACGTGTCGATCGTCGCAGAAGACGGACTTCTGGGCCGCACCCTGTTCATTCCCCGGTTCAACCATTCCAACGTAGGTTCCCTGGAATACGAGGAATTCGAGCTGGAACCGCTGTTCCAACCCGGCCTTACGACGCTTTCCGGGCAACTCAAAGCTTCGGCCGCAGACGAAACCGTATCCCTGCCCGTAACTTTCGAATGCCTCTCACCCAAATCACTTTACCAGGTCACCGTCGAAGGCTCCGAATACTGCTACTCCATGTCCGACTGGTTCTGCACAAACAGACCACACATCGGCATGCGCTTCAACGTTTCCGTCGCCCTCGAAGACATCGAACAGGCCGTCATTTACACCATTTTCTCGCCCCGCTCAGACGTCAGGCCCCACTACATAGACCTTTACATCAACGGACACCTCGTCGGCGAACTGAACGACATCATCCCCGACGGCGTTTACGGGTTCGCCTTCGACCCCGGTTTCCTCAACGCCAATCCCAACGGCAGCGCCTCAAACTCCTTCTCCATTCACACCCAGCACTTCAACGGCGGCCACTACGTCGTCACAACAAGTTCGCTGGCTTATATTCTTCTGGACTCATCAACCGCCTATATCTGCGCGGAAAACCTCTCCCAGGCCGAAGCCGTCGCCGCTCTCATGCCGCACAACTGCGCTCCCATCACCTTCGATCTGGACCCCAGGGTCCAGTCCGTCTATATTAACGATATCGAAGACAATCCCACACGAACATTCTATCCCGGCGAAACAGTCCATATCCGGGTCCGCGCTGAAAATCCCCATCCTTTCAACGTCTACAACGCCGCCTACACGCTCAAAATCGACACCGACCAGGATACCGGCACGGTCGAATGGGACAGCCATGACGAAGGTCAGGACTGGAACGTCAGTCTCGATCATAACCAGGAAGCTTTCCATACCTGGCAATGGACCGTACCCTCCGGCTCCCCTTACGTGCAACTGACCGTCGAAGCGCATGACGCAAACAATTATTCCACCCTTTACGACGAACCTGGCTGGAACTGGAACTTCCACGTCGGCGGCGGCATCACCGGATACGTCAGAGACGGCGGCACGATGGAACCCATGGAAGGCGCCGTCGTGGCCACAGGCAACGGATATAAAGACCCGGACGGCTCCAATGCCTCAGGCTATTATAAAATCGAACGCATTCCCAATGGAACCTACAGCGTTATCGCCGGCGCCCAAGGATACGCGCCCCAATCCCTCGCCGGACTCCAGGTCTCTGGAACCCTTCTCACAGGACAGAACTTCTATCTGCTCACTCCCACCGCCACCCTCACCGCCACCGTCACCAGGACACCCACCATCACCGCCACTCCCACCGTCACATGCTCCCCTACATTCACGGCCACTTTCACGCCCGCAGGCTCCCTCACACCCACCAGAACTCCCACTGTCTCGCCCACTCCCACACCATCGCTTACGCCCACCATCGCTCCCAACGTCGTCAGAGTCGACGACGACTGGACCGGCACGGCCCCCGGCGAAATAGTCGGCGGCGAATATGAATTCGGGTACGACGCCTTCGCAGAAATTAAAAACGCTCTGCCCGCCGTCTCATCAGGCGGAACCGTATACGTCAACGAAGGCTCCTACGAAGAAACCATTCTCTTCGATCCATGGTTCGAGAAAAACGACATTACCCTCACCAGCGATGCAGGCTCGCGTCCCGTCATCAACGGAGGCATCAAATTCCAGAACAACTACGATATTACAGGCATCGCCATCTCCAACCTCATCCTCAAAGGAAAAGCAGGCTACAACCGCATCGTTCAGTTCAGCAACTCGGGCGCAGTCCATAACTTCACCATGGACGACTGCCTCCTGGACGGCGAAAACGTCCCCAAACGACACGGCATCTACGGAAACAGAATCAGCGGCTCAGTCACCATCACAAACACCGAGTTCAGAAACATTCTCGGTTTCTCCGTCTTCGATATGGACCCCTTCGTTCCTGGTCCCAAAGGAGAAAACGAATTTGAAATAACCGGCATTACTTTCAACGACAACCATATTCACGACTGCAACGGAACAGTGGCCCTGCGCGGCAATCACCTCTCAAAAACATCCTCCGTAGAAATTAAAAACAATAACTGGCAGAATATCGGAGGAAACCACGGCGAAACAGGCGAACAGTGGGCCGCCCTCGAAGTCAATCACGCCGTTACCGCAGTCATCGAAAACAACGTCATCGACGGCGTATCCGAAGGACAGAGCGGCGACGGACAGGGCATCAGACTCTGGGACGTCGACGAACTCTTCATGATGTGCAACGACATCATCAACAACTTCGAAGGCTTCCGTATCTTCGCAGCCTCCGGACCCTACGCCGGTCCCTACGCCGTCCCCAAAGGCTATGCCGAATACAATAATTTCGCGGGCAACCAGAATTACGGCCTTATCGTCGATGACGACTCTGCAGGAGGACCATTCCGGTGCGACTTCAACTGGTGGGGCGATCCCAGCGGTCCCGCAGGCCTGGGAATCGGAAACGGCGATGAAATCTGGGGCGACGTGCTATACTCGCCCTGGCTCGAAGCCTGGCAAGGCGACCCGTGCCCGCCCGATTGCTGGAACGATGGAGACGTCACCAACGATGCTAAACTCTCCGTCATGGATGCCTTGATCACATTCCAGTTATACCTGGAACTCATCCCCTACCCCACCTTCGAAGAACTCTGCTCCGCAGACTGCAACGCTAATCTGCAAATTACTCCCGAAGACGCCCAGTGCATCTTCCAGCACTTCCTCTGGCTGCCATGCGATTGCGCCGACCCCGTTGTCGCGAAAAATGCATTCCGTTCCAGAACTGCCATGAAACTGAAAAAACAATCCTTCAAAGGCAGCATATCTTTGCCCCCAACCTTCGGATGCCATGACGATATTATCGAAATACCTGTCAGAATCGCTAAAATGCAATCACACGTTCAGGCATTCGCCTTCGACCTGCAATATGATCCCGATATCCTGCAATTCATCGACTGCCGCGCCGCAGACCTTACCTCCAGCTTCAGATTCTTCGACTTCAACAGGCTCCAGGACAATACCCTCAGAATTGCCGGATTCGATCCCTTCGTATCAATCAATCAAAATGAATCCGGCGCCCTGGCCTTGCTTAAATTCAAAGTCAGATGCAATGACTGCTCCGAAGGACAAACATCACACATTAATATCACAAACCTCTATGACCATCTCTCAGGATTCAATACATACAACGGCATATTCACCTTCGATTGCTCTTCACCCTCCTCTACAGAACTCTTCGCCTCAGCACTCTCAAATCAAAAATCTGACTCCCAATCCGAAATTCACGATATCCCCTCATCCTCAGTCCCTATCCTCACACTCCTGATCGTCACCCTCTCACTCATCATCCTCAAAAAATCACACTAATACCTGACTGAAAAAATCAAAAAGCCCCGGAATAACATGATTCCGGGGCTTTTTCAGCTTCGTGAAGGAAAAAAAGGACTGATCATATATCCGTATTTTGAGGTCACAATCTTCGCATACTTGAATAATTGAGGAGCTTTGAAAATCTGATAAAGACAAAACACATTTCCTCGTAATTACTTATTCCGGTTGCGATGCCGATCCCGATGCCGAAAAAGACGGCCCTTGATGAAAAAAACAGCGGTGAGTTCGTTAAAAGGATAGTTGCAGGTCAGTGTCAGTTTATGGGGATTACTACCAATCAAATTTATTTTATGAAAAAGTGTAACCCCAGTTTGATCAGCCCCGATCCGGCATTGATCAAAAATACGTCTTTTGAGGTTACAATCCTACAGAATATCCCCTCCTTTTGATTCGATTGCGATTGCGATACCGATACCGACTCCGATTACTGAAACAAACTGTCGAAAGTTTTGAAAAAAGTTAACCCCAGTTTGATCAGTCCCCTTTTTTTTCTTTATGCCATTGTGTCACCCTGTTCCAGAACATCACGGTCACCCAATAGCCCAAAATAGCGGCCAGGCTCGCGAATACCAGCGATCCAGTCCATAAATACGCGCTTTGCTTCACTATGGAATGCATTCTACCCTGACCGAAAAAATCGAAAAAATTCCCTAATACCGCAAAATTTTCGAGAATGTATCTTCCGACCTTCCATGAAGCCAGATAGATAGGGCCGGCGGTCAAAGGGTTTGTTATCCAGCATGCGGCCAATGCGATTGGAATATTCAATTTGAAATAAATAGCCCCCACGGCAGCCAAAAACATCTGAAGTGGAATAGTTGGCGTGAAAGCAACAAATAACCCGATGGCGAGCCCGCCGGCAACCGCACGCTGATCACGCACCCACAGATGCTCGTGGAATAGACTCTCGCCAAGTACCCGGTGTATCCACGTGCCGGGCAGTCGCTTTCTCATTTTCTCCATAATATTTTGAATCTTTTCCAACATGGCCGATTTCGCCGCTCATTTTCAAATTAGACTTACTCCAAAGAGGGTCTCCTTAACCCGGTTATCACATAAATACAATTGAAAAAAGGCCCCACTTTCCGGCTATTATCTGATTTTAATAGAAATACTAAAGTGAAGGGGAGGCATTTCTCGAAAACAGAGTGTAAATCAAAAAAACAGAAATTTCAACTACTCGAGAACCGCAACCTTGAGGCAGCTTTTGATTGGGTGCTGTAATATAGGATGCAGGTGCGATTCTTCTTCGTGAAGCAGAGGAAAAGTTAAAATAATTGAGAATTTTTCAATAATCACGTGTGAACAGGAGCATGGGGCGGTAGTAATTATCAAGCCGGCAACTCGTGGGCAGAAAAAAGTAGCCTTCATGGCTGTAGCCATGCCGTTCGAGGATTTCGATCTTTGCCGAAGCAACTTTAACCTCAGGGTAATCGGCATCCAAGTGAGACTGAAGCTCGGACGCTCATTCAGCAGTCAGCCATGTGATTTCCGAAACGATGAGTTCCTCCCGGTTTCACAGTCACCCGGCGCTATTTGATGATAAAAAAGTTCAGCGGGATGCGATCTTTTCCAGGTTGATGCCGCGGGATGAACGAGCTTGGTCGGGAACCGTTGGAGCCCATCCGATATCGATCGAGCGCGATGTCGCCGGCATCCGCAACGGTCTCCGTTCTCACGGCCGTATCCGCTGTCTGGTGATCAACTCGTCGCCGAACCCCCTGGTCCAGCTTCCGGCTGATACATAAAATATCAGTCCGCTCCAGGCGAGGGGGAAGCGGTGTTGAAGCATTTCCCCTCCTGCTTCCCACATCTCCGGGATAACTTCTTTTACGCTCTCTTTAGACCCCAAGCACGGCCTTGGCTGTTAAAAAGTACAGGAGCAGCCATACGACTCGAGTTCGCATGAGGTGAAAGATCGACATACTGAAATAAGGCTTCTCAAGCGGCTCGGTCCCCCCGGCTCGGGCCAGGTCCTCGTAATGCTCGAGTTCCATAATATCCATCACATCATCGACCGTGATGATTCCCAACAGATGCCTGTTATCATCCACCACCGGAATAGCCGGCAGATCGGCAGTCTGTATAAGTTTGCCCACCAACTCCTGATCCTCTTCGGCCTGAATGCTGGGAGGGTCCGCCTGCATCAGTTCTTTGATCTTCGTACCAGCCCCGGCATATACCAGATATTCCAACTTGGTCAGTCCAATCAGTCGGCCGTCGCTGTCGGTGACGGGTAAAACCAGAATGTTTTTCTGTTCCCTGCCTTTTCACGAATGACAGCCAAAGCTTCACCCACAGTCATGTCGGGCGACAGCGCCAGGAAAGCCGGGGTCAGAATGCGGCCGGCGGACTCCTCCGGATACTGAAGGAGTTGGTCGATAAATTTCACTTTTTCGGGCGACAGCTGTCTTTTCACCTCCTCCGCCATATCGGGCGGCATTTGCATCAATAAGCGAACCTGATCATCGGATTCGAGTGAACTGATGAGCGTATGGCACGATTGCTGATCCAGGTGTTGCAATATCTCGAACTGGTGTGTGGGGCGCAATCGTTTGAACACTTCTTCCTGCTGATGCGGTGGGAGTTGTGAAAGGCGCTCGGATTTTTGATACGCCTCGATAGTCTCTATTTCATCTGCCAGATCAAGAATCCTACGGCTTGACAAATTATGGTTCCTCTTCAAAGTCACGCGGCCCCTCCTCTTTGCACGCATATTTTAGTAAATGAACTGCTATCTGTTCTGGTCACTTCTAAACGATCTCATTTCCACTTGGCGCAACGGACTAATCATCCGGCCCCCGGTGGACAACGGCGTCCTTGTCGACCCAGTCCTCCTCGGTGCAAGACATGTCCTTTCGCCCCGGCGCCTTGCGTGTCGGTCCGGCCTTGTGAAGTGCGCAGATTTTCGGGCCGTAACGGAAGGCCTCGAACCGGTATCGTTTTCTGGACGGATTCCAATGGTCAATGATCATCTCCAACGGCATTCGACAGCCCCAGATACAGGTCGTGCACTTGGCGCCAAAAGTCCGGGTGTCCAGACGCCGATGTCCCCGGCTGCGACAGGTCTCCAGGTCAGGCGGCTCACAATGGAACGGCGGACCAGCCGGGTAATCACCTTCAGCATCATTCATTATTTTCAAACCGCTTGCCTTGCAGAATCCGGCTGTCTCAATCCGCGGATCAGGAATCGGAACCGCCTGACCACTTGCCTCCAGACATGCACGGAAACGGCTCTTCGCTTGTATGGTCTTTCCAAGCGCAACCTGGCTCTCGCCGGGTTCATCAGCGATTGCCCCTTTAACCCGAAGCAAATATCCCAGGTAGCTGTGGCTCCGCTCGTCGAAAGACCGCATCAGCCGGATGCGGGGCTGGATGGATACAATCCTTCCGGACCAAAGCATCTTCTCAGATTGTTCCATCGGGCCCGCCATCAGTCTTTTCCTACCTCGACGATTTTGCAATGAACCCACTGTGTGCGCTCGATGCGCCCGGCGGTGATCCGGTTGGTGATCGTGAAAATAGGCTTGAAGCGCCTGGTCATTTCTTCTCGCGCCTATCTTTTGTCTTGATGAATCCAGTAACCATAGTTGTCAATCGACCAGGCCGTTGAGCGTTCCAGAAATGAGCCTGGAGCCCACGTAAGCGCTCCTCTCCATGGACTGCCTTGGTCCCAGCCGCCAAGAAGCTCTTTCACTCCTTGCATTCCCCGGATTTGAGGCTGACCACCTTCCAAGGCATGTCCCCAAACGATGTCGCTCTGTATTTCGGGATGCTCTCCATCCAGATGAACCCGTTTCCCGAACACAGGCAAGTCTCCGGATATCTCATGCCATTCGATACGGCATATTTTCCCAAGACCGTATCTGGTATCGCCTCCGACAAAGATGGTATCGATATTGTTCAACTGCCTCCGAAAGCCGTTGTTTCGCAGGAAGACGTATCCCAAAAACAGCACGGCGCTCGATTCCTCCTGACAGTTGGCATCACGCCACCAGGGATTGATACATTCTGTCTCCCGGAGTGTGCCTTCAGACGCT
>CAZUFC010000181.1:0-13745 GCA_964619725.1 uncultured bacterium | reverse complement strand
CATGCCTTGCCGTGGAAAAAAATTTGCCCTGTGCATGCTTACCGGAAGGACACAATAAACCCCAAAAAAAAGCGGAAAAAAAACCAACTCAAACATAAAAAAAACCAAAAACCAAAAACCAACAACCAAAAACCAGAAAAAAACCAACCCAGACAAATCACTCCAGCCAAACAAAGCTGAAAACGTCAATATCCCCCAAAACCACCGACATGGAAGGATCGGCCAGGCCGGCGAACCAGGAAGCGGAGCCTGCCCCGGCATCATAAGGCCAGGCGAAGGGGTCAATAACGGTAACCGGCGTTTCCCCTTCGGTAAAACCGGCATAAAGGTCGAGGTAAGTATCAAATTCAGAGGTAAAATCGGGTCCGAAATAATAATCCCCGTAAATCTCCAGCAGCACGAACAGGGGATACCCTTCAAGATAGGTTCCTTCGGCATTGCAGAGGGCGACCGAACAGGAGCAGGTATCGCCGGGACGATATATCAGGGAAGGCATGGAAAGAGTGACTCCGGTCGCGGGACAGGGATCGCCGGCAGGTCTGACGACTGATATGCCGCCGCGTGAGCCGAACCAGCGAGCCCCATCCGTACCGTGAACGACGGCATAAGTTTCAAACCCTGCCAGTCCGTCTTCGGTGGTGATAGACTCAAAATTTACCCCATCAAAAACGTTCGCGCCGCCGCCCGTCGCCAGCCACGCTTTATCGTCCTCATCAAAGATAATGTCCCGCACCCTGTAATGAACCAGTCCGTCATCGACGGTGTAATTGGTGAAAGTTTCGCCGTCAAAAAGCGAAAGTCCTTTGCAAGCCCCGAACCATTTGATGTCGCCGGCATCAACGGAAGCCTCATAGACCCGGTGAAAAATAAGGCCATCTTCTTCATAATAGGACACCAGGTTTTCACCGTCGTAACGGGTGACGCCCAGGTCGGTGCAGAACCAGTAACAGCCTTCCAGGTCTTTCGTGACGTTGTAAGTCAGGTTAATCGGCAAACCGTCCGATTCATCGATAATGTCCCAGTCAGACCCGTCATAACGGCATATCCCGCCGCCGAACGTAGCAAACCACCGGCTGCCGTCGTCATCGATGAAAATACCCAGCACTTTATCGTCCGGTAAGCCGCTGTTTTCCACGGTATAATGACGCCACGCGGAATCATTGAAACTGTAAACGCCGTCGCCGAAAGTCCCGAACCATTTCAATCCGCCGTGATCGATCGCCAGGCACCGCACCTGGGTCCCTTCCAGTCCCGGTTCTGAAAAGTAAGCGGCATGCGTATGAGCCCGCCGGTCGTACCAACCGACGCCGCCTTCAAAAGTAGCGTACCACAGTTTATCGCCTTCAAACGCAAGCCCCCGAATCTCATTCCCCGGCAGCCAGTCATTCGTCCTGATGTGACCGGTGATTGAACTGTCCTCAAGCAGGTCGATCCCCCGATTATATACCCCGCACAAGATAAGGTCAGAATCAAGTGCATAAAGCGCCTTGACGTTCCTGCCGCTTATTCCCTCGGCAGGTCCAAGAATGCACCGTTCATCCTGGTTCCATATGGCCAGTCCGTTGGATGTGCCGATCAACAAAGCCCCGTCATCACGAATCAAAAGATCGTTGATCCTGTCCGAGGGAAGTCCGTCCTCCATGTAATAATTGGTAAAATACCATCCGTTGAAAAAACTGAGTCCGCATTCAGTCCCTATCCAGACATTACCCGCATCGTCCGCTGCAATAGAGCTGACCCGCGCCGGCGGCAGACCGTTATCTTCGGTGAATCCTGAAACCACGATGTCATTTTCGATACGGTTGATGCCTCCGCGTGTCCCGACCCAGGCGCCTGCTGAGTCCATGGCGATGCACGTAATATAATTATGAGTCAACCCCTCATTCCGGGTGATATAGAACCATTCGCCGTTTTCCAGTATGCCCAGACCGTTCCCGAATGCCGCTCCGAATCCCGCCCATAAACGATCAGAAGAGTCTACGGCCAATGCCGTTATCTCATTATAAGGAATGCCGTCCTCCTCAGTGATGACCTCCCACTCAGTCCCGTCATACTTCATCAAACCCCCGAATACAGAACCGAACCAGAAATTCCCGGAAGAATCCGCCGTACCATTCTTGAACCAGTTGTCACCCAATCCGTCCGCCGTTGTATATTTGACATAACTCAATTCCGGCAAAGTCCAACGAACAAGCCCGCCGGTAGTAACCGCCCAGAAACCGTCATCAGCTTCTACGAAATCAACCAGGGCATTGCCGTTAGTCCAGTTGGTTATGCTGTAATCGCTGCATTCGGCAATGGAAAAAGTAAACAGAAATGAAAAATAAAGGATTATTAAAATCCGTACATCCATTCTCAAAACGCTGAAATGCCGGTATCGATAAAAAATCCCTTTCCATCTCCGACAATAATTCATCGCCAGTGTTCTACCCATAAAAACACCTCCGATATAATGATAGCAATTTCCATACCGTCTCGGAAGAGCTGCCGGTATCATCGTCAAATCATAAAAGAAGGTAATACGGAACCAGGAAAGCATCAGTATGAACGGAAAAAGGAAATCAAAAAAATGCCATTTTACACCCGAAAACGTGTACGATGCCTCTTGAAATGCAATGACGGTTCGGAAGGGTGATGAAAAATTAAACGGCTTTTTGGGAGGTTTCTATCCTCGAAAGGTCGCTAATGACCCCGGAAAAGAACGGACGGTGAGTATCTTCGGGACGTAGAATAATTTATTGTAATTAAGATCGTGGGGGAGAAACAGAGAATCGGAATATTTATCGATTTTTTGGGACTGATCAAACCGTGGTTACACTTCTTTCAAAACGTTTGACAGTTTTTTCAGTAATCGGTATCGGGGTCGGTATTGCAGTCGGGATCGAAATCGAAACGTAATGATGAGATATTCTGTCGAATTGTTACCTCAAAAGACGCACGTTTGATCAATGCCGATTTTTTTCATTAGGATCAGAAAAGCGTTGCCGGTATCTTTGATTGACAAATTCTCTTTTAACCTTTATAAAATAAGCGGTTATTCTGTTCTCGCGGATAGAAGCGTCAAGATGTTATCAGCACGATGAAGGTTAAAATGCATTTTCAGATTTTTGAACATGGAAATGATCGGATCGGAAAAAAAACATTTGCATATCTCAGAAAGATCATCGGGAAAAATCCAAAAGTTATTCGATTTTTTTACAAATGCCGGGCTTAAGGGGAGAAGAATTATGACGAATTGGAATTGGAAAGGAGCGCGCTGGTGGAAATTCGACCTGCACGCTCATGCTCCCGCATCGGATGATTATGGAAAAGGACAGAATCGTGAAATACTGAAAACGCGTTCGCCAAAAGAGTGGCTGCTTGATTATATGAAAGCGGGTATTGATTGCGTGTCGATCACCGACCACAACAGCGGAGCCTGGATAGATATACTGAAGGAAGCGCTTTCAGATTTAACAACAGAAAAACCGGAAGAATATCGGGAGCTGTATCTCTTTCCGGGAACAGAGATCACGGTTAACGGAGGCATCCATGTCCTGGCTATTTTCGATCCTTCAAAAAGCTCTTCAGACATAGATCAACTGCTCGGCAAAGTAGAATACGAAGGAAAGAAGGGTAATAGCGATACCGTTACCTGTAAAGCATTTGCAGAAGTCGTTGAAGCCGTCGTATCAGTCGGCGGCATAGTGATTCCTGCGCATGTTGATGAGAATAATGGACTGTTGTCCTTAAAAGGAGGAACCTTGCAGCAGGCATTAGATTGCGACAACATATTCGCTATGGAACTTATGGATAAAAATTTCCAAATGCCGCAATTGTACGTTGATAAAAAAAAGCATTGGACTCAAATTTTAGGATCGGATTCTCATCATCCTTCCGGTTCTGTCGGTCAACGCTTTCCAGGCAGTCATTTTACATGGATCAAGATGAGTAAGCCATGTATAGAAGGTCTTCGGCTGGCTCTCCTTGACGGTCCTCTATCCATCCGACGCTCTGATGAGACCGAAGACGATCCTAATGCTCATGGTCCTGAAGTTATAGAATCTATCGATATTTCTGAAGCACAATATATTGGCCGCTCAGAAACCTTTTCAATAAAATTTAATCCCTGGCTGAACGCTATTATTGGGGGTAGAGGAACGGGGAAATCCACTGTTGTTGAATTCCTTCGTATAGCGCTTCGACGAAGAAATGAATTGCCTGACGAACTGAAGGAAGATTTCGAAAAATACGAAAACATCTATACGAATCGAAATGACAGTGGACTCATGAGGAGGAATACGGCTATTCGAGTAATCTATCGTAAGAATGGAGCGCGCTTCAGAATTCAATGGAATCCAGCCGGCACAATGGAACCGATAGAACAGATGAAGAATAACCGATGGACCAAAGCAGAAGGGGATATAAAACAGCGTTTCCCTTTAAGAATCTATAGTCAGAAACAAATATTCCAGCTCGCTAAAGCTCCGTTGGCTTTACTCAAAGTCGTTGATGACGCTCCGGAAGTTGATCGACGTTCCTGGGAAGAAAAATGGAATGCCGAAAAAGCCCGGTTCCTTTCACTACGCGCCAAAGCCAGAGAAATAGAAAGTGCACTGCCCAATAAACAGCGCTTGCAAGGAGAACTCGACGATATCAAAAGAAAAATGGAAGTCTTTGAAAAAGACGGTCACGCTGAAATACTTAAAAATTACCAGAAGAGAAAACGCCAAAATCGGAAAGTAGAATTGTGGGAAGAAAGTTGGAGCGATATTGGAGAGCAGTTACGGAACATTGCTTCCGAAATTGTTCCTGACAACCTTGAAGAAAATGATTTTGATTTAAACTCTGAAGAAGAAACAAAGATGCTGGGCAACGCCGAAAAGACAGCAAAAAAAATAGAAGAAATCAGTAAAAAGGTTTTGAATTTAGCTGCCGAAATTGATGCAATAAATGAAGAATGGAAGAAAACGAGGAATGAGTCAAAATGGAAAAAAAGTGTTGTAGATGCGGAAAAGGCATATCAAAAACTGGTGGAGAAATTATCGGAAGCAGGCGTTGGAGACCCGGCGGTATATGGAGAGCTTGTTCAAAGGCGGCAGAACATAGAGCAAAAGATGATCGAACTGAAGGAACGAAAAAAGCAGGTCGAGGAATTAAGCGGACAAGCAGATGAACATATTGAACGACTGACGGCTCTACGCCGGGATATTACAATAAAACGCCGGAAATTCTTGAATGAAGTACTGCGCGATAACCACTATGTCAGTATAACAATCGTTCCTTACGGTGCAAGGGAATCATCTGAAAATGAATTCAGCCGGTTAATTAATCGGGAAGACGGCGCATTTGAAAAAGACATTGGATCAATTGAGGGGCATGGGCTTCTCGGTGAACTATACAGAGGTGTTGATAAAAAAAACGCTGAGGGTAACGATCAGGCTATTGAAAGAAACGTAAAGAAAATAAAAAACAGGGTAAAAAAAATCACAATGGATTCAAACGATGATAATGAGTTTTTATCCGATAAGCGTTTTGTCGCCCATTTAAAAAAATTGACTCCTGAAACTCTGGATCGCATTGAACTCTGGTTCCCCGAAGATTCTCTTGAAATTCGGTACAGCACAACCGCCGATGGGAAAAAATTCCGCTCGATCCAGGAAGGTTCACCGGGACAAAAGACTGCTGCATTGCTCGCTTTTTTGCTTTCCTATGGAGAAGAACCATTGATTCTTGATCAACCGGAAGATGATCTGGACAATCATTTGATCTATGATCTAATCGTGACGCAATTACGAGACATTAAACGGCGCCGTCAGGTTATAGTCGTGACGCACAACGCGAATATAGTTGTTAACGGAGATGCTGAATTCGTAATCGGCCTTAAACCAGGCGGCGGAGAAACTCATAAAGAATGTGAAGGAAGCCTGCAGGAAAAAAGTGTCAGAGAGGTCATCTGTGCCGTTATGGAAGGAGGGCGTAAAGCTTTTGAAGAGCGCTATCGGAGAATTGCGTTGGAGGGGATAAATGTTTGACAGTTCTCAAGAATTGCTAAAAAAGATAAGGCTCGGTGAGGATACTCAAATTGAACTCAAAAATATCCAATTCAGGGGAAATAAAGTTTATGGACCGCATCGCGATAAGTTGGCGGATGAAATAGCTGCCATAGCGAATACTTACGACGGCGCCCTCGTTCTTGGTGTAGATGATAAAACAGGGGATATAACAGGTATTCCTGTCGACCGTCTGGACATTGTTGAAAAATTTATTTTTGAAATATGCAACGACAGCATAAAACCCCCGGTCCGCTTCAGGTCTTTCAGGATGGAGTTGCCTGATGCTGAAGGCTTATTAAGGCCGGTGATGGTTATAGAAATTCCACGCAGTCTTTTCGTCCACAAAAGTCCTGGAGGATATTTTTATCGGCAGGGCAGCTCGAAAAGAGAAATGCAGACGGATTATCTCCTCAGACTCGGACAGCAGAAAAGTCAGGCCCGACTCATCAGGTTTGATGAACAAACGGTCCCGGAATCCGGCATTAACGATCTGTCCGAGCAACTATGGACTAACTATACGACTCGATCTGACGAACCGGAAAAAACTGTACTTCTTAAACGCAACCTACTGGCGAAAGAACAAAACGGAACCATCAGGGCTTCAGTCGCCGGAATACTTCTGTGCTGCGAGCAGCCGGAAGATTTTATGCCCAACGCCTATATCGAGGCGGTACGATATCGTGGAATAAGACAGGATTCTAATTATCAGACAGACGCTCAAAAAATACGGGGTCCGCTGAATCGACAGATAGACCAGGCCATCTCTTTTCTTAAAAGAAACCAGACCGTGAAAGCAGTCAAAGCTCCTCATCGTGTTGAATCCAGGCAGTTCAGCGAAAGAGCCGTCTTTGAGGCTATCGTCAATGCCGTCGCCCACCGCGATTATTCCATTTACGCCTCCAAAATACGCTTCTTCATCTTTGACGATCGCCTTGAATTGTATTCGCCCGGTTCTCTCCCCAATACCGTAACTGTGGATAATATAGCCCTCCGACAAGCCACAAGAAATGAACTGATTACAAGCCTGCTGGCTGAAACGCCACTTCCGGAATATTCAGGAGTCGTCTTACGAAAATTTTATATGGAAAAAAGAGGAGACGGCGTTCCGATCATCTTAAAAGAAAGCGAAAAGCTTTCCAACAGGAAACCGGTTTACCGGCTCATTGATGATGCCGAACTCCTTCTGACCATATTCTCCGCTTAGTTTTGAAAATCATCTTACTTCACTTCAAAACGGAGAATATTCCTACTGCCTCAAAAACGAAGAACATGTCGTTTATATTATGCGCCTTGGTTGTAATTCCATTGTACTGTTCTCCGCTCAGCCTAACGGCTTAGGATAACAGGCGTCGACGAAGTCACGTCGGCTTCTGGTTTAGCGTTTTCGCCGTCCCGTTCATCCATTGGTTCAACCTTTTTCATCTGAACATTGCACCAGGTTTATGAGATTACAATTTCAAACAAAATTCGACACTGATCAAAAATGGCCATGTCAGGGTTACATCATTTATCGTGATCACTCCCACGCTACTACTGGCTGCTTTTTCCGAGTATGATTATTTCAACATGGAGAATTTTAACGACAGATCAGCTATGGAGGAGGACCCTCTTCGTATTCTTCGAAGCCATGTTAAAAGCGGCATTGTAATTGATGAGGTTCAGAAGGTTCCTGAGTTGTTTCCATGATTTTCCCCTTTAAAACCATTTATTTTTGCCGCGCTCTCGCATATCTTGGCGTTTCAGGTTGATGGTGAATCCCTCTGCGGTTTGTTGGAAGTTCTCTTAATTTCTCAAGCCAGTTCATTCGTAATCTCTCCTCATTATTGAATAATTCAACAATGAATCGATCAAAAATGCAGGGACTGATCAATCCGTGGTTACACTTCTTTCAAAACGTTTGACAGTTTTTTTCAGTAATCGGTATCGGCATCGGTATCGCAATCGTGATCGAAATCGAAACAAAATGACAGACGATTCTGTCGAATTGTAACCTCAAAAGAGGCTTTTTTGATCAATGCCAAAAAGCATCTTTTAAGGTTAAAATTCTTCCGAACATCCCATCATTTCGACTTCGACTGAACTGTTAACATCATGTTTAAAATCGACGGAGCGGATTGCGTCAGCGATTATCCTGCATTTATGTAATTTGATGCAGGAGCGAAATTAGAAACATGAATATTTTTTTCAGCTTCTGTTTTTCTGGCAATAATACTTTATGATGGGAAGGTAAGATTTAAAAAGTAAGAGGGAAGGGGGGCATTCAAAACCAGTTTTTATCATTCGCCTTGTTCGCAAAATAAGTAAAAAATGTTTTCAACGGGAAGGGAAAGAAATGAAAACCAACGAAATATCTGAATTTTCAAATAGGAGATTCTTCTGTTTACTTCTGGGATGTATCGTCATTTTTATTTCATCTTCTGTCTGTTCGGCTGAAACGGTCCTGGTAATGGCGGAAAATGCTCTCTACAATCTTGTTCCCCAGTCATTGGATCGTTATTGTCAGGATTTGGAGGATGAGGGTTACGAAGTTATTTTGTATTTGTCTTATGAGAATGAGTTTGAATCACCGCCGGCGCTCAAGGCGGAACTTCAGGAAATGTGGCAGGAGGAAGCGATTAGCGGTTGTCTTTTGATAGGCGATTATCCTGTGGCTTTTTATCAGATGCAGGGCGCTTGCGGACACTGGTGTAAACGTTCGGGTTCGGATTACTATTACATGGACTTGAACGGCGACTGGGAGGACCTTAAAACTTATGATCAAAATTATCAGTGTCAGGACCCGGATATGCAGGGTTTTCTCAGGGACTATTACGCAGGTGAGACCCGGGAGACGGAAATGGGGTTGTATTATTATGATTCGTTTAAGGAGCAGGGAACCGGGCAGGAGGGTTCTATGCCGGAGATATGGATCGGCCGGTTATATCCTCGGAATATAGCGGGAGATGATATTCAGGAGCAGGCTGATTTGCTGGCGGACTATTTCGCGAAAAATCATGCTTATCGTACCGGCAGCGATCCGGAACCTCCCCAGGCGCTTTCATACTGGGATTGGCCGAATTGCGACGACAGTTATGAGGGACTGGAACATATGTACAGTCCGGAGAACGTGAATTTGAGGGCGGAGCATAAACAGGGGCTTGTTCATCTTACATATGGAGCGAAATCTCCGACGGATAACGATTATCTGGATGAATTGATTAGCGGATACGAATTCGTGTATTTGAAATGTCACGGCGGTGTAGACGGAAACGCGTTTGATTGCTACTCTTTCAGTCGTTGCGATACAGGCGATTCCTTCAAATTTCCTGCAACTATTTTCGATTCGGAAGATGTTCTTTCCTGCGACCATAATTGCCGTTTCTTTCGCCTTTTTGCTTGCAGCAACTGCCAGTATTTCAACGAAACAAACGTTAATATTGCTTGCGCCTATCTTTTCACGGGCGATGGTTTGCTGGTGTCGGGAATTACAGGTCACGGAGGAGGTTACAGTCCGGAGCACATGTTCCAGAAATTGGGAACGGGACTGAACTGGGGAGAAGCTTTTCTCGACTGGGTGGAATATCACGCGATCGGGGGATATCTTGATTTCGGCAGGCGATGGGCATTTTACGAGGAAGCGTTGCTGGGCGATCCGACGCTCACGGTAGGGATGCAGTATGATCAGGACGGCGATGAATTGAGCGATTATCGTGAGCAAAGGGTTTACGGCACCGATCCCCAGGACCCTGACACGGACGATGATTTGATGCCGGACGGTTGGGAAGTCCGTTACGGATTGAATCCGTTGCTCGACGATTCCGCTGCAGACCAGGACGGCGACGGCTATTCCAATCTTATCGAATATTTTTACAGCGCTGATCCATCGGATGCCTTTTCAATGCCGTCCATCATCAAAGATTCGGGTGATTACGACGGCGACGGCTATTCCGATTTGGTCATATATCGTCCCTCTCAAGCGAAGTGGGCAGTTCAAAATGTGGATACGGAATGCCTGCCGGACGGTTCCCGGTACTTCGGCTCTCCGGGCGATATGCCCGTACCTGGAGATTATGACGGCGATGATGTTACGGATATCGCGGTTTTCCGGCCATCATCAGGAATGTGGTCATATTTGCAGTCTTCGACTACGGGCTGCCTTCAGAATACCTTCTACTTCGGGGCCGCCGGCGATATCCCTGTCCCCGCAGATTACAACGGCGACGGAATAACCGACATTGCCGTTTTTCGCCCCTCGAACGGGCTTTGGGCTGTTAAAAATTTTGAAACGCAATGTTTGCCGGACGGAAGCCGTTACTTCGGACAAATCGGCGATATACCCGTGCCCGCGGATTATGACGGGGACGGCTTGACGGACCTGGCCGTATTCAGACCAGACGTCGGTCTTTGGGCTTACATGAAGTCTTCATCGGCCGAATGCGAAACGATCAGACATTATTTCGGACGCGCCGGAGACATTCCCATCCCGGCGGATTACGACGGAAACGGAAGAACGGATATAGCCGTTTTCAGGCCGACGGTCGGACTGTGGGCCGCTAAAGACGTAGACACGGATTGTCTGCCCAATGGAAGAAGATACTTCGGCGCCGGCGGCGATGTTCCTGTTCCCGCAGACTACGATGGAGATGCAAAAGCGGACGTTGCTGTCTTCAGACCCTCAACCGGACTCTGGGCTTATACTCGATCTTCCCTGCATGATTGCAATCAAGTCCGCCTGTATTTCGGAACAGGCGGAGACATACCGCTTTGTGCTCAATCCCGAATCCCCTTCGAACGGCAATCTCTGACCGCTTTTTGGCCCATGGACGAGTGCGAAGGCGATACGATTTTTGACGCGGCTTCCCACTGGAACAATGGTCAAATTTACGGATGCAGGTGGGTCGAACGAGAAGCGGGTTGCAGCTTGAGTTTCAACGGTTTCGACGATTATGTCGATTGCGGCGCCGATGCCGGCCTGCAATCGGAAACGTTCACCGCTGTTGCCTGGATTTATCACCATCCGACTACTGAATCCGGCGATGCCGTAATGGGCGCTTCACGCTGGGACGGACACTTTACAGAAGGTTATGTGATGAGGTTCTGGCAATCCAATCACATTTTTAAGTACATCCTGGGAAGCGAAAGCGGAGCAAAGTCTATAACGGCGAGTATCCCCTGCGACAGATGGACACAGGTTGCGATGACTTACGACGGCGCTGAATTACAGGCTTTTAGGGACGGAATTTCGGTGGGCGTCAAAACCGCAGATTACACACCGCCGACGCAAAGTTTGTGGGTAGGCAGAGACCACACGAATCCTCATGAAATTTATTTCAACGGAATAATTGATGACGTCAGAGTCTATGATCGCGCGCTGATGCCTGAAGAAATCTATGAGCTCTATACGGCAAGAAAACAAGTCGAATGGCTTGGATCGGATTCGACGAACAACAGGTGGATTAGAATCGAATTTCAGAAGCCTTTCCCGATCATCCCCAACCTGCTGGTGAGCATCATCACCGAAGCTGGAGGGCAAACATGCGTTCCCGACGTTCGTAATCTAAGATACGACGGTTTCGAAATGAGAGTAGATGAACCTTGCGGTCTTGACGGTTATCATGCGATTGAAGAAATCAACTGGACAGCGCTTAACCTTCCTTATGATCGTGCGCAGATGGGAACGGTTGAGACCGATAATCGCTGGACGACGGTCAATTTTGCCTTTCCGGCAGACGGTATACCGAATCTTCAGGCTTCCATCATCACAAATAACGACGATGAACCATGCCATATTGATATATGTAACTTGTCCTCGCTGGGATTCGATGTCCGGGTGGAAGAATCCCCGGAATGCGATGGCGTCCACGGCGTCGAAACTATTTCATGGTTAGCCTTGGATTCCCCGCCGAACGGTTCACAGATGGGTAATACGACGGTACGTCATAACTGGAAGCGTGTGAACTTCAACGCGCCGTTTAAAGAAACCCCCGTTCTCCACGCCGCCATTACCACTGAAAATGGCGGAGATCCCTGTGTCGTCGACATCAAAAATCTGACGAATAATAGTTTCATGGTTAGAGTAGAAGAAACTCCCGGATGCGACGGACCCCACACAACGGAAACGATTTCCTGGCTGGCCGTCCAAAAGTAACGAAAACCCGAGAAAAAGCAACATTGACCCGGATAACAAATCAAAGCATGGCGAGGCGCTGAAGTAAACCGACAATCACGATAAGAAAAAGGGGGCGGAATCCTGCAGACTTAAATGACCGAAAGGTTCTGCCTCCTTTGCAATGAAAACAGGGACGCTTCCTCTTTAGGATTCCCTTTCTTCTTTATGCCAAGTCTGCTGTGCCCGCAAGGTCTGCCATTCATAATTTAAATCAGCCATAAATATTTAATTAGTGTCTGTCCAGCATTAAATTTTAAATCGAGATTCGAGTTTTTGGACAGACACTAGCATAACGGTTCTCCTACATTGAGTCCGCAAAGTCCGCCAGGTCCGCTTCGTCCGCTATGAAAACCGGACTTCACATCTCCTGACATTAACTGAAAAAAATCAGGACTGATCAACCCGGGATTACACTTTTTTGAAAAGTTTAACAGTGTGTTTTTGCAATCCGGATCGGTGTCGGAATCGCAATCGAACCCAGTAATTTCCAGGAGCTTTCAGCAAAAAAAAGCCTTTCAATAGGTAAGCATTAAACGTGTGGTTAATAATGGCTTCATCGGCATTGATCAAAAAAGCGTCTTTTGAGGTTACAATTCGACAGAATCGTCTATCATTTTGTTTCGATTTCGATCACGATTGCGATACCGATGCCGATACCGATTGCGATACCGACCCCGACCCCGATACCGATTGCGATACCGACACAAATTGTCAAAAGTTTTGAAAGAATTGTAACCCCTACTTGATCAGTTCCGCTTCATCAGACGAAAAAATTAATCATTATTCTCTTCTCTTTTCGCGAAGATTAGCGTAATTTCGCGGATAATAATTCTTTAAAAATGCTTTAATCATTTATAGATACCGGAGTGTATTTTCTTATCCGCGAAACTTCACGAATTCACGCGAAAAAGAGGGGACGTCGGAGGGTCTCTGACGGAGACAAATAACGCTGTCGTATTTGACAGGCAATCATAAAAAATTATTTGGCGTCAGCGACATAGTGTGGTTTCCGGGTCAGCGCCGGCGGCTTCAACGTTGATGAACTCTTTAACGGATGTACGTTCTATAGAAAACCCGGCCGACATATGATTTAAATCAATATTGATCCCCGTGTAAGAAACCGAAGCGCTTGTCCAGCATCAAAATTTGAATCGTGAATTGAGTTCATGGACAAGCGCTTGTCAGTCCGATTAGTGTGACTGGCAGTTCTCCTTTGTTAAGCCCGTCGAGTAAATCGAATCGTGTCCGCAAAGTCCGCCACGTCCGCTATGTCCGCCAGGATAACCGGTATGTAAAAATATGCTTCCATGCTGAAAAAACAAAGAGCGATGTAAAAAGTTCAGAGTTCGTTAAAAAAGTTGCCCTGAAGGCAACAGAAAATCCATTAAGCATTATCAATGTTTGATTGCCGCCAGGCATCCGGAATAGTCAGTTAAATTGGACGTAGAAGCTGGGGAAAAATTGCATTTAAATTCTGAACTCCTGACAAGAATGTCACAATCTATTCAAAAAATGTGATTTTCTTGCATTGTAACTCGGCATAATAATTGTGAAGTTTTTAG
>CAZUFC010000180.1:0-13782 GCA_964619725.1 uncultured bacterium | reverse complement strand
TTCGCCGTTCGTGAAGGCGGGAAAACCGTCGGCGCCGGCGTTGTCACTGAAATTGCTGAATAATCGTCGATATGGGTAAAGGTGGATCATGAGAGTTATAATATCGCTCGCTTGTCAAAAGTGCCAAAGAAGAAATTATTCCACCATGAAAAATAAGAAAAAAACTCCTCAACGGTTGGAATTAAAGAAATATTGCCCTTTTTGCAAATCGCATACGCCGCACAAACAGGTTAAATAATCGAAATAATGAGGAAAATATTCGAAATTTTACTTGACAAAACTTGCGGCGTCCATATAATCACCGATTTTGAGGTCGATGTAGGCCAGTAGCTCGAATGGTAGAGCGCCGGTCTCCAAAACCGGATGTTGGGGGTTCGAATCCCTCCTGGCCTGCTTTATAATATCATCATGGTTTTCCGGTGAATGGTGAATCAGACGGATGAAAGGTCGAAAAAGTGCTGAAAAAAGCCGTTAAATTTTTAAAAGACGTTTGGGTCGAGATGAAGAAGGTTGCGTGGCCTAAGAAGAATGAGATTTACGCTTCCACTGCGGTGGTCATTATAAGCTCCGTGATACTGGGTTTATTCCTGGGTCTTGTCGATTTTGTTCTTTCAAAAGGAATAGAACCCACATTACAAGGATCGCCGACTTACTGGTCTGCCTTGACCGTCATTGTTTTCGGTTTCATTTTATGGTGGATTTATCAGGTAATTCAGAGTTGAGAAGGTCATGGGGATCATGAAGAAAAAAAGATTTTTTTTCCTGAAGGCTTCGATTTTTCCGCTGTTGTTTAGTAAAGGGTTATGAGGTTTCAAGACAAATGGCAAAAAGATGGTACGTGATACATACATATTCTGGATTTGAAGCCAAAGTAAAGACGCAGATCGAGCAGAAAGTGAAGTTAAAGGACCTTGAAGATGAGGTGGAAGAGATTCTTATACCGCAGGAAAACGTAGTCGAATACAAGAAGGGTAAAAAAGAGATAACGAAGAAGAATTTTTTTCCGGGATATGTACTGATAAAAATCAATATGTCCGATGAATTATGGGCATTGATCAAGTCAATCCCGAAGGTTACGGATTTCGTCAGTTCGGGGGCAAGACCGGCCCCTTTAAGCGATAAGGATGTAAAGGAGATATTTCATCAGATTCAGGCGGGAATTGAGAAGCCCAAACCTAAATTTCAATATCGTAAGGGAGAAAGGGTGCGCATTAACGAGGGACCTTTTGCTAATTTCACGGGAACGGTCGACGAGGTTAACCAGGACAAGAATACATTGCGCGTAATGGTTAGTATTTTCGGACGTTCAACGCCGGTGGAAGTTGATTTTTCACAAGTTGAAGCAGCTTGATTTCTGATCGCTGCGAACGACTGATGAAATAAGGAGAATGGCATGGCGAAAAAAGTTGCTGCAGTAGTTAAACTGCAAGTTCCGGCAGGGCAGGCGAATCCTTCGCCACCGGTTGGTCCTGCTTTGGGACAGCATGGTGTGAATATTGGAGAGTTCTGCAAGAATTTCAATTCAAGAACAGGCGGAAAGGGTCAGGATGGAATGATCATCCCGGTTGTGGTGACCATATTTGCTGATCGATCTTTTTCATTTATAACCAAAACGCCCCCGGCTTCGATTTTATTGAAGAAAGCCGCAGGAATCGCCAAGGCTGCGCACAATCCGGGAGCTGAAAATGCCGGTAAAGTGAAAAGATCGGATGTAAGGTCTATCGCCGAGCAGAAGATGGAAGATTTGAATGCTCTCAGTCTGGAAAGAGCCGAGAAGATAATCGAGGGAACAGCTCGCAGTATGGGAATTGAGATCGTAGATTGATGATTTCCATGGCTGATATCAATTCAGGAAATTGGAAAGAAAGGGATTGAGATGCCGAAACATGGAAAAAAATACAGGGAAGTGAAAGAGAAGATGAATCCCGCTGATAAGTATTCACTGGATGACGCATTGCGATTCGTGAAAGAGAATGCGAAGGCCGAATTCGACGAAACGGTTGAAGTATCCATGAAGCTGGGAGTCAATCCAAAGCATGCGGATCAGCAAGTCCGGGGTACGGTTGTTTTGCCTCACGGCACGGGCAAATCCGTCAGAATACTCGTTATGACGCAGGGCGAAAAGGAAATGGAAGCGAAAGATGCCGGCGCTGATTATGTCGGTTGCGACGAATATGTGGAGAAGATAAATAATAACTGGTTGGAATTCGACGCTGTCATCGCTACGCCTGACGTCATGAGTAAAGTGGGTCGGTTAGGGCGGATATTGGGACCGCGGGGTTTGATGCCCAATCCGAAAGCTGGAACCGTCACCTTTGATGTGGCGAGGGCCGTCAGAGAGATAAAGGCGGGTAAAATTGAATACCGGGTCGATAGAGGCGGAAATATTCATGCTCCTATAGGGAAAGTGTCTTTCGATTTATATAAACTCAAACAAAATGCGACGGCTTTGTTTGAAGTCATTATGAAGGCGAAACCTTCTTCCGCTAAAGGCGCTTATCTCAGGAACGTCGTTTTGACCTCGACAATGGGACCGGGAGTAAAATTGGATACGGTCCAGATAGTAAATATTTTCAGGAAATAATTTGATCGACCCGCAGGTCGCGATTTATGAGCGGAGGGATGCCCAAGTGAACAAACAGTTGAAGGAAAAACGGGTTCAGGAATTGAAAGATACTTTGAGCGAAAAAAGATCGGCTATTCTGCTGGATTATCGGGGATTAAAAGTTGAGGAAATTAATGCTTTGAGAAACAGATTGAAAGAAGCCGATACGCAGTTTTTCGTGATTAAGAATACTTTGGCGAAAAGGGCTTTTAAAGGCACTGAATTCGAAAAATTAAGCGAACGGCTTACAGGTCCCAATGCCCTGGCCGCCATCAAACATGATCCCGTCAGTCCCGCTAAGCTTATTCGGGAATTCATCAAGGAGCACGAAACAGTGCAATTAAAAGCAGCTCTCGTTGAAGGGGACATGCTGGAGGCGAAGGATATACAATTCCTCGCTACCTTGCCCAGCAAGGAAGAGCTGTTGACTCAAACTGTGAGAGCGATGCAGGCTCCGATTACCGGTTTCGTCCGGATTCTAAACGGTTTTACTGCAAATTTGGTAAATGTTCTGTCCAGAATAAAAGAACAGAAAGAAAACGCTTGAATTTTATAAAAGGTTTGACGGAGGACAACCATGGGAGAATTAACCCACGAACAGATCATCGAATCCATTGAGAAAATGAGTGTATTGGAATTAAACAAACTGGTGAAGGCGCTGGAAGAAAAATTCGACGTAAGCGCTGCGGCGCCTGTAGCCTTTGCAGGAATGCAACCTGCTGCCGCTGCTGAAGAGGAAAAGGAAGAACAGACTGAATTTTCAGTAGTTCTGACCAGTTTCGGAGATAAAAAGATACCTGTTCTTAAGACCGTGCGCGCTCTCACCGGATTGGGCTTAAAAGAAGCGAAAGAATTGGTCGAATCCCTGCCCAAACCGGTCAAAGAAGGTGTACCGAAAGAAGAGGCGGACAAAGTCAAAGCCGAATTAGAGGAAGCAGGAGGTCAGGCGGAAATAAAATAGTATCCCGAGCAGAAAGAATTTCAATTGAATAGAAGAACCATTATTCGTCGTGTCTTTTTATTTTTTTACTCGGCGGAAAGGGGTATAAATGGTACAAAGTAAACTTAAGTCTTATTTTTCACGAACGAAGAATCTCGTTGATCGCAGGGATTTTTCAAAAATAAAAAGTGTGATTGAAATTCCCAACCTGCTGGATATGCAGCAAACTTCTTTTTCCGATTTTCTGCAGATGGATATGCTGCCTGAAGACCGGGAAGAGAGCGGAATGCAGGCTGTATTCAACAGTATTTTTCCAATCAGCAATTACAATGATACGGCCCAACTGGAATTCGTCGGCTATGAGTTAGGGACCTGGGAATGCAGTTGCGGAAAGCTGAAGGGTATAGAGAACAGATATACCTGGCGATGCGAATGCGGACAAACGACAGGGAAAGGCGACCTGGAAAAGAACGATGAAGAAATCCCGGTATGTCCTCACTGCGGAGGCAAGGTTCATTATATCGTATGCGGGCATTGCGAAAAACGAGTGACGTTGAGGATGAAATATGAAGTTGACGAGTGCCGTGAAAGGGGGATGAGTTACTCGGCCCCTCTCAAGGTAACCTTGAGATTGGTGGTGTGGGAAAAGGATACGGATACCGATCAGAAGCTTTTAAGAGACATTAGACAGCAGGAAGTATATCTCGGCGAGATGCCGATCATGATCAACGTTTCTCAAACTCCTGACGGACGGATAAACGTAGGCGACAAAGGCATTTTCGTAATTAACGGCACTGATCGCGTCATAGTGAGTCAGATGCACCGCTCACCCGGAGTCTTTTTCAAACACGACAAAGGGAAAGCTCATTCCGGAGGAAAGATACTTTATTCCGCCAGAATAACCCCTTACAGGGGATCATGGGTCGAATTCGAGTTTGACACGAATGATATTCTTTTCGTTCGGATAGATCGAAAGCGCAAAATATTGGCGACTGTTCTCCTGCGGGCTTTGGGCTATGTTTCCAATCAGGAGATATTGAGGCTTTTCTATAAAACCGAGGTTCTCAGGAAAGCGGAAAAGGGATTCCTGAGAAAAGTGGGCCCTCACATGATAGGCGAAAGGGCTTTATTCGACATTAATGATCCGAAAACGGAACGGGTCATCATAAAAGAGAAATCTAGAATCAACAAGAGATCTATCAAAAAACTGGAGAAAGCCGGCATTGAAGAGATATTGTTGCCTCCTGAACTGATGGTCGGAAAAATTTTCGCCGATGATGTCATTGACCCGGAGACCGGTCAGGTGATAGCCGAGTGCAATAGCGAGATAACCCCGGACATTTCGGTAAGTCTGCACAAATCTTCTTTGGAAGAGGTTGAGGTTATATTTCTTGAGAACTCGCCGATGGGCAATTCACTTCACGAGACGCTTTTAAAAGACAAGTTGAACGAGGTGACCGATCCTGAGAAGCAGGCGCAGATCGAAATTTACAAGAGATTGAGACCCGGCGATCCTTTGACGTTGGAAAGCGCCACCGTGTTGTTCAAGCGCATCTTTTTCGACACCAAGTATTATGATCTTTCAAAGGTCGGAAGATTGAAATTCAACAAAAAACTGGGCATTCAACGGTCACTGGAAGAAAGGTCATTGACGCCGGAAGATTTTGTCGCTGTAGTCAGGTATCTTTTTTTACTGAAGAACGGCAGAGGCAATGTAGACGATATCGATCATCTGGGCAACAGGCGGGTGAGAGCGGTTGGAGAATTATTGAGGAATCATTTTCGATTGGGATTAGTTCGCATGGAGAGGGCTATCAGGGAAAGGATGAGTATCCAGGACCTTACAACGGCCATGCCGCATGATTTGATCAACGCAAAACCCGTGACCGCAGCGTTGAACGAATTTTTTGGAAGCAGTCAGCTTTCCCAATTTATGGATCAGGTGAATCCTCTGGCGGAATTGACGCATAAAAGAAGACTCAGCGCGCTGGGGCCGGGAGGATTAAGCCGGGACAGAGCCGGATTCGAGGTCAGGGATGTTCACACGACACATTACGGCAGGATTTGTCCGATTGAGACGCCTGAGGGGCCTAATGTAGGATTAATCGTTTCTTTGGCGACTTATGCGCGTGTAAATGAATTTGGTTTTATCGAGTCCCCCTATCGGAAAGTTCAGAAAGGAAAACTTCAGGATGACATAGAATTTCTGACCGCTTTGGACGAGGATATAGAGCGTGATGAAGAGGGAAGAAAGTATGTCATAGCTCAGGCGAATACTCCGGTAGACAGGAAAAACAACAAAATAATAGGAGAAAGAATAGCGGCTCGAATCGGCGGCGACCCTACTTTATCGGCTGCAGACACCATTGATTATTTTGACGTTTCACCTCAGCAGATCGTCAGCGTATCGACTGCGCTTATTCCTTTTCTGGAGCATGATGACGCCAACAGGGCATTAATGGGCTCCAACATGCAGCGGCAGGCCGTTCCTTTGTTAAGGACCGATGCGCCGTTAGTGGGAACTGGTATGGAGTATATCGCTGCACGGGATTCAGGAGTTGTAGTTACGGCGAGACGTGCCGGAACGGTAGAGCATGTCAGCGCGGACAGAATCATCATACGTTGCGATCCTGAGGAAGAAAAAGATACGAAAGCGTTCAGCGAGACCAACGTTGATATATATTCACTGATTAAATTCAGGCGTTCGAATCAGAACACATGCATAAACCAGAAACCAATAGTGAAAGTCGGACAGCGGGTGGAAGCGAATCAGGTCATCGCCGATGGTCCGGCCACTCAATACGGAGAACTGGCGCTGGGAAGAAACGTTCTGGTCGGTTTCATGCCGTGGGAAGGCTACAATTTTGAGGATGCGGTCATTATCAGCGAGAAGTTGGTCAAGGAAGACGTTTTTACTTCTATTCACATCGAATCTTTTGAAATTGAAGCCAGGGACACTAAGCTGGGCAGAGAGGAAATAACAAGAGATATCCCTAACGTAAGCGAAGAACAGCTCAGAAATCTGGATGAAAGCGGTATTATTAGAATCGGCGCTGAAGTCAAACACAATGACGTGCTGGTCGGTAAGATTACTCCAAAAGGGGAAACGCAGCTTACGCCGGAGGAAAAGTTATTGAGGGCCATTTTCGGCGAAAAAGCCGGCGACGTCAGAGATGCTTCCTTGAAAACTCCCCCGGGAATTGAAGGAACGGTCATTGACGTCAAAGTCTTCTCCCGCAAGGGCGCGGAAAAGGATGAAAGGTCTCGAGCTATCGAGGATGAAGAGATAGGAAAGATACGAAAAGATTATAATGATGAACTGAATATTATCCGTGAAGAGGAAAATAAAAAGATACGACAGGTTTTGTTTGACAAGACGGTAGCTGAGGATTTAATCGATCCTGTTGAAAATCGAGTGATAGTCGAGAAGAACGCCAAACTTACTGTGGATGTTTTGAGAGATATTCCCGACACTATGCTGTCGTCGTTGATCGTTAAGGAATATGAGGAAGTTGAGCCGGAGATTGAGGCAGTCAGGCGTAAAATGGAAGAGCAGATGGATATCGTCAAAATGATTTTCGACGAGAAAGTGAATCGACTGCAGAAGGGCGACGAACTGCCGCCCGGCGTCATTAAACTTGTAAAAGTATATATCGCCGTAAAAAGAAAACTTTCCGTCGGAGATAAAATGGCTGGAAGACACGGAAACAAAGGCGTCATCTCAGTGATCGTGCCTGAAGAGGATATGCCCTTTTTGCCTGACGGAGAGCCGCTTGAAATTATTTTAAATCCCCTGGGGGTTCCATCACGTATGAATGTAGGGCAAATCATGGAAACCCATCTCGGATGGGCCGCCAAAAAATTGAACCAACACATGGCTACGCCTGTCTTTGACGGCGCGAACGAATCCGCCATCAGGGAAACCTTGCAGGAAGCGAACCTTCCTTCCGACGGAAAAGCGGAATTGATTGACGGCAAAAGCGGAGAAAAATTCGATCAGAAAGTGACTACGGGATATGTTTACATGATGAAGCTCCATCATCTGGTCGACGATAAAATTCATGCCCGATCCATAGGTCCATACTCCCTGGTCACTCAGCAACCTCTGGGCGGACGCGCCCAGTTCGGCGGACAGAGGTTCGGTGAGATGGAGGTATGGGCGCTGGAAGCGTATGGTGCAGCTTATACGCTGCAGGAACTGTTGACGGTCAAGTCGGACGATGTGTTGGGTCGTACGAGAATCTACCAATCCATTGTTAAGGGTGAGACGATGCAGGAGCCCGGCATACCGGAATCCTTTAAAGTTCTCGTTAAGGAACTGCAGAGTCTGTCACTGGATGTAGAGTTGTTGGACACATCTAAAATGAAAAGATGAATATGAAGAGGGCGTATGAACCTCGTAAATTCAAATAAAGTGCAAGGGAGGAATTCACCTTGGACGAAATTTACAACTTGTTTGAAAAACCAAGAGATCCTGACGATTTTGATGCCATAAGAATTAAAGTAGCTTCGCCGGAGAAGATCAGAGACTGGTCTTATGGGGAGGTTACGAAACCTGAAACCATCAATTACAGAACTTTCAAGCCTGAGAGAGGCGGATTATTTTGCGCGAAAATTTTCGGGCCCACGAAGGATTGGGAATGCAATTGCGGAAAATATAAGCGCATGAAGCATCGCGGCGTCGTTTGCGACAAATGCGGCGTTGAAGTAATCCAAAGCAAAGTGCGTCGGGAGCGTCTGGGGCATATTGAATTAGCTTGCCCGGTTTCTCACGTGTGGTTTTTCAAGGGGCTTCCAAGCAGGATAGGTCAATTACTGGACCTTTCTTTAAGAGACCTGGAGCGAATATTATATTTTGAAAATTATGTTGTGCTGGACCCGGGATCGCCTGAAACGGGTTTAAGAGAGAAGGAACTGCTTGACGAAGAGAAATATCAGGAACTTTACGAGAAATTTCCTGAGGAGTTTGAGGCGAAAATGGGCGCTGAGGCGATCAGGGAATTGCTGAAGCGGATAGATTTAGATTCTCTGGCTGTAGAGCTTCGTGAGCAAATGAAAGTAGAAAGTTCACGACAGAAGAAGAAGAAAATCGTCAAGAGGTTATCGGTCGTAGAGAACATACGGAAGTCGGGGAATCAACCCGAGTGGATGATATTGGAAGTGATACCCGTTATTCCGCCGGAACTGAGGCCTTTGGTGCCGCTCGACGGCGGACGTTTTGCGACAAGCGATCTGAATGATCTTTACAGGAGAGTAATAAACAGGAACAATCGTCTCAAGAGATTGCAGGAACTGAAAGCGCCCGACGTCATTATTAGAAACGAAAAGCGCATGCTGCAGGAAGCCGTGGATGCATTGTTCGATAACGGTCGAAGGGGTCGTGTTCTTAAGGGGCCCAACAATCGTCCTCTTAGATCCTTAAGCGACATGTTGAAGGGCAAGCAAGGGAGGTTCAGGCAGAATTTGCTCGGAAAGAGGGTGGATTATTCAGGGCGTTCCGTGATCGTTGTGGGGCCTGAATTGAGGTTGAACCAATGCGGATTGCCGAAGAAGATGGCGCTGGAATTATTCAAGCCTTTCATTTTCAACAAACTTGAAGAGAAGGGGTATGTGACGACGATTAAAAGCGCCAAGAAGATGGTTGAATCGGAAAGGGATGAAGTGTGGGACATACTGGAAGAAGTCATTCAGGAACATCCTGTAATGCTCAACAGGGCGCCCACTTTGCACAGACTCGGCATACAGGCATTTCAACCGATACTGATCGAGGGTAAGGCTATCAAGATACATCCTTTGGTGTGCGCCGCTTTCAATGCTGATTTCGACGGCGATCAAATGGCGGTTCACATTCCCTTATCCATTGAAGCTCAGCTTGAAGCTCAACTTTTAATGATGTCCACAAACAACATCCTTTCGCCGGCAAACGGAAAACCTATTGCTGTGCCCAGCCAGGACATCGTTTTAGGCTGTTATTATCTTACGAAGGAGCGGCGGGGAAGTCTCGGAGAAGGAAGCATTTTTGCTGATCCGAATGAAGTGATTTTAGCTTTCGAACAAAAGAAAGTCGGACTGCAGGCCCGTATCAGTTGCAGGATTAACGGTGAATTGATCAGCACCACGGTAGGCAGGGTTATTTTGAACGATGCTTTACCGGAAGGTTTTCCGTATTTCAATCGCGTTACGGAAAAAAAGCAGCTCCAGACTTTAGTTCACGACATTTTTAAACTATTCGGAAACGAAGTCTGCGTAAGCACTCTTGATCGCCTGAAGGACCTGGGTTTCAGTTACGCCACTAAGTCAGGCATCTCATTCGGCGTCCAGGATATGATCATTCCCTCCAGGAAAAGCGAGTTGATAGACAGGGCTCAGAGGGAAGTAATTGAGGTGGAGGATCAGTATTTGGACGGCATTATTACTAACGGAGAGAGATACAACAAGGTTGTTGACATATGGTCACATGTGCGGGATCAGGTTTCGGAGGAGATGTTTCGGGAGTTGGAAAGGAGCCGACGCGGAAAAGACGGCTATCTTATTTCAGAAAGCGGTGAATTCAATCCGATATACATGATGGCTGACTCGGGCGCCAGAGGTTCCAGGCAGCAAATCAGTCAGTTGGCCGGAATGAGGGGGTTAATGGCGAAACCTTCGGGCGAGATTATTGAAACGCCGATTACGGCAAACTTCCGGGAAGGACTGACGGTTTTGCAGTACTTTATTTCGACCCATGGCGCAAGAAAAGGACTCGCTGATACGGCCCTTAAGACCGCTGATTCCGGCTACCTAACCAGAAGACTCGTCGACGTCGCTCAGGATATGATGATCACCATGGAAGACTGCGGAACACTCGACGGCATTTTCGTGAATCCGATCGTCGAAGCCGGCGAGGTAATAGAGACTCTGGAAGATCGCGTTCTGGGGCGGGTTGCACTCGAAGACGTTTACGATCCTTTTTCGAGGGAATTGATTGTCAGCGCCAACGAACAGATTGATGAAGATAAGGCTATACTGATCGGCACTTCGAATTTGGAGAGGATAAAGATCAGGTCCGTTTTAACATGCGAGGCTGAACACGGCGTTTGCGTTAAATGTTACGGAAGGAATCTGGCTAGCGGCAAAATGACTGAGATCGGAGAAGCCGTCGGTGTTATCGCGGCGCAGTCCATCGGAGAACCCGGCACGCAGTTGACTATGAGAACTTTCCATATCGGAGGTACAGCACGTGCGGCCGAAGAGGAGGTTACGGCTGAAACCAAGATTTCAGGTTTCGTTCGCTTCTCACGTTTGGAAACCGCAGCTAATTCTGAAGAAGAAACTGTCGTTCTGAGTCGTAAAGAATCCAGAATTTTCATTACTCAACCCAGTATCCTGGCTCCCGAAAACGGGACTATAGTGTTGGAAGAGGGAGAAAGAGAAGAGGAAACGATAGGCTACAATCTCATCCTGAAAACCAGGAACAAGGATTATTTGTACAAACTTGCGCCTCATGAAATTTTCGATGAAAACATCAGAGAATCGGAAGGAAAAAGAAAGATACTTGTATCTGACGCGCAGAAGGTTAATAAGGATGACATTCTTGCCGAGCGAATCAGAGAGCGATGGGATGTGCCGGAGAAAGTCCCTTACGGCGCCAAGCTGAAGGTCAGACAGGATGATCCGATTCAGACGCCGACGCGAGCGAGTTCAGAAGGAGTAGTCGTTTTCAAGAGAATTTTGGGTGAGGAATTTGAGGAAGTCAAAAAGATGGCTGAGGTTGTGGACAAGAAAGGCAAAGTTCTTATAAACGGTTTGCATCTTTCCGTCTATCCGGAAGACAATCCTACGGTGGAAAGAGAACGGCATTATGTGATTCCGGGGGCTTATGTTTATGTGAAAAACCAGGAGGAAGTAAAGCGGGATCAATTATTGGCCGGCAACGATCCGGACGTGAGCGTCGAAAGTGAGGTCAAATCAAAACTTTTGGCGGAATGGGACCCTTTCACTACTCCGATTTTAGCGGAAGCCGATGGAGTTTTGGTTTATGAAGATGTCGTCGAATCCGTTACTCTGGGGGAAGAGAGAGATAAAGTCAGCGGGCAGGTCCGTAAGGTAATCGGGGGGTATCGCGAGGAAATGAAATGTTCCGTGCCGGGATGCACTTATCGGGAATTGAAGCGCAAGGAAGGCCGCAAACAGTACTGCCCCATTCACCAGTCCGAGCTGGATACCATGCATCCGCACTTCATCATCAAGAAAACCGATATCAGAACTCCGTTGCCCAACGGCGCTCATATTTTCATTGAGGACAATACCGAGGTTAAGGCTGGAGACATAGTGGCCATTGTATTGAGGGAGAGCACGAAGACAAAAGACATCACCGGCGGTTTGCCCAGGGTGAATGAGTTGTTTGAAGCGAGGAAACCCAAAGAACCGGCGACCATCAGCGAAATTGACGGATACGTCAAGTTCGGGTCTGTGGTCAAAGGTATGAGAAAAGTCACCGTTGAAGGAGCCGGCGGAGTAACCAGGGAATATCTTATTCCCAAGGGAATTCACATCAATGTTCATGAAGGTGACCGGGTCAGAGCAGGCGAACCTCTTATGGACGGTTCAATTAATCCTCATGACATTCTGGCCGTTCTCGGCGACAAAGAACTGCAGAAATATCTGGTAGATGAGGTTCAGGAGGTTTACCGTCTCCAGGGCGTCGACATAAATGATAAACATATTGAGGTCATTGTACGGCAAATGCTCAGAATGGTTAAGATCGACGATGTCGGTGATACGAATTTCGTTTTGGATCAACAGGTGGACAAATTCAAATTCCGTGAGGAGAATAATCGAGTCATGGAATTAGGCGGAAGACCGGCGACGGGAAGCCCTCAATTGCTTGGAATTACTAAAGCTTCTTTAAGTACGGAAAGTTTCATCTCGGCTGCTTCTTTCCAGGAAACGACTCGAGTTCTCACGGAAGCTTCGATTAGCGGAAAAATCGATTATCTGAGGGGACTTAAAGAGAATGTAGTTGTTGGAAGGTTGATTCCTGCAGGTACGGGTGCTGCTGCCTATGCAAGCACCAGGATTGAAGTGGAATCAGAAGAAGAAGAAACGCCGGGCATCGATGAAAGTGAAGAACAGTTTTCCGATTTGCAAGAATTGTGAAAAAAAAGTGGAAGATGGACTTGACAGCTAAAAACAAGAATTGTTAGACTACGCAAGTTTCTTACCTTCCTAGAAGGAGGATCACATTGCCTACGATCAATCAGCTTGTTCGTAAAGGACGAAAATTAATGAAAGGATTATCGGACAGCCCGGCTTTGCAGGGTTCGCCTCAAAAAAGAGGGGTCTGCGTGCGCGTTTCGACGACGACTCCTAAAAAACCGAACTCGGCCCTTCGCAAGGTCGCCAGAGTTAGGCTGACGAACGGGATAGAAGTCACCGCGTACATTCCGGGTATCGGACACAATCTTCAGGAGCATTCAAGCGTACTGATAAGAGGAGGTCGTGTAAAAGACCTGCCGGGAGTCCGATATCATATTATTCGAGGCACATTGGAAAGTACGGGAGTTCAGGGTAGAATGCAAGGTCGATCGAAATACGGTACGAAAAGACCGAAACAAAAGTAGGAGTCTGTCATGCCAAGGCGGAAAAGAGCAATAAAAAGAGAAGTGGTGCCTGATCCAAAGTACAGAAGTATTCTCGTCATGAGATTCATCAATTGCATGATGAAAGATGGAAAAAAAAGCGTGGCTGAGAGAATACTTTATGATTCCTTGGATATTATCGAAAATAGAATCAAGAGCGATCCTTTGAAAGTTTTCAAAAAAGCGATCGATAACGTGAAACCGGTTTTAGAGGTTAAATCAAGACGAGTCGGCGGTTCTACTTATCAGGTGCCGATTGAAGTAAGTCCTGAACGCCGATTAGCACTAAGCATGAGATGGATCATTTCTTATTCGCGTAAAAGAAACGAAAATACTATGGCTCAGAGATTAGCGGGAGAGTTACTTGATGCATCCGCGAATAAGGGGATTTCTATCAAAAAGAAAGAAGACACTCATAAAATGGCTGAAGCCAACAAAGCATTTGCTCATTATCGTTGGTGATTGCTGAGAATGGTTTTTATATGAACATCACCGTGATGCGGGATATTCCATTGAAGGGAGTTTAAGGATGGCAAAGCAAAAGTTTGATAGGTCAAAGCCCCATTTAAACGTTGGTACGATAGGTCACATAGATCATGGAAAAACGACGTTGACAT
>CAZUFC010000179.1:0-14136 GCA_964619725.1 uncultured bacterium | reverse complement strand
CACTGCGGTTTTTGATCCATAAACGAGCGAATTTTTCTTAAGATAAGGATGGTAAGGATTTGCGAGGCAGGGGCGGCGCTTATACTTTGACTGAGCAAATCCGAAGACTGACGCAGTATTGGGAAAAATTCGCCGTTTATGGACAAAAACTAGATAAAGTCTAACCGGTGTTTAGTCGGGCTCTCATGCGCTGTTCAAAAAACAGGGACACTTAAAAAATTTGCAACTCATGTCATTTATAATATACTCCTTTGCGGGCCGGTTTGACGCTGGCGTTCGGCGTTGGGCCGCAGCGGTCTTTTCTGACGGGAACGTTTTGAGCTATGTAAACGCTTTCAGGGTTTATGGATAGGGAATATAATGAGGAAAATAACTTTGCTTGCTGAGCGGCGATATTCACTGATAATATGCATTTTTTCATTGATGTATGTTTTTGCTTGCGGTTGCGGAGAGCGTTCGGCCGGCGACAGACCCAACGTCATTCTGATAACCATCGATGCCGTTAGCATTCATCATCTGTCATGTTTCGGATATGATCGTCCGACTTCTCCTAATCTTGACCGCCTGGCGCAACAGAATGTTTTTTTCACGAAAGCGCGATCATCGTCATCCTGGACTGCACCCGCCATGGCCGGTTTATTTTCCGGGATGCACTCGCGCAGTCACGGCATAAGGCACGGCCTTTTCAACGTGGTGACGCATAAGATGGCCGTTCAGGAAAAACTTGCCGGCGAGATCATGACGCTTGCTGAAACACTGAAGAAGGCGGGTTATCACACTATGGGCCTATCGAGTAATCCTCACATGAGGCATGCAACGGGATTCGCTCAGGGATTCGATGACTTTGAAGAACATACTTTCATTACACAGAAGGTTGAGGATACTCAATCCCTTTCGGACAGAGAAATAGAAAAGCTTCTCGTCAACGCCGAATTCGCCAACGGCAAAGTCCGGGAGATAATATCCAGGCGTCCGGAGAATACTCCTTACTTCTTGTGGGTGCATTATATTGATCCTCACTGGCCTTATTTCCCCAAAGAACCCTGGATATCGGAATATTACCCGGGAGGCCGCAAAGAAGATGTGGATAACCTTTACAATAATCTGATTTACATGAAACTGAAGGAATTCAATATAAAAAAGGGGACCGATATTTTCAATTACATCACGGCATGTTACGACAGTGAAATCAATTTCTGCGACAAGCACATGGGACAACTGCTGGAATTCCTTCCCGGTTTGAACGATTCATTGCTGATCGTAACCGCGGACCACGGGGAAAGCTTTTTTGAACATCAATTTCTCGGTCACCGCAACAGCCTGTATGATGAAGAATTGCGCATACCCCTGATCGTCCGGTTTCCCGAAAACGACAGAAGACAGGCCGTCGTCGACGCCATGGTCAGTTTGCTGGACATACCGCCGACAATACTGGATTATCTTGGTTTGAAACAGATTCCTGAATGGCAGGGCGAATCGCTTTTGCCGATAATTGAAGGCCGGGAAAAAGCTGATCCGGTATTCGCCGAGTTTACCGACTTTGAGGACAAGGAATCCACCTCCGTGTCCACGAACAGATGGAAAATGATACTGAAAGACGGAAGAGAACCGGAACTTTACGACCTGATTTCCGACAGGGAAGAACAGCGGAATCTCTACAGCGACAAAGTAAAAACGGTTGAAGAGATGGAGAAGCTCCTGCGGGATTGGGAAAACAGGATTCCTTACCGGGAATCCGAGGTGAATTCCGACATCCTTCATAATGAAATCAAGGTTCAGCTCAAAGCCCTGGGATATGTGGCAGAAGAAGGCGAATTGAAAAAGGCTGAGAAAAATCAGAAAGAAAACCGGATGGTCGAGATAAACTGAGGGATGGTTGAGGTTTCGATTTTCTGCGGTTCAGCAGAATTTTTTGTTTTTAGACAATCAGGAGCTGAAATCAGAAATGAACGGTTTTCCATCACGATTTTATTTCGGTTTCATTAATTGATTAGTTTATGGATCAAAAACCCAAGTGGCTGTCCAGCATTAAATTTTGAATCGAGATTCGAGTTTGTGGACAGGCGCAGATTAGAATTTTGTGAAGCAGACGTTGAAATAATTATTCATTGGAAGTATGAGTATAGTCGGAAAAACGGGAGCGGAGGGTGGAAAAAGTCATAAATTGCGGAAGAATTACGGTTTACGATTTCTAAAACGAGGAGAAAACGGATGAGGAAACGAAGAATCATGCATATTGATGCAGACGAAGAATATTCAGCGTCTCTCGGTTCGGCGTTGGAGGAGAGGAATTATGAATTCCGGCATGCCGGATCGGGTGAGAAAGGACTGATTGAAGCCGGGAAAAGGCTGCCGGATTTGATCGTAATTGATGTGAAGCTTCCGGACAGGGATGGATATTCCATTGTCCGCGATATAAAAGAATGTGCTGAGCTGGGAAATGTACCGGCAGTGATTTTAAGCGATATAGACAGGCACGGCGGCAAAGGTTTCGCTGCGGCCATAGCCGGGTTCCACAAGGCTGATGCTTATGTGCATAAGGAACTGGGCATACGGGAGGTCTGCACGGCATTGGAAAAGCTGCTTAAGAAACAGGAGGCGATCGAAAGTTTTGACGGTAAACAGAGGATCGTGGCAGCGGATGCGGATGCGGAGTTTGCGGAGCGTTTAAAAGAAGCCTTGGAGGAAGCGGGGTTTGATCCGTTCTTAGCGGAAAACGGCGTTGAAGCCTTAAAATTATGCCGGGCGTTCAAACCGTCGCTGGTCCTGTTGGAAGTTATGCTTGAGGGTATGGACGGGTATTCTGTCTGTCGGGAGATAAAAACCAGACCGGAAAGTCGCGACATGGCCGTCATCTTGGTCAGCGCTTTCCATAAGGAACTAAAGTACCCGGAAACGGCCGAACGCATTGCTGAAGCGCATCAGGCGGATGAGTATGTTAAAAAGCCGGTGAAAGAAGATGAAGTGATGGAAATAATCCGGAAATATATGTGATGGAGGCGGAATTATGATTATCAAGACATTTCCAGAACTGGCGGAGAAGGCAAAGGGCGTTGAGAAGAGACTGGCGGTAGCCGGCGGCAATGCGCCCAGCGTGATTAAGTCCATCGCAGAGGCGACGGAAGCGAATATCGTCAAAGCTGTTATGGTCGGCGACAGGGATGAGATACAAAGATTATCTGATGAAGCTCAGATCGATTTCAACATATGGGAAATAGTCCATGAGAAAGAACCCCGGACCGTTGCTGAAAGAACAGTGGAACTGGTAAGAAACGGACATGCGGACCTGATGATGAAAGGCTTTATATCAACCGCGGAATACACCAAGGCTATCCTGGACAGAAAAAAAGGCCTTATGGGCGACAGCCGGTTGCTCACTCATATAACCGTTTTTTCTGCGGAAAATTATCATAAACTCCTTATCGTCTCTGATGCGGCTATAATTGTAGAACCCGACCTGGCGCAGAAGGTCGCCATGTTGAATTGCTGCAGGCAGATCGCCGGCGCTTTAGGCATTGAGAGACCGAAAGCTGCCGTCATCTCCTGCGTGGAAAAACCGAGTTTCAAGGTAGATTCCACCATAGAAGCCAGGGCATTGAAAAGATTGGCGGAAAATGGAAAAATCAGGGGCGTTGATGTGGATGGGCCTCTGGCTATCGATCTGGCGTTATCGAAAAGATGCGCGGAAGAGAAAAAATTCAAAAGCTCCGTGGCCGGCGATGCCGATATACTGATATTTCCTAATATTGAATCGGCCAATGTTTTTTATAAAACTATGACCATAATGGCCGGAGCGAAATTAGCCGCTGCAGTCGCCGGCTCGAAAGTACCCTGTATTCTGACATCCAGGGCCGATACGGAAGAAACCAAATTCTATTCCATAGCCCTGGGCGCGCTGCTGGCTGACGATAAATCGAACGTGGAGCAGGGGTTAGGCGGCTGTTGAGTTGGAGCAGAATGCCGGGGGAGCTTTAGCCGTCAAACTTTCGCTCAGGCGGGACAAGCCTGCCCGGGGCGTTGCTTGCTTTGGTCGTTTCTAGCCGTCAAACTTTCGTTCAGGATGTACGAGCCCGCTTGAGAAGGTACTTATTGTGACCTTTTCCAGCCGTCGAACTCGATGCTGCCGAAAGCCGCCTGGGGGTGCAACCGCAGGTCAGCGACTGTTCACAATCTCTTTCAGTGGAGAAGATTTTATGTTGAAAAGGCGTCGCGTATTGACGAGCAGAAACGAACCGGCGCTTGTCCAGGAACTCGATTTAGAATTTGAATTTTCATGTTGGACAGGCGCTGCGGTTTCTGACTCGTAACCGGGTGAATTTCGGTATTGATAAAAAGTTCACATTTCTAGGTTAGTGCCTGTCCATAAACTCGAATCTCGATTCAAAATTTAATGCTGGACAGCCACTTGGGTTTTTGATCCATGGTACGATCAGGGTTCGTAAAGGGGAGTTCCATTCAGGACATTAACTTCCCAGACGCCGTTGATCACGCAGAATATTTCTACGGCGTCGCCCAGGGCGGAAAGATGCATATACTTGCCGTCTGCTTTTCCTCTGAAAGCATCAGTCGTTTCAGGGTGAATAAAAAGGTTATAATCGGCTGTACGGACGATGCGGAATTTGAGCAGTGGTTCATCATCCGATACGGCGGCTGGGAGATAATAAGATTTTCCTCCGGTGACTCCTTCATTGGTGACGACTCTGGCCGTATCCGTGCTTCTCAATGTGTAAAGTCCGGGTCGCGCTGTTGTCGCTATATTTGTTAGTATGCGGCTGTGGTCTCCGTTTAGCCCGTAATTCGACTTGCTGTCGAATCCGTCGAAGCTGTTGCCGTAGAATGTGTTGTAGTCTGAATATCCTGTTTCATGTATTCCCGTGGTTCCATAATCGCCCCTGGTGATGAGCAAGCCGGAAATATTGTTGTAAAGGCAATAATTATCGTCAATGTCTCTGAGCGATACAGCGGCATTTTCCGTTTCGGCAGACCCAGGTTCAGTGAGAACTCCGCCGGTTATATTCGAATGTTGCATACTGTTGGCGATGATACACCAGGATTCCGGGTCTTGAATGACGTTGCCTGTCCAGGAAAAATATCGCAGAAAAGTCAAGCCGGCGCCGCATATGCCGGCCGAATAACCGACATTCCCTGTAAAGACAGCACGCTCTATAAAATGTCCCGCTGAACCTGATAAAATGAAATCTCTTTCATTGGGATCATAGCTGAGATTGTTCGTTATAATCATGCCGTACATTTCGCCTGTCGATCCGTCGTTGGTATCGTGATGAATATAATAGGACGATTTGCCCGCATAATAGACGCTATTCGAGTCCACGGAGCCGGAAACGTCCATACCTGCTGAACTGCATCTTACGTTGATGCCGTATTCCTGAGCGTTGCTTGACCAGTTGTGATGAAGGTTAAAATTGCAGCAGTTTTTGATGTCATAATCAGAGTCGCCGTTTGAGCCGCAACGGCATCCAGTGACTTCCATGTCGTTTTCGCAGATGGCGATTATTCCGAAGCGTCCGTTGTTGAATGCCTTACAACGTATTATCCGGTTGCGGCAGCCTGAATCGGGAAGTCCGGAACCTATGGAGAATCCATTGCCCACGCTTGTGTTGTCGTTTGATTCGCAATCAATGATCATGCTGTCTTCCGTGTATTGCATGACGATCCCGGCTCCGCCTCTTGAATTGCCGGCGATTTTGACTCCCCTGATCACTACATTAGATATGCGGTTACCCGGATCAGTCCCATGAACATGAATCGCATAATTTATCGCCGTTTTTCTGAGGATTGCCCCCCTGGCGAATCGGAATGTTACGTTACTTTCAGTAATTTCAATCGCGTCGCTGATAAGATAATCACCGGGAACGTCCAGAAATACGATCCCGCCTTCCGAAGGGAGCGCTGAAACAGCCCTGTTGAAGTAATCAGAGTTATCGGCAGCAGTTTCTGATGTATCTACGCCGAACCACTTGCAGTTCACCGGCTGTCCCGTTATGATCGCCGAGCCTTCGCCGGTGAATATTTTCCAGTATCCGGCTTCAACATGACCGTTGACGGTGACCGAAATGCCGGATGCGATGTCCAGACTCCCGCTTCTTAAAAACAGGAGACTCAAATTTTCCGGTATCATCATATTTTCATTAACGGATTGAAGGGTCGGTATCATTATGGTTTTATTTTGAGCGCCGGCTGCGGATACTGCCGCGCTTAAAGAAGGATAAGCCCTTACGTCTATCCAGGGACCTTTCAATATCATGTCTCCGTCAATGTGCAATTCTGCCTGCGGGGAAGAGTCGCCGATTCCCACGTATCCTGTTGCCTCATCATAATAAACTTCTGCGCCTGCAGCCTCACCGGCATCATTATAAATGAACTGCATATCCGTGCCGCCTACGGGACCCGAAGAACCTTGAGGCCCGGCAGGTCCTGTCGGACCTGCGGGTCCGGGATCGCCCGGAGGTCCGGTAGGACCTGCAGCGCCGGCAGCGCCCTGCGGACCCGTTGGACCTGTCGGACCCGTCAAGCCGGTGGGTTCGCCCACCCATTCGCCCGATTCATCAACGACAAGGCCGTATCCCGCAATCGATACGCTTGCAGGATTGATATCCCGGCCGTATACATCTTCAGCCTCCTCGCTTAGGAAAGCCTGACCTACAGGAGTCAAAGCCTGACGCGGCTCCAATGTTTCTCCAAATACCTCAATTTCCAACCATAGCGACCCTTCAAAATAAATATCCAGCGCCGTCTCCTTACCCAATGTCACATGAAACAAACCGTCCGCCGCCTGAACATCATCCTGCGTTTCCGTCCATAATACATTCCCTCCCGTCTCCGCATCATATATCCGAAAGGTGAACGAATAAGGCCCCGTCAGCGGATTACCCGCATCATCCGTTAAGAAACCCTGATAATTGATCTGGTGAGGAACGGCTGCTGCGAGGTTACCCCATATTAATAAAAGAAGAGAACTAACGAATAAAAAATTTTTTAGCATTCCTGGAAATTCCTTTCTTATGCACACAATTATAAAAATCGAATGACAGGATTGCTCATCAATCCTCCACATACGCACCTTTTTAATATATTACAGTTTTCAATGCAATTTTCAATATGAGAAAAAATAAAGCAATCGAATTTCCGAAAGCCTACGACAGGGTTGAGTCGATGGCTATGTTTTCCGTCGGCGCTGATCAAAGAAGCATATGCATGAATGAGAATAAAGACCCATAACAATTGTCTGGAGTTTTTCCATAGGGTCGCATTGCAGCGGCAAGTTTTATTGCAAGAATCAATTTGAAGGTTATGAGGAGATCATTTACATAATGAATAGATCATTTTTCAATCCTGCTATGAGCGTTGAAGTGCGAAAACCTGACAGTCCTTATTTGACGGAATATGAGAGTCTCCGGGCATGGGATGTTCACAATGTAAAGTTCACTTGTTCTGAAGGTCGGGAAAATGTCTGGAAAGCGCCGGGAAAACGTCGGGAAAGATACTGCAGGCCGATGCAGAAGATTCATCAGTATGTCAGCGAAGCGATATTGCGTTCATTGAGCCGACGCCTTGATTTCCTTACATCAACGGTTGATTTTAGGAGGCATGCGGTTGATGTCCCCGGGGATGAGTTCAACGATCACCTTTCCATCTACCAATAAATCTGCATGATAATAACCGACGATCACGCCTTTAAACCTGACTTTGACGGGATGTTCCAGTTCCGCTGAATGTCCCCTTCGTATCAATTCAACCTGTATGGCCCTCCGGTATGCTTTTTCAAGGAAACCATATCCCGGCCTGTTATAGACTTCTAAGGCAGCGCCGATTATATCTTCTGTTATTTTTTCATGTTCCAGTTTAATTGTATCCGTGTCCAATCCGTGAGAATCCGCGGCTTAATTTCCTCCAGCTTTCTACTAACGACCAGGATAACCGGCGGCGATTGTTTCGTGCCGGATTTTGGTTAAGCGTTTTCGCCGTCCGGTTCATCCGGTGGTTATGCCGGCGCCATCTTGGAAGTCAAACTGCAAGGGGTGTTAATTTGAAAACCTTTGCCAACCGACCTGCTTTTTTAAGATCACCTTCGCGCAAAGCCTCACGCACATCATCCAATTTTTGCGCATCCTCAAAAGACAGATAAGGCGCCCATCCCGTGTCCGAATCAATCAGTACAACAGCGACTTCGGCGGCATATTGGCCTTCACGAACCAATTTTTTATGATTTTTACCATTCAAGATTTCCTCCTCATGAAATCTTCAGTCCACTTTTCTTTTTCTGGTCTGTAAGCCGTTACGACAACGGCCGGCGAGGATTCATTTGCCGGTATGCCCCAAACAATATGGATTGGACGATCATCATGGTCTTTCTGTAAAACTAAGACGCAAGGACCCTTGGGATATTCCGGATAATCTTTTATCAATATGGCTTTTTTCACTCCCGCAATGATATCCTTGACCAATATCCCATCCTCTGCTAATTCATCGTAACCATGTTCCGATATTTTTATTTCTTTTCTTTCCGCGAGCTTGATAATCGATTGCAATGTATTACTCATAAATAAAAGTCCACCTCAAGGTTCTATCTGGATCGGCATGATTTTCTCAATTCCTCTTGTCGACCAATTTAAAAATGAATTTACTTTGAATTTGAATGCCTTTTGAGATTACCTCCCGTTGAAAATTGGAACTCCTCAGTGTCGTTCCAAGGAATTATTTTATTTGAAAATGCCGAATATTTCAACTTTGTAAAAGGAACACCCTTATTAAGGTTTCCATGAACAATTTCCCATCATTTTGCCCGCCAAAGGTCAAGGGATTGAAATAGTCTAAATGCCGTGGATTAGCTGCAGTGTCTGGTTAACTTTAATCCCTCCGCATCCCTTTAAGTTGTTCCTCTTCCTCTATAATCTCTTTTTTGAGATTCTCTGTCAGCTTTATCCACACTGAATCCTCTCGATAAAATAACTTGCAGATAATCAAGCCGCTCTTTTAATACGGCAATCTTAAAAGACTGATTTTGAGCTTGATCGGACAATGCCGGTCTTTCTGTCGCGGGAATTCGGCCTTCAAACAAAAAATCAGTTATAGACTCGAAGCAAGGTTGAACAAGTTGTGCTTTCAGCCTTTGATGCCATGACTTTACGGCATAACTAATCTTGTTTTCTTGGCACTGATCAAAAATGGCCTTTTAGAGGTAACAAAGATGCACCAATATTGTCTAAGGCAAAAATGAGGCTATATGTAGTTCTTTAACCGATCGAAGAGCTGCCGTTACAGCGCCTTCGGATATCCGATCAGAGTCAACCAGTCCTCGAATCTTTGGCCGGTCAGTTTTTCGTATGGGCTCAAATCCCTTTCCTTTACGCATCCCGGTTTTTTCAAGTTTCTATAGGCCATGAAAAGTTCCAGGAATTCCTGAGTAACTCTCTTGTGGACGTAAAGGTACGGACGAAGCAGGCTGTTGAGGGATTCAACCATGCCGGCTGCTCAATATCGTTTTCTGATAACGAGTGAAGCTTTCTGAATCAAATCATATGCATGTTTTTCCGTTTTACTTTCTATAGCTGCGTATAATCCGATAAGCACGCCGTGTATTTTTCTTTTATCCCAACTATGGCAGCTTTTCTCGTATGCTTCTCGAAGACTGAAAAACCAGCAACATAAATCAGCAGCATTGAAGTCTTTCCATTCAAGTTCGGAATCGTTTCTTCGCAATAAGGACTTGATGTTATGAAATATACCTTTGTTTTTTCTCGTTTTCTTTTCTATTTTCCGACATGCGCATCTGATCTTTTCGATTTCCGCCCCTAATTCATCCACCCATGAAGTGAGACAGCCCGCCTTTTTATATAAATATTTCGCTATGGACGTTATCCTCGGTATTTTCATGTCTTTCATTTTTTCGGCTGTTTTCTTCAATCCCTCTGCGCATTCCTTTCCTGTTCTGATTTTTCCGTTGGAAAAGTCGATGAATTTCATCCAATCAAAGGCTTCTATGCACAGTTTCTCGAAATCATCATGAATTTTCATCAGGTGCTCGGATCGTTTCTTTATTTGTCTCAGTTGTTGTCCCAGGGATCGTTTATTTGCATCTGATCTTTTCATAGCTTTCGCTAAAGCCCATTCCTTATGAAGAACTTTCAAGGCTCTTCTTTCCAAAACTTCAAAAGATTACCCATACGATGTTCGGCATGAAAAATGTCTTCTCTTTGTTCAGCCTCCGGGAAAACTCTCGACGTGCTGTCGGCAAGTCCTTTGTCGCCATCTTTGACTACTGCTGAGGGATTAAAGCCTTGTTTATTTTTTTTGACCGATAATTCCGCTTCCCAATCATCTCCGCTGCGGCCCCCCGCTGCGGTCGATGAAAACGTATAGCCTGTTTTAAGTCCGATCCCCGTCAAAACCGGAACGTCCTGACTGAAAATCTCGTCCAATGCGCAATGAGTAATATTCGAAAGGTCAACCGACTCGTTGAATTCCCTCGCTTTTTTCGATGCTTCGGTAATTATTCGTTGAATCTTGCCGTATGATACGCGTCAACCATACAAGGTTTTGAGCAAATCGCCGGTTGCTCTTATGGAATTAATCCCTGACGTGTAAAGAGCTATGACGGCTCGTTCGATCGACTGTTCATTCACGACGATTTCTTTCAATATTTTTCCCGTTTGAGCGTCATCAGGGCATAATTCTCTTTCAACAGCTTCCTTTCCTCGATTGATATGCTTATAAATTGTTTTCCGGGAATAACCCGTTTCTTCTGAAATGTCAGTGATTTTACCCTAGATTTTTAGCTCTTGATAAGCCATTGCTCTTTTGATGATCCTGGTGTCAGGTGATGTTAAGGAGTTCCAGCCCAAACTTGATGCTGAGGGCTGGAATTCCCCTTTTTTATTTTTTGCCGATAATTTACCTTGTGCCGGCAGAAACCTCCTTAAAGCAGATAACCTCGCAAACCATTAAAGCACAAAGCTTTACAAAGAATAAATGTAACTTATTGATTTTATTGATATTTTTCCGCAAAAACTTAATTTGAGAAGGTTGTTTTCTTGTAAGTGTAAATATAGAAAGGATTTTATTTTTTCAAGTTTTTAGAAAAAATTTTCACTTTGTGCGAAAAATTATGCTCCCGACTTCCAGACCAAGAGAATTAAATGACGTCATAAAATGAACCATGGCCACACCGGTTCTATGGTGCAAATCTAACGGGACGAAAACCCAAGCCGTCAGAGAAGGCGCTGGGGCCACGATCTGCACGATTAGCCGCCCTGCAGCAGGCGGCCTCGTAGTTCCACCCTCCGCCACGTATCACAGGGCATCCCAAGCCGAGTTCATCCGCGGGTCCTGTGGGATTTGTGACAGGGTACGAAGGATACGCACCGAAATTATCCCAGCACCACTCCCAGACATTGCCGTGCATGTCGTAGATATCCCAGGCATTCGCTTGCTTCAAACCAACAGGGTGGGACTCAGGGAAGAAGTCTTCTTTAGAATTGTGGTAGTACCATGCCAGCGGATCCAGATTGGGATCATTAGCACAGGACGTATTCTGTGCTCCGCTGTTGTACGCTGTCTCCGTCCCGGCCCGGCAGGTATACTCCCACTCCGCCTCGGTCGGCAGGCGATACCCCTCTGCGTTTCGATCCCAGTACACCGGCCCATCTGTGACACGCGGCACCCCATCAAACATGATGGTGAAAGACTTATCACAGTAGTAAGCTGGCCTTAAGCCTTGCGCTACCGAGAGACTGTTGCAGTAAATAACGCAATCATACCAGGTGACCAATTCCACCGGGCATTGGTCACATCCGGCATGGCGGGAGGGATTCGTCCCGAAAACCGCCATCCACTGCTCCTGCGTCACCTCAGTTTTTTGTATAAAAAAGCTTCGCGTCAGGGTTACCTGGTATTGGTTTTCGTCGAAATCTTGGCATAACTCAACGTCGGGCGAACCCATAGTGAATGAGCCATCGGGCACAAGAACGAATCCCTCAGGTACCGAGCCCATCCACCACCCAAACTCGACCATCTCCACATTGCTGACCAGGACATCTTCATCCAGCACCGCTACCCAGAACCGTGCACCCCAGAACTCACCGGCAGGCGGCCATGTGAATTCCGGGATCACCTGCAAGGTCCCGGCGAATTCAACAGGGAGGTTTATGTCCACCCAATCCAAGTCAGGTGGATACTGCTCCCAGTTCGGGTAGCACCAGTAGTCCCCGGTGCCGATATCCAGCAAGAGATAGAGTTGAGCCTCGGGGAGGCTCGGACCGTTGTTCTCGATGTCGAGCGTCAGCCAGAACACGTCTCCTGGGCCGTAAATTGAACCTGGCATGCGTAGATCGAGCAGGACATCAGCATCCTGATCCGGCGCAAACCTAACAGGTCGGAAGCCAAGGCAGTTGCCGTGGAGGAATGGAATATCTCCATCTCGACGTGCTGAACGGCAATAGAGGGCAGCGTCGCCCCAGTCGCCACCGCGGTATGCTTTGAGGCCTGGATCCGCCCAACCGGTGGGATCGGTGACAGGGTACGAAGGATACGAGTGATTGAACCAGTCCCAGCACCACTCAGCGACGTTACCATGCATGTCGAACAGGTTCCAGGCGTTTCCCTGCTTCTGACCCACCGGGTGAGTCTTCCTCGATGCAGTATTGAAGTACCAGGCCAGTGGATCCAGGTTAGGATCATCAGTGCAGGACGTATTTTGTGTTCCGCTGTTGTAGGCCGTCATAGTCCCGGCCCGGCAGGCATACTCCCACTCCGCCTCGGTCGGCAGGCGATACCCCTCCGCTGTATGATCCCAGTACACCGTCCCGCTTGTTACTGGAGGTGTCCCGTCGAACATGATCGCAAGGTCTGAATCCAAGTAGTAAGCCGGCTTCAAATCCTGCGCAACCGAAACCCGGTTGCAGAATATCACACAATCGAACCAGGTCACACACTCAACCGGACGTTGCGGATCGCCCGTAAAATTCGACGGGTTAGTCCCAAATATCGCCATCCATTCGGCCTGGGTCACTTCAGTCTGCTTCATGTAGAAGCTCCGTGTCAGGGTTACCTGGTGCTGGGGTTCGGCGCCATTGTACCGGCACATTTCATCCTCGGGTGAGCCCATCGTGAATCTACCGGCTGGGACAAGAACAAATCCCTCTGGAGTGGAGTATGTGGGCCGCCCAACCTCCACCACCGCCACATTGCTGGCCAGCAAGCCTTCGCTCAGCATAAGCAGATCAGGGAAAACATCGGTGGCTGGCACAGCAGTACCCGGTACAAGCTGGATGACCGACAGTATCAGTATCAACAGGGAAATGCTTTGGGTGTTTGTCTTCTTCATTTCCGATCCTCCCATGCAGGTAATAGTTTCTACACTCCATGACGTTCCATTGTATTGTCCCCATCTCAATTCATCGCTCCCTAAAATCTCTCCCCAACTGGCATGCGGGACATTGACTTCTTTTTCAAGTATAACAAAAAACATATAAAATCCGAAATGGGTATCAATTGACCGAAACCAGTTATTTCGGACTCGAAAGTGTTTCGAGAATATGATCGGCTTGAAAAATTCATATTCGATCGAGAGGACTCCGGTAGAATTGTCCCGTAGCCATTAATCAATAGAATAAAAAAATTTAAGAAAAAATTTACAAACCGGGACGAAAGTTCACATCTTCTGACATTGACTGATATAAAATTGTGAAATGTTTTACGAAAATCCAGCAATCGATCAAAAAATTTCAAGGAAAAACAAGTCCCCCCGCTCGCGGGGGATTAAGGGGGGGCTAAAAACTGCACAATTTTTAGTCGTCCCAAAATCCAGCAGAAGAGCGTTTATTTAATCGAAATTGGTTGCGAGCCGTGCAATCAGAAAAGATTAAGATTTTTCATACAAGGACATGCGCTGATGCGTATTTCCATCAATTCAACATGTTGTATTTCACCTCCTGGTTTTTACGTTGTAGAGTTTAGTCATAATGATGAAGCCCAGGAGGGAGATGAGGAAGAGCAAGCCTGCGGTATTCATGGAAGGGATGGGCGGTGTAGTCGGCGTAGGGGTGATTGTGGGCGTAGGCGATGTGGGCGTCATGGTTGGCGACAGGGTATTTGTCGGCGTCGGGGTCATTGTGGGTG
>CAZUFC010000178.1:0-14176 GCA_964619725.1 uncultured bacterium | reverse complement strand
ATAGCGATAGCGATCCCGACCCCGATCCCGACCCCGATACCGATACCGATACCGATAGCGATACCGATACCGACCCCGATCCCGATTACTGAAAGGACCGTCAAAAGTTTTGAAAAAAGTGTAATTCCGGTTTATTCAGTCCTGCGAATTCTTAGCGGGGTTCAGTTTATTTTCTGGTCAATATCCAGCAGTGATGCATATTGGCGGTTCTGTAAAAATCTTTGGGGAGAGTCTGTTTCGACTGGTTATTAACGGAGAGTCCCTGGATCGCCTGTTGATTCAGTTTGAAATTTTTGTAATTCGTTGAAAATATCAATATGCCTTCATTCGTCAACAGATTGGCGGTACGGTTGATCATTTCCGGATGATTTTTCTGCAAATCGAAGTATCCTTTGCCTTTTATGTTGGAAAATGCCGGTGGGCCCAGAAGAATCAAGTCATACTTCCGCTTGTGGTTTTTCAGAAATTCCAGGCATTCCTGCTTATGGAATTTATGGTTGTAGTCGCTGTATCCGTTCAGCGCCATGTTTTTTCTGGCCCAGGACAGGTATTGAGCCGATTTGTCCACGGAGAGAGTAAAGCCGGCTTTGCCTTTTGCCGCATAGACGGTAGCGGCGCCGGTATAGCAGAACAGATTGAGGAACCTTCTGTTATCGGCCAGGTCATGGATCAGTTTTCTGATGAGACGATCGTCCAGGAACAAGCCCACATCCAGGTAATCGGTGAAGTTGACGAGGAAGGAGAGGCCGAATTCGCTGACCTGATATAATTTTCCTGAATGGTCTAGTCTGGGGTATTGCCAGGAGCCTCGCTGTCTTTTTCTTTGCTTGAGGAAAACATTTTCGGATTTCAGTTTCAAGGTTTCAGGAACAATTTTCATGATATTAGAAAGTCTTTTTTGCGCTTTGTCCGGGTCGATGCCTGCAGGCGGCGCATATTCCTGAACATTGGCCCAGGTATCTTCAAACAGGTCAACGGATACGGCATAATCGGGCAGATCGCGATCATATATTCTGTAACAGGCGATATCGTTTTTCCTGGCCCATTTCCCGAATCTTTTTGAAGTCTTGAGCAGCCTGTTTTTGAACATTTGCGCGCCCGATGTCGGCGCTGTTCTGCTGTTTGCCGGTTCGACTTTCGGGGATTTTATATTTTCCGTTTTTTTTCGTTCAGAGAACAGAGAACGGAATTCATTATCCGGGTCCAGGTTAAAATGAACGATTACGCAACGTATGCCGCCGTTATAAATTGAATTGACCCTGGAGGCCCTCAATCCGACATGCCGGGCCATTTTTTTCGTTTCCGTCAGAATGGCGGCTTCCCATCCCTGGAAGCGATCGTGCATTAGCTTCCCCAACTTTTCATATAGCGGATACAGCTCATTTTTTTCGCCTTGTCTCACTCCATAGGGAGGGTTGACGGCAATAAGCCCGTGTTCATGAGTTTTTTTTACGGGCGGCGGTTCCACATCAGCGAGTTCCCGCCGCTCGATATGAACGATGCCTCTCAAGCCCGCTTTTTCAACATTAGCCAAAGCTTCAGCAACGGCTCTTTTGTCGGCATCATAACCGATGACCGGCGGCAAATTTCTGAGGCCTTTTTTTGATTTTTCCCGGGCTTCGTTTACCAGATTACGCCAGATTTGCGGTTTGTGTTTCTTCCATCCTTTGAATCCATAAAAGTTTCTATCGAGTCCCGGGGCGATGCCGGCGGCCATCATGGCGCCTTCTATTACGAGTGTGCCCGTTCCGCACATTGGATCAAGCAAAGGGCTGCATTCGGATTTATCCGGCCATCCGGCTCTCATAAGCACCGCTGCAGCAGTATTTTCTTTAAGCGGAGCCGCGTCTGAGGCCGGTGCGGAAGAAGTTTCCCCGGCTGTCCGGTATCCTCTTTTATGAAGACTGTTTCCCGAAAAATCGATGTTGATCGATGCTTCGGTTCTGTTTATGTACAGATTAATTCTCATATCCGGCGTTTTCGTATCTACAGAAGGCCGCCTGCCCTCTCTTTTGCGGAAAAAATCGGCAATGGCATCTTTTACGACCAGGGCTCCGTACATGGAGTTGTTTATAGCGGCCTGGGAAAGCGAACAACTCACGGCGAAGGTTTGATCGCAAGAAAAGTGTTTGTTCCAGGGGACCTGCAGGGACGACCGGTAAAGATCGTCTTTATTTTCAACTGTAAAATTACTTATCGGCAGTAAAAGTCTGTTTGCAATCCTGGACCATAAACATGCCCTGTACGCGATTTCCAAATCGCCCAGAAAAGAAACGCCGCCCCTGACTTGTTTAACGTTCTGAGCGCCGAGCGATTTCAATTCCTTGATGAGCAAATCTTCCGTGAATCGCGGCGCCGTCGCCAGGAAATTATGTATCATCGGTACTCACTCACCATTCTCAAGAGGTCTGGGACGACGAACCGCCGTCAATGGTCATATTATCATCCATTTTGAAATTTATCGCCGTCAGAGGACGGCGGCTCAAATCTTTCAAAGGGAAATTTTTCCGTATCCGCCAGGAAGGCGACGATCTTTACGGCCATCATTAAAGCCTCCCGCAGCTCATTAGGATTGACCTTTTCCCGAGTATCCAGATGAGTATGATGGAGCGGTTCAGGAGCTCTCGTGCCGCGTTGCCTTCCGATTTCCCAAATGATAGGTATGCCTTCAGCATAAAATGAAAAGTGGTCTGATCGGCGGGACTTTATTTCTTCAACCGGGAAATAATAATCCATCTCCTTTATTACATCGTTCCACAGCCCCGCTGTATTTGATTCGGTCATGGTCAATAAAGCCGGGTAACCTCCATTGACCGGAATGTCGAAATTAAAGAAAAGGCCGATGTCGTCCGCAGGTTTCCGGGATTCGACGTATTTTTGGGAACCCAGCCTCCCCAGCTCTTCACCGGTAAATAGAACGAATCTTACGGTTCGCCGGAAAACATGATTCAGTTTCGACAACAGCCGGCAGGCCCCAAGAACCGTCGTGGCTCCCGAACCGTTGTCGCTCGCTCCGCAGCACAAATCAAAAGTATCCAGATGAGCGCCCAGTATGATTTCCTCATGCTTCTGCAAGCCCGGCAAGCATCCGATTATATTGCCGCTGAAGCGATCAGTCGTTTTGCCCTTCAACGATATGCTTATCTTTCCTTTACCGTTCCTGGAGCGCCCGGCCAGTAATGCAGCCGTTTCTCCCGACACCGAGATTGAGGGAACCGGCTCCGTTTCCTTGAAACGCGCTGTCTCCGCGGAGCAAACTCCCGGTGAACGATGCGTTCCGTTTATTATTGCCGCAGCTCCCTTCTTCACAACAGCATCATACCGGCTGTATCCCTTCGGCGGGTCCCAGTTCTGCCTGTAATCCGTTTTCGTAAAAAGAGCTGCCCGACCGTTAAGTCGACTTCCCAATTCTTCAACATCTCTAGGTGTGCCCTCTCCGACATCGATCATTTCTAATCGAAGCAGTTCTTTAGATGTCTCAGGGGAATAAACCATTCCCAAACACGGCAATTCAATGTTTTTTCTTCCATTATGCAGTACCAGGCGCGATTCGCCTCTTTCCCAGGATTTAACCTTGAATTTCTGAAATTGCGTTTCCAGATTTATCTCTTTCAAATAGTTCAATATACGCTTCTGGACGATTTTTTCTTCTCTGCTGCCGCACATCCTGTGCGGAATGTCAGTCACCATGTCGAAAATTTTCAAAATTTCCTCTGAAGTCCAGACTTCGGCGCATAACTCCCGGTTTATATCCTTCAAATTCATTCGCTCAAAAGCCTCCTGTCCGTTTAGATCAAAAATCCGCATTCAGCCGGCCCATAGTTAACAAAATAAAACCGGATTGTCCATCATTAGACGCGAGGAGGGGACTGATCAAACCGAGGTTACACTTCTTTCAAAACGTTTGACAGTTTGTTTCAGTAATCGTGATCGGTATCGAAATCAAAATCGAAACAAAATGATGGGATACTCGGAAGAATTGTAATCGCTGAAGATGCCTTTTTGATCAATTGTCAAAAATCAATTTAATGCAATATGTTAGGATGTGGATGTCAGAGTTCGGGATTTCGATCCCGATAGCGATCCCGATTTCGATAACGACAGCGGCAGAGAGGTTTATGGGTAAAGGAGAGTATGCCGGGGGGATTTCACACGGCCGATTTTTGATGGGGCAGATTGTGATCGGCGTTTATCAATCCTGCGATATATTATAAGTTCTCAGAGAGCTAATGCTGGTGATAATTAGTTTTTGTCCATAAACGGCGAATTTCCCCCAGTGCTGCGTCAGGCTTCGGATTTGCTCAGTCAACATATAATAAATACGCCTTCTTCGCAAATCTTTGCCTTCCTTGCCTTAAGATAAATTCGCCCGTTTATGGATCAAAAACCCAAGTGGCTGTCCAGCATTAAATTTTGAATCGAGATTCGCGTTTGTGGACAGACACTAATTAATTGATTCGGACAAAATGGAAAGTGTTTTTTTCATTGAGGCGACTAATTGATGGGCTTCAGACGGATCAGCAGCCCTGTTTCGTTTGAAGTATCGATTTAAATCCATGATCAACTTGGGATCAGCGGCCTGCATCCAGGTAAACAGCGCCTTGGCGTCTGCAAGTTGCGATACTGCTTTCCGGATGATTGCAGAAGCGTCACCCGTTTTTTCCGGGCCGGTTTCAGCAAATACAGATTCCTGGAATTCCGAAAACCTGTTCTGTAAAGCGTCTCTCCAGTTCATCCTGGCCTTCCGGTCGGCTTTAATCGGCAGGCATGAGCGTATGATAGAGCGATAGTCAGATTTTTTTCCGGCATATTCTTTCAGCGCTTTTTCAAGCGTCATGATTTTAACGCGCTGATTCAGTATCCCGCCTTCGGTTGCGTTAATTATCTTTGTTCTGGAGCCTGCAATTTTTTTAATGAAGGCGTCGCGATAGAGCATGAGATTTTCCGATGCCGGCTGTGGATGACCGTGAATATCCTTCGCCATGACCGCGTTTTCATTATTGGCGATTCTTCCTCTCGAATTCCAGGTGAAGAAGTCCTCGCCGTCCGTTTTTTCATAAGAAGTATTCCGGCAATATACTTTTCCTTCCGAGTAGGCGAAATCAACGCCGGCCAGTATTATCGGACAGCAGCCCAGTTTAAAAAGGAAATCTACGGCAGCCACAGATACTGATCCCCATCCGTCAATCAGTCCGTCTTCCAGTAGAAACTCCTTCGGGATCAGATGCTTCATCTCGTCCGTCCAGGCATAAAAAGCGCTGCCTTCAAACTGTGCGAAAGCTTGCGGAAACAGGCATAGGCTGCCGACCAGGAAAGGCGTTTCCTCGCTGTTCGCGTAAAGCTTCCATGAGTCCAGGTGAAAAGCGTTACGCACGGAAGCATCCATGGAGATGACGAAATGAGGCGTAATGCCTTGATGCAAGAGCGGCTGCAGAGCCGTATCCAGCGCCAGGATCAAGGCGCAATGCCTGTATTTTTTCAGATCATCAATATTTTTATCCAGTGAAGGTCCGGCTCCAACCAGAACTGCACTCTGTCCATCGAATTTATTGAACAACGCTGCAATTCCAGGCGCTTTGCCCGGCAAGTCCAAATTGCGCAATAAATGCGACATCTGCATCGAGCTGTTACGGAAACCGCTTCCCAAGTTCTTTTTCGCTGCAGCTAAATAGTTTTCCAGACTTTTTCCTATTTTACCGAACAATTCGGAGAACAATCTCATGCAGGCGGGTTGAACGATCACGCTAAGCTTTTCGACTTTTAACGGATTGAGGTGACGCTCCCAGAATTGCGGCCAGTCGATTTCTTCATCACCGACCATTATGGTTTTTATTATATCAGGACGCTTTACCGGTTCCGGCGCGAATTTTTCAGTTTTCCTCTTTATCGCCTCATGACCATATATGACGATCAGTTCTCCTCCCGACGGCATCCTTTTTAATACCTCACCAGAAAGATATCCCATGGATTCGCCTATCACGACAACGCAATCCGCTTCCTCAACTCCTTTATCCTTTATCAGATGCAACGTCTCTCGCACAGGATCGTAACGGCTGTTTAAATATTGAGTCCGTCCGTCAGCCGTTTGGGCTTTTAAGATAGGACGTCCTTTTTTGGAAAGCTCAGTATCGAATTTCATTTATTAAAATAGAGGAATTAAATTGTAGAATTTTTAAAATCAGAATTGTTCAAAGAGGGAATGAAATTGATTTTTATCCTCTTCCAGAAGCGGAATCAATTCATATTCCAATAAATCAGCGAACCATACCCAATCCTTTGACTCCTGAGCATCCAACAGCTCGCTGAAAATGCCGTTATACCTGGATGGGTTCAGCGCGTTCCGCTGACTTGATGTTTTCTCTTGTTCGTTTTGCGAGCCGGCGTCCTGGATGTAGAACAGCACGTTTTCTTCCACAGAGGTTACCCATTGCAATCCTTCAATCGCTTCAGCATAAAGTTGCAGGCTTTCCTGAACCTTCCCGCTTCGCATTAAACCCACAACCTTGTTCAACCCTTCAGATAAGCGCGGCACATAACGTACGAACTCTTCAACAGCTTCGCCCAGCAACTTTTCGGTGGGTGTCGTAGATATTTCTATTCTTTCCAGTGCTTCATTTGATTCTTTCATAAAGTAATCTTTCTCCGACCATTCTATTTTCTGTCCATTTATTTTTATTTTGATGATGCTTCGTTTATTCTTGCGGCAGTCAGCTTCCAGTTTTCCAAATATCCTGTTCAATCTGTCATCGGTTTCAGCGTTTCTCAATACGGCTGACCTGCCGTCTATCATTATCGTTATTTCGCCGGAAATAAGCATTCGCTTCTGCGTCAGGTCTTTATTGCCAGACGATTATCTTTTTCAATCACTGCCCGAAGAGCCGTGACTATTTTCTTTCCCCTTGCCAGCTCCGCCTTATCGTTTTTCAATTTTGCAATCTCCTGTTTTATTTTATTTCTTTCCTCCTCAGCTTTTTCCACCAGGCGTTCATGCAATCGCCATGATTTCTGCGTTAATTTTTTTATTTCTTCAATAAGCCTGTATTCCGGCGAACCGCTATCATTAAGAAAAGAATTAAACCTGTCGAACTGCTTGTTTATTGAGCTGTTTTGCTGATGAATTTCGTCGAGTATCCTGTTCTGTTCATCATGAATTTTCCTTATATCCTCTTCAATGTCTTGCCGGTCTATCGCCTTCAGCATATCTAAAATATTCCGGTTAAACTCCTGTCTCAGCTCTTTTCTTTTTTCCAGCAGATTCAGAATTTCTCCGTTGCCGTTATGACTCATAAGAATACTCCTCAGCACGCCACTGAAAAAAGCGAGCAATCGGCGCCGGCATTATTATTGTTGGTTTTCGGGGCTTGCTCCAACGCTTTAACCCAGGCTGACCTCAGTTCTCGAAAAACCTTGAGCGCTGGTTGTATAAAAACTGCTTTTTTCTTCATAAAAGCGTCGGAAAGGCATTGGCTGGAATATTCGTAGAGACTGGAGAGATTTTTTGCGATTTCTCCTGTGCTCATATCCAGGGAACCTTCCAGTTCATACATAATGCGTTGAGCTTTATTGATGCAGACTATAGCTTCATCCTGCCGGTTTTGCTGAAAGGCATCGACGGCCTGGAGCATGGATTCGATAGCTCCGTCATAAAGCATGACGATCAATTCACCGGGATCAGCCGAGAGTATTTTATCTTCTCTGGTTTTTTGGATTATTTTTTGGTAATTTTCCATTTTTTCCCCCTGAAATCATACCTGGCGATTCACTTGTTTTCCCTAGAGGAAAGAGATAATATTTTCAGCCGTTTGCAACATTTCATACACTATAATGCGGACAAGCCCTGGAGGTAAGATTGTTGCGAATGCAATTGAGTGATGAGCAGTTCCATTTGCTGGAATCTTGCTTCAAGTTTTTCAGTTTTCAAGACGATGCGTCGTTCCATATCGTCGATTCTGTCGTTGATATCTTCTATGGAATCTTCCAGGCTGTCCTGGGCCGTTTCCACCAGACCTTCGGCATCGGTATATTCTTCAATCTGGTATTCAAACTGATCGAGAATGCCTCGCGAAAGAGAGATTGACCCGGCATCACCGGTGGTTGAGCCGGTGTACATAATTTTCAAGCCCTGTGCAGTCGTACCGTCGGCAGCGGTTAAAAACCGTCCGCTTCCGGTAGCTTCTTCGCCGTTTATGTTGCCTTGAAGGTCCAAACCTTCTGCGCTTTTTTCAGTTGAGCCGATTCCGGTGGAAGTTCCTCCAGGGTCAGCAGCGACGTCGGAAACTACGGAAAAATTATGATTGGAGCCGTAACTGTCAGCGGTGAGAACGAGCGTGTTTCCTGAGCTGGAGGCAGTGATGTTGACTGCAGCATCATCCATGGCCGCATTGATTTTTTGAATGACGGCGGACAAGGAATCGCCTGCGGACAGCTCGACTTCAACCTGTTCATCTCCGACAGTGAAGGTTAAAGTTTCATCCGAGGCAATGCCGCCTTCATCGATTTCGTAATCACCTTGTGTTTCGGCCTGAGAGGCGACCTGTGTTATATTGACGTCATAGGTTCCTCCCTGAGTTTCATTCTGATGTATGATGTAGCTTAAATTACTGGAAGTGGAACTGTCGTGAGTCATGAAAAGGCGTGATACGGCGGTGGGATTCTCTTCGAGAGCTTCAGCCAGTTCAGTCGAATCGATGGATAGAGTTCCTGATGATGTTGTGGATATGCCGATCTGCGACAGGGCCCTGATATCGCCCTCTAATCCTGAAACTTGCGATGAAATGATGCCTTGAAGACTGGTCTGAATGTTTCTTATCGTCGAATTGCTCTGCAAAGGTCCCGATTCGCCTGATGCGGGATCATATTCTCGCTGTTCCCTGATATAGGAGATGAGTTCATTATATGAATTGACGAATTCCTGGATATTCGAAGTCACTGTGCTGGTGTCTCGATTGACGGTAACGGTTAAAGTTTCCGTCTCATCGGCTTCCAACAGATTCAAAGTTACTCCGGTGATAAGATCGGAAATGGAATTGGAATCCCGTGTAATCGTTTCGCCGTCAACAGTCAATTGAGCCTCCTGTGCTGCACGGTTTTCATTTTTTACTGTTTCTTTCAAAAATGCGAGTGATTCCAGAACATTTTCGGAATCGGACATGGTTGTGATCCCGGTCGTTTCTATTCGATATATAGTATCTCCATTGGAATCCTGGTCCGTAGTGATTTCCGCATTCACTCCGTCCACGGCATCCAACTTGTCTTTTATTTCTTCCAGGGTATCTGAGCTGAAGTCAATATCCACGTCTGTTCCGTTGATCTGAACGGTTCCGGACGGAGCGGGCGTTGAAAGAGACAACATGTCGGCGATATTTTCCGTTGAACTTGAAAAATAAGCGGAATCATCGGAAGAAGTCGTCCCGGAAGTCGTCAAATTCAATGATTGCAGCAGATCGTTCGATCCCACGGAACGAATATCCAGTTCCGTGTCTCCGGTGTCGTCCCTGGCTAAAACCAGCTTGTAAGAATCTTCGGTCGTCTGAAGTATCGTGGCCGTTACTCCGGAAGCATCATCACCCGTGTTCACTGCATTAATCTTGCTTCGTATGTCCACCAATGTGTCCGTGGTTTCTATGGTTACCGCTCTGCCGCCGATGATCAGATCGCCCGATAATTCCAGAGCGGTCGATTGCGAGCTGTAAGTATCGGAGCTTATTTTATGGGCTTGAGCAAGCTGATGAATCGTGATTTCATAATTGCCGGGCGTTGCGTTTCCTGTCGCTGAAGCGGTCAACATGTCCGTATCCGAAGATGTCGCGGACGCAGCGGACATGTAACTGGAGCTGTTCAACTGAGCCGCTTTAGACCGAAAGGCGTTCAGTTTAGTCTCCAACTCCTGCCAGGCGGTTTGTTTCGTCTGAAATTCCGTTCGTCGTGATTCGAGGTTTCTTATCGGCGCTTTTTCCAGATAGATCAACTGATCGACGACCGTCTGCCAGTCAAATCCTGAACCTAACCCCGCAGCGTTGAAATCTATACTCATTGCTCTCCCTCCTGATTACACTTCTCCCCGGCGCTCCATTCCCGGTTCGCCGCCGAAGCCGCCAGGAATAATGCAATTTTTAAACCAAATACTATGCCTTAATATAAAGGAACATGTTCGCAGGTTTGCCTATCTTGCCCCGTAATCGCACGTCGTTCATCTTTTCCTGAGGAATTATCCTGATTACTCTTCCGGATATCTTATCTATTATCTTGTAAAACAACTCGTTATCCCGTTTGTCTTCCTGAATTTTGATGGTGTGATTCGGCACCGCTTCTCCATACTCGATTTTTTTAATTTCCAGTTCATTCCTGTCGTCGCTCGCCTTATCGGTCTTAATCGCTTTCGTCTTCTCCGCAGCTGTTTTCCCGTTCTCAATGGTCAGCTTGTCATACTGAGATAATTGAGATTCTTCTTTGATTTCGTTTGAGTGGTTTTGGTTCGAATTTGCGTTCTGTTCCCCTATTTCGGAATGCAACATTTTTCCTTGAACCGCCAATTCGTTGGGTTGTATTTTCATGATGCATCCCATCCTTCCTGCATGGCAGGGACCGGCGCATTATGCCGGTCCCTCACGCTGATTTATCTTATCCCAGCAGTCCAAGAACAGATTGAGGAGTGGAATTGGCCTGGGCCAACATCGCTGTGCCGGCCTGAATCATGATCGAATTTCTCGTGAAATTCGCCATTTCAAAGGCCATATCCGCATCCCGGATCACCGATTCAGATGCCTGCGTGTTCTCAGCGACATTCGCCAGGTTTTTGACGGTATGTTCAAGCTGATTCTGCGTGGCTCCCAAATCGGACCTTACGGTCGACAAGGTTCCGATAGCCGTGTCTATCGCGCCTAATTCAGTATTAGCATTGCTGGAACTGTCGATGGTGCCGAGACTCAAATCATCCTCTGCATCAACGCCGTTCGATATGTCAATGGAAACAGTCTGACCGGAATCCAATCCGACCTGAATGTCGATGCTCCCGCTCTGACCCGTATTGCTGAACAAGGAGACTCCATTGAACTTCGTCTGAGAATTGATTCTGTCCAGTTCCGATTTTAACTTGCCGTACTCTTCGTTCAGCTTGGAAAGATCACTCGAAGACAGCGTTTCATTGGATGCCTCTACCGCCAGCTCCTTCATCCTCGTAAGAATGTTATGAGCCTCGTCCAGAGCTCCTTCAGCAGTCTGGATCAGGTTGATTCCCTGCTCGCCGTTTAATTTCGCCTGTCTCAGTCCCGCCACCTGGGCGCGCATACTCTGAGAAACGGCCATACCGGCCGCATCATCAGCCGCCCTGTTGATACGATAACCTGAAGACAGCTTCTCCAGCGAGAGCTTCAAGTTTTGGTGAGTTACCGTTAAGTTTCTGTGAGCCGTCATTGCGGCAACGTTGTTATTAATTCTTAAACTCATTTTTTAACCCTCCGTGGTTAATTCATTAAGATCGGAGATCCTTCTCCGGTTTAAATTTCAGCCTTTTTCCCATCGACAGTGAATGGAGCGTGTTTTCTTCATCACCTCCTGCGGCTCCCGATTTACACCGTCGCAGGCATCATCCTCAACTACTTATATCGGCTCATTCCTCCAAAACTTTATGTTTTTTCAGCAAAAAATCTTCAAAATAAGCGCTTTTCCCTCGAAATATCGGCATTGATCAAAATTATTCACCGCCTGCTTGACACCAAGACCGGCAGGCGCTAAGAAATTTTCGGTTTTTGGCAAGGGCTTTTTGCAGGAGCGAAAACTATGAGATCAAAATATTTCCTGGTTTTTATTATTGCGGCGGCATTCTTTTCAACCAACGGTTTTGCCTCTTCTGGCGAGGGAGACTGGATGTTCTGGAATACCGACAGCATCCAGGGAAAATTCGATTGCGGACTGAAGGTCAAATTTACCCAGGAACTTCGTTTCGGCAACGACATGACGGACTTTTACTATAAACACAGTGAATTCGAAATCGGCGGTGATATTTCGTCCTGGTTCGCCTGGGGATTGGATTACAGGCTGATTCATTCCCGTAAAATCTACACGGCACAGATCGGCGAATGGGAAGCGGAACACAGGCCGCACATTAACGGTACATTCAAATGGAAAATTTTCAATATCGCGTTCACTGACAGAAATCGTTTTTCCTTTCGAATGCGTAAACAAAAAGACGATATATGGCAATATCGCAACAAATTGACGGCCAATTATCAGCTAAAACTGAAGAAAATGTCGTTAAAGCCGTTTATTGCCGATGAAATATTCTACGATCTCGACCAGAATGATTATACCCGCAACAGGATATATGCCGGACTGGGCGCGGGGATAACCAAAAACACCGGACTGGAATTGTTTTATGTCCGCCAGTTCGACGACTCGGATGAAGGTTGGCTTGAATCGAACGTCTTAGGGTTTAACGTGAAATTTTCATTTCCGTGATATGGAAACGCAGGAACGGAGTAACCCCGGCGGAAATAAATAAGTCAACGATAAGAAAGGCTATGATCAAAAGGGACCTTTTGCTGTTGCAACTTGGGCGTTCTGGAAACTGAGAGCTCAGCGCCTGACCGCAAAAAATAATAATTAAAAATAGAATGCGGACAGGCGCAGGCTTTTTTTTAATGATATAATCCGTTTTTTAAGAATTTCTGCGATTTTCTTACGTCAATTTTGACCAGTAACAACAGTGAAAGAGCCGCAGCCAGCAACAGCATTCCTGCTGATTGAAAAGCCGGAATCGCCGGTTCGGTAGGACTCGCCGTAGGGGTAGGCGTTTCGGCCGGCGTAAGAGTCGGAGAAAGAGTCGGCGATTCAGTCGGGGTCAGAGACGGAGATTGTGTAGGGCTCAGGGTCACGGTCGGGGTCAAAGTCGGGGTATCAGTAGGACTCAGGGTGAGCGAGGGAGTGAGCGTTGGTGTGTCAGTGGGGCTGAGGGTCGCTGTCGGGGTCAAAGTCGGGGTATCGGTTGGGCTCAAGGTGACCGTGGGAGTGAGCGTCGGTGTGTCAGTGGGGCTGAGGGTCGCTGTCGGGGTCAAAGTCGGGGTATCGGTTGGGCTTAAGGTGACCGTGGGAGTGAGCGTCGGGGTGTCAGTGGGGCTGAGGGTCACGGTCGGCGTGAAAGTCGGGGTGTCAGTGGGGCTGAGCGTAACTGTCGGGGTCAAAGTCGGAGTATCTGTAGGGCTCAACGTAACCGTAGGAGTCAACGTAGGGGTATCAGTAGGACTCAATGTGGCGGACGGCGACAAGGTGGGAGTGAGCGTTGGCGTTGAAGTGGGTTCCAGGGTGGGCGTCAGCGTCGGCGTTCTCGATGGGGTTGCTGTGGGAGGACCCATCCCTTTAATCTGTATATAACTGATGATGCTGCCGCATCCGCAGTTGCAATTGCCTTTATGGAAGGTGAATTTCAATTTGGGCGTTCCTCCTGCGTATGCACTGATGTCGTAAGGACCGAACCATTCCCGGGACCACATGTTGTCGTCGATGCAATCGCTCTGGTAAATCGTGTGGATATGATTGTTGTTCATGAATATTTTGATGTGAGGATTCCCGCCTCCGCATGCGCTCTGCAGACCGACCGATATCATGATCTTTGCCTCCAGATATTGAGTCAAATCCACATCCCTGGTTATGTAGCCGCCGTCAACGTAATATGCATCGCCTCCTATGTTGCCGCAATCATCCACGCAATGAGTGCAATTGTCGTCAAAATAGCATTTGTTGCTGTTGTGAGCATCCCATAAGTATGGATCATCCCAGTTTTCCCGGTGAAATGTGGACGCAGAATAGATAAATTCCGCATCATCCCACCAGTCGGCGTGAATCGGAGCAACAATAAAAAATAATGGAAAAGCGCACAGAACCAGAGACGTTCGTAAACTTTTCGACTTTCTCAGCCAATTAAAATCCATCTCTCAATCCTCCCTTTTACTTCAAGATGAAAAACAAAAATAATTCAAACGGCAGATGCCGTCTGCTCCTTAAAGAAGCCTAGGGTGTACATAAATAAGGATTATTTGCTAAAAGTCAAATTTGGGTTTTCGGGATTCTTCAGAAGGATGATCCTTTCGGGCCGGCTTTTCAGCCAACATGGAAGGATGGAAAAGTTAGATAGTGCCTGTCCATAAACTCGATTGTCGATTCAAAATTTAATGCTGGACAG
>CAZUFC010000177.1:0-14411 GCA_964619725.1 uncultured bacterium | reverse complement strand
GGACCTTCATTTTTAATTGGTTTTACTTGGATCCACACACAGCGGAAAAAGCTCTCAAAAGACGCTTTTTTGATCAATGCTCTTGTTTTGTTTAATGCCGTGAATCGAGTTTATGACCAGGCGTTGGATAATTATTTGACTTGCGGGCAAGTAGTGATATTATGGGCGCCCGGAATTCCGGTTCAGCGGAATTTTTCGGTTTTTGTCAACAAAAAATTATAAATTTGAATTTCCGAATGGATGGATGAAAAATGATTGATGCACGCGAAAAAGATTTCATAAAAACGGATGAGGAAAAGCGCAAGCTGATTGAAAGAGCGGGAAGCGCGAATGACCACAAGGGATTCGATGCTGTCATCGTTTACGATCATTCATGGGGAGATGTGGAGGTCAGCGGTCTGGGGAATCTTTACAACAACAAGATCGTCAAGATACTGACCGAAAAAGGAGCGGCTGAGCACACCGTTCTCCGTTTCGATTACGATCCCAAGTCTTACATCAACGATTTGATCAAGCTTCGCATTCACCGGAAGGAAGGCCATACGGAAGAGCTGGACGTGTCGGACTATCGTGACGTCATGCAGCCTGAGCGGTTGTTGTTCTGGCGGGTCAAAATGAAACTTTACACGATGCCGCATTTGAAGGTGGGCGATTCGATTGAAATTGAAACTTTCAAGAAGGGTTTTAATGTAGCTTATCTGAAAAGCGCAGGAGAAACTGAGGGTAGCGCTGATTTCGATCCGGAAACCTGGGTGGACCCTGAAACAGGAATCAAACCGCCTATGTACGGCGCTTTTTTCGACATAGTTTACTTCCGGGAAAAAGTCCCCGTCAAGGAAAAGCGATATACCCTTCTTTCTCCGAAGAACATGCCTCTTTCCTATGAGTTCTATCACGGCGACTGCAGGGCCTCCTGCGTCATAGACGATGAATATTATACCTATTCCTGGGAGAAGAAGGACATAGAAGGTTATAAACCTGAAGCCAGGATGCCCGGCATCGAAACTTCGATGCCGAAACTGCTGATTTCCTCCATCCACAACTGGAAGGAAAAATCCCGCTGGTTCTATAAAGCCAACGTGAATCAATTCGAATGGAATGAAGAGATCAAAAAAGTAGTCGATGAAGTAACCGCGCCTTTTGATACGGACGACGAGAAAGCGGCAGCCCTTTTACACTGGGTAGCCCAGGAAATCCGTTATATCGGTTTCAGCATATACAAAGGTGAAGGTTACACGCTGCATCCCGGGATAATGACGTTTGATGAACGAGGCGGAGTATGCAAGGACCTGGCGGGCATGCTGGTGACCATGCTTCGGGCCGCCGGTTACGAATCGTATCCGGCACAAACCCAGGCTTTAGACCCGGTGGAACGAATACCGGCAGATCAGTTCAATCATTGCGTCACTGCCTGGAAAAAACCCGACGGGACCTGGCAGATGCTTGATCCCACCTGGGCCCCTTTCTCCATGGATATATGGGACGCAGCCGAAACCAAACAGAATTACCTGATCGGAACACCCGAAGGCGAAGAAATAGGCACAATCAGAGAATTCAAGCCCGAAGACAGCCTCATGAAAATTACGGCTACATCCCGGCTCCACGAAAACGGCGCTCTCAAAGGCCATGTGAATTACTGGGGAAAAGGACGCTCCGATTCCACTCAAAGATTCATGAAAGAATGGCGGCCTCGCGTCACATTCGACAGAACCCATCAGAAGCTCGTTGCCGAAATCGATCCCGCCGCCGAAATGACAGACCTGAAAACAGGCGACGCAGACGATCTGCTGAACAACTATCAGACGGACATCGACTATCGCGCCGATAAATACGCCGTGCAACAGAACGGCGAAATACAGTTCCGCATCCCCATGGCGCGCTTCATGAGAAACCCCATAATAGCCCGGTACCTCACCATGGCCGACACCCCGGAACGAAAATTCGACCTGCTGGTGATTTTCCTCCAACTGGTCGACGTCGAAGAAACAATCGAAATTCCACGGGGATACAAGTTGGTCTCCAAAGAACTGAACGTCGATATCGAACAGCAGTCAGCCGACTATCAGGCTTCTCTTAAACAGGAAAACGGCAGACTGACCTTTAAATCCGTTTTCAATTTGAAAGTCCGATACATCACCAAAGACGAATATAAAAACTTCAAAGAATTGACGGACAAAGCCAGAGAAACAGCAGAACGCTGGTTTACCTTACGAAAAATTGATTAGGAATTCATCCGTATTACGAGGGTATAACAATGCAAGGAAAGAAATATATTGATGAACTGGAAAAAGTTCCGCAACCGGAAGATTTTCCGACTGCAGACGCCGCAGCAATCAAGGAAACGATTCGCATAAAAGTTCATCCCGACGGCAGAATAGATCATTACCATTATTTGCTGAAACGGCTGCTGACAATGTACGACCGTGATAAAAACTGCGATTACAGCATTCTTTTTAACCAGAAACATCAGGATGTGGAAGTTCTCTCCGCCAAAGCCATGATGAACGACGGCAAAATCGTGGAAACGCCGGAATACGGCATAAATCAGATAACCCCGCCGGAACTCTCCATGGCGCCGTACTATTCCGACTTCCAATACAGAATTGTCTCCCTGGTGGGACTGGAAAAAGGCGGCTACGCAGAAGTCGAATATGAAATCAAAGACAATAAGCCCTGGCGGAAAAACTTCGCAGGGACCATCCCCATAAGAACCATGTTTCCCGTCATGGAGCGGGAAATAGTATTCGAAACGCCGGAGCACAGAAAACCGGCCATGGCAATCGACGGATTAAGCAGCGATCAATACGATAAAAAAGAAGAAACCGCTGATGGAGTAACCCGTACGGTTTTTACCTTTAAAAACCTGCCTTTGTGGGACATGGAAGAGGAACACGAGTTAGTCAAACATGACATGCCCCGGTTGATTTATTCGGAAACGCCTGAGTGGAACGATCAGGTCAAAGCGCTTTCAGGATTGTCTGAAGAGACCATGGGCGCCGACGATGAAATGAAAAAACGGGTCGATGAACTGTTAAAAGATATTGATTGCCCCATCCTGAAATGTTTCCGGCTTCATAAACACGTATGCGAATCCATAGCCGGTGTAACTTTCGACAATCTGGAGGCATTCCGGCAGGCTCGTTCCGCCGCCGAAGTCTACAAAAGCGGATACGGAACTTCAATCGAAAGAGCGCTGGTCCTGGCGAGCCTGATCAGGCAAATAGACCAGGAAGCTGAAGCGGCGCTAGCCTGCCCTGCACCGGTCCTGCCCGACAAAGTTTATCATCCGGGCTGCTTCCCTCATCCCTGGGTATGGGTCCGATCGCTCAACCTCTATTTCAACCCGGACCAGGACCTGGCCAAGGCCAGAAGAGAACACCTCGAAGACCACGTGTTGCTTGCTCCAGATAAAGCCATGAACAATCAAATAAAGATGGACGGCTGCGGATACCCCGTAGGAAACCGCTTCAACGGAAAAGTTAACCTGACGATCAAAAAAGACGCTTCCGCTGAAGGTAACCTGGACGTCGCCCTGGGCGGAATATACAACCCCTACTACCAGCTCTACGGCGAAGAACCGGAAAAATTCGAAGAATGGATCAAAAGCTACACAGGAAAAATCGTCTCCGGCGCCGAACCCGACAAAAGCCGCTTCCGCCACCTGGCCGCAGACCACTCAGCCCTCAAAGCCAAATTCAAACAGAATAGACTCACCGAAGACGAAGACAACCGCTTCTGCATCAAATTTCCAGGCGCCGTCAGCGACATCGGGGGATTCAGCATACCCCTCGAAGTTACCGAGCGCAATTCAACATACAGCTTACCCGGAACCGTTATCCACAACCTGAAAATAGAAATGGAAATTCCCCCGGAATTTAAACTGACTCTCATCCCGCAAGAAATCAACATCAACAACGAAGCCGGCGAATTCAAACAGAAATTCGAAATCAAAAAAGATGAAAAAGAAACGGAAAAAGAAGACGACAAACACAAAAAACAAAAATCAAAACCCACGAAAGCCCTCTTCACCCAGACATTGAACTTCAAAAATAAATTCGTAACCCCTGACAAATATAACAAGTTAAGAGAAATTCTGGTCCAGGATGCCAGAGAACAAAACAGAATGCTGTTCCTGGCGAAAAAGTAAAAGCTGAGCTATAAACAAAGCTCAACCGTATTTCTCATGCCGGTCCCGCAGCGAAGCAGAACATTCCTGCAGATCAGCATGAGAAATACGGGAAAAAATCAAAACAAAGAGTAAACAAACCGTTAAGCCGCCGATGCCGAAAAATCCCCCAAGAATCCAGAAAAAACTATCCCCGTCCTTTTGGTCCTTTTAGTCTTTTTCCCAAAAAAATAATCCGTAACGCCTCATCCCCCAGCTTCTTCTCCGACTTCCGGTTCCAGATCGATCATTATCCTGTCTATCCGTTGGCCGTCCATGTCCACAACCTCGAAACGCGCGTTTTCCAACATAAAGTTTTCTCCGATGTTGGGAATTCGCCCCAGTTTCTCCAGAACGAATTCAGCAATAGTTTTCACTTCCTTGCCCAGGATGATGCCTGTGATCATTTCCACTTCGTCCGTCGGCACTGTGGCATCGACCAGCCAGGAACGTTCGCCGCGCCGCACTATTCTTTGCTCTGCCTCTTCCCCGCGTTCCGGCAGTTCGCCTGCGATGGCTTCCATCACGTCCGTCAGCGTCACCAAACCTTCCAGAGCGCCGAATTCATCCACAACCAGAGCGATGTGTACCTTTTTATTTTTGAATCGATTGAGAAGATTCAGAACACGCGTACTCTCAGGAACGAAAAGCGGCGGTTTCATCAATCTGGAAATTTTTATGTCACGGCTACCGAGCGCTTCGCGGAGGATATCTTTCGTTTGCACTATTCCCACGGGATAATCAACCATATTTTCGCAAACGATTATCCTCGAAAAACGATGCTTCCGCACCTTGCGGATGATTTCCTGGCTTCCGGCATTGACGTCAATCCATACTATTTGCGACCGGGGCGTCATTATAACCTTGACCGGCCGATCCTCAAGACGCAACACCCCTTCGATCAGTTTCTTCTCCTGCGGAACGAAAACCCCCGCCTGAGTCCCCTCGGCGATCAGCGACTTCAGCTCCTCCTCCGTAATCGTCGTCTTCTCGTCTTCCGACAATCCTATCAGCCGGACGACAGCTTCCGTAGAAACCTGCAGCAGCCGGACAAGCGGCATGGCGACCAGCGACAGCATCCGCATGGGATTGGCGACGATGCTTGCTATCTTTTCCGGATGGGTCAGCGCTATCCGCTTCGGCGCCAATTCCCCCAATATCAACGTCAGATAAGTGATGCAGGTGACGGTGATTCCGATTCCAATCGCATCTCCGTATGGCGCTGTCGCTTCAATGGAATTTAACCATCCGCCCAAACGGCGTCCGAGCGTCGCTCCGCTGAACGCCCCCGCAACTATGCCCACAAACGTTATACCGATCTGAACCGTCGATAAAAAGCGACTCGGCTCCTCCATCAGACGCAACGCCGCTCGCGCCCCACGCCGACCATGGGCAGCCATATGCTCGAGACGGCTTTTCCTGGACGATACCACCGCAAGTTCAGACATCGCCAGCCAGCCGTTCATCAAAGTAAGCAATACAATCGCAAGTATCTCAAAGTATATCATAATCCGTCTCTTCCCGCTCCCAGCAATGGGAACTGCTTTATTTGAAAATCCTCGAACGGATACGTCAACCGATGTCGCCCCTTGTCCCCTTTCCGATCCGATATTCACCCGCAACGCAATACTATAACAAAATTTCCGCCTTGATGCACCTCGTCGCCGCAATCACACGGATGATAATCGGATGTACCTCAAAATCATTAGACCGTAAGCTTCGCTTTATCCTGATCGACAAATGAAGAATTAAAAAAAGAAAAATGCAATAATCCGCAAGCAGAAAATTAAAATGAAAAAATGCGCCTAGTCCAACAACGGCCTTAGCCCCGAGTTCTCATACAAAACCTGTTGCGAACCTCCATATCCCTATCGGATTAGCTCGATGCCCTGCGCATTTTTGACTTTTTCCGACTTCACTGTTACTTTAATAATAGATAATGCGATGGAGGGTGTTGAATTATTATTCACATGTGTACTCTTTATGAGTACGCAAAAATTAATGAAAAAGAATTTTCTTTTCTTACGAGTTGTTGTGAATTTTCTGGAACGATTTTAATCATAAAAAAGGAGAAAAAAAATGATAACTTTAAAGAATCCATTTATTTTTGCTCCAATAAAAACCGGTTACACAAACGGCAGCGGCATGGTCAATTCAAGACACCTGGCTTTTTATGAAAGAAGGGCAGAATATCTGGGAGCGATAATTCCCGAACCGTTTTATCTTGACCATGGATTAAGGGAATTGCCGACTCAGATGGGGATCGATGATGACGACAAGATCGAAGGATTGAAACAATTGACGGAAACGGTTCATGCATCGGGCGCTAAAGTCATTGCGCATCTGAATCATCCGGGAAGAATGGCTAATCCTAAAATTCCCGGTAATTATTTTTATTCTTCTACCGACAAAGCCTGTGAAAATGGGGGAGCGATGCCCAAACGAATGGAAAGAGAAGATATCGAGAAAACCGCAACATTGTATTCTGATGCAGCCGGAAGAGCGGAAAGGGCCGATTTTGATATGATAGAGCTGCAGTTCGGTCACGGATATCTGGCGGCCCAGTTTATTTCTCCTCTCGTCAATGATCGCGACGATGAATACGGCGGGAGTTTCGAAAACAGGATCAGGTTTCCTCTTGAAATCCTTCAGGCGGTCATGGAAACGACATCTTTGCCGGTTATAGTCAGAATCAGCGGCCAGGAAAAAGTTCCCGGAGGAATAGAGCTGCCTGAAATGACGGCTTTTTCTAAAATTCTGGAAAAAAAAGGCGTCAAAGCAGTGCATGTGTCGGCGGGAACGGTTTGTTCGACGCCGCCGTGGTTTTTTCAGCATATGTTCATAGAAAAGGGTAAAACCTGGGATATGGCTGAAAAAATTAAAAAAGAACTCAATATTCCTGTAATATTCGTGGGACGCATAAACAGTCGAGAGGACATTGAAAAATTGAAAGGAAAGTATGCGGCTGATTACCTGGCCGTAGGCAGGGCGCTTTTGGCCGATCCTGACTTTATCGGCAAATATCTTGGTGAAGTGGAAGGCCCTATAAGACCTTGCCTGGCTTGCGTGGAAGGTTGTCTGGGCGGAGTTAAATCCGGTCAGGGACTCCAATGTCTGACCAATCCGGAAGTCGGAAGAGAAACGGAATCCGTCATGCCGTCCGAAAAGAGTAAAAAATACGCTGTCATCGGCGGCGGTCTGGCAGGAATGCAGACTGCCGTCACCTTAAAAAAACGGGGCCATAAAGTCGATCTTTTTGAAAAAAATAAATTGGGAGGACAATTTAATTATGCTCCTCTGACCCCTTTTAAAAGGTCTATGGATAAGCTGATTCCTTACTTCGAGAAAGAACTGGAATTTAATCAAGTGAATGTGATTCATAAAAAGGCAGAAGAAAAGGACGTCGTTCCATACTACGATGCTGCCGTATTGGCTACAGGTTCAGAACCGGCAGTTCCGCCCATACCTGGTTTGAACGAATATTACTGGGCCGATATTTTATTAGAGGAAAATCTCCCACGCAACAAGAAGGTATTGATCATCGGCGGCGGACTTATCGGAGTGGATATCGCTACGGCGCTGATTCCACGAAACAATAAAGTGATCATCGTTAAGCGAACAGTCGATTTCGGCGAAGATATGGAAATGATAGCCAAAAACCTCTCTCTTAAAATAATGAAACAAAATGAAACTACTTTCAGCGATCATACTCATATCAAAAAAATCGTCGGCCGTACCGTTTATGCCGAAAAACTCGGAAAACCAATAAAATTCGACGATATCGACATCATTGTCGTATCCACAAGCATGAAAAGCTTCAAACCGCTTGAAGAGAAGCTTGAAGGACAACTGCCCGTTCATGCGATCGGCGATGCCAGGAAAATCGGAAACGCCATGGACGCTATAAAAGACGGCTTTGACGTTGCCAATCTGTTGTGATCGTCGTTGCATATTTTCCTGCATAAGAGCTAATGGCATCAGCGAATAACGAATTGATGCGCCGCTCAGACAAATCAAATGCTTTACAAAGTGATAACCTTATGCGGAAAAGCGGAGGAAACTTAAAAAACGGAAAAAAACAACATTTTTCCATATGAAGGAGCGCTTATGATAGCTTTTGGACCCGTTCCATCAAGACGCCTGGGGAGAAGTCTGGGAATTAATAATATTCCGCCTAAAGCCTGCACTTATTCCTGCGTCTACTGTCAGTTGGGAAGAACGAAAAAAATGGAGGCCGAATTCCGTAGTTTTTATGAACCTGAAGAAATAGACAAAAGCGTAAGGGAAAAAATAAACGCACTTGAGAAGTCCGAAGAACCCATTGATTATCTTACATTCGTACCCGATGGAGAACCGACGCTGGACATCAATCTAGGAAAGGAAATCGAACTGCTGAAAAATTACGGCGTCAAAATAGCCGTGATCACAAACAGTTCCCTTATATGGGACGATCAGGTCAAGGAATATTTGAAAAAAGCGGACTGGGTTTCAGTGAAAATCGATTCAGTTCAGAAAGATACCTGGCGTCGGGTTAATCGTCCGCACAGATCATTGGAACTTCAAAAAATACTGGAGGGAATACTGGACTTTTCACAATCGTTCAGGGGCGAACTGGTAACTGAAACAATGCTGGTTCAAAATTTAAACGATGATGAAAAACAAATTGGTGATTTGTCGAAATTCCTCAAAAAACTTCCGGCCCACACGTCCTATCTTTCCATTCCCACTAGACCGCCCGCAGAAAAATGGGCCCTTCCGCCCGACGAAGAAATGCTCATACAGGCCTATCAGATTCTGACCCTGGATAACATCAAAGTCGAATATTTGATTGGATACGAAGGAAACGCGTTTGCCTTCACCGGCGATGTTCAAAATGACCTGCTCAGCATTACGGCGGTGCATCCCATGCGTGAAGATGCTGTCTCCGAATTTTTAAAAGCATCTAAAACAGACTGGTCCGCAGTGAATTCACTGCTGGAGAAAGGATTGATGGTCAAGAAACAATTCCAGGATAAAACATTCTATGCCAGAAAACTGTCCGCACCAGGACTGACTGACTAAGAGGATCATAAGCGTCTGAAAATGAAAAAAGATATGGAAAAATGGGAAAATGACGATGGAATAACTTTCCTGAAAAAAATTGGGGTAAAAAAAGGCTGCACGGTTATGGATTTCGGCGCCCGCGTCGGACATTACAGCATTCCCGCAGCTTTGGCGGTGGGCGAATCCGGTTTGATCTATGCGGTAGATAAACAACAGGATTCTCTGGAAGAATTAAATCGAAAAGCGAAACATTTGAATCTGCAGAATATAAAAACGCTCCGAACCGATGGGAGAATTTCACTGGAATTAATAACCGGATCAATGGACGTGATTTTATTGTATGATGTTCTTCATTACCTCAGCCCTGAAGAGAGAACAGAACTCTACTCGGAAGCTTTTAGATTGTTGAAAAATTCGGGAATCCTATCCGTTTACCCTAAGCATGTACAGGAGGATCACCCTATGGATGAATTCGGAAGCATGAGTCTGGATGACGTCAAGGCGGAAATCGAAAATGCCGGATTAAAATTCAGTCGAAAACATTGCGGAACAATCAGCCATGACGATTTCCTCAATTACGGCTGCGTTCTGAATTTTACAAAGTAAGCCTGAACAAATTGATCAGCTTCAGAAATAAAAACTTTTCCGACACACCGGAACAAAGTTATACAGCGATAATTTTCGGTTAGATTTTTCTCTTTTGTTTTAAGCACAACAGCCCGCCCAGGATACCGAGAAGCAATACCACTCCTGCAGGTCCGAATGCGGGTATAGGCGGCCGGATCGTGACGTTTATTTCGCAAATATCCGTATCCGTTTCATCTTCGTCGTCGGTTACCCTTAATACCGCATTATAGAGGTCAGGGTCTTCATACAAATGAGTCGTTGATCCGTGTTCGGTCGAGCTCCAATCATACGTCCCGTCTCCATCGAAATCCCATTCGTATAAAACAATGTCGCCGCCGTCCGGATCGAATCCCGTGCCGGAGAAGGATACCGTTTCATCAAGATAAACATCCTGATCGGGACCCGCGTTCGCTACAGGATCAAGCGTCGGGTCTTCAGGAAGGACCGGCAGGAATGAAGCGCTGCAACATGCAGTGAACCATCCCGGATAAAAATCGCCGTAAAAAACAGAGATGGGCTTGTCGGCCTGAATGCGCAGCATCTCCTGGTTGAAATCCAGAGGCGCTTCCCAATAGAACGGTCCTACGCCGTTCCAGTCGTTCGGTGCGATGGTGTAATCGTGAAAAGTCCCTGAAGAGGATAGCGAAGTAATGGTTACGTTGGTAGTCGCATCGAAAGTCAACAATTCCACGCCGCTCCTGTTTGCATATGTTATCATCTGAATGGACTCAGGCCCTGTCGGCACGGCCGGCGCGAAATCCAGCACGAATTGTCCCCCGGGATCATAAGTGGGTCCTACGTAAGCCAGGACCGGTTTGTCCGATTCAACCTCGAAATAGTCGGCATCAAACCAATTACCGGAGTTGCTCTGCCAATCCACGCCGGGGCGTATAGCCGCGGGATTCTCCACCGAATAGATCGAATTGGAATCTAAAAGCAGGTTCTTCGAGTCATCGCCGTCAGAAAGATCGGTTATGGTTACGTTAGTACCGTCTTCAAAGGCATATACCGACAGCTTATCCGTCGTGTAGCCGAAAAAATGCGTCCCCAGCTCAGAACCATCTTCGCCTAAAGCCACGGACGGCGATATGTAGGCCCAACCGTTGCTCTGATGAATCATCGAACTGCCGGCTAAAACGGATATGGGAATGTTCGACGTGATATGAAGCGTGTCGTATTCAAATCCCGTCAGATGGTAGCATTCAACATCCGTGTTTGATAAATCGGCATCGGCCGCCGTCAATGTCGTCGAATCGTCCCCGTCGCTGACGTCGACAATTTCGATTTCTGTCGGAGGATAGGATGATTCACGCGAAGCGAATATCCATAAATGATACTCGGTGAAACCGTGAAATTCATCACCCAGCTTCGTACCGTTATCGCTCATGATAAGCGCTCCCCAATCGTTCCGGTCCGGCAACGCCTTGCCCGTAAAGACGATAACCTTTTTGTCGCTGCTGATCGATACGTAATTGGGAACGCCTGAATTCTGACTCCAGTCGTCCGATTCGGCGGCAAGCGTAAAAGAAGCATAGACCGACCCGTTGGCCAGATTTGTTACGGTTACATCCGTATCATCCTCCACGGCGAAAATTCGTAACTGCGTCATTGTATAAGCAATAAGCTCTTCGCTGACGGCCGGTCGAGGCGTAACAGCGCACAACAGGAACATAATCAAACCAATATACTTGATTCCGTACTGTTTCATTTCTCCCTCCTCAGAGTTACCAAAAAACCGCTATTACCTTTTTCTACGCAATCGGGAAGGCAAAGTCAAATCTGCATTTTTTATCCTTAATTTATTCATTTTTTTCATTTGACAGTTCCTCAAAAATCACTATACTGAAATCGAATTTAAAAGGTTGCCGTTAACATTAATTCGTCGAAGGAGAGAAACGATTTTAACGGTTGAAAATTTTCATTGAGATATACTCACGTAATAAAAATTCCCAGGAGGAGGGAGACTTATGAAAATAACGGGTTTAATGATTATTTTGCTGGTGTTTGCAGCATCATGGGCAGTAGCGGAAGTTCCTGAAACGATCAATTACCAGGGTCATTTGCTTAATGCGGTGACGGACGAACCGCTGAACGGGGATTACAGGTTCGTTTTTTCTATCTGGGATGATCCTTCATTAGGCGTTGAGCTCTGGAATGAGGAGCATGCGGCGATAACCGTCACTGACGGATATTTTGATACGGTCTTGGGCGCAGTTAATCTATTTGCTGCTACAGGTGTCGATTTTAATGATGATTATTATCTCCAGATTGAAATCGGTCCGGACGGCAGCGAGGAAATCCTGCTGCCTCGTCAGTTAATCAGAAGCGTAAGCAGTTCAATAGTTTCAGGCAAAGCTCTGGACGTGCCGGGCCGGGACATTCATCCTTCATCCGTCACCATTGAAGGATACGGCATGGTGATCGATTCTTCAGGCAATTGGATCGGCGAACCCATCACCGGTTCCCAGGGTCCGACCGGACCGACGGGACCGCAGGGACCGTCCGGCCAGGAAGGTCCTGTGGGTCCGACAGGTCCGACCGGCGAACAGGGAGCCACAGGGCCTCAAGGCCCGACAGGGCAACAAGGACCCGCCGGACCGCAAGGCGAACAGGGCCCTCAGGGCGAACAAGGCGCTACAGGACCACAAGGCCCGACAGGACAACAAGGTCCTCTGGGGCCAACAGGTCCCACAGGTCCGGAAGGCGAACAGGGTCCTCAGGGAGAACAGGGCGCCGCAGGTCCACAAGGTTCTCCTGGACCCACAGGGCCGACGGGAGCGACCGGACCGGCGGGAGCAGACGGAAGCCAGGGACCGACGGGACCCACAGGACCGACCGGCGCTACGGGAAGCCGGGGACCAAGCGGACCCGTTGGAGCAGACGGAAGCCAGGGACCGTCAGGTCCGACCGGCGCTACGGGAAGCCGGGGGCCAAGCGGACCCGCTGGAGCGAACGGAAGCCAGGGACCGACGGGACCCACAGGTCCGACCGGCGCTATGGGAAGCCGGGGGCCAAGCGGACCCGCTGGAGCGAACGGAAGTCAGGGACCGTCAGGACCCACAGGACCCACAGGACCCGCCGGCGCTACGGGAAGCCGGGGACCAAGCGGACCGGCGGGAGCCGGGATGAGCTGCGGCGGATCGCTTGTATGCGATACTTCCTCATATGGTTTTTATTTTGAAAACTGGGGGAACGGCGCGTCTATATGGTGCAACTGCACTGCAGGAACAGCGGGAAGTTTTTCCGGAGGCACCGGTGTGGAATCCTATGCCGATAATACCGGCATTTACGCATCCACCTGGAGCGGCACTGCAGTGTATGCCCGCACCGAATATAACGGGGCCGTTGGAGTATATTCATCCAACGACGGGACTAGTGCTCGCGGGATATATTCCAAAACCGCCGGCGAAGCTTCTACTGCAGTTTACGCGTATAACTCCGCTACTACCGGATACGGTATATATTCCTCCGGGTATTCCTGTACAGCCGCGGTTTATGGTTACGGCGGACCTGAACAGTACGGCACAGTTTATGGATACAGGGGCGGTTCGGCAGATGGAGCAAGTTATGATCGTTACGGCGTTCGTTCCGGCGTCAGAGGTTTTGCGCTTTACGGAAATCTCTATGCTTTCGGCGTCGCCGGTCACACATGGGGAGATTATACCAGAACAGGCGGGACTATGGGCGGACATTACAATGGTTCTTATTGGGGTTCTCTCGGCTATAAAAATTCCGCAGGAAACTGGTACGGCGGATACTTCACCTCTACAGGCTCAGGTTCAGGAAAAGACGGACAAAAATCCGGAATAGGTCTCGGAGCATATGGAGACCTCCTGGGCGGTTGGATCAAAGGCGAAGAAATGGGACTGTACGCTCAGGGAAAAGATTTCGCAACTTACGCGGATGGCGACTCATACACTTCCGGCGTTATCGCTGCCATACAAAAATCAGAGGATAAACCTACGGCCTGCTACAGCCTCTCCGCCACAGACGTAGACGTCATTTGCCATGGTCGCGGTAAACTCAATAAAGGCGCTGCAAACATCGAATTCGCTTCCGAATTTCTCAAAATTGCCTCTCCCGACATTCCTTTCACCATAACTGTAACGCCCCTCGGTCCGGCCTCGCTCTATATTAATCAGCAGAACAATTCAGGATTCACTGTTTCGGAAATCGGAGATGCAAAAACAGACACCCTATTCTCCTGGATAGCCGTAGCCCGGCGAAAAGGGTACGAAGTACGACCTCAATTACCGGGCAGCATAGCGGCTGCAGATTTCAATGAAAAAATGGACGGCGTAGCTTTCAACGAAACGAATCTAAACGCCCAGGCCCAGCCTGTCAGCCACGACGGTGAAAGCCTTGACTGGACTGCGCTCCCCCAAACTCTAATCGATCCTGATGAAAAAGAGGAAATGGAACGAAACGCTATCGGGCATCTGAAGAAATAAAATCAGAATTCAAACATCTGATCGGATAAAGGTTAATATTTTTACCCGCAAAAAAAATCAGCGTATTAAATAACTCGTTTTTGTCCATAAACGGCGAATTTTCCCCAATACTGCGTCAGGCTGCG
>CAZUFC010000176.1:0-14625 GCA_964619725.1 uncultured bacterium | reverse complement strand
ACAGAATGCCGGGTTCGAGGGTACCCTCGAACCCGGCATTTTTGGTTCTTTTCAAAACGGCATTGGACGATGAAGGTCGTTATATCGAAAATAATTTCGTAGTCACTGGATGGGCAAAATACATTGTTTCAGAAAGGTGAAATTTGATGAATTTGAATATCAGGGAGAAGGAAATAAAAACTGCGGAAGGTGAGATAATACGTTTGAAGTACTATCCGGAAGGAGACATATTGGATGGGAATTTCGATGAAAATGTTAAGGCCACAGGCGTCGAATTGACAGACGATATCATTTTACGGGTTAACCGGAGAACAGGGAAAGCGGTCAGCTTGACCTTCCTCCATTTTTCGATCTTAACGGAGAAAACAGAATATGGACCTCGCAGTTTTCCTCTAAACGATTTAAGCGGTCTTAATGATGAATTGCAAGATATTGTAGTTCGCGTGCTGAAAAACTCCCCTGTCGAAAAGTTTCTGAAAATAGTCTTTTTTCAGGAAACCCCCGTTAATAAGGTTTCAACAGCTTTTGTGGATACAGGTATTGTCGAATCTGCAATATGATTCAGGAGCATCCGTAGTAAAACGGTTTAGACTGATAAGTTCCTTTTTTCTCCTGTTTTGACAATATTTCTTTAATCCTTATAACTTATATTGTGAAAGATGAATTTTTACAGTTCCTTTATTGGGGGAAAAGGAGGAAAAAATGGATGAGTCTGAAGCACGTAGGGGGAGGATTAAAGCCTTTTTCATCATACATTTTTTGATATTGTTTTTTTTATCGCCGGGGTCAACGGTTCGTGCGCTGGAGGTATTGACGCCGGTTCAACTGGCTTCCGGTATGACTACGGGCGGAAAACCGCAATCTAAATGCTGGCATCATGAGGGAGCCTGGTGGTGCGTGATGCCGTTGCCTGGGGGCAGTCATGCATTGCGCCTGGACGGCGATGCCTGGACCCCTGTCCTTCAATTATCTTCAACGCCTTTTCCCAAATCCGACTGTTTGCCCGACGGTAATGTGACGCATATTCTGCTATTTGACGGGGCTTCCTCGGAGCTGGTTTCAGTCGAATATGCGTCCGGCAGTCCCGGAACTTACCAGTTGTGGTCGGAACGTCCGGCGTCTTCTCCCGTAACGCTGGGGGATGAATACGGATGCCTGGCTATGGATTCCCTGGACCGTTTGTGGACAGCTTATGATACGACTAATGCCATAGAAGTCCGATACAGCGATTATCCTTATTCATCCTGGTCTTCGCCGATTCAGCTACAGACCGGCATAGGCATAGACGAAATCTGCGCTGTTATCGCCTTTCCTGATGAAAAAATAGGCGTCATGTGGTCGGACCAGGGCAGGGATGAGTTCGGGTTCCGCATGCATAACGATGCCGATCCTCCCGAAGTGTGGTCGGCGCAGGAAGACCCCACGACTGAAATAAACGAATCGGACGATCATATCAACCTGGCGGTAGATTCTTCGGGCGATATGTACGCAGTCGTCAAAACCAGTTTCGATACTCCGGGACGAATCGTGATAGGGTTTTACCAACGCACGGCCGCCGGAGTGTGGAGTCCGTTGCATCCGGTTTCTTATTCAGGTTCGCGGCCGGTTTGCGTGCTGGACGAGGCCGGCGGCAAGTTGTTCGCGATCTACAGGAACAACGGCAGCAAATATCGCTGGACGGATATCGACAATATTAATTTCGGTCCGGAACATGACCTCTTCATCGCCGGCAGCGATGCGCAAAGCACGAAACAAAATGTCGGCGGGATAGGAGAATTCATCGTTTTTTCTTCTCAGAATTCAACGGCGTATTCATCCAAAGTGATCCTGAATGATACGCCCACGCCGACTGATACGCCGCCTCCGACACATACGCCGACTCCCGGACCTACTTTTACTCCGGTGGAACCCGCCGACCCGCCGTTCGACTGCTGGCTTCAATTCCTGGGTCAAACCGGATGCACCGTCCCGGCAAGCACGGACTTCGCACTCGAAGTTTTTACTCTGGCCGCCTGGTTCTATCCCGTCGACGTAACCGGTTCCAAAGCCGTCCTGGCTCACGGCGAATCCTTCGATACCGATAAATTCAACTATTTCCTGGGGATTGAAGAAGGAGAGGCTTACTTCTGGTATGAAATATCCAATGACGCGGATTACGTCCTGCAGGGCGGCGCCGTCGAACCATATCAATGGTATTTCATCGCAGCGACAAGAAATGAGGACGGCGACACTGCGCTATATTTGAACGGGTATCCCGTTGACTCATCCCAAGGGCAACCCCCGCCGCAAACCATTCCCTGGCACAACCTGACTATAGGCGTTCGAACCAACGAACCGGACGTCTATCAGGACTGGTTCCAGGGCTATATCGACGCTGTCGCTATCTACGACCGGGCGCTGTCGCCCGCTGAAATCGGCGCTCTGTGCGCCGAAGGCGAAATCGAACCTGGTTCCTCGACCATGGGTATGTGGCGGTTTAATCAAACTGAAGGACAAACCATTATTGACGAAAGCGACAGAGGTAATGACGGGTTCCTCGGAAAAACGGACTTGCCTGATGCTTTCGATGCTTTTCGCCGATGCCCCGTTACGCCGACCCCGGTTCCTTCCGGTTCACCCGCCCCTACCCCTGAACCCGGTTCAACGCCCCCTTTCCACTGTTACCTTCATTTACAGGGTTCTCATTGCGGAATAATTCCGGAAAACCAAGACTTCGGACTGGAAACGTTCACCCTCACAGCCTGGGCCTATCCTACGGATACTTCAGGCGTCAGGGCCGTCGCCGCTCACGGAGAATCCTTCGATACCGATAAAATGAATTACCTCCTCGCCATACAGAACGGACAGGCTTACTTCTGGTACGAAGCCCCCAATGACGACGATTATCGCTTGCAGGGCGGAACAGTCTCCACGGATGCCTGGGTCTTCCTCGCCGCCTCAAGAGATGCTGACGGCAATCTCCAACTCTACATCGACGGCGCTCCCGTCGACAGCGCAACAGGCTGCCCGCCGCCCGATACTATACCAGGACATATTTTTACCGTCGGTGTTCGGACAAATCAAGGAAATCAATATCAGGACTGGTTCCAAGGCTATATCGATAACGTCGTGCTCTATGAACACGCACTCTCTCCGACTGAAATCGCCGGCCTCTTCACTGCAGGCGAAGTCGTCCCCGATGCCGGCGTTATCAGCATGTGGCGCTTCAACCGGAATGCAGGGCAGGAAATAATCGATCACAGCCTCAATCAACACCACGGATACCTCGGCAAAACAGCAAATCTCGATCAGTTCGACCCCATCAGACTCTGCGCACCTACACCTTCTCCAACATTCTCCCCTACCAATTCGCCTACATTCTCTCCGACCTCCTCGCCCTCACATACGCTATCACCGACTCTCTCACCCTCCCTTACTCCATCACAATCCCCGACACTCTCACCGACGCATACGCCCTCTCTCTCACCCACTTCCTCCGCTACTCCTACTTTACCCTTTACTCCCACTCGCACACACGTTCCCACTCCGCCGCACATACCAGCTTCCTCAACCCTCGGCTCGCTCCTGGCCGCTTGCATCGCCGCTTCTCTCCTGATTAAATACGGCCGGAAAAACTGATACAGAAAATTGTACCTCTGCGCCCAGGCCCCTACACGCAGAATACGGAACAATTTGCACCGCTTATTCTCTCCTCAGGGAACAATATACCGTACTGCTTCCCGGCAGGTTTTTTTTTACCAAAATAAAAGAATTATCTGTCAATGAGTTGGCGAATTTGATATAATTTTACTCGCCGGCATGAATTATGCCTGTTTCCCTTAAAGAAGGACCTTTTCCTTCGGAGGTTCATATGCGGGCGACAATCGTCGACGATATAAAAGACAAAGACGACAAATTAAGCTTCAAAATGCTCAGAGACAGCGATCTGATCATCGCCACAGAAGAAGGCAGAACCTGTTGTTCCCGGTTGCAGGTTGATCCTCATCTCGTATTGAGCGATCATTGCGGTGAGGGGGTCGAAGAGCCTCAAATAAACGCCAAAACGGTTGTTCTGCCTTATTCGGAGACTGAGGGAGCATCCAGGATAGAATTTGCGGTGAATACGGCTTTTGAATTAGGCGCCGGCAATGTAGCCATTTTAGCGGAGACAGATTTCGGGGAGAAAGGTTGCGCGACGGAACCGAAATACGCCGCCGTTCTGGCGAAATACCCAGGAAAAGCAGCGCTTGTCAACTCCAGATACACCATAGTCGCCGTCACATCCAAAGATCGCTGCACCATCCACGGCGACGTCGGCCGCGTCGTTACCCTCATCCCATACGCCGATTCTGTCGAAGGCCTGCGCGGAATAGGTTTTCTCAATGAAATAGACTACGAACGCCTCGAACCCGGTAAATGCGTGATAAAAAATGAAATAAAGGAGGACGAGGCAGCCCTGTGGATTCAGAAAGGCATACTGCTGTTGATAGCCGAACGCAGCACCGGCGTCGAAACGCCGCACCCTTTTGAGGCTGAGCGATAAAGAGTATCGCTCAAAATAAGCAGTTTTTCACGAGAATTCGTGAAGTTACGCGGATCAAAAAAATCCACTCCGGCATCTGCAAATGATTAAAGCATTTACTAAGAATTTCTATCCGCGAAATCACGCGAATTCACTCGAAAAGAGAAGAGCATAATGAGAATGATTATATTTAATGAATGGATATACGGAAGAACTGTAACCTCAAAAGACCCATTTTGGGATCATTGACTTCAGCGCTTTCTTTTTTTCTTGCAATCAGTCAAATGTGTTGAAAGAATCGTAACCACTGTTTGATCAGTCCCTGAAATTGCTATAAACAAGAAGCCTGAAAGAGAAGAGACACAACAGTATAATAAATCCTGCGCGGTCGAGGCTGGGGACCTGGTTTTGATGGGATTCGTCATTGAGTTTATAGACTTTGCCGCTCCATCCAGATACGTAGACCGAGCCGTCGCCGTTTGATTGCAGGCAGTATGGATGGTGCAGGGTATGGAGTTCCGGAACGGTCCATCCGTGCAGAAAATTATTGTAGTCCATACCGCATTGGACTCCGGGGTAAAAAGCTTCTGCAGAACATTCATGCGTATAATTCTGCCAGTCAATTTCGACAAGCAATTTCCATACGCCGTACGGTGATTTGACGCAATACAGGTCGGCATCATCAGCGAATGCGGCTTCATTGATTGCTTTGTTCCAGGATTGATGTCTCCAGGGTTGAAAAGCATCATTGGGGACGGAGATGAGCTCCCAGGCCTGTTGCTGGGGCATATTGTTGAGGACCGGAATCCAGGAGATGTGGAACAGGGCTAATCCCTGCGAAGTAGCGACGGCAATGAGTCCTGACGGCGTAACGTCCAGTTGGTTGACTGTTTTATAGCCTGTGCACTCCAGCGCATATTCCATGGTGAATTCGATTTTTCTGTCGGGAAAATCACGGTCCGGTATGCCTTCGGGATAGGATACGTTGAAAACATAGAGGGTCGGGTCTGCGACGAACAGATTCGGTTTCGTGCCGATGATCAGCTTATGCTCTTCGCCGGATCCATAGTATTTCATGCAGTTGGTCATATTGGCGCCGCTGAAGTAGTCGGTCCCGAAACCCGTCCCGGATGCCGGACAGTCGGCGTGCAGCGAGATGGCAGGTTCTTCGGGACCGGGGTCGGCGACATAGGCTCGAACGCCGTCCGTTCCTGTCGTCATAAAAATAAGATCGGTTTCCGGCCAAACTGCGCTGATGCCGGAGCTCCAAAGTCCCGGCGGGTCTATTTCTTCTGATATGGCTAACTGGACGATGGATTCGGCAGTTTCCCGGTAAAGAATGCCGTAGATTTTATGTCCCCAGGCCATGGCTTTCTCGTGCGCCAGCGCGGCTATCAGGGTTCCCTGGACAGGATCGTGCCTGGTGCATAGAGCGCTGACGGGATAAGGCTGGGGATTCTCATCGTTCCAGTCCCATTCCGTCCATCGCCACTCCTGCTCGTTGGAAAGATCGAACCGGTCAGCGCTCCAGGCTCCGGCGCCCCTGTCCGCAATGTAAAGCCTGTCGCCGTTGATGTGCATTCCTTCGGTCATTGCGCCGGCCGGGACCCACCGGCAGTCCTGTTCATGCTCCATCACATACCCCTGTTCAGGATCATAACGGTAATCATAGGTAAGAAATCCGGCCCATTCATCCGCTACGACGATTTTACCTTCAACGGATTCCGGGTCTGCGGAAAAGCCAGAAACGTCGAAAGCCCAGTCTACCGAATTCGTCTGAGTCTGAAACGAAGGACCGTTGTCGAACGTTTTCATCGCCATCACGTCCGGCCGCGCACCGCACCAGGCGCAGCCCACCGTCGTATGTTCATCGATTACTTTGACCCTGGTAGTCCGTCCGAACCCGAAAATCCCCGTCACCTCTTCTTCAAGTTCCAGATGTTCTTCGCCGGACAGGAGTCCGTAGGCGCGAAAAAATACCGTTCCGTTGCCGCATACCCCTGTCCACAAACGGTCCTCTATCGTATCCATGTCGAATGCTAGAAGCTTCCCCGTCTCCTCACGGTGGTTGACGACCGGACTTTCAGGATCGGAAAAATCTATTTCAAGAATATACTTGTCCTCGCCGAACAGCGATCCGTATCCCGATACATAAACCTTCGGGTTCAAAGGGTCTATGGCCGCAGCATGCCTTCGTTCGGTCGTCGATGATGTTTCGCTGGTGAAAATTCCCACTTCTTCCAATTCTTCCGATGCAAAACGAAAAAGATGGACCCGCAGCTCCGTCGATCCTTTCCTCGGCTTGTATTCGCACAAGGCCGCCAGGGTCCCGGCCACAGGCTCTTCCTTCGTTCTTATATCCGCCGACAGGTAGGAACCGCCCGCCAAAACGGCGACAGGTGCAGCATCTTCCGATTGAAGATCGCTGCAACGGTATATATAAAGCCCGTGATCACCCGGGATATACAGATACCCGTCATGCAATCTCAAGTCCCCGACTCTCTGCGGTAGATAAAGACGACTCAACTGCTCGTAAGCGCCCTCCTCCGTTATCCGATATGTCGCCAGCCTTTCAAATCCCGTCAGACCATATAAATACTCTCCGTCAGTCTCGACCAGAAAAGCCGCCCCGGCCAGTCCCCAATCGCCCAATTCAAACCCGTAAGGAAAAAACTGATCATCCGGCAATTCCCGCACCACACTGAAATCCATCCGGTTTGACGTTGCCTCGCCCCGCCGGACGTATACCCAACCCCCGGCGCCGGACTCAGGGACCTCAAAACGTATCAACTCATCCGACCAGTAAATCGCCGGGACCCGTAAACCCGTCAATACGACATATCCGCCGCTGTCCCCAAAATTATATCCCTGAATTTCAACCTGATCGTCCGGCGATGCTTCGTATACGGAAAGCCCCGTGATGACCATCCCGCCGGCCGATGATGCCGATACCGTCAGAACGGCAAAAAGGATTAAAAAACAACGATAAAACAACATTTTTTCCTCCCCTTCCATTTCCGTTGTTTTGGCCGTTCCGAATTTTCTCTCCAATCGCAAAGACCGAAACAGACTTGAATCATTCCTGAACCGAACGAATCAACACCGAAGTTCAGAATTTTATTTTCATACCAAAGGGTTCTGGCTTCAGAACGACCCCGAACTAAAACGAGGAAGCAATTTTTGTTCCGTTTACGTCGTTTTGTTGTAGTCGTTTTTTTTCAATAGTTCAGGTGTGTTAGTCAGAAAACTGTACCCGCCGCAAGTGTGAAAATGAAATCGCAGTATGTAGGAAATTCACTGGTTAGTGTCTGTCCACAAACTCGAATCTCGATTCAAAATTTGATGCTGGACAGCCACTTGGGTTTTTGATCCATAAACGGGCGAATTTTTCTTAAGGTTAGGAAGGCAAGGATTTGCGAAGAAGGCGTATTTATTATATGTTGACTGAGCAAATCGTTAGCCTGACGCAGCATTGGGGGAAATTCGCCGTTTATGGACAAAAACTGGTTATGAAATCCCCTGTTTTTTTATCGAGAGCTGTCTGTTTCGGGATCGGCATCGGTATCGCAACAAAATAATTCAGCATTGATCAAAAATACGTCTTTTGAGTTTACGATTCTACAGAATATCCCATCATTTGTTTCGATTTCGATACCGATTGCGACTCTGATACCGATACCGACCCTGACCCCGAAACAAACGGCCCTCAATGAAAAAGTGTAACCCAGGTTTGATTATTTCCGTTTTTGCTTATACGAATGATTTAATATTCCACGCGTCCCTTCTGTCCTTTAGGTCCCTTAGGTCCTTTATGTCCCTTAGGTCCCTTTGTCCTTTATCCTTTATTATCAAGGGACCAAAAAGACCAAAGCGACAAAAAGAACAAGAGAATGCATTTTGTTTCTAGGAAAATTCCGGCGCTGATCAGGTATCTTTGTTCAACGCCTGCAATCGATTTAAGCTATCCGGCGAGAGGGAATTTATTGATCCATTTTATTTTTGAATCTTCGTCAAACTTTGAAATACAATTTTCATTGAATAACGTAACTCTGTTTCTTCCTTCTTTTTTGGAAATGTACATAGCTTTGTCCGCAGTCTTAATAAAGTCTTCGGTATTCCAATCGCCGTCAGGAACAGTCCAGTAAGCCCCCACGCTGCAGGTTATGAAAACATCCTGTCCCTCGTTCAATTCATAGGCTTCATCGCCTATCTTGCGTCTCACTCTCTCGGCTAGAATCTCAGCCTGCTCGAATTTAACGTTCCTCACGATAACCAGAAATTCCTCTCCTCCTATCCTGGCAATAATGTCTGTTCCTCGAAATATGCTCTGAAGCCTCGCCGCAGTCTCTTTCAGAACATAATCGCCGGCTTCGTGTCCGAAATTGTCGTTGATCTTCTTGAAATGATCGAGGTCAACCATGATAAAAGCATAGGGAATATCTGTTTCCAGTTCATCAATGTGTTCCGTATCTATTCTGTCGAGCATGTCCCTTCGGTTGCTCAACCCGGTCAAAGGGTCCGTTTTCGCCATTCTCTCCAGTTCGCAATTGACGTTCACGAGTTTTTCCTGTAATTCGACGATTCTCTGTCCCGCTCTGACTCTAACCACCAGCTCGCTTTTAACGAAAGGTTTGATGATATAATCGTCCGCTCCGTTCGATATGCCTTCGACAATTTCATTCTTCTTATCTTTGGCCGTCAACAGAATTATGTAAGTATAGGGAAATTCATTTATTTCCCTTATTTTGCTGATCAATTGCAGGCCATTCATCTCCGGCATGATCCAATCAGTTATCACCAGAGAAGCTTCGCTTTCCTGGAAGATTTTCCATCCTTCCGCGCCGTTCGTCGCCGTCAGAACCTCATGTCCGAGGTCCCCCAGATGCTTTTGCAGAATTCGACGAGTCATCCTGTCGTCTTCGACAATTAAAATTTTCATTGCAGCCCTTTAATGCCGCTTCTGAGGCTTGTTCTCACGAAATCAGAATTCAGTCAACCCTGGAATGTCGGTGGGATACCGGAAAAATTCATTCCCGGAACTCATTCCTTCTTTCGTTATAAGGTTAAGAAAATAAATGTCAAATTTCCCATTGCTGCCGCGCGTCCTGAATATCTTGACAAAAAGCCGGACATTTGAAACATTTATCAGGAACCAACAGACGGGAGGCGAAGATGAAATTTTTAAAAATTTCCATAATAATCCTCATAGCGGTTCTCATATCGGGAAGCGCCGATGCTGATGATTTTGAAAAGCTCATGGAGCAAGCGGAAGAGCTTTACGAAGAGGGAAAATACGAGGAATCTGCGGAATTGAGTGAGAAGGCGTTTAAGGTTGGTGAACCGACTGCGATGCATCATTACAATGCAGCCTGTTCGTGGGCGTTAAGCGGCAATAAGGAGAAGGCGATCGATAATTTGAACAAGGCTGTGGAGAGCGGTTTTTTGAACCTGGAATGGATGAAGGAGGACCCGGACCTTAAATCATTGCATGGGAGCGAAGAATGGAAAACAGTAATCGCCAGACAGGAGGAGGCCATGAAAGAGATAGAAAACAGCTTTCCGGACAATCATAATCCGTCTGAAACGATAGATTTGCCGGACCCTTCATACGCGAGCGACACGTCGATTGAGGAGGCTTTGCTTGAGCGGCGCTCGGTCCGTTCCTATAAAGATGAGCCGCTGACGTTGCATGAGATTTCTCAATTGCTCTGGGCCGCTTACGGAATCACGAAGCAAGTTCCAGGCGGACCTGATTTTCTCAGGGGAGGTTTCAGGACAGCGCCTTCAGCCGGCGCGCTCTATCCTCTCGAAATATATGTAGTGGCGGGCAACGTGACAGACCTGAGTCCCGGCATATACAGATATGATTCGCGCAATCATAAGCTGGAGAAGACGATGGAGGGTGACAAGAGAAAAGAGCTGGCCGGTGCGGCGCTGGGGCAGTCCATGATAAAAGAAGCCCCGGCGGTCATTGTTTACTCCGCCGTATTCGAACGGACCACACGCAAATACGGCGACAGGGGAAGAGAACGTTACGTCTGGATGGATGCAGGGCATTCCGCTCAAAATATCTATCTTCAGGGGATTTCTATGGATATCGGATTATGCGTCAGCGGAGCCTTCCGGGACCTTAACGTTAAAAAAGTGATGAATATGACCAGGGAAGAAGAACCGGTCTACATCATTCCGGTAGGAAAAAAATAAAAGGCAGCATCAGGAAAAAGTTACTCGTCAAATCCTGTTTCAGGACTGATGCCTAAACGCAAAAGCAGGATAATGAAGACTCGAAACAGCTTGAGGATATTCTTGTTTGCAGCATTTTCCGCCGGCATCCTGGTGAGCGCTTCTGCACAGGCTCTGGAAATAAGAAATACGCTCTATCAGACGATGATATTCCTGCATGAAGAAAATTACGGATTCGACCTGGACTGGGAAAGGCAATGGCTTAACTGGGATTCAGGACTTATGGCCGGTGCAGGAAGCATTACTTCCGACAGGTTTCGTTTCGATCTGACCGCTAAATTCCGCGTCGACACCGGCAGTCCATTGTTTTTCGGTTACAGATACGAACAGAAGGGCTCTTTTCTATGGGACCGCAAGCTTCACCTGGCTGACCTGGGGTTAACTTTCGGGCCTCTGTCGGCCGGAATTACAGGCATGGCTGAATCCAAAAAAGAATTCAATGTCGCAGGATTAATGATGGCCGTCGATAAAGGAAAAGATAAAAAAATCGACGCTCGCTTCATCTGGCCCGCAATCTGGTTTAATTCAAAAACGCAATCTAAAGACCGTTACAGGCAACACCCTTTCCAGATACGCTTCAACGGCATCTGGCGTTTGAATGGATTGATTCTGATGGGCGATTTGAACTTCGACAAAAAATGGATTCTCGAAAGTGAAAACTCCGTTCAGAGACACGGTAATGCCGACGGCCGCCTCCTGCTCGTCATGAAACGTAACGCAAACGAATGGAATATAAAACTAAGCGGAAGAAATTACTGCGATGAATTATCCTTCAAAGGCAATAACGAATATTTAAAGGATCGGTTCCGCAGCATGAAAATGATGCTCGGATGGCGGTATTCTTTTTCAAATGCCATCGTTCTGTCTTCGGAAATAGGCGGAGTCAGGATCAGCGGCCGAAGCACAGATAAAAAACACAAGGGGTTAAGTTCGGTTCCCATACCGTTTGCGTTCCGCAGGCATGACGAAATCATGAAAATAGCGGTCGCTAAATCTTCTTCCCGTATGGGGCAGTGGAAAGCAGGCATGATCGGCGGTACGCAGACCATGAATCCGGGTGAATCCCGCACGCTTGAACCGAGAGAAGATGAATTGCACAGCAAAGTGTTTCTGGAGTATTCAAAGTGTTTCCATAAAAACCTTGATATACTGATGGGCGTTTCCTACAACATGACAGAAGTGCGGTTCGGAGGCGGCAATTTACGCCTGCGCGCCCGGATATGAACGCTCGTGATAGGTTCTGTATGAAAAATGCGGTTAGAACCCGGAAACCGGATCGTAATTTTTTATTCTCCCGTCGATAAGGACCCACGGCAACTCCGGATCGAGCGTGCCGTTGCATCGAATCAGCCTGTCCATTGAAAGGAGCGAACCCCGGACCGCTCCATATTCATTTAATGCCCGTCGACAGTATATCGAACAGGAGGGTTCCATCATGCAGCGGTCGCCGTCTGCAGCGCTGATGTAATTTTGATGAAAATCAATAAAAAACCCGAAACAGTCGTCGATATATCCCCCCTCGTCGTAACGACGCGATTGAATTTTGTCTGTTGCTGACGCCTCTAAAAAGGCTTGTGGGCCGTTCATCCGGTTGCCTTTTTTTAAAGGTTCATCCTCCGCATGCATGTAACCGGCGATGCTCAGAGTAATCATGACCGCCGCGAGCATAATACGGTTCCGCGCTTTTGCCCTCAAATGAGTCAAGCATGAATTCAAAAAAGTCGTGATGAATCTGAAAAACCGTCGCCGTCGGCAAAAGGGATTGTGATCGATATTAATGCTTTCAAAACGGGCGTTTTTGACGTCTATTCCTATTCCTGAATTCTTAGGACAAATAATCATTTTACTCCGGTTTCGATTATTTCTGCCGCCTCATCCGGCAAGCATTCATCGATGAAGTAAAAGGAAAAATATAAATCATCCAATTCTTCCGGCGTATAGTAACGGTTTTTCATTTTGTCAATGAATTCGTCCGTTTTACGTTCATTTTTTCTTTTGGCGGCTGAAACCGCGCTGTAGATGTTTCCGGCATACCAACCTGCTTCAAAAGCGGATAAAACGGCTCCCAGAGCGACCTGATCGTTGTCGAAAGCCTCAACAGCGGTCCATATGAACAATCCGTTCAACAGGAAAGCGGTGATGCCGTCCCTGATGCGGCCGGCGTAGACATGTCCTGCACCAGGCAGAAGGGCGGCGGACAGTCCCGCTATTCCGGGAGACTTGCGGGGAAGAGAGCCGGCTGATTTCAATTCCGCGGTCAGTCCGGCGGCGCTGTCGGCAAGAAGGCTCCCGGATTCTATTTTCCCGAAGCTCTTTTGTGCCTTCTCCATTCTGCCTTCATTAAGAAACAGCCATCCCAGTTCAAAATTGATGCGGTTTTTGAAACGTGGACATCGCTTTTGTTCTAAATAATCCTGGAACATGGACAAAGCACCGGTATTATCACCGATTCTGATGAGTGAGAATCCCTGCAGAACGCCGGCGCAACAGTTTAATTCATCAACCCCTTTTCCTTTCAATGCGGCCGACTTTTTATAACTACGCCGCCAAAGTCCGCCCCTGTAATAACAGCAAGCCTCCAAATATAGGGAGCTTGCCGTTAAATCTAAGCTGCCCGACTTCTCCGACAGATAACTGCAGCGAAGACATTCCGTTATGCTCCGGTAATATTCACCTTCAAGAAAAAGGTAATAGGCAAAACTCAAAGCCTCACCCGCCGCCGATTCGGTTTCCGTTTGAGAACCGTAAACCGGTTTCATGGAAAAAAATAAAATAAAGAGTATGCAAGAAAGCGCAGACGACATGGAAATTTGATAAAAACCAATGAAACGGAAAAGAGCCGAGTTGTTAAATTTATGTGAAAAACGAATCATCAATCATTTCCCGCCCTTCGAAGAGATCATCGAAAGCAATAAATATTGTATTAGCGGATGAAAACAAAGTAAACTCCAGCCAGTATTATCTGAATAGTTGAATTTTGCAGCAACAATACGCGCAATCCAGGTAATCCGAAAGAAAAGAACGAAGTAAAGTAGAAGCGGCATCCTGCCGCTTTCCGAAGCGCTTTCAAAAACCAACCCCAATTATGCGGCCCCGCAAACCCGAATTAATGAATAAAAAAGCCATAAACCGCCCACCGCATCCCGATACCTCTCTGAAAACCCACCCAATAGCGGCGAAACAAAGTTCAGGGCATTGATCGAATAACGGTATTTTTAATTTATAATTCAAGCAGTATGCAATATGCAAATGGACTTTAGATATAATAAATTCGCCATTGATCAAAAATCTTCTTTTTGAGGTGACAATTCGAAAGAACCGCCCGTCATTTTGTTTCGATCCCGATCCCGATCCCGACCCCGACCCCGACCCCGATACCGATCCCGACCCCGATACCGATTGCGATGTCGACACAAATTGTCAAAAGTTTTGAAAGAATTTCCGGCTTGATCAGTCCCGATTTTCTGCAAGAATATTTATGAAATATGCGGTAGAGGCCGAAAACAAAGGAAAGAGGGGGCTGAGTATCTGGATTAAGTCCTGCCGGCGGAAATGATTCTAAAAAATTTTTGACCTGCATAAAATTTCATCGAAATAATGAATTTTTGAAAATCCCAGGATGCGGCATATCAATGAGCAATGATCCTCTTCAGCCCCGGAAGGTCATATGACCTCCTCAAATTTATTATGCGGACGGCAACATCAATGAGCGATTATCCTCTCAAGCGCCGGAGGGTCATGCTTCCTACTAAAATTTGTTAATTGGACGATAATATCAATCCGTGACGATCCTCTTAAGCGCCGGAGGCGCGTTATGTGAAAGCCAGGGGTTAAGCGAGCTTGCGAGCGCAACCCCAGGTAAGAACACAAAATAAAAAGCT
>CAZUFC010000175.1:0-14791 GCA_964619725.1 uncultured bacterium | reverse complement strand
GGGTCGAATGGATGAATTTTAGAACCCTGAAAGGGTTGAACAGAAATGAAAAGCGTTTACCTCAATCAATAGCTCAAATTGACGATTATCCGTAACTTCTTATTCTGCCGGTTGCCGCTCTGATTAGTTTGGGTCGCAGCGGCTGGAAATGAGCATAAAAAGCTGAAAAAGGGATGGATTCATTCATTGAGAAATGCGGAATCATATTTTCGTTATCGGTTATTGAAAGCGCTCCGGGAAAACGGCAGGATGCCGCTTCTACTTTTACTTCTTTGATTTGTATTGGGATATAATAAAAATTGTTTTTCTGAATGCAGACGCTGCATCCTGCCGCATTTCATTCAGCTTGAACAAAATCCATAAGTAAACTATCCGTCGAAAACGGATGTATCTTCCATCGGCAGATACATTCACGGTATCAGAACCATCCAAAAATGTTATAATCTTGCCATATATTGCACGGGCGCAATTTGAAAATTATCATCCAGCGCTCCTGGCTTCATAAATAAATGAGGATTGCGGCGAAATTCGAAAACTCGATACAGACGGTATGATTGCCGTTTTTTCCTGGAAAAGTTAAGTTCATTGACGGTCAAGAAGAAAGGCGTCTGTTTGCCGTATTTCGTGGTTTTCACTTCAATGAATCGATCGACTCCGTTTACCTCATACGAATGAATATCATAACCCGCGGAATCCCCCTTCGTTACTGAAACCTGCTCAATTTTATCAGCCAGGGCGCTCTTGCCGCAGTTCATCAGCCTTGCCCGTTCAAACTCTAAAACAAACTTTTCACCTAAAAACCCAAGTTTCTGGTTGGCTGCTTCAATCGCAATATAATCGATATTTCTGACTCCATAACCAACCCTTTCATCACGTAGCTGAATTCCGGGAAATTCTCTTTTTTCCGGCGGGTTAGAAAGAATTGACAGGATATCTTCTATATTCAATGGCGTTGATGCTTTTTCTGCATCACTGGCAAGCGCTTCGTCGACTTCAGGATTTTCACTGATAAAATCTAATATTGCCGGCGGCAGGCGGTAACGCTGATAATTTTTTAACGGCTTGTATCCGGAAATGTAAGGAATTCCCATTTCTATCAAAACTGCGCTTATATTCTGATGCTTTCTTTCAATTGAACTTTCCGACCTGCTATTCAACTTTTTCCGTAATATTCTGCGATGGGCCGATTTATTATAAGGATGGCCCTGGATTTCTTGAATCAGCATGGAGAAGTAATCCTCAACGATGAGTTTTACTTCTCTTTCTGACCAATTTCCAAGCACGGCGGATTCCTTCCTTTTACGGCTATATCCCGTTTTAGTTTACACCATAAGATCATACCTTTTCCACATATTCAACAGGATCAGTCATCCCGGCATCGCGAAAACCCTTCAGCCGCAACCGGCAACTGTCGCACACGCCGCAAGATTTACCCTTTTCGGAAGGATCGTAGCAGGAATGCGTCATGCCGTAATCGACGCCTAATGCCGTACCGGTTTTGATTATTTCCGCTTTACTCATATACATCAGCGGCGTATGGATTCTGATTTTTATTCTGTTCTCGACCGCATCTTTCAGCGCCAAGTTAGCCGTTTTTTCAAAAGATGAGACGAATTCCGGTCTGCAGTCGGGATAACCGCTGTAATCGACAGCATTCACTCCGATAAAAATATCCTGAATATTCAGCGTTTCAGCCCAGGCCAATCCAAAAGAGAGGAAAATAAGGTTCCTGGCCGGTACATATGTCGAGGGAATTTCGTCATGACTGTCATCTTCCTTTTCGCAGACCGGAACCGTTCCCGGACCGGTCAATACAGAGCCGCCGATCAGCCTCATATCGAATTTTATAACCAGATGCTTCTGAACGTCAAAATATTCAGCAATCAACCGGGTTTTTTCCAGTTCTATGCGATGTCGCTGCCCGTAATCGAAAGTCAAAGAATAAAGCTTGTAACCTTCGTCCGCAGCCATAGCCAGGCAGGTAGTCGAATCGAGTCCCCCGCTTGTGAGTATCAAAGCATCTTTTCGCATTACGGAATCTCCATTTCAAATAAAGTTAAGGCAAAGTGAAGAGAAATCATTCCTATCAGTCTTTCAACGATAAAAAAGACTCCCGGAAAAATTATCCTACGCATTTTATGTCCGCTATTCAATAACCCGACAAAAAGTGACATTGATCATAAAGGGGTGACGCTTTTTAATAAAATATTTGACTGATTGAAATCCCCTAACCCGCTAAAAAATAACCCAATCTTACTCCCCCTCGCCATTCATGGAGAGGGGGCCGGGGGGTGAGGTCCCATTTACATCGTCTAAAAAGACAAAGTATGATATAAATGACACCGGAACTCTCTTGTGAAAGGAGTCGGTCCGAAAAAATGATAAAGCAAGCGATGCAAAAAGCGATAATATTTTTTCTGATGCTTTCTGCAGCGGCCGCCGTTTATGCGAAAACGGATGCGAAAGACGATTATCCTTCATTACCGGGGATGTTCGACGAGTCGCTGGAAGTTTCCGTCGCAGTTATGCAGGCTTACGAAGGCGAAGTCGACCGTGAAGAATTGGAGAAGATCATAAATATTGGAAACAGCCTGGTTTCAGCATGCGATTATGAATTTCCGTTTATTTTTAATATTGCGGGAATGCAGGAGCCTAATGCATTCGCTTTACCGGGCGGCATGATCTTCGTGACCAGAGGGATGCTTAAAATAGGACTTACGGACGATGAAATGGCGCATCTTCTGGGTCATGAAATGGCCCATGTGATATACAAGCACAGCGTTAAAATGAACCGGAAAGCGGGACTGCTGACGGCCCTGCACCAGGCTCTGCTTGTGGGCATATTGCTGGGTATGAGTGATGATTCGGGGCATCGCGTGGGCGATCCCGCCGTTCCGTTGAATCGTCCGCAACAGGGACTGGAGGGCAAATCAGCCGCCTTTATGGGTACCATGGCCTTCGGTCAGATTCTTCAGGACCTGCTGCAGAGAGGTTTCAGCCGTGAATACGAAAAAGAAGCCGACGACATGGGTTTCGACCTGGCTGTCTCCGCGGGATACAGCCCCGAAGCCGGCGTCGGTCTTTTGCAGAAGCTGCACGACAGGATTCATGAAGCGCCCGGAATGAGTTACTGGCGTACCCATCCCTATTTTAAAGAACGCCTGATCAGCGCTGAAGCGCGTCTAAAAGCCGCCCCAAAAGTCAATATTCAGCAATTATCCGAAAAACGTATCCATCAACTGCAGCAATGGCTTCTTTTCCTTTCAGAAAAATACAGGAAAAACAACCGGGAAACGCCGCAATCACTCTTCCTACTTAAATCTGCACTGAATCTCGCTCCCGGTTCCCCTTTCGCGCCGGCAGCTCATGTCAGGTTCTTCGATCATCAATTGCATATTATACAAAAGAAAAGTCCATTCCTGCGTAATTATGGAAAAATAATAGAAGAATATGCATCCGTGCTGGAAACTATCGAAGAACAGGAAGAAAGCGCCGAAGAATTGGACAAATTGCAGAAACAGATGACACAGCTTAAAAACGAAAAGGCTGTCTTGCTTGACGGTTATATTAAAAGCATTGAGGAGGGCGCTCTCGATACGGAAATATTGGAACGTTTTCTGGATAATTTCCCGGAAAGCGAACATCGTTATGAAGTATATTACAAGCTGGGCGAAAGCTATAGACTGAAGGAACAGAACTCCGAGGCTGCGGAGATGTTCCTGAAATGCCCGCATAAGGAAAAAGAGAATCCCTGGCGACAAAAAAGTTTGGAAAGGCTGTCCATGATGGCCCCGAAACTGACCGACCCTTCCGTATGCCGGTTGATTATGGAGGAGGCGGAGGATGAAGACTTAAGAAGTCTGGTAGATGAAAAGCTGCCTGAGCTTGTGAAAAGCTTCGATTCCATGGAAGAGGGCAAAGATTACATGCAAAAATGGCCCGACGACGAATTCATTCCAGACGTTAAAGCCCGGTTGAATGAATTGGGGACCGCAGCTTACAGGCTGGGGCGGCAACTCGAAGCCGTAGGCCGGCATCAGAAAGCGGTGGGAGAATACAATAGAATAATTGAAAATGTCGCTTCGGACGAACTGCTGATGAAAGCGCGCAGAAGACTTGAATACCTGCAGAACCTGAATGAGGAATCGAATGACTCCGGTCTCCTTTGACGTCTCTGGAAGCCTGCATTTGATCGACGCCCATTTTTCGGGACTGATCAAAACGCATTTTTGATCGACGCCCATTTTTCGATTGAACTGACGAAGGATTAATAATAGGATGGGAGCAGCCTTGTCTTTTTTCCGGAGGTTAAGGATTCTATGGACTTGTTCACCATAAACGACGATGAGATCAACGTCGTTGATATAATGAAGAAAATTCGGGAGAACATCCAGCGCAAAAGGGAGCAGGGCATCTACACTGATGAAGAAGTGGAGGAGATGTCCAGGCTGAAGCTGGAGACTTTCGCCGACGAAGCGGAAATTGACGCTCAACTTTTGAATAAACTGCTGTCGCCGAGTCATGCCTGGAACATTTCGACGGATTACCGCATTAAGACTCATCGCAAAGGCATCAAAGGCAGACTGATCGTTCTGGCGAAAAAGCTGGTGCGTCCGCTGGTGCGTCTTTACACTGATCAGCCCGTTTCCAGGCAGGCGCAACTGAATCAATATTTCGTTCATTTGCTGCACAATACGATACGGGAAATGACCCGGCTGCAGATTCGGACGACCACGCTGAAAAACCGGATCGACCTGCTGGAACGGGAAAAGGATATGCTGCAGAGACGGGAAAAAACGCTGGAAAAAATGGTGCAGTTTAAAGAGCGGGAGGATGAATCCCCCGAAGAGCCGAAAAAGCAATGAAGCTGTAATATTAAGAGGAACTGCCGGATTCGTGCTGTCATGCAAGTAGCGTTCATCGTTCAAAGATACGGAAAAGAAGTGGTAGGCGGAGCTGAACTTCACTGCCGTTGGGTAGCGGAACATTTATCGAAACGGCATGAGGTGGAAGTCATCACCACGACGGCGCTTGAGTATTTGAACTGGGAAAATGAGTATAAACCCGGACAGGACAACGTAAACGGCATACCGGTGCGGCGTTTCACGGTGGAAAAGAGACGGAATGAGGATGAATTCCAGGAATTGTCCAACAAGGTGTGCTTCCAAAGGCATACGGACTTTGAGGAAAAACTGTGGATGGAAATGCACGGGCCTTATACTCCCGGACTGATCGAATACCTGCAGAAGAACCATGAAAAATACGATGCGCTGATATTTTTCTGTTATCGCTACTGGACGACCTATTACGGCTTGCAGACCGCGCCGCATAAAAGCCTGCTTGTGCCGACAGCGGAACATGACCGGGCGATCTACTTAAGGCTTTTTAAGGATTTTTTCCATTTGCCCCGGGCAATAGTCTACAATTCGATTGAAGAGCGGGATATGATAAATCGAATAACGGAAAACGATAAGGTGCAGGGAGATGTGGTTGGAGTGGGTATTGAAGAGCCTTCCAGAATTTCCGGGGCCCACATCAGGAAAAAACTCGACCTTTTGGGTCCCTATATCTGTTACGTCGGTCGTATTGAAAGAGAAAAGGGATGTCTGGAACTGATCGATTACTTCAATCGTTTTATTTCCGAGCGGGGCCGGAGTCTTAACCTGGCGCTGATCGGCAAAAACAAGCTTGATGTCCAGGAGCAGGTCAGCATCATTCCACTGGGCGTCGTAACGGAAGAGGAAAAGATGGGGGCCGTAGCCGCATCCGAACTGCTGGTGATGCCGTCGCGGTATGAAAGTCTTTCCATGGTTCTGCTGGAAGCCTGGATGACGGGACGCCCCGTGCTGGTCAACGGAAATTGTGAAGTGTTGCGCGGCCAGGTCGTCAGAAGCTCCGGCGGTTTATACTATCGAACCTATGAAGAATTCGAGGAAACGCTCAGTCTGCTTTTGAACAACAAGGAACTGGCCGACCGCATGGGCGAAGCCGGCAGGGAATATTTCCTGAAAAACTATTCCTGGAATGTAATCATGGATAAATACGAACGATTGCTGCAGCTCGTCGTTCAAAGCAACTGACCGACGAAAGGGAAAGACTGCGATGCCGCAATATCTCCCTCACATCATGAACATAATCGCTGAATTTTCCTTGAAAAGCAGACTTGACGATTAACCATGAATATCGCTTTCGTCATACAGAGATACGGCCTGGAAGTTAACGGAGGAGCGGAACTGCATTGCAGGTGGCTGGCGGAGCGGCTGGCATCGCATCATAAAGTCGAAGTTTTCGCCACATGCGCATTGGATTACATCTATTGGAAGAATCATTACCGTCCCGGCTGGGACGTCGTTAACGGCATAAAAGTCAAACGCTTCAAAGTGCGCAGGACGCGCAACATCCGCCGGTTCTCCTCACTGTCCGATCTGGTCTTCTATGACGCTCATACCCTGGAGGAAGAACGGGAATGGATAAAAGCCAACGGTCCTTACTGCCCGAAACTTATCAGACATATCGTTAAAAACAGCCGCAAATACGATTTTTTCGTTTTCTATTGTTATCGCTACTATCAAACATACTTCGGGCTGCAGAAGGTCCCACAAAAGTCGATACTCATTCCCACCGCTGAAGAAGATGCCGCTGTTCAGATGAAGATATTCCGCGAATTTTTTTCCCTGCCCGCAGGAATAGTATACCTTACCCCGGAAGAAAAAGAACTGATCGTCGACGCTTTCGACAACGCTTCCGTTCCTTCGGTGGTTATCGGCAGCGGAGTCGAAGCGCCGTCCGGCATAACCCCGCTGAACATCAGGAAAAATTATGATGTAAAAGGCCCGCTTCTGCTTTATGTAGGAAGAATAGACAAGAACAAGGGATGCGACAGATTGTTTTCCTTTTTTCAAAGGTTCCTCCAGGAAACGGGTATGGATGCCACACTGGTCCTGGTAGGCAGAAACGTTATCGATATTCCCGGCCATCCCCGCATTATTCATCTCGGTTTCCTCAACGAACAGGAAAAATTCGGCGCCTTATCGGAATGCGACCTCCTGGTTATGCCTTCGCGGTATGAGAGTCTCTCCGTTATTACGCTTGAAGCGTGGTCTTTGAGTAAACCCGTTCTGGCTGATGCCCGTTGTCGGGTATTGAAAGGGCAGTGCATAAGAAGCAACGGCGGATTGTTTTACAGGGGATATGCCGATTTCGCCGAATCATTGAAGCTGCTGGCGGAGAATCCTGACTTGAGAAAAAGGCTGGGGCGGCAGGGTAATGAGTATTTCAACCGTAATTACAAATGGGCGGAAATAGAAAAAACCATGAATGATTTCCTGAATCAGTTGAAGGAGCGCAGCGGACGTGATGACCGACATGAATGATTTCGACCATAAAGTCTTCTGGATGGCGTTCAACAAAATTCACAACATCAGCGTGAAAAAAATTTTCGAGCTGCTGGATACTTTCGGGGATTTTCCCGACATCATTGCGGCTCAGGAACAGGAACTGATCGATCAGGGCCTGTTGCCCGGCGCAGTCAGAAAAATACGTAATTTTGACCTGAAAAAACTGAACGGTTTCCAGCAGCTTATCAATTACCTGGTCGATGAAAACTTTAATGTGACGACTCCTTCGGATGAGGAATACCCTGCCTTGCTGAAGGAAATAAAACGGCCGCCTTTTGTGCTTTATGCCAGAGGAGCGTTGTCGGTCCCGGAAAAACCGTTTATAGCCATGTCCGGCTCCAGGGATTGCTCGGAAAAAGGACGCGAAACGGCTTACCGGATAGGAAGCGCTCTGGCCGAAGCCGGCTATTCTGTCGTTTCCGGATTAGCCCTGGGCATTGATGCAGCCGCACACCAGGGCGTTCTGGATAAAGGCGGCATAACCGTCGCCGTGCTGGCCCGAGGCGTCGACCGGGCCGATCCGGAAAAAAACGATCATATCTACAGGGACATTATCCGGTTTAACGGCGCCGTCATCTCTGAATATCCCCCGGGAACAAGACCGTCGAAAACAAAGTATGCGCAGAGAGACCGCATCATCAGCGGCATGGCGGAATACACCGTAATAGTCGAAGGAAAACAAAGCAGCGGGACAATGATTACGGCCAGGCACGCCCAGAGAGAATCAAGAAAACTGATAGTCATCGACTGGAATTCCAGCGATCCCCATTACGGCGCTAATCAGAGTCTGAAAAATGCAGCGAATTGCATGCTCATTCCCGTCAAGAATGCCGCAGAATCAATAGTCAAAGGGCTTGAAAGCGGACGATGGCCTGAACAGCCTCAGAAACTCTTTCCGGAGCATTAACATGGACCTGCCGAAAAACATTCACCAGATTCTGCCGAACTTCAGCTACGGCGATGCAATCGGAGACGACGTTCTGCGTCTGAAAAGCATGCTTAATGCCCTGGGATGCCGCTCCGAAATATTCGCAGGCATTATTCATCCTAAACTCCTGGACTCTGCCCATCATTACAAGAAATACAAGGAATACAGCTCGCCGGATAATCTTCTGATATATCATTTTTCCGTGGGTTCGGAAATTTCAGAATTTCTCATGGAAATACCCGATCGGGTTCTGATCATATTCCATAACATCACGCCTTATGAATGGTTCGTAGGGATTAATCGTGAATTATGGGAACTGGCGGTTGAAGGCGAACAGGAATTGAAAAGTCTTGCGGAAAGGGCCGATGCCGGATGGGGAGATTCGGAATATAATCGCCGCATCCTGGAAAAGATGGGATTCGGCCGCACGGAAACCTTTCCCATACTGGTGCATTTCGATCATCTTGATGCTCCGCCGAATAAACTGGTTTCCCGTATTATAAAGCAGCCTGACCTGACCACGTTTCTGTTCGTGGGTCGAATCACGCCGAATAAAAAACATGAAGATATAATCCGCGTCTTCGCAGCCTACCAGAAATTGATAGACATTCGCAGCCGTCTCTTTTTCGTAGGCGAATACCTCTGCTGTCAAAAATACTATCATGCCCTGGAGGACCTGATCAGGCGAATGAGGGTATCCAATGTCTGTTTTACCGGACTGGTGGACCAGGATGAGCTGATCGCCTACTACAGGGAGGCGGACTTGTTTTTGTGCATGAGCGAGCATGAAGGTTTCTGCGTGCCGTTACTGGAGGCGATGCATTTTGATATTCCCGTGGCAGCCTACAACGCAGCAGCCGTACCTGAAACGCTGGACGGAGCCGGGGTGTTGCTCAACACAAAACAACCCGTGGAAACAGCGTTCCTGTGTCATGAATTGCTGACGGATGAAAAGTTGCGTCATCGACTCATAGAGGGACAGCGCAAACGCCTGAAACATTACAAAAACATGGACTATCTGACTATGCTCCGGGATACGCTTGATCGCTCCCTGGTATAACAAGCCATGACTGCGAAGAAAATCAATCAACTTGTCCCGGCATTCCATTACGGAGACGCCATAGGCGATGAAATACTATCCATTAACAGTTACGCAGAATCAGCGGGTTACGATTCCAACATATTCTGCATCGATCCCGATCCCGAAGTCTCCCGTTACGCTCAATCACACCGCCGCTTTCGCGACTGGGATGCCCCGGACGCCGTTAATATTCTTCACTTCGCACTACCTTCGCCCCTCACAGATATTTTCCAGAATTCCAAAGGCAAAAAAATACTGATATATCACAACATAACCCCCGCAGAATGGTTCCTGGACCACGACAAAGAACTGTGCCGAATAGCCGTAGCCGGACGCTGCCAACTGGCCCGACTGGCCGGATGCTGCGACCTGGCCCTCGGAGACTCAGAATACAACAGACAGGAACTCGAAACCCTGGGCTTCAATACCACAGGCGTCCTCCCCATTGCCGTTGACTTTTCACGTTACGACCTGCCGGACAGACCCGTCATTAAAGAAATGTTCCGCGACGATTTCACAAATTTCATCTTCGTCGGACGCGTCTCCCCCAACAAATGCCATGAAGATATATTAAAAATCTACGCCTTCTACAAAAAATTCGTAAGAGAACGATGCCGGCTCTTTATAGTGGGACGATTCTCAGGATTCTTCAAATACTACGTGCAACTCCATAAATTAATGGAAAAACTGAAGCTCGGCGACGTATACTTCACAAATCACGTGGAAACAGACGAACTGGCGACATATTACAGAATGGCTCATATCTTCCTGGGAATGAGCGAACACGAAGGATTCTGCGTCCCCCTGCTCGAAGCCATGCATTTTCAAGTCCCCATAATAGCATATAACGCCAGCGCCGTCCCGGATACGCTGAAAGGCGCCGGAGTCCTGATCAACAGCAAGCATGATCCCTTCGCCGCAGCAGAACTGGCTCACATCATCTGTGAAGACGCAATTCTGAAAATGAAATTACTGAAAAAACAGAACGAAATTCTGAATAACTACTCCATTAAAAACTTTTATAAAAAAATTGAAATTTATTTAAGCGCACTCGGTCAATAACCGACAGAATGAACGAAATGAAATTGGGCATTGATCAAACGCCCAAACCTTAAGGCCAAGCAACATTACAAAAAAATCATTTTAATTCAATAGATTATAGTACAATGCCGGGAAATGTGAACTTCTGCTCTCCACGTTCACATATCCTGACATTGACCGATAAAAAATAGTGAAATGTTTGACGAAAATCCAGCCATCAATCAAAAAAATTGGCATTGATCAAAAAAGCGGCTTTTAAGGTTATAATTCGAAAGAATATTTCATCATTTCGTTTCGATAGCGATACCGATCACGATGCCGATTGCGATTGCGATACCGATCCCGATACCGACCCCGATCCCGATTACTGAAACAAACTGTCGAAAGTTATGGAAGAAGTGTAACCGTGGTTTGATCAGTCCCTTCATTTGACGCTGATCAGAAATGGCCATGTTAGGTTTACAATTTCTCATTTAGAATCCTCCGCACTCGTGCTCAGTGCAGCAGTAATCTTAATCGAACCATAGGTCTGATCTGTACAGTCGTTTGAAAGCAAAGCAGGGCTATCATTTGAATCGATCGATTACCATTACGAGCACGAGCGCCGCTCCGCTAAGCACGATAGTTCTGGTTGAGTGTCGAGATCACAATTTGTAACCCCTATTTAATCAGTCCCCTTTTTTGATCAATGCCGAATTTCTCTATGTTTGCCATCTTTCTTCCTCAACCAGGAACCAGAAACCAAAAGCCCGAAACCAGGAATCCGAACTTGGTCACTTGTCCACTGAACAAGTTCGCCCATGGGCATTCCCGACTTGTGCAGTAACTTGGTCACTGGCTGCCTCTTTCAGATTGAGTTTCCTCTATCAATTTTCGCTCTCTCTCCAATTCCCGTCTCAGCTCTTCTTCGGTGGGCAGATACAGCATGTATTTGGATGCGAAGAGTTGTTTGCTTTCCTTCAGCACGGAATACCTTGCGATGGCTTCGTTCTTCTTGGAACAGAGTATGATGCCGATGGTGGGATTGTCGCCTTCGACCTTGTATTGGTCTTCAAACATGCGGAGATAGCCGTCCATCTGGCCGATGTCCTGATGCGTGAGATTGCCGATCTTGAGATCGATCAGCACAAAACACTTGAGAATGAAGTTGTAGAAAACCAGATCGACGTAGAAATCCTCGTCCTCGAAACGCATCCCTTTCTGGCGGGCGACAAACGAGAAGCCCTTTCCGAGCTCAAGCAGGAAATGCTGGAGCTTGTCGATGATCGCCTGCTCCACACTGGACTCCCGAAGTCCGGGATAATCCCGGAGGTTAAGAAACTCCAGCACATATGGGTCGCGAATGAATTGCTCCGCAAGCAACGCGGACATTTTTTCGCCGGCTTCCTGCTCTACCGATCCCTTTTCGCTGCCGGCCAGAAGGCGTTCGTAGTAGAGAACCGATATTTGCCGGTCCTGTTGACGGGTGGACCAATTCTGGTCTGCCCCCTCGTTCATGCACCATTTCCTCGCGTCGGGTTTCTCCACCCGCATGAGCATCTTGTAATGCGTCTACGTCAACTCGCTCCGCAGCCCGGAGCGTTTTGAGAAGGTCATATAGAACTGCCGCATGTTGCGCAAGGACTGGATCGAATACCCTTTCCCAAATTCGCGCGTAAGGCGTTGTTAAAGCTCCTTCAGGACCGCCTTGCCGTATTCGGCACGTTTGCGCCCTTTCTGCTCACTCTCCACGATCAGACTGCCGATCTGCCAGTAGGCGCGAACCATCGCGAAATTCACCGCTCGATAGGCCGTGCTCCGTGCTTCCTCCAATACGGTTCGAATATCGCTGTAAAGCGAATTCAGCTTTTCCAGTTCGTTTTTATCTGTATCCATTGGTGGTTCCTATTCCAGTAAGATGCACACCTTGCCGGGCTCTTTGCCCTTGGTGAGCTCATCCAGATATTCCTCGAATCGTTTCTTCATCCCAGCCGGTGTCGCCGGCGAACCGACCGAGAGCAAGGCCGCTCGCAGGTCAGCGGTCTTGACCGGCACCTTTTGAAGCCCGAAAAGCGCTTCGCTCAGGGCGTGGATGAAATCCTGGCCAAGATCATCGTGAAGCTCCCGCTTTATGATAAAGCCGTTCACCAGCTTCTTTGGTTCAGGCTTCAGCAGGTCCAGGTTGCCCTTGGTGGTCGGGTCCTTGAGGTTGGTGAGCAGTGTCTGGCTCCAGTTGGATGCCATTGCCGACGATTTCCCGGAGAAGACTCGGCAGTTGCAGAACCCGCCGGCGCTCCGTCAAATCCAGCATCTGGCGGGAAAGCTCAAGGTTGACATTGACCAGGGGCGCACCGGTGCTATCCCGCACATCCTGCAGTGCGGTATTCTTGCCTGCACCTGCGGGCGCAACGACCAGCGTCAGCCAGTGATAGAGTTCAGCGGCTTGCTTGACCTTCCGTATGATCTGGTCTGCAAGCGGTTCCGCCATCACTCTTCTACCTCGGTTTTCGGTTCTTCCGCCCGCGTTTCATCCAACCATCGGTCTATGGCTTCCCTTCGAAAACGCCAATGATGCCCGACTTTTTGGGAAGGAATCCTGCCTTCCCACACAAGTTTGTAGAGCGTTGACCTTGGAATTTTCAGATAGGCGGACAGCTCTTCGATGGTCAGGACATCGCCCGGTTTTTCATCCATCGGCAGCGCCTCTCTGCCCGCAAAACGGTTTTCGCCTAGAATAACTCATACTGGCGATGTAGTTTACAGTTATCGTCAAACGTTTTTTTGGATCGACAGTGGTCCTATTCCGACCAACAACCGGACGCGAGCAGCCGATCGTCGATGCGAATGGCCCGCTCGCCTGTATAGACCCAGGCGAGTTCGCAAGAGCTGTCCATCATCACAGGGACCAACACCCTGCGGTAGAGGCTGACCCCGCCCGGACGGAAACACTCCAGGCGGTCAATGGCAGGCAGGCGGGTCTCAGGATCGTCGAAGGTGAGAAGCTCCCCGTACACGCGGCCCCAGCCGCCCGCTGCGGCGCTTTGCAGGGCCGGTTCAGGGTAGGACGCCAATTGTTCGGAAAGGCGCGCCTGTGTGGTCACGTCGGCCAAAGGGTCCGATGTGCCGTGGGCGAGGACATCCTCGGCCGGAACCTGCAGGACGGGAATACCCGATTGCATTTCATAAAGACGGCCGCGGACCTCGGCTTTCCGGATATCCAGAACGCCTCGGCAGAAACGGTCATGGTTCCAGAACCCGCTCTTCAGAGTTCCGTACACGAAGAGTATCAGCATTCCCCGAGTGTTCTCCTTCAGGGATTCATCGGGGTTCATTGCATGCTCTGTCATGGCGCCTTCCCATCTTTTCCTGGACGATGAACTCGAGAGACTCACTCAAGAACTCCATGAGAACCTCGTGCCTGAACACAATCATGCCCATGGGGGGAACAGACAGATCCCGCCAGCCGCGCTCATCGGCCAGGACCGCGTCCAGAATGGCAGGCTCGGAGGAGTAGAGCGCCGCCCGATGCCTGCGATGGTTGCGGATGTTAGCCGAAAATAATTTCTCCCCACTTTTCGGCCAGTAAGATTCCCTATCTGAAGCATTAACATAAGCCTTTTCTCCGGTCAAGGGGCAAAAGGCTCCCAAAGGCCGGCCTTATGGGCCTTAACCGCCAAAACAGCGGTGGAGACTTGAAAAACGGGCTGCTAAATTACCGGATTCAAAAACGTAGAATAGGAGAAGCAGGAAAAGACATTTGCAGCGGGCTCTGATTCCTTCGCTGCACGTGGGCGGCGGTATCCTCGCCCAGGATACCTTTTAAAGCGTTGCGCACCACAACGGCCAGCCGGGTGTTGCGTGCAGGAGGCTGCTGGCCGGGCTGCATGATGACGCCCGCAGCTTCCAGCTCGATGAGGGCATGATGGGTCCGATCCTGATCCATCGGCACATAGACCACCATGCGGGGGGCCTCTTCACCGTCCATGAGATGCTTCTGGTCTATTTCCCAGCGCAACTGAACAAAACTGCCTTGATAGCGGATAACCTCGGTGTCGGGCAGGTTCAGCGCCGGCAAAGCAGACCCATACGCACTATCCGGGTCATACCAGACAACCAGGCCGTTATCGTTGACCTGTTTAGCGATCAGGTCGATGAGATGTTCTGTTACGTTGCCGGGTTTACTCATTTTTTCCTGATCCTTGGTCATATTTTTTGGCCTCTCCTCTCATGGAATGACCTGTCCGTCTGATATGGATAAGATGGTATTTACGAAAGCCTTCAGTTCCGAGCATTGATTGATCGCCGTCGATAAATCGTTTTCACGAAGAATTCGCGCCGCATCGCGAGGCTTTACATAACTGTCTC
>CAZUFC010000174.1:0-14875 GCA_964619725.1 uncultured bacterium | reverse complement strand
GAGGTAGGGGTATTTGTTATACGTTGATTGAGTAAATCCGCAGCCTGACGCAGTATTGGGGGAAATTCGCCGTTTATGGACAAAAACTAGTTATCCGGCAAACATACTATTTTTTATTGAATCGTTCGAGCAGTTTTTTTCTGACGACATCAGGAACCATTTCCGTAATATCGCCGCCCAGTGCAGCCACTTCTTTGACCAGCCGCGAACTCAAGAAGAAATATTCTTTATCCGGCATGAGGTACATAATTTCCAGGTCGGGATGAAGCATACGGTTGACCATAGCCATTTGAAATTCATATTCAAAATCGGAAACGGCCCTGAGGCCTCTGAGAATCACGTCCGCCTTTTGTTTGGAGGCATAATCCACAAGCAGGCCGTGAAATGAATCAGCTTCCACAGTCGGCATATTCTGGAGAACCGCTTCAATCATTTCAACGCGTTGTTCGACCGTAAAAAGGGCTTTTTTATTCGGATTGTTGACGACTGCGACGACCAGATTCCGGAAAATGCGGACAGCCCTTTTGATGATGTCCAGATGTCCGTTAGTTATGGGATCGAAGCTGCCGGGATAGATTGCCTTGACCAATGTGCCGCTCCTTTGATGACTGATTCAAGGTGACGAAAAAACCGGAGCTTTAATATCAGTAAAAAAGGGAATTTTCAATCCTTTTATGATGAAACTTAAATTCGGACAGGAGAAAAATGCATTTTTTCCTGTCCGAATTTAAGGAGTGAATTCAACTGATTGGAAAGAGAGGGTCGGGCATGTATAATGTGCTCCTTTTCGGGAAAGAGCGAGAGAGATGAAGCGACAGTTCAGAATACTTCTTGACGTTTTGATAGCGGCGATGGGATTGCTGATCTTTTCAGCATATTTGGCTAAGGGGCTGGAAGTTCATGCAGTATTCATCAGTTTCAGTCTTCACCGTTACATTATCCCTTTGACGGTGCTGGGAACGTTAAGCATCTTGCGTTTATGGCTGAAACCCCGGGGGAGATGGGGCTTTGGGGACATTATGTTTCTTTTGATGCCGGCGATTGTGTCGGTTTATCTCAGCAGCGCATGGATGCCGGAACCTCCTGATACATTCGGCGCCCGATATCTGCCGGCGACGCTTTTACGTGACGGAACCGCAGATTTGTCCGAATTCCGGGGACATATGAAATTTGGTGGGGCCTATCAGATCAGGGGGCGTTTTTTGTCAGTATTTCCGGCGGCTCCGGCGCTGTTCGGAATACCGGTTCATCTGACGGCCAGGCTGTTCGGCGCAGGACTGCAGCCGGAATATTTCCTCAGGCAGGGAAAGGCGACGGCTTCAGTCATAACGGCATTGTCGGCCGTGCTGCTTTTCCTGATACTGCGGCGTTTTCTATCCTGGAAATGGACTTTGAGTCTTACTATGTTCTATGCCTTTGGAACTTCCGCGTGGAGTTCCTGCAGTCAGGCTCCCTGGCAGCACGGACCTGTTCTTTTATGCCTTAATGCATCCCTTCTTTTTCTGTTAAGATCAACGGATGATCTCAACCTTAAGCTCAGATCGATATTTTTCAGCGGATTATTTGCCGGAGCCGCCTTTGCGTGTCGGCCTACTGCGCTTATCGGAGCTGCCGTTATATTTATTTGCATGCTATTCAGAACGCGACGCGGGAAAGCCGTTTTGCTTTTTCTGGCAGGGGCCGTTGCGCCTGCAGCATTTTTCGTCAGTTTCAATCTTTATTACTTTGACCACATCCTAGGCGGATACAGGCTTAACGTCGATATGGACCGCTGGTCGGGTTCCTGGTCTAAAGCCCTGTTGGGCAATCTTTTTAGTCCTAACAGAGGACTCTTCGTCTTCACGCCCATGTTTTTTTTCTCGGTCGCCGGAATGATTGAGGCTTTCAGAAAAAGGAGCTGTTTTTTCATCATGTGCAGTGTTGCCGTCATATTGCATCTTGCCGTTATATCGAAGTTTTCACACTGGTGGGGAGGACATTCCTACGGTCCGCGGCTGAATTGCGATATTCTGGGCTTCCTGACCCTTTTAACCGTTCCTGTTCTTCGAAAATACAGAAAAATAAACTTGAAGGTCATACTCCCGGGCGCCCTCATGATCGCTTCCATAGCGGTTCAGGCAATAGGCGTCTATTCCACAGCTTCACAGGAATGGAATTCCTATCCCCCTATCGATGCTTTCCCGGAGCGACTTTGGCGGTGGAGCGATATGCAGATTCTCGCCGGCCTGCAATACAGGCCGCCGGCATTTCCCCACAGATTCTACGCCGCTCGAACTTACTATAATACGGGAGTTTATCAGAGGGATGAACGCTCTTCCTACGGCATCGTCAGAAAGACCGATACACGTATTCATAATGAGGGTGTTCTGTCGAAAACTCCCTATTTTCATCTGGAAAAAGGGGATTATCTCCTCAAAATAAGAGTTGCGGCAGAAGACAAGATAAGCTCCGGACCCGACCTGGAACTTAGAATCGTTCGTGATCCTTCCAGAAAAATTATCTTTATAAACCGAGAAATCACTTTGAACAGAGAATATCAGCATGATTTTCAACTTGTTGAAGTAACTTTCGGGACGCAGAAAAAAGGGCTTTTTTCCTTGCAGATTGTCTATAACGCCCAAAGCTCTCTGACCATAGATTATCTCGAAATTGACGAATCTTCCGGCTGAGGCTGAAGGGAGAAACTCACGCGCATTCCAGGAATAAGGCATACCCGTCGAAGAGAAGGTCAGCCGTATTGAACCGGCATTCCCAGGAAAATAAGGTTAACGGCAAACAGCCATATTGGACTGAAAATTTCCGGGAATATATGCCATACCAAAAGTAAACCCAGCAATTGCCAGAGCGAATTCGTCATAAGATTCTTCAGACGCACCGCTGTTTCATCCTTCAGAAACAGGGGAAGGGCGTTGAACCCGTCCAGAGGAGGCAGCGGGATGATATTAAGAACAAAGAGGATCAGATTCATGGAGAAAAACATGCTTAAAAGAAGCGAAAGGGTGACTCCCAGATTGCCTGCGCCGGAATCGACTATTTGACTGAATTTGATCGAATCGGGCGCTTCAAAAAAGCCGCCGGTTAAACCGAGTCTGATGAGGACGACCGCGAGAATGATCAGCGACAGATTAGACAGGGGTCCTGCTATGGCCATTTTGGCAGCCTTCCTGGGATGTCTGGAAGCCCACAGCGGGTCGTAGGGCGCACTTGCGAATCCGATGGGCCATCCTATCGTGAAAACGCATATCAGGGGAATCACGACCATGCCGAAGGGGGACCTTTTTATGTGAGGCAGCGGGTCCAGGCTGACCTGTCCGCCCTTGTACGCCGTGGGGTCTCCCAGTTTCAGAGAAACCCAGGAATGAGCCGCTTCATGAAAAACCGCTGCAAAAACAAAAATGAGATACCATACAATTCCTATTCCGATTTCTTCCACGTTCTCCTCCCTGTCCGGCTTCGCCCAGTGGAACTATTCACAGGTTCAGAAAGTTCAGAAATAAAGCTCAGTAAGGATTCTAAAGAATCTCGAACGGATTTTCAAGCAGCATTACCGAGACTCGATCGAAAGGATAGAACACCAGATGTCGGAACCGGATGATGAAATTTTTCGGGGGCTTGCATAGCATGCCCGCAGGAATTATAATTTTATTTGGGAGGGATGTGGAACGATGGAATTGAATACCGAAAAAACCTTGATAAATGATGAACTGGAATTAAGGTTGAGAGAAATTGAGGAATTACATTCCATTTTTCACGACCGCAACGCCAATAATGAACATTTCATATCGAAAGCCTTTTATTTCGCTTTAGATGCTCATGGCGGAGAATTCCGTCGGGATGGGAAGCCCTATATTCATCACCCCATAGAAGTGGCCAAAACGTGCGCTTCATATCAAATGGATGCTGTTTCTATCGCTTGCGCACTGCTTCATGACACGGTTGAAGATGCTGGAATAAGCCTGGATACTATTGAAAAGGAATTCAACGTGGATGTCCGGGAAATTATTAACGGGTTGACGAAACTGGGAAAAGAAGCGAAGAAAACTTTCAAGCAGGAAAAATCGGCAACCATCAAAAAGATTTTGTCCTATGCAATGAAGGGCGACATAAAGATATTGCCGATCAAGATATTTGACCGTTATCACAATATTCAATCGCTGTCGGTTTTTCGGGAGGAAAAGCAGCGCCGGATAGCCTGGGAAACGTCTTCTTTTTACATTCCGCTGGCCGATCGTCTGGGTTTGTTCGTCATAGCCCGTAAAATGGAAGACTGGGCCTTTCAGTATGTACATCCGAACAAATTCCGGAAATTGCAGGGTATAATGGCCAGGAGCCTCAGGACGAACTGGTCGAATTTTGAGGCTATGCGGGGCAAAATCGAAGATGAGCTGAAACGGCACAGCATATGGTCGAGAGTAAGGTTTTTCTCAAAACCTATATTTGAGACTTATAAGATATTGAAGCGTGAGAACCGGAGGTTTGATGAAGTCGACAAAATTGAGAGTTTCAATCTGGAAATATGCGTTAAGACAATCGATGATTGCTACGTGGCGCTGGGAGTGATCCATAATTTGTTCGATCATCTGCCCTTGAGGATGCGCGACTTCATCCATAATCCTAAAATCAATAATTACAGGTCCTTTCATACGGTGGTGATTCACGAAGGTAGAAAAGTTCAAATATTGATCCGCACGTTAAAAATGGCGATGGAAGATGAATTGGGTCTTATCGCCGCATTAAACGACGGACGCGGAAGAGACCTCACCTGGCTTAAGGAAATCGTCGAATCCTTTGATGATATATCAAGCGACGAGTTGTTCGATCTCACAAAGAAAGTCCAGTTCCAGGAAATCGACGTTTATACGCCCAGGGGCGATCATATTAAACTGCCGGAAGGAAGCACGGTTCTGGACCTGGCGTATCACATTCATACGGAACTGGGAAACACGGCGGAAAACGGACTTATAGACGGCGTAAGAAATAAACTGAGCCGACAATTAAAAAGCGGTATGACGGTTGAAATTATTTCTGATGAAAACCTTTCGCCCCAGGTCAACTGGCTGAACTTTATCCGGACGGAGCGCTCCAAGGTGGCCATTAAACGGGAATTGAGACGTCAGGATGGTATAGCGCATGAGATGGGGAAGGGAAATCTACGTAAGTTCCTGAAAAAATTCAAGGTAAGATGCGATTTCAATCATCCCCGATGGCTCAGGTTAGCCAAATCCTGCGGCTATGACGATCTGAAGGCGTTCTTCAAAGATTACCATTACGGAAGGATTTATTACGCTTATGTTATCCCCAGGCTTATTCCCCTGATGAATTGTCAGGAATTTGAAGACTTCAAAAAAGCTTTCTCCAGCATGGAATCGATCTTTTCCGATGCATTCTGGGAAAGATATGAAATTTTGGATCAGGAAGATAAACTGACCATGGAATTCTTCGCTGAAATGCTGGAAAACCAGGTCCAGAAAACCTTTCCGCCCTCGGATGAGTTCAAACTGAAAAACATACCCTTTCCCATGCCGATTCAAATCCCGGGCTGCTGCATGCCCAAATTCGGAGACGAAATTGTCGGGTTGTCCCTTCGGGACAGAGGATTATCCGTTCACCGCGTGGAATGCTCCAACATAAAACCTTACCGGATTATGAATTTTCGGAATATCGTGAACGCTGAATGGAAAGACAACATCAAGTACAGAAAAGTAATAATGAAATATAAAGCCCGTGACAAGGGCATGCCTTTGATCGATATTCATAATAACTTAAGCAGAAAAGGAATCCGCATCTTAAAATCCAACTACGAAAGAACCGGAGCCTACACGTTAAAAGGCATAGTGGAAATGGAAGTATCCAGCGACCTGGATTTGAATGAAATTGCAGGAGGGTTCAAATCCATTAAAGGCATAAGCAACTTCTTCCTCTGCCACGCCTGATAAGCGTCTGCGATGGGGTCAGAGCCTCTCGCAAACCTTTGCGGAGTATACACTTTGCCTTCCAGGCGAGTGAACGAAAACGGGTCTGCTGTCCCTGTCCAGCATTAGCCATCCATCCCATTACAGGCATCGGCCCGTGCCGGAAAGGCTTATTGTTATTTCGTGGAGGGGTTGATTGGGAGCTGAGAAGGTCAATTCTAGGGCGCCGGTGATCAGGTTGCAGGATTTAGGGGTGAATTTCATGATTATGGGCATAGGTTCGGAATTTTGTTGCAGGGTGCATTGATCCAGGCATTCCGCGGGTTGTTCCAGGAGGAAGTTGTCGGGGTTTGAGTTGTTGACGGAAAGTTGAACGTTGTAGTTGCAGTTGTTCTGTATGACGCAGACGGTTTCTGAGGGGCCTGATTCATTGATCCAGACGAGTCCGAAATCGAACGAGCGCGGTTCCGCCTGGATGCATTCGTTAATGGGAGTAGGAGGAACGAAAGTATTGACGGGAGTTGGGGTTTGGGGTTGATCGGGCTGAGTGGGCGTTGGAGTGGGAGTATTGTAGGCGGGTGTGGGCGGAGCGCTTTTATGGATGGTTACGTAGGGCCAGAGGTCGCTTTGGTGGCCTGCTGCGTCCCGGACTGCCAATTCCAGGAGGTATATTCCTTCATCGAGGGCGCCTTCTTCCAATTCCAGGACATAACCGAACACGCCGTCGCCGGCATCGAAGTCGCCGCTTTCGCCGTCATCGTAAAGCAATATTCCTGTGGGAGCGCCGCCGGCGTAGAGTTCGACCAGCGTTACATCGTTTAAGCCCTGGGGATCGGAAACCAGGGCTATAAGCGTCATCTGGCCGCCGCCGTTTTCAATTCTGGTCTCCCGGTAACCGGCCATAAGAATGATGGGATCGCTTTCCGGGTTCCCTGAGGAGAATTCGCCGGCGTACCAGGGGGCTGAGTGCGGAGAGATGTCCGGACTCCCGGAATTAAGATAAGGCCAGAGGGTTCCTGTTTCACCTTTTTCATCCCAGGCGGCCAGTTCCAGGAGAAATTCGCCGTAGGGTATACCTGCGGGAAGATCAAGAGGTCCGTATTCCCATATGATCAGGCTTTCCTGAGTATCGAATTCTTCCGTAACGCCGGCCGGTTGTCCTTCATAGTACAGTGAAACGCCTTTCACGGGATCGCCGTCCGGGTCTGCGATTACCGCCATTATGGACAGAGAACCGCCCGCTGATTCGTCCAGATAGGAACCGACGTATCCGGCCGCCCATATGTCCGGACCGTAATTCAGCGCGGTAGGGGTCGGAACGGCCGTGGGGTTTTCAGGCGTGAGGGTCGGAGAGGGCGTATTTGATGTCGAAGTGGGCGACGGCGTGATGGGAGTGTGCGTAGCAGTAATGCTTCCCGTTGGCGTTTGTGTCGGCGGAGTGGGAGGAGAAGTGGGCGGACTTGTCGGCGATACGTCTGCGGTTGCGGATGGAGTCGGCGTCGTTACGAAGGTTTCGGTTGCCGTTGGACTGAGGGTCGGTGGAGCCGTCAGCGTGGGGGGCGATGGAGTGAAACTCATCGTCGGCGTACCGGTGGATGTCGACGTTTGAGTCGGCGTCGGCGTTGGTTCAGGCGTTCCGGAAATTTCCGGCGTTACTGTCGGCTCAGGACCGGATGTGGGACTGGGAACTGCTGTCGGTGTCGCCTGCGGACAATCGTTTGGGCCGCCCATCGTCGGAACGTCGAATTCATACCAATCCTCCACCGAATTATTGTCCGATCCGTCCGGACATAAACCCAGCGTATTCCCGGAAGGAATTATTTCGACATACGCGCCTTCTGTCCATATCCCCGCGGATACCGCCGTTCCCTCCCACGATTGCCCCCCTTCGCCGTACTGAATGAAATCGACGATCGTCCCTGTCGTATGAGAGGTTGAATTGAAAAGAACCGCTGAATCATGAGAATTGCTCATATTCTGGGAAGTGAATCCCGTGTACAAATCCGTCTCGCTGTCTGTCCCCTCCAAATCTATATGAACCGTTACCCGCGTTCCAGGTTGAAGCGTGAAAACAGGAAATGTATAAAAACCAGCCTCGCCGCAACGTAAATCATATCCCGTCATATCAATCGCTTCGCCGGCCGTGTTGACTATTTCTATCCATTCGTTTCCAGGATCGCCCCCAGGAGCATCATACATGAATTCATTGATGATGATCCCGCTCCTTTGTGCCTGAACATGACCCGCAAACACTACAGACATTAAAAAAATAACGGCGAACTTGAACGTAAACGTAAAGACAGAATGATTCTTTAATTCAAAATGAAACATTTCGTCAGCCCTCCCAGTCTTTTTATACAAAAAGAGACGAAAATTTGCAAACGCTGAATTATATTGTGGGATTGCTCTTAAAAAACAAACTAGGCAGAATAAAGAGTCGGCATTGATCAAAAATGCGTCTTTTGGGATTACAATTCTACAGAATATCTATTCATTTAGTGTCGATTTCGATTGCGACCCCAACTCCGACCCCGATTTCTATACCGATACCGATTTCGATCCCGCTTGCGAACTCGATCCCGATACCGAGAAAAGCGGCCCTTGATGAAAAAACAGCGGTTAGTTCTTCGAGGAGATAATTTTGGGTCAGGAGCATTTTCTTATGGGAATTTCATTCAGTCAATTATTTTATGAAAAAGTGTAAGCCCGGTTTGATCAGTCCCAAAGTTACAATAACCGGTGCAGAAATGTTTTTTGACGGCCGATTGCATTGCGGTTCTGATCAACGCCCTGTACTTATCCTCCCATCGGCTATATCTCTCAGAACTTCCGGATATAATTCGTGTTCGACCTTCAGTCCTCTCATCTTCAAGGAATCAACCGTATCGTCAGGATAAACCGGGACTTCCTCCTGTCTGATGACCGGTCCTGTATCGACGCCTTCGTCGACGAAATGAACCGTAATTTTGGTATGGGTTATCTCTTTTTTTCTTTCCGCCGCCCATCCGTAACCGTCCGGTCCCTGGTATGCCGCAGTATCAGCCGGATGAATGTTCACGATTCTTTTCCAGTATTTGCGTACGAATTCGGGGGTTAGTATTCTCATGTAACCCGCCAGAACGACCAGATCAGGCTGCAATCTGTCCAGATGCCTCTCTATTTCTTTTTCATGAGCGCGACGTCTTTCCTTTCCAGGAACAGACCTGAATCTTTTTCTGTCCACGACAGTCCTGCGGACTCCGAAATTTTCCGCACGCTTGAGAGCGTAAGCGTCCGGATTGTCGCTGATTACCGCGGCGACTTCGATTTTGTTTTTGAGTATCCCTGTTTTCCATTCAGTGAGAATGGCTTCCAGATTGGTTCCGCTTCCGGAGGCAAAAATGACGATTTTAAGTTTATTTTTGTTTTTTTTATCCGCTTCAGTTTTCATTTTTGCATATCCCTTCGGCGCTCACGGCGGGGCGACCGGTAGAGAATTACTATTCTTTCATTTTGCCGATGTCGGTTCTGTAAAATGAATTATGGAAATGGATTTTACTGATTTCATTATAAGCTTTCCGGGCTGCAGAAATTATGTTTTCAGCCTTGCCCGTCACGCTCAAGACGCGTCCGCCGGAAGTAACCAGGCAGCCGTCCTGCCGGCGGGTTCCTGCATGGAACACAAGCGCATCTTTCACCTGGTCCGTGCCGGATATTTCACATCCTTTCATGTAATTCCCGGGGTATCCGCCGGAAGCCAGTACGACGCAAAGACAGGATTTGTTTTCAGCGCTGAAATTGATGCGGTTTAATTCTCCCCTTATGCAGGCATCCATCGTTTCAACGAGATTGCCATTAAACAAGGGCAGAATGACCTGTGCTTCGGGATCGCCCATGCGGCAGTTGAACTCGAGTACCCTGGGGCCCTCTTTCGTCAGCATTAGTCCGAAATAAATGAACCCCTTGTAGTCAATTTGATCCCTGATAAGCCCCCTGATGAATGGCTGTATGATGTCTCTTTCGATGCGCGCAAATAATTCGGGATTAATGTCCGGCACAGGGGCATAAGCTCCCATTCCGCCCGTATTAGGTCCTTTATCTTCATCATAGGCTCGCTTGTGATCCCTGGAAACCGTCAACGGCCGTATCGTGCCGCCGTCAGTAAAAGATATCACAGAGCACTCGGACCCCTTTAATTCCTCTTCAAGCAGAACAGTCTTGTTTTCCCGGTCGATCAACCTCTGCAGAAGCGTAATGCCCGCCTCTTTTTGATCGGGCAAATGAACTCCTTTTCCCGCTGCCGGCTGATCCTCTTTTATCACCAAATTCTCATGCCTTTCATAATAAGATGCCGCTTTAGAAAAATCGTTGAATACCTCAAAACCGGCCGTCGGGATGCCATGACGCATCATAAAGTGTTTCGCAAAGCTTTTGCTTCCTTCCAGCATGGCGCCGCGCCGCCCGGGACCGAATATGCTGTGCCCTTCCCGCCGGAATTCATCCGCTATTCCGTCTATCAGCGGCGCTTCCGGTCCGACCGCCGTCAGATCGATCCTGTTTTCCCTCACGAATCGAAGAATTCCCTTGAAATCATTGATGGAAACCCCATCTACATTATCAGATGTACCTCCGTTTCCCGGAAGACAAAAACATCGATCTGCTTCAGAAGTCCTGTTTACAGCCCATTGAAGCGCATGCTCCCTGGCTCCCTGTCCCAGAATCAAAACTTTCATCTTTTACTTACCTCCCGCATATTTCTTCCCGCATGATTTTTCGCCGACAGCCCGCGTCAATTATTTTTTCGATCAAGCCGGTTACGGCTTGCCCCTAAGATTCCGTCAGTCCAGATTTCCTCCTTCCAGTATAAGTCGTCGCCGGGCCCTTCTTCAACTTTTGTTGTCTTTTATTCGGCATGGAACGATAGGCTATATCCTCATCCCTGAATATGCCCCAGGTCCGATCGTTGTCGATCGTTGTAACGAATATATACCGGCTGAGCTTATTCAGCGCCTGTCAGCAAAGTCCTTTTTACCGGCATGTCAATTGGCGGGCAGGCGCCGGACGTCAACAGCGATGAATCCTCGGTCCCGCATACACCCAGCGGTGCAGGATAAACATGATTCCTTGTAATACTTGCAATTTTTAAATTTTCTTGTAAAATAAAAAAGGAGAATTCGCCGGTGTTCTTCAGATTATTCAGACGTTACTCAAGAAATTATTAATATCACAATTATTAAATTCAAAGAATTTTTGTTCATAAATTTTCAAGCAGCAGTAATAAATGAAGGTTTCCAACTGGAACAAACAGGTTTTTAATTGTTTGGATAAAGCGCAAACGCCGCTGATTTTACTTGATGATGAGCTGAACATAATCAGGTATAATGCTTCGGCGCAACGAGCGTTAGGAATAGGCGAGCAATCGGCGAGAAGGTCGCTTTCTGAGGAATGGCCGGAACTTTTCGAGAAAATCGGGAACAGCGGCATCCGTAAGTCATTGAATAAGGGCAGAACGGCGACCGTCCAGGCGTCGGTAAATATCGGCGAAATGAAGAGCCGGTATCATGTCAAGGTGTTTTCTGCGGATGCGGGCCTGGGACTTTTATTGACGGAGATAACGGATTTGTCCGAAGAGATGAAATCATTGAGGGCCAGGAAAGCTGATCTGGAAAACAGGCTGAACGATATGCAGGACACCTTTTACCGGGCTGATAGAGAAGGCGTTTTAACCAATATATCCTCATCGGTGGAAAAATTATTGGGTTTTAAGCCTGATGAAATGAAAGGAAAAAAAGTCTCCGATTTTTATTATATTCCTGAAGAAAGGCAGCGCTTTCTTCAAGGAATTGAGGAGGGCGGAGGAGTAATAGAGGATTTTGAAGCCAGGTTGAGGCATAAGGACGGCAGTGGGGTATGGGTCAGCACGAATTCACATTATTACCGTGATGAGAACGGCCGTATAGCAGGCATAGAAGGCATCATACGCGACATAAGCAGGCGGAAGGAATATCAGGATTTATTGAATGCAGCGCTTATCGAGAATCCGATACCTACAGTAGTCACAGACGAGCAGGGTAAGATCGTCAGCATAAACAAAGCCTGCAAGGATTTGCTGGGGTTCGACACTGACGGATATTCGACGCTGATGGAGGTTGCCAGGCAGGTTTTTTCAAATAATGAACATTACATGGACAAGGCGTTGTCGAAGATCAAAAAAACGTTAAAAGGGAAAAATCAGGGTACTACGGAATACAGGCTGAATCGAAAAGATGGTTCGGAGAAAACCGTGGAAGTAAAGAAAAGTCTTTTCAGTTCCGGCCATATTGCCCAGGTAATCGACATAACGGAGCGAAAAAAGTATGAAGCGGATTTGATTCAAAAAGCGGAAGAGTTAAACCAGTTGAATTGTGAATTAGTGCAATTCATTGATCTGGCCTCGCATGAACTTCGGGAACCGATTCGTCGCATATCGAATTTCGTGCAATTGGCGAACGAGAGGTTGGTCGCTCCGGATGATGCGGCGATGAAGACTTACATGAATTACATGAGGGAAGCCAGTAAAAGGATAAGTCAATTGATGTGCGGATTGCGCGATTATTCAAAAATTCAAACGCGAAAAACTAATTTCGTAACGACTAATTGTGAGGATTTGATCAAGGACGTCGAACGGGAATTGAAGTTGCATTTAGAGAGCAATCAAGCCGTTGTCACTTATGATCCTCTGCCCTATATTAAAGCGATACCGTCGCAAATCAGGCATGTTTTCAGAGAACTGATAGAAAATGCGGTTAAATTCAAAAATGATGAACCGCCGCACATTCATATTTCCTGCGAAAAGATAGGCAAAGAGCAGGTATTTACAATTAAGGATAACGGCAAAGGCATTGATGCGAAATACTTCGATTATATATTCCGGATTTTTAAACAGTTAAAGCGAGGCGGAAGTAATGACGGATCGGGGATAGGCCTGGCGCTTTGCCGAAAGATTATATATGGACATGAGGGCAGAATTTGGTTAAAATCTGAACCCGGCAAGGGATCGGAATTTTATTTCAGTTTACCGGTATAAGGATGAGGAGGTAGTATTTTTGTCAGCAGAAAAGATGAAACGTCAGGCTGAGATATTGATGGTCGAAGATGACCCGGCAGATGCTGAATTGACGAAGGAGGCCTGGGGCGACAATGATTACAAGTGTAATTGGCATGTTGCAGAAGATGGTGAAGCAGCGTTGGATTTTCTGCTGCAGAAGGGTAAATACGCGGAAAGTCCCCGCCCTGACCTGATCCTCCTGGATTTAAATCTCCCGCGGAAAGACGGCCGGGAACTGCTTGCTGAGATAAAGAGCATGCCGGAATTAAAAAAAATCCCGGTTATCGTGTTATCGACTTCGAATTCAGACAAGGACATCCACCGGGCTTATGAGCTTCATGCAAACTGTTATATCTGCAAGCCCATGGATTTCAAAGTCTTTGTTAAGATTATGCGCAACATCAAGAGATTCTGGCTAGATACGGTCATCCTGGCGAGTTTTTTTTGATAGAATAAATCGAATTCTCATCAGATCGTCATTGAAAAGCAATTGCTTTGCACGAGCTGTCGACTTATTTTTTCAGATGGAGAAGAAAGGATGAGGCGCATTTGAGGTAAAGATGTCTTGATCGGTTTCGGATTCATTGGAAGAGGAAGGGCACAATAGTGAGTATACGGATGGTAATTTTCGACGTAGCCGGGGTGTTGGCGCATTCGATTTTGGGGCCGAGTTTGCGGGCCTTGGCTGAAGAGAGGTATCCTGAGGCGCAGAGAGAAAAAATAATACATTCTGCAGATGAAGCCTGGAGCAATATAGAGGTGAGTCCTGAGTTTACGGAGGATGAGTTCTGGGCAGAAGTGAAAGATGCCGGTGAATTGGAGGAGACTGTGCGGGAATTGAGGGAGCTGGTAAGGTGCAAAATGCAGATATATCCGGAAGTTCGACGAACAGCGGCAAGATTGAAAGAAGCGGGGTACGGAACGGCGATATTGTCCAATCATGCTGCGGAATGGTTTCAGGAAATAATGGAACGTTTCGACATGTATGAAGCGTTTGAAAAGTCTCTGGCGATAGGTTCTTATGCCGTTAGAGCGAAAAAACCGGATAGGGAGGCTTTTGCAAGGGCTTTCAAAAGGATAAAATCGGCGATACCCGATATAAGGCCGGAAGAGTGTCTTTTTATTGACGACAAGAGTGCAAACGTCAAAGCAGCAAGTGAATTCGGAATGAAAGCGATAAGATTCGATGCGGAGGAGCAGGAGACGGAAGATTTGCTTGCCGGGTTAAGGGAACACGGCATAAGATTCGAGTGAACCGGATGTGGATTATGAGTGCAGGAGAAAAAATCGTCATAAGGAAATACCGGGATGCTGATTATGATGCTCTGGTCGATTTATGGAACAGAGCTGATTTACCTTACAAGCCCAAAGGCAGAGATCGACGGGAGCAGATATTCGGTCAGACGGGGAGCGCTGTAGCGATTTACCTGGTTGCGGAAATCGACAACAAGCTGGTTGGGTCGGCATTCGGTTCGCACGACAGCAGGAAAGGATGGATCAACAGGGTGGCGGTCGACCCCGAATATCGCAGGCGGGGACTGGCGACGAAAATGATCAAGGAACTGGAACAGAGATTGCAGGACCAGGGCATAGAAATATTCGCCGCCCTCGTTGAAGCGGACAACGAAGAATCAATGAAAGCATTCGGAAAACTTGGTTACGGGATTCACCGGGATATCTTTTACTTTACCAAAAGAATGCATCCGGAAGTCTGAACTGCAACCACGAATCGCCCGAATCTCACGAATAAGAATGCGGACATGACCGAGGAATTCAGCTAATGAATGTTTTCCAAGCAGTGATTGACCGCGAAACAATTAATTTGTGTCGTGTCCTTTCTCTTGATTCGTGTGATTCGTGAGATTCGTGGTTAAAAAAATAAAAGATTGACGGTTCA
>CAZUFC010000173.1:0-14907 GCA_964619725.1 uncultured bacterium | reverse complement strand
GTCAACGTATATGCAATCCCACTACTTCGCAAATCCCTGCCTTCCTTACCTTAAGATAAATTCGCCCGTTTATGGATCAAAAACCCAAGTGGCTGTCCAGCATTAAATTTTGAATCGAGATTCGAGTTTGTGGACAGACACTAACTAGTTTTTGTCCATAAACGGCGAATTTTTCCCAATACTGCGTCAGTCTTCGGATTTGCTCAGTCAAAGTATAAGCGCCGCCCCTGTCTTGCAAATCCTTACCATCCTTGTCTTAAAAAAATTCGTTCGTTTATGGATCAAAAACCGCAGTGACTGTCCAGCATTAAATTTTGAATCGACAATCGAGTTTATGGACAGTCACTAACTATCCTTTTTTGCTTTTACAGCGATCCTCAAACATGTCAGGAAACCGCCTAAAAGCAGCACGGCGCCTAACGCTCCCATGCTTGAAGCAGCCGGATTGCCGGTGAATATCATAAAAAATCCTGACAGGACCACTCCGCTGAGCAGCCAGACCAGGGGCAGCCAGTTTTTACCGAGGATAAAGGCGATGAGGAGCAGGAGCATGAAGTAACCCCAGCCGGCGAAAGCGACGGAGTATTTCAATACGGCATCGTAATTGCCGTATGTCTCGGTAATATCTTTTAAAAACTGTGTTCCCAGCAAATAAAACAGGATGATCGGCGTAACGACTTTAATGAAAGCATCCCACCAGGGGCCCAGATGAATTTCAGATTTCCGGTTGACGAATTCCCTGATCTCTTCAATTCGGAAGAAATACCCGACAGCGATGCATTCCAGAACGCCGACGAGAACCAGTCCGTAATTACTCATCCAGTTATCGACGATATCGAGCCACATTAAACCTGATTTCATGCTGAAAACTATCCCTATAATCGCTCCCACAAGGCATACGGCGGTATTGATGTAAAGCCGGTTAACCTTTTTAAGAACATCTCTCAAGCCTGTGACGATAGATTCGACCAGGGAGAAAGCCGAGTCGATACCCAGAAGGAGGAGACTGAAGAAAAAGAGGATGCCGACGAGTTTTCCCATATCTCCCATTTTAGCCAGGGCCGTCGGGTATGTGACGAAGACCAGGCCCGGCCCGGTTTTTACTACGTCGCCCACGGTCTGATTCATAGCGACGGCCATGTATCCCAGAACGCTGAAAACCGCAAAACTGGCGTAAAAACTTGTCGCACAATTACAGAAACTCGTCATAAAAGCATTATTCGAAACTTCTGATTCTTCCGACTGATAGCTGGCATAAGCGATTAGTATTCCGAAACCGAGACTCAAAGAGAAAAATATCTGCCCGTATGCGGCCAGCCAGACCCGGGGGTTTTTCAGCAATTCCCAGTTGGGAGACAGGAAAAAATCGATTCCCTGGCCGGAACCTTTCAAAGACAGACCCTGGATAATGAGAATTCCCAATAGAATCAACGGCCCGGGGACAGTAAACATTACGACTTTACCTACAGACTCCACGCCCTTAATGATGCACAGGAAGACGATCACCCACGTCAACAGTATCCAGAAATAAAGGCCGACATCGATTGAAAACATGTCTGAAACATAAGAAACACGCGCTGATTCAAGGGACTGAATCAACTGGTTCTTTATATTGCCGTAATCCACGGATTGCCCCGGTTCGCCTTCGGATATTTCTCCTTCTATTTCAGAATGAGGGATCAGGCGGCCCTTTATTTCCTGAGATAAAGTTTTGATCCGGGGCGTCAGTTCTGCCAGGAATTGCCAGTCAAAATCTTCCGATTTCTGCGAATCGCTTTCCAGCAGTTTGATATGTTCATTGATTTTTCGGTTTCTGGCCGCTTTCTTTTGCCATTTTTCGATTTCGAATCCACCAAGGGTTATCTCCGAAAAATAAACGGCTATATTGTCTGTCTCGGTCAATAATCTTATCCGGCGTTCCTCAGGATAAGTAAGTTCCTGATCCGGTTCGGCCGTCCGCTTGTATTCCTCAACCTGACGACTGTAATAATAGTTTATTTGCGATTCGACCTGATTCATTGCCGGTTTGGAAAGAATAGCGGCGTGAGGGACGGTTCGTTTTGAGGTATCGACGTCGCCGGAAGCGATTTTTTCGACATATGCCGTTAATTCAGCCGGCTCATCGTAGATTTCAGCATCTTCACCCAATTTGTCTTTCCAGGTCCTGAAAAGTTCGTCGATCGCTTCAATATCTTCATCTGCCTCATAAACGACCTTGAGAACAGTGCGGTCATCAACGGGTTTCGTCCAGTCCAGAGTTACCGATTTAATCATATATCGCCAGGAATATCCCATAATGCCGACATAGTAAAAAACGACGGATGTTCCGACTAAAAGAGCCATCCAGCCCACCCATCGAAATCCTTTACGGATTTTAGCCATTGCGCCGGGCGCACCGCTTTGAAACCACTGTCCCAAAGCATATTCGAGAATAACGAGAGGAATCCCGGTCGAAATAAGAGCGATGAAATACGGTATGAAAAACGCTCCTCCACCGTTTTCATAGGCGATGTAAGGAAAACGCCAGATATTCCCCAATCCCACCGCTGATCCGACTGCCGCAGTTACGAACACGAACCTGCTTGACCATCTCTCTCGCTGACTCATAACTTGTCCCCCGTTATTATCAAATGATCCTAGTTTATAAATGAAAAAAGCCTTCTAATTATATGCCGGCCCCACCAGACTGTCAATTGCGCAGCCCGTTAAAAAAATATGCTGAAACTAGAAACTGTACGTTTTTCAACCTTCTGCAAAAAGATACCAATTGTCGGAAAAGATGCGGCGGGTTGAACGTTGAAATTTTTCAGAGGGGAGGAATTAAACGGCGTTTTTATGAAGCCTGAAGAGCGTCAGGATCAAAATTTTAAAATCGAGCATCAGCGACCAGTTTTCAATGTAATAGAGATCGTATTCCAATCGTTTTCTAATTGATGTGTTGCCGCGGTATCCATGAACCTGCGCCCAGCCTGTCATCCCCGATTTCACTTTGTGCCTTAGCATGTAACGGGGTATCTTTTCGCGGAATTCCTGGACGAACGGCGGCCGTTCAGGACGCGGACCGACCAGGCTCATTTGTCCCCGGAGCACATTGATTAATTGAGGTAATTCGTCAATGCTCAATTTCCGCATGAGGGCGCCTAACCGCGTTATCCTCGGATCGCCCTCCACCGCGAATACAGGGCCTGTTTTATCTTCTGCATCCACTCGCATTGATCTGAATTTCAGCATCTTGAATGGCCTGCCGTCCAATCCCATGCGCTCCTGCCTGTAAAGAACGGGACCTTCGGAAGTGAGTTTTATCAGGAGAGCGAATAACAGCGTGATGGGGGCGGTGACTATCAGAATGAAAATGGACAACAGGATATCGACTATTCTTTTGATGAAAGCGTTCCATCCGCTGAGAGGCGTCTGCCAGAAATTGATGATCGGTATCCCGTCAATGTCCTCGATACTCGATTTTATCGTTATGTATTGAAGCACGTCCGGAATTACTTTTATGGATATGCATTCGTCCTTCACCTGCGAAAGCAACTGCAGCATTCTCTTGTGTGCCGACATCGGAAGGGCGATGAATATATCATAGACCTGTCTCGATTGAATAACGTCTTTGATCTTGTCCAGCCTTCCCAAAACCGGGACGCCGTGTATCTTTTTGCCCAGCTTTTTAGAGTCATCATCCAGGAAGCCCACAACCTGAAGTCCCATACCCGCGTTAGCCCTGATCCTCTCAAAAAAAGCTTCGCCTAACTTCCCGGCTCCTACGATTAGTATGTTGCGCTGGTTGTAACCCTTCCGCCGCAGGTAACTCAATACCCACTTCATCACCAGGCGCGCAAAGAAGATAAAGAAGATGTCCAGTATCCAGAAAGTTCCCACTACGACACGGGAAAAGGTCAATTCCCGATAGAAAAACGCCAGTCCAACCAGGATGGTCATGCACAGCGTCACGTTAGAAAAAACCGTGATGAACAAATTCACTGATGAACGCCAGCGTTTCGGGCGATGCAGTCCGTTAATTCTAAAAACCGATATCCAGACTAAAGACAAAAGAAGTATTACCGGAAAATTAAAAAAATCGCTGAGCGGCGCTATTCCTTTGCTGAGAGGAAATATTTTTTGAAAAAAAGGTGAATGAAAGCGGAGATAATAAGCCAAGAGCAACGCGGCATAAGACATCAGGAGGTCTGAGAGGGTAAAAACAATGCCGACAAATTTCTGATAAAACTTGAGCATTAAACGTCACTCCTTTGTAGGAGGCTTTTAATAATAACAAAAAGAGCGCTTAATAGCAAGGGAAACATTCTATTAATCAAATCGACTGAGAGCCGATAACTTTTTCATCATGCGAAGCATCCGTGTCATCATTGTCCGAAGAGCCTTTCGACAAGTTCTTAGTCAACAGTGCAAGAAAATCCGGGCAGGCCTTTCTCCGGTTCGTTCATGGACTTTACATGCTGCTTATGCATTAAGTCAACCATGTTTCTCATCTGAAGCCGAAATTCTTTGATGCTGAATTTAAGGGCGTGATTTCTGATAAGCTCGGGATTGAATTCCATTTTTTCAAAGCGTTGTATTGCCGAATTAAGCGAATTCGGAGAGGAATCATTAAAAAACACGCCTGTAGCATCAGGGATGACGGATTCAATTACGCCGCCTTTTTCATAAGCGATAACGGGCGTTCCGCAGGCCTGAGCTTCAAGAGGCGTAAGACCGAAATCTTCTTCGCCGGGAAAGACAAGGGCTTTGCAGCGTCGGTAGTGGTTGAGCAAGGTCTCATCGGATTGTTTACCCAGGAAGCGGATGTTTTTCTTTGCTGATTTTTTCAGATGCTCGATTTCCGGTCCCCAACCTATGATCACAAGAGGTTTGCCTGATTCGTTGAAAGCTGCCGTCGCCAAATCGATTTTTTTATAAGGAGACAGGGCGCTCACTATCAGATAGAAATCCTCCCGTTTCTCCGCCGAAGGTTGAAAAAAGTCCGTATTGACAGGCGGATGAATTATTTCTGATGATCTGCGATAATATTTTTTTATTCTGGAAACGATGTGCCGGGACGTCGCTATGAAACGGTCGACGCGACAGGAGGCTGTCTGGTCCCAGATTCTGAGAAAATGAATCGGAATAGAAATAAGCCCTTTTTTGAGCCGCGAATTTTTGCGATTGAAATAACAGTCAAATTGATCTCTTATGTACCGCATGGGCGTGAAACAATAACACACATGGCAGGTTTCCGGTCTCGTAATTACGCCCAGAGCAGCGCAATGACTGAGGGAAATGACCAGATCGTAGGAGTCTAGACAGAAACTTTCGACAGCCAGGGGAAAAAGGGGAAGGAGGTAGCGATAATGAGTCTTAATGAACGGAAATTTCTGCAAGAAGGATGTGTGAATGGGCCTCCTTTCAATAGTCGAAGAAACGCTGTTTTTGATATGAAATAAAGTATAAATGTCCGCGTCGGGATAAAGGGAACACATGATTTCGAGCACCCGTTCGCCGCCTCGCATTCCCGTTAACCAATCATGCACGATAGCAGTTTTTAACTCGCCGTTTTCAGCTTGAGCCACTTTTTATAACCTCTTCATAAATTTTCAGAGTTTCCATTGCCGTTTTTTCAGGAGTGAAATAAGATGCTCTTTGCAATCCCTTTTTTGTTAGATCGGCTTTCAGTTTTTCATCAGACATAAGAGTGAAAATCATTTCAGCGATTTTTTCAGTTTCGTCAGGATTGACCGGCATGCCTGCAGCCTGCATTACTTCCGGTAAAGATGCCCTGTCGGAATAGATCACCGGGACACCGCAGGCAGCGACTTCCAGCGGAGGCAATCCGAAACCTTCATGCCGGGATAGAAAAACGAATAATTCCGCTGCATTATAAATATAGGGAATATCGCTTAAAATCTGGGCTTTAATGAAATAAACGCGACGGCTCAGTTCCGGCGCTTCGGTCAATCGTCTTAATTCATCTCCGGAAGGCGGGACTCTGCCGGCTAGAACCAGTGATAACTCTGGGTAATGATCCTTGTATGCTTTTCTGAAATGCCGAAATGCCCTTATCAGTCCGTCGACGTTTTTGTGAACTCTGAAAGAACCGGAATAAAGGATGAAAGGCCTTTCAATTCCATATTTTCTTTTTAAACGTTCCCGGCATTCCGCTTTATCTATAGGATGAAATTCGGGACCCACTCCGTGATAAACAACACTCGTTTTATCCCTTAAAGGTCCGAAGTGTTTATCCAGGTCTCTTTTCGAATAATCAGAACCCGTGATGATTCTGGATGCGAGTTTGACCGCACGGGAAAGCATGAATTCCGCGTAATATTTCTCTGCTCTGTGACGAAGCTGCTCAGGAAAAAGAATATGTATCAGGTCGTGGATCGTTACGATCGTCGAACAGGGCGGGAAAAAAGGTACCACGTAATGTGGACAGTGCAGTATGTCGAGGCGCTTTCGGCCGGCATGACGAGATAACGAAAAAAGTTCACGAAGAGAATATTTAGGGGAAGTTTCTTCGACCAATTCAAAGTCGCCTAATTCCTGGATTTCCTCGGCATCGCCCGGTGAATGGAATAAAATGAAATCCGGCGCTTCGGCAGAAAGCGTAGAGAATTCCGTCAGTAATGTTTTTATGTATGTCCCAATCCCAAAATCCTTAAATTTCCGCACGTCTATGCCGATTCGATATTTTTTGCCGATTAACACAGAAAAAGGCTTTGTATAACCGCATTTCTTCGGAGTTTTTCGGTTGTATGCTTCTGCTTTAAGCGTTTTCATGGTTTATGCCGCTTTCTTCCGTCGCAAATACGGCGGTTTCACGCCTGAGCCAGGATTAACGAAATATCAAAATCAAAAGAATAAATCAACATAACCGTATGACGGATTCCGGCTCGTTTTGATAAATCAGCGCATGGCAAAAACTCACTTTTCTCGGCGCTGCGGCGCAGACAGGAGCTGCGGGTTTTGGGTCCAAGCAAATTAATGCCGGGCTTTTTAATGAAAAAAGGAACAAATAGCGATCCCAAAAAACTAAAACTTGAAGAAATCATCTTTTTCAGAGAAAATGTGTTGTATTCAGGATTGCCTGATCCACTATCCGCAAGGAGGTCTTCTTGAATTTTAAAACCGGTTTGACTCTTTTAACTTTTTTGCTGGTATTAGGGGCTTGCGCTCCTCCACATGACAATATCCCGCCGTCTTCCTTATGGCAATATTCATATGAATTTGAAGGAAAGCAGCACATTATTGAATTAATCAGCGTTACACACGGGTGGGAGAAAGGCGAAGAGGGTTTAAAGCGTATCGCAATGTTTTCAGTGAGAGTGACGCCGGCCATGCCCCATGATTCCAGCTCCTTCGGCGGTACCATTCTTTATGATCCCCACGGACGAATTATCCCCAGACTGGCCTCCGTCGTCACAGTCGAAGAAGCGCCGGATCAAAACGCCATTATTTACAATGAAAAAATACAGGCTCTCGGCGCTCTCCCGGATAAAGTGAATTTAAGCTTCTGCCTGCTGCCGTACAATAATGGCGAAAGCATGATGCAACTCTGTTTAAAGGATATGAATCCGGAAGACTTGTCCGGTCTCACACAGATCGGAAATGATATGGCCCTCCTGATTAAAAAAGGAGAATTCACACAGAATCAATGGAATGAAAACATATTGGAGCTGGAATATACGTTGAGCGGCGAAGGAGCGGAATATTATTCGGACATTGTTTTAAAAAACGAGGAAGTGCTTTTTTCACCCTTTGAATTTTCTCGGAATTTCAGAAAAGAAAATAATAAGGAATATGTGGATGCAAAGGCCCTGTTCATTTTGCCGGAAATTCCGCAATGTTTTGATTTGCTGTTTCACCCCTTCCCGAAAGATTCTCAGGAAAAAGAGCTGGTTTTCGATTTCGTAGACCTGCCGTTGGCGGATTGATCTTTCGTCGCTTTTTCTCCAAACGCCTGTCCGTAAAATCGCGTCTGGATACAAATCTCGATGCGGGAGTAGCGATCCGGTTTCTCAGGCATAAACGAATGAATATGCCTATTTATCCATTGCTTCGCCGGTCATGGGAACGAATCGTACGCCCGTTACGATTTTTTCCTCAACTTTTCCGTTCTTTTTCGTTAAAATTTTGAGTTCCTGAAAAAAATCCCCAACTGGAATAACCATTTTGCCTTTTTCCGCCAACTGTTCCACCAATTTAGGCGGCACATGATCAGGGGCTGCGGTTACAATGATCGCATCAAAAGGTTCATATTCCGGCCATCCGCGATATCCGTCTCCTATCTTGACTTTAACGTTCTCATAATTCAATTTTTTTAATGTCGCTTCGGCCTGTTTGCCGAGTTCAGGGATTATTTCGATCGAGTAAACCCTGTCGGTGAGTTCGGCCAGGACTGCAGCCTGGTAACCTGAGCCCGTTCCTATCTCCAGGACTTTTTCGCCTTTTTCCAAATCCAGTAATTCAGTCATGAGAGCAACGATATAGGGTTGTGAGATCGTCTGACCCGACCCGATGGACACGGGATGATCCTCATAGGCCATGAAGCGGTATTTTTCAGGAATGAATTTATGGCGGGGTACTTTCTGCATAGCCTTCAATACTCGTTCATCCTTGATGCCGCGGGCTTCGATCTGCTGTTTAACCATTTGATTTCTTTCAAATGAATATTCCTGGCTGGTCATGGTTTTATGCTCACCGCAAACAGTAGTCATCAAAAGCAAAATTAGTGTTATAATCGTTAATGAGGTTTTCATTGTTTTGAATCTCCTTTCTCGTTGCACTTTGCATGATTCTCCTATTCTTCTCTGCCTTTGAAGACTGAAAAACGACAGATCATCTTGCGCATTTCAGCTTAATCAGCAGCTCAAGTTCCATATTTAAAATGGCCGGAGCCGTTTTGCCCTCATGCACTGTTTGAATGCGCCCTTTCGAATCCGTCAGGATAGCGACCGGGTAAAAATCATAACCTGACATTTTTTCCATTGCCTCTTTTTCCGCGATGAAAACAGGATAATCGACCGAATATTTTCCCGCTGCCTCTCGTACGCTTTTCAAAGGTCCTGAAGTCAACGCCACTGCCGTCACATTGAATTCACCCTGTTTCGCTTTTTGAGCCACCGGATTGAAAGCCGTCAGATAAAGCCAGTCATCTTCAGAATTCGCTCTGAAAATGATAAGAATCATTGGCCGGCCCATGTAACGTTGCAGAGTCATCGTCAAACCATTCAGAGCCTTGTAGTCAAATTTTAAAATATAGCCCTGGCGAAAGGTTCCGTACCATACGGAGTGGATAAAGAGAAACGCCATCGCCGCTATACCCAGGATTCCCAGGATTCGCCATAGCGGCACACGTTTTTTCGCCTTTTTCCCGGATTCAACGGCCTTTTTCTTTTTTTCTGTTTTTTCAGTCAAAATGTTTCTTCTCTTGTCCTTATAAAACTTAATGCTTCTGAAGAAGAATATCACATTTTTCACAAAGTCGCATCTCAGCGAAAAATTCTTTTTTGTCGTTTTCCGGTCAAATTGGCAAACGGGACGCTCCGGCTTTATTACGACAAGCGGATGAAAAGCGCTTTCAGGAGTCTGGCTATCCTTGTTATTTGTAAAGGAACGATTTTTTTTGTAGACTGAAAAAGCAGGGGTCATTCTGCGAAAAATTTATCGTCAGAATCGGGGAAAGACCCCGAAAACGAGAAACCAGCGATAAAAAAAAACATAAGAATGTGTGAATGATGAAAATATATGTAATGCGATCTGGAAGAGCAAAGTATCAGAGTAAAATTTTATTATGGCTGCCGTTGCTGATGATTACCGTGATAAGCGTTTTTTCGTGGCCGGCCTGCCGGGGTTTCGAGAAATCAGCGGAGGAGTTGACTCAGGAGATAATAAACGCGAAAAGCTCAGGCGATCGAAGAACGGTGAACCTGAAGATACAGAAACTTGTCAAGCTGAAAGGCGAAGCGGCAAAAGCGCTGATCAGCGTTTTTGAACATAAGGATCAGGAGTTGCAAACTACGGCAGTAGCTGCTATGGGGCAGATAGGGCTTCATGCTGTGCCGCATCTTCTCAATGCGTTGAAAAGTAATGATTTTTCCATGCAGAGAAACGCTGTAAGGGCATTGGAATTGATAAAGAATCCTGTGGCTGCGCCTCATCTTCGTCGTTTGTTGAATCATGAGGACAGGGCATTCAGATTGCAAGTGGCTAAGACGCTGGTGATATTGGGTGACAATAGCGGTATGAAGTTTTTGAGGGAAGCTTCCAGGGAGTCTGACGACGTTGAGTATAGGGTTAAAGCGGTGACCCGGTTCCAGGAAATCGGCGATGCGAGGGCGCTTTTGCCTTTGGTGGATTGTCTGAAGGACCCTGACGGTTTCGTCAAAATGGAAGCCATCAAGGGATTGGAGAATCTAGCAGATAAACGGGCCTCCGTTTATCTTAACGAATTAAAGGAGAATGATCCATCCTGGATGATCCGTGAACGGGCAGCCAAGGCTATGGCGAAGCTGAATCAGAGGCCGGAGAAATATAGAAATCAAAAGGGTATGGAATTGATGGCGCTTCCTTAGCCTTTATTGCCTGATGATCCGGGGGGCATCTTGTGGCCGCCGCCGGGCATCATTATGCCTGTCCATGTATCGCCCAAGCATGATCCGCACTCAGTTGAAGGAAACCTGTGCGTGCATGCATGCGTTCCAACCGACGGATGTGTCGGGCGAAAGGAGATCAGGTCAGGTCCAGGTTAAAATGAGTACCGATATTGCGTCTTCTTTTGCCGGCGGCTTGAAGCGTCAGGATGGCGACCTGGGAGAGGTTCCTGAGTTGAATGTTTTCATTGGTGATGATTGATTGGGAATAAATTTTTTCTATATCATCATTGAGCGATTTGATTTTCTTTAAGGCGGAATTAAGGCCGGCATCAGTTCTTTCTATGCCGCAATGAGTCCACATAATGTTCTGAAGTTCTTTTTTGCGATTTTCCAAAAATTCCGGATCAGCGCTGTTTTTTCCCTTGTGAATCGGCAGATTTTTAAAGGATTCTTCCATTTTAGAAGACCAGACCTGCGGCAAATAACGCAAATACCGGTCGGCGTTGACCGCAGCTCTGTAGGCGAATACGACGGATTCGAGCAGCGAGTTGCTGGCGAGCCTGTTGGCGCCGTGGACGCCGGTGCAGGCTGTCTCGCCGCCGGCGTAGAGACTGATTATATCTGTTTTGCCGTCCATATCCGTTTTGATTCCGCCGCATATATAATGAGCAGCCGGGCTGACCGGTATCCGCTCGACGGCCATATCCAGACCGTTTTCAAGACATTTCTTATAGATGGTCGGAAACCGGTTCTTCAGAAAATGAGCGCTCAGATGAGTGACGTCCAGATAGACATGATCAGAATCGGTTTTTTTCATTTCGCTGTATATGGCGCGACTTACTATGTCTCTGGGGGCGAGTTCTCTCTGCGAGGAGTATTTTTCCATGAACCTTTCGCCGTTTTTATTCAGTAAAATCCCTCCTTCTCCTCTCACTGATTCAGAGATAAGAAAAAAAGGCGGAGGATAATTATGATAAGCGGTGGGATGGAACTGAATGAATTCCATGTTATCGACGGACGCTCCCGCACGATAAGCCATGGCTATCCCGTCGCCTGTGGATATGACTGGATTGGTCGTATGCGAATAGAGCTGCCCGGCTCCTCCCGTCGCCAGAAACACCAGCTTGGCGGCGATATGACGAATTTTGCCTTTTTCATCCAGGACCGTTACTCCGTAGCAAATATTGTTTTTAACGATGAGATCGAGAACGGTTTTATGTTCAAGGACTTCGATGTTAGGGCAGGAGAAAGCCTTTTTTATCAAACATTCCTCTATCGCCCAACCCGTCATGTCCCCCACATGCAGTATTCTCCAGCTCCTGTGCCCGCCTTCCTGTGTGAAAAGAAGCCTGTTGTCTTTATCCCTGTCGAATTCAACTCCCCAATTCATGAAATCGCGTATACGCGCCGGCGCTTCGTGCACAAGTATTTTAACCATTTCAACATCGCATATTCCAGCCCCGGCTTTAATGGTATCCTCAATATGATTCGCATAATCATCGTCGATTCTGAGCACCGCCGCGATTCCGCCCTGAGCGTACTTGGTGTTGCTTTCGATGATTTTATCCTTCGTCAGAACCGCTATTTTGCCGTTTTTCTCCAGTTCAATAGCGAACATTAAACCCGCCGCTCCAGACCCGACGACGACTGCATCGTAAATCTCATTTTCCATTATTGATACTCCAGCATTCTGTTCAGAGAATTCAAAGCCCTCTCTCTTACTTCGTCCGGTACCGTTATTTCATGCTTCATATCCCGCAGAGATTCGTGGAGAGACTGCAAGGTCGTTAATTTCATGCTCTCGCATACAGCCGTTCGGACGACATAAAATTCTTTTTCCGGGTTCTCCCTTTTTAACCTGTCCGCAAGTCCCGACTCCGTCAAAACGATAAACTCTGCGGCTTCGCTTTGTCTGGCGATTTTAACCATACCCGCAGTTCCCGTCACATAATCGCACAATTCAAGAACGTCAGGAGGACATTCGGGATGAGCCATCACTACGGCTTCAGGATGCTTTGAAATCAAGCCTTTCGCATCCGCTGCTGTTATGTTTTCGTGATGGACGTAACAATATCCTTCCCATTTCAGGATTGATCGATCCAGCATCTTTTCAGCATACCTGGCCAGGTTCTGATCGGGTATGTAGGCGATCTTCTCATTCGGAAAGGCTTTGATTATTTTTACCGCATTGGCCGAAGTACAACAAATGTCGGATTCCGCCTTTACTTCTGCAGTCGTGTTTATATAGGTGATCAGCATGGCTTCCGGATGATTTTTCCTCAGTTCCCTCAACTGATCAGGCGAAGCGGTGTCGGCCAGAGGACAGGAAGCCTCTTTTTCAGGCAGCAGGATTGTTTTTTCTGGTGAAAGTATCTTGGCGCTTTCCGCCATGAACCGCACTCCGCAAAAAACAATCACTTCCGAATCAACTTCACGGGCTTTTAAGCTCAAATCAAACGAGTCTCCAAGGTAATCCGCAATTTCCTGTATCTCTGGTCTCTGGTAGTTATGAGCCAGTATTACCGCATTCCTTTCTTTTTTTAATTTTTTTATTTTTTCGACTAATTCTTCTTGTTTCATTTCATATCCTTATCTTACAGCTCAGGATGCGTGCTGCTTTTAATCTGACCGGATGATGGATCATATTCCCAAACGCCGCCGAAAGCTTCTCTCGGAATTTTACTCACTATTCCTTTTTGTTCAATTTCCTTCATAGAATTCGGATAACGCCCGTTTAAAGCCATAAAGGAGTTTATCGCCGCCCTTAATAATCTCAGATCGCTTTTCAGTTTGGTCTCTTTGGCCGATTGCTGGGGACGAAAAATGACCTGATCAGCCGCTTCCTCCGCTTTTTCCTGAATTTCTTCACTCTTACATCCGCCCAAAAGCAGCAACCAAAATAAAAAAGGCAGACATCCATAAATCATTAATCTTTTCATATTAACCGAGATTACTGCCGGTTCCATATAACTTTCCTTTCAAATCATTTCAACAGATAAATTTAACGGCGCTTTTGAAAAAACGACGCTTCGGATGACTTTCCGTTTCGCTCGTTCCTTCCATTGTCTTTATTTTTTAACTTCATACAAAAGAAGGAGTTTATGGTTTGAGTTGTAAGATTTTTTTGATTATTCCGTAAATGTTTCTGCATATTCCATGTCTGATGTGATCTCCGGCGAACCAGAGCTGAAGCGAGGTGTTCTCTGCATCGACATTAATCCTGCCTACGCTGATCATATCCTCATCCTTGCAGCTTTGAATGCTGAGGTTTTCAGGTGATTCTTCAGCGGAAACAACTCGAAGATAACTCCATTCATCCAGAATGTCCAGAATTTCCTCCCGGTTAATCATGCGTTCCGGTTCCAGGAAAACAACGCCGCCGCTTCCGATAAAAATGGGAATCCAGATCATGGAGGCGTTAAAAATTTTTCCTTCTTTGCCTGTCAGTCGACTCAAATGATTGACGAACAGAGATTCCCTGTCGGAATATCCATTGTTCTTCGAGCCTTTAGTATCGGGAAAACTGTTGAATGCGACCTGAAATGCAAAATGTTCCCTGGTGACTTCCTGAAAATTAATTAAATCGATGGATTGCTTTAAAAGTCCTTCCATTGCGGAGCGTCCCTCATTACCCAGGCCCATCAAGCCTGTAAAATTAAGTCTGCGGATGCCGAATTTCTGAATGAGAGGATGCACGATATGCGATGTCATAACGCTGTATGCATCAGGACTGATGATGAATTTAGAATCCGGAGTAATAAGGTGATCGTTGATCCCGGCTACAATCAAAGGCAGTTCTTTCTTATGACTGAAGTCAGCGCTGGTGTCTATAACGTAAGCCCCCGCCGTCACAGCGGGTTCTATGAAACTCATATTCGTCGCCTTATCGCTCGTCAGCACGACGATATCATTGCGATTGATAATGTCTCGGTCCAGCTCCGAAATGACTAACGGTTCGCCGATGTATTCTCGAAGTTCGCCGCGATAATCGATCGTATCCATCAGGCGAACCCGATAATCGCTGAAACCCGTTTCATTCAACAACGTCAGCAATTCTTTGCCTATGATTCCGCCGGCTCCCACGATAATTAAATTTGGTTTTTTTATTGGAATCAAAATGTTCTTCCTTTCGATGAAGATCAATCCTCCGCACATTATTTTATCACAAACGCTTTCATTTAGGAATACCGCTCATGATAATCCCAAACTCGGTTATAAGAAAAAAGCCTTTTTCTTATAACCGACTTTAAGTTTTGCATGATTACGAGCTTTTTCCGCTGTGTGTGGATCCAAGTAAAACCAATTAAAAATGAAGGTC
>CAZUFC010000172.1:0-14955 GCA_964619725.1 uncultured bacterium | reverse complement strand
AATCCGAAGAATGACTCAGTATTGGGAAAAATTCGCCGTTTATGGACAAAAACTAAAGCAGACGTTTTTTGATACCTGCTGAAATTATTTGTAATTCTCATTCTAAAGAAAAGACTCAACGCCCTGTAAAACCGATTGCCGAATGTTTTAAAACATATCTTCTTGACAAATAAGGACTTATCGTTATAATACATGAGGAGGGGCAAATATCAGTTTGCTTCCGTCCTTCCGTGTGAGCAGAAAATCTGATAAATTTTGTCAAAAAAGCATGTTAAAATTTTAGAACCGGGCATCAGATATTTAAAATCTGATCGGGATCGTACGAGAATAGAAATAGAAATTCTCGAAACTGAATTATGGACGAATACGGGAATTTGTTTATGTTGTGCATTATTGTAAATGAACAAAACAGAGTTGTGTATTGGAATTCGGAATGTGAAGCGGTAACGGGTTACAAGACTGAAGAGATACTGAAGGATTCAAGCAAGATAAGAGAATATGAGAGTGGAAAGCCTTACGTTCGGAGGCTGGTTGAGATATTGCGCGAGAAGGGTGAAAAATTTAATGGTGCAATCATACGTTTGAAAAAGAAGGGGGGAGGAGTCCGGGATATTTCGTGGCATACTCTGCCGGATGAATATTGTTACAAGGCGCTGGACAATTCCGATAATATTTGTTTTTTGGGTATCGACTTAACGGACCTTCAGGAGAAGGCGAAAAGTCAGCGCGAATTTCAAGAGAAGTACACCGCTGTCTTTGAGAATGCTTCGCATGGGATATTTTTTGCCGATGCTTCGAAGCGCAGGATACTGGATTTCAATTCCAATTTCTGCAGGATGCTGGGATATGAAGCGGAAGAAATGAAAGGAATGGAATTGAAAGACCTCATATTCAAGAAGGATACGTACTATTTTTTTAATGAGCTGTTGAAAGAATGTGAGCAGATGCCGGATAGCGAAGCAAAGGTAACAGAGAGTTTTCCGATGAAGCGGAAAGACGGGAGCCAGAAACTCGTCATACTGATTTTAAAGGCCATAGAGCTGGGGCGGGGTCTTCAAATAATGGGCGCCATAAGCGGCTCTGGATACAAGCGACGTTTTGACGAAATGATCAAGAGACTGTATGAGTATTATTCTAAGTTGTTTTCTTCCATTTCGTCAATTTTTATAAGTCTTTACAGCGATACCAGGGTTTCTATGTTTAATGCCCAGGCAGAATGCATTTTTGAGATCAACTCAGAGGAGATTCTCGGTAGGCCTTTGGAAGAGATAGAAATTGGTTGGGAATGGGACAAAATAATGGAGGGAATTGAGGAGAGCAGAAAAGAGGGGAAGCAGTTGAAGCTGGATGACGTATGTTTATCTCAAAAAGACGGAAGCAGAAGGTTGCTGGGACTCACCATCAATCCGGTTTGCAATCTGGGTTCTATTATCGGATTTGTATTGCTGGGCGCTGATATAACGGAAAGAAAGCAGTCTCAAACTCAAATGACCCAGATGCAGAGAATGGAATCAATAGGACAGTTGGCGGCCGGTATCGCTCATGAAATAAATACGCCCACTCAATATGTGGGGGACAACGTGCGCTTTTTGTCTGAAGGTTTCAACAGTTTGAGCGAGTTAATCGATGAATATGAAAAGCTGGTTGAGCGTTGCAGAAAAGAGGAAATTGCGGTTGAGCTGCTGGACAGGATTGAGGCATTGTCTGAAGAAATAGAGAAGGATTATCTGTTGAGTGAGATGCCTGACGCGATAGAGCAGTCACAGGAGGGTATTTCAAGAGTCACCAGGATCGTCGCGGCGATGAAGAATTTTTCTCATCCCGGAAATTCGGAGAAAACGCTGATGGATATTAATAAGGCGATAGAAAATGCGATTACGGTTACTCGCAATGAGTGGAAATACACGGCGGATATGGAGACGGAGTTTGATCCGGGAATACCTATGATTTTTTGTATTCCGGGCGATTTCAATCAAATTATGCTGAATTTGATCGTCAATGCCGCCCATGCCGTATCCGGCAAGGTCAAAGAGGAATCGGATGAAAAGGGAAAGATCAGAATAACGACCGGCCGTGACGGCGATTACGTTGAGATAAGGGTGATAGATTCGGGAAGCGGCATTAATAATGATATCAGGGAAAGAATATTCGATCCCTTTTTTACGACGAAGGAGGTCGGGGTTGGAACCGGTCAGGGATTATCGATCGTTCATAATTCGGTAGTGAACAGACACGGCGGTACGATCGATTTTGAAACGGAGAGTGGGGAGGGGACGACTTTCATTGTCCGTTTACCGGTATGAAAAGTCAATTCCAGATTTCTGAAAAACGGACAGCGAAGAAAAGGAAGGAAAAAATGGAGGAGCTCAGAAGAATTCTTTTTGTAGATGATGAGCCGAAGGTTTTACAGGGACTTCGGAGGATGCTGAGAAGCATGCGGCGTGAATGGGATATGGATTTTATTGAAAGCGGTGAGGCGGCTTTGGAAGTAATGAAAGAAAAAAAGTATCACGTGGTGGTCAGCGATATGCGGATGCCGGGTATGGACGGAGCCGCGTTGTTGAAAAAAATCAAAGAAGAATATCCTCAAACGGTCCGGATAATCCTTTCAGGCCATTCCGACAGAGATATGATAATGGAATCCGTCATGCCGACGCATCAGTATCTCTCCAAACCGTGTGATCCGGAGTTGTTGAAAGCGACTATCAATCGGGCTTGTACGCTTCTTGATCTTCTAGCTGATGAGAGAATAAAGAGCATGGTAACTCAGTTGGAGACATTGCCGAGTTTGCCGACGCTCTATAAAAAGATACAGGAAGAATTGTTGTCGTCTGAACCGTCGATGAATAAGATCAAAGAAATTATTGAAGAAGACATAGGAATGAGCGCCAAGATACTTCAGTTGGTTAATTCGGCATTTTTCGGAATTCCTCAGCATGTTTCCAGTCCGTCGCAGGCCGTGGTGCTTTTAGGGCTGGAGATAGTCAAATCGTTGGTGCTTTCCATACATATTTTTTCACAATTCGATCAGGAAAAAATCAAACAATGTTTATCGATAGAGAAATTATGGAATCACAGCAGGCTGGTAGGGAATTATTCAAAGGAAATATTGGGTTTCTGCAAGGCTGACAGGAAGATATCGGATTTCGCTTTCCTGGCGGGTATGATGCACGATATCGGCAAAATTATATTAGCAGTTAACCTGCCGGAGGATTACAAAAAAGTAAAAGAATTGACGGAAGAAGAAAAAATGCCCTGTCATAAGGCTGAGCAGAGAGTATTCAATTTGACTCATGCGGAGATCGGGGCTTATTTGCTGGGGTTGTGGGGTTTGCCTAATCCTGTGATTGAAGCGGTAGCCTTTCACCATACGCCTGAGAAGATATTGGTTGAGGAACCGGATGCGATGGTTGGAGTATATGTGGCGAATTTTTTTGCCGGGAAGAATGAGGGATTGGATGAGGAAGATGCCGGAGAAGTAATGAATTTAAGTTTTCTTGAACAGTTAGGAATAGCCGACCGGATTAATGAATGGTATGAACGTTTGAATTCAAATATGGAGAAGGCGGTCAATGAATAAGGAAGTTTTAATGGTCGACGATGATGTAAATATCCTTTCAAGTTTTAAACGGAGCATGCGTAATTATTTTTCCGTCTTCACGGCCAATGGGGGGGAAGAAGCCTTAAAAATAATAGATGAAAAAGGAACGCCGTTTGCCGTAGTCGTCTCGGATATGCGGATGCCGGGAATGAACGGCATTGATTTGTTATCCAAAGTGAGGGAAAGATCAAGAGATACAGTGAGAATAATGTTGACGGGTTACGCAGATGTTGAAACAGCCGTCAATGCGGTTAATGAAGGAAACATATTTCGTTTTTTAAGAAAGCCCTGTTCTATGGAAATTTTAAGGACGACGATTAAGTCCGGAATAGATCAATACAAACTGAATACCGCCGAAAAGGAATTGCTGGGAAAGACCCTAACAGGGAGCATCAAAATGCTTTCAGAAGTATTAGCCCTGGTGAATCCGCCCGCATTCAGCCGGGCGGCCAGAACGCACAAATACGTCAGTTATATCTGCGATAAAATGAGATTGAAAAATGGCTGGCAGATAGAGATGTCTGCAATGCTTTCTCAGATAGGTTGCGTGACGTTAACCGCGGAAATCCTGGATAAAATGCTGCACGGCAAATCGTTGACGAATACTGAGAAGGAGATGGTCCGGAAATATCCGGAGAAAGGCGCTGAGTTGTTGGACAAGATACCGCGGATGAAAACTGTTTCCGAGATAATTAAACGACAGAATATTCCTTTCCGGAGGCTCCTGGAGGAAAAGTCGAATCATAAAACGGGAAGAGAAGATACAGCCGACATCTTTACCGGAGCTCAAATTCTTAAATTCACGCTTGACCTAGATAAAATGGTGATTGAAGGCATGACCCAGAAACAAGCGATAAGAAGCATGCTGGAACAGGATGATGTGTATGATCCTGAAATAGTGAAAACGTTTTCAGGTTACGAATCACAATACGAAAGTGATGATTTCAGGAAAGTTTCTTTAAAAGAACTGTTCTGCGGGATGATACTCAACGAGAATATCATTTCCAGCGACGGGACGATACTTGCCGCACAGGGCATGGAAGTCACAGAATCAATAAAAATACGGTTGGAGAATTTCAAAGAAAGAATCGGCATAAAGGAGCCCTTTATGGTGATTGAAAAAGCGAATGACGCCGGCAGGGATGGCGAACGAACGGAGAGGTCGGATGAAAGATAAAATATTGATCGTCGATGATGATAAACTGCTGCTGGGAAGCTTAAAACGACTTCTTCATTCAGAGTATGTTACGGCAACTGCCGAAAGCGGAGAAGAGGGACTGGATATTATAAGACGCGATAAATCTTTTTCAGTGATTATTTCAGATTATCAGATGTACGGAATGAAGGGCAGTACCTTCCTGGCGCTTGCCCGGGACGTCAGTCCGAATACGGTAAGAATAATGCTGACAGGAAAAGCCGATTTGCAGACAGCGATCGATTCCATTAATAAAGGTAATATTTTCCGTTTCGTTAATAAACCCGTTCAGAAGGAACAGTTCATACCCATAATTCGGGATGCCGTGGAACAACATAAACTGCTCTTATCGGAAAAAATGTTGCTGGAAGGAACAGTAAAAGGCGCAGTGAAAATACTGACCGATATTCTGGCGATGACCAATCCTGAAGCCTTTCGGTTATCGTCGGAAATCCGGGATATGATGAAAAGAATAGGCAGAAGATTTAACTGCAGGAATATATGGGAATTCGAGATGTCAGGCATGCTGTCGCAAATCGGATGCGTCGCCGTCCCTGATGAAATTGTAAGAAAGAAAAACAGCGGAGAGGAACTGACCAAAGCGGAACAGATTATTTATTTTTCTCATCCCCGGATAGCCGCAAAATGGCTCGATAATCTGCCGAAATTTGAAAACATTTGTAAGGCTTTCGCTTTAGTGCAATTTGATGCTGGAAACGAAAAGAAGGCCGCAACAGAAAAAGCCGGGAATGCGCATTTTCTTTCACAAGCATTGAGGTGCATTTCAGATTTCGTGATGTTTAAAAATGAGGTTATGAGCGAGAAAGCGGCATTAGAGCGTTTATTTAACGATGCATCGGCATATAATACTGAGATACTGAAGGCTCTGGAATCGGAATTAAAAGAAAGTCAGAGAATGTTCCATGTTGAAGAGTTGGAAGTTAAGGATATCAAATCAGGTATGAAAATGGCGGAGGATTTGTATGACGACGAGAACAACAGGCTGGTCAGTAAAGGGGAAGAAATTACGGATGTGTTGAAGATGAAGATAAGCAATGCAGAACGTTACAAGGGAATCGGAATAAAAGCCAAAGTAGTGAAACATAGCGGAATCGACTGATGTTGTTGAAGTTGAGGTTGTATTTCAAATTTTGAGGGGTGATGAAAATTGAAGAAGGAGAGAATACTTTGCGTCGATGACGATAAGAACGTATTGTCGGCATTCAAACGAAATTTAAGAGGCGATTATGTCATAAGAGTTGCGGATGAGGGCGATGCCGCGTTGAAGTTGATCCGTGAAGACGGCCCTTTTGCTGTAATATTATCGGATATGAAAATGCCGGGAATGAACGGCATAGAGTTGTTGCAAAAGGTGAAAGACCTTCTGCCTGAAACGACGCGAATAATGATAACGGGTTTGTATGACCTTGATTTAGCCGTGGATGCAGTGAACGAGGGAGCCATATTTAAGTTTCTGACGAAACCATGTTCGTCTGAAAAACTGAAAAAGGTGATTGCATCAGGTGTAGAGCAATATCGTCTGATTAGAAAAGAAAGGGAATTACTGGAAAAAACAGTTGTCGGGGTGATCAAGGTCATTAGTGAGATAATTTCGATGACCAATCCTCTTGCCTTCAGCCGAACATTGCGTATTCTGGATTACATTAAGCATATGTCTCGTAAACTTGCCTTGCGCAATCCCTGGCAATATGAGGCCGCTGCTTTTTTGTCTCAGATAGGTTGCGTCACGATACCGCCGATTACTTTTAAAAAACTGTTTTCACAGAAGGTGATGTTGAAAACGGAAGAGGAGATGTTCAGGAATCACGCCAGGATAGGCGCGGACCTTCTGAAAAGGATTCCAAGAATGGAAGTCATCGCCGGTATGGTGGAAAATCAAAATAAACCTTTTTCCGAGTTTTCCCTTTCTGAGCGCCCGGATGAAGAAGAAATGGGCCGCGCCATCGGCGCTCAGATGCTTAAAATAGCCTTGGATTGCGATCAGATAATAAATTCCGGTTCTAATTTCGATTATGCGATCAAATTTATGTCGAAAAGAAAGCATATTTATAACCCCAATATCCTGTATGCTTTGCAATCTTTTGAAAAGATTGAGGAAGACGTGAAGAGAATTCGATATGAGGGTTTGAAATGCGGAATGATTTTTAATGAAGACATCCGCACTAAAAACGGCCTGTTGTTGTTCCCCAAGGGGCAGAAGGTTACTCCGCCGGTTTTAATGCGACTCAAAAGCTACGCTGATTTCGGTCAGTTAAGGGAGCCTTTCGACGTTATGAATCCTGAAGTCGCAGAATGAAGCGGCATTCGGTCAATTTGCAGATAGGCGCTTCCCTGGTTTTTTCATCAGCCGTTCTGCGATTACTCCGTACCGCCGGATGAAACAGGCAATCGAATTCTGAAAACAGTTCCCCGGCCTTCCTCTGAATCGAAGTCTATTCTCCCGCCGTGCTTATTGACTATAATATCGTAGCTTATCGCAAGTCCCTGTCCCGTTCCCTTACCCGCTTCTTTTGTCGTGAAAAAAGGATCGAATATCTTTTCTCTTATCGAGGCAGGAATGCCGCTCCCCGTATCGCTGATCTTTATCTCAACATGATCCTCGACCTTATCATGACGAGTAATCACCTTTATGATTCCTTTTTCATCGCCATCGCCTTTGATTGATTCGCCCACAGCATGCGCAGCGTTCGTTATCAAATTGAGGATGACCTGATTGATTTCATTCGGAAGACACAGCGCCATCGGCAGGTCAGGATAATAATCTGTTTTCATTTCCGCTACATACTTCCATTCGTTTCGCGCTACGGTGATGGCCGTTTCAATCGCCTTGTTGATGTCGATTTCTACCTTTTCCTTGGACGACGGATGAGAGAATTCTTTCATAGCTCTTACTATCTGTGAAATTCGATTTGTACCTTCAAGCGACTGATTGATGGCATCAGGCATTTCTTCCTTCAAAAATTCTATGTCGATTTTTGATTCTTCTTTCGTCAGGTCGGCAATCAGTTTTTTTCCGTCCGGGTCCTTCTCGGCCAGCGGTCGCAGTTTTCTATAAATCTCCAGTAATTTCATGAAATCATTCCACCCATCTTTGATGAATTGTAAATTATCTCCGACGAACTGAGACGGAGTATTTATCTCATGAGCTATACCTGCAGCCAGACTGCCGATTGATTCCATTTTTTGTGAGTGCCTGATTTGACGCTCCAGATGCTTGTGCCTTGTTACATCCCTTATTGTTTCAATAACTTCTAATGGCTTTCCGTAATCGTTGCTGAGTAAAGCTGTGTGTAAATAAAATATCTTTTTCCCCTTGCCGGAAACATCCAGTTCAATCTCATAATCCCCTTGTTTCTCTGCCCGAAGCGCTCCCTGCAGCGGACAGAATGACGTTTTGCAAAGAGGAGTGTTCAATATTTCATAACATTTTTTACCTATAACCTCTTCTTCCGGCTTTTCGACCATGGACAAAAATGTACGGTTTGCAAGGCTGATAGTCCGATCTTTGTCTATGATTCTTATCCCTTCTGCCGCAGAATTGATTATCGCCTGCATTTCGATGTTTGAAAGTTTGATTTGTTCTTCAGCCCTTTTACGTTCGCTGATGTCTCGAACCGTCGCCAGAACCAGAGGACCGCTATGGTCTTCTATATACGTCAGCAAAACCGTGCAGGGGAAAAGCTCGCCGTTTCTTCGCGCATGCATCCATTCAAAAAAGTGCGATCCTTTCTTCATCGATATGGCGATCATTTTCCGGGCTTTTTCAGAGGACAAGCTGCCGTCAGGTTGCTTTTCGGGGGATACATCCGAGGGGCCAAGCGTTAAAAAATCTTTTAAAAATTCATATCCGAATAATTCCAGCGTTGACGTATTGGCTGACGTGAATTTCCATTCAGGAGGCGCTATCGTCATCAACGCATCTCTCTGATTCTCAAAAAAACGTCGATAACGCTCTTCACTTTCTTCAAGCAACTCTCGTACCCTAATACGGCCTGTTATATCTTCCACGATACCCTTATATGAAGTTACCTCGCCTTTCGAAGTCCTTTCTATGAACGTCAGGTCCTTTATGATTTTTTCTTCTCCAGCCTTCGTCATTATCCGGTAAGGTTTATGCTCGAATTCCTCTCTATCCCCTCTTTTACTGTGCGTTATCACTTCCTCTTCAACTTGCTCTTTATCATCCGGATGAATGCATTCTTTATAAGAAATTCGTCCCGACATAAATTCTTCCGCCCTATAACCAAAAAGCCTTTCAACATTTTCCGTCACATATTCCACTGGCCATCCCTGTCGATTCTGCCATTTGAATATCACCAGTCCGCTCTTGTTGATAATCTTGTTCGCTTCAATCAGTTGTTTCCTTATATCACGCAAAGACGACACATCCTGAATGGCCTCAAGTATTAACGGTTCTCCATCCAATTTAAGCGTTTGAGCAGACTTGATCGCTGAAATTTTACTACCGTTTTTCCTCGTTATTTGGCATTCCTGATTCGTTATTCCATTTTTACCGCCCCACAATGGACACTCATGAATATCCGGAGGACAAAAATGATCCAGGCAACTGACTCCTATCGTTTCCTCCCTGTCGCTTATACCGATCATTTCGCATGCGGCTTCATTAATCCAGTGAACCTTCTGGGAAAAATTAATGATTACTATGCCGATTGGGAACTTTTCCAACAGCAATTTTAATTTGTCAAATTCCTGGAACAGCAGTTTATATTCCTTCGGGTGCAAAATATTCTCTACTGATTCTTTAAACGGATGATATCGATCGTTATTCATTTTTAGTTCTCCAAGTTATATACAAATTCGCATTTCTCGGCCAAAAAAAATTTCTGATGTATTCATAATAAATGAAAATCATAATTGTAAAATCCTGAAAAACTGTCGTCCCGGGGATTATTTATAATAAGTGATTCTGCAGGACAAAATGATCCCTTATTTTTGCCTTTTCTCATCAAGTCTTCTGACCCCATGAACCGGATTGACCCCCTACGGAAGACTTATTTTCATTACCGATTATCAAAACAACAAATATTATTATTATTATTCGATCATAACGGGCCGACAAAGCAGCAGCATTAAGACCCCACACGACCATAATAAGAAAAAAAAGAAAAAAAGCAAATGAGCAAAATAAGGAAATAATAAGAATTAATGCAAAAAAAGAATAAAAATCAAGGACTGAGGATCAGCCCGACAAATAAAAAAAATTTTCCCGTGAACCATGCTTCCAGCCTCCCTCCATCCTCACTTTGCTGGTCCACACGGCGCCGGAATTCAAAAATCCGGCGCCGTTTTTTTTACGAAGTTTTATTCGTATATTTTAATTCCTCCTCCGTTGTAGGCATGAAGGCATCCGTTTGGTTTAAGGTGTATGCCTTTGTTTCTGTCCTGAACGGAGACGAGAGATATTTCGGTTCCGTTTCCTGTTTCGACTTCCAGAACTCCGTAAGCGGTCAATTCAGCGTTGTTGAGGAAAGCGACTTCGTTGTAGGGGTAACTGGTGCTGGCGTAGATGGTAAGTTGATAGGTTGATGGAACGCTGCTGTTGCAACGGATGTGGTGGGCTCTTGTGAAAGTTCTGTTTAGGACGGGCAGCATAGGGGAAATTCCGAACAGATCATAGATAGAGCCGCAGAAGCTTCTTTTCATGTTAGGGTATGAGCTGCCGGCGACTATGAGATTCTCATCGCCGCTGATTCTCATGCAGTTATGCCCGTCGTCCGTACAATCGGGATAGGCCAGGTTTGCTCTTTCGAAGGCGTATCCTACTCTGTATCCGTCGTTCATCCAATCGAACAGTTCTGTTTGCCAGGGGATGGCGTCTCCCCAGCAGTCGTCTTCGCAGACGGCCTGAGACATCCCGCAATAACCGACCACAACGGTGTCAGTGTCCATACCTTTACGGAATTCATGGGAGAAGGTATTGTCTCCTGTGCTGCACATGCCTGCGCAACTTCCGATGAAGGCGAAACCCATGGTAGCGTAGTTTTCGATCCATTCTTCGATATTGTATTCGCCGGGATTGGGAGCGGCGTAGATGAGATATTCGCAACGAGTTCTGAAGTTAGTCGAACCGCCGTGGTCCAGTTCATAGAACATGACGGTCGAATCGGATTGGATATGCCCTGCCAGTTGCGGACCGGTTGCGCTTGGAATTCTTAGCGTATCGTATCCCATAGTTTCGAACCAGGTTTCTGCGTTTTGTGCGTGATTGAGCCACCAGGGGTTATTATTATCGCAGTTCGGGGGATGGTCCGGCCCGTGGATTGACAGCCCTTCGTAAGGAGGCGGGACGCCGTAACCGAGTTTTTCGCCGTACATGGAGTCGATGATGGTAATGACTTTGGCGCCTTCAACATCGCTCCAGAAAATCCAGCAGGGATCATAAGGCACAGGATCGATCTTGAAAATATCCGATTCCGGGGAAATGATCACGAGTTGCACGGATGTCACATTGCCTTCAACCAGTTTTTCAGCTTGTTCCTGCGAAATGATCGGCATCAGGTCGTCCGGCAGGTCATCGCGCCATTTTTTGGTCGATTCGATCAGTTCGCCTGTTTCCGTATCGAACTGATAGCGTATGAAGTCCTTTTCCACGACAGCTTCACCGATTTTTCTTCGATGAAAGAAGGAGACGATGTTAATCCTGGTATTTTCCAGCCTGGTAAAGATTCTGCCTTGAGTCTGATCCACGCTGAAAAGCAGGGGATCGTCAGCCGGCGTTACCTTGGAGGCTAATTCGCCCCGCTGATTGACGATCACTTCAATTTCACTGCCTGAAACCGGCAGCATCCAAGCGGCTGCTGCAGAACAGGCGAGGAATATAATAAAAATGTATTTTTTCATCGTTATCGCCTCCCGTTTATTGCAGGGTTACGAGAACGAGTATCTGCCCTCTTTGACCTTTTTCCAGACTTTCCATGGCTTTACCGAGAACGGCTCCTGCAGCCCGTTCGCGGTTCAAGGCTTTCATGGCGTGACCGGGAACAGGGGAAGTAGTGAGAAGGTCGCCCGGTCTGATATCGGCATCGGAGGCATCGGCCCAGCAGTAGACCCGGCCTGCCAGAGCTACGTCATAATCGAATTGACCGACGCCCAGACGTACTCCGGAGCCCATATTATTTGCTCCGGCAATGATACCCGCAACCCTGCTGTCGTAGGCGCTATCACTGACTTTCAGTTCGCCGGGAGCTTCCGGATCAATAATCAGAACCGTTCCTGGCTGTATCTCATCGGCATCGGAAACATTAAATCCTTCAGCATAGTCCAGCCCTTCGCCCAGTTCCAGCACAGCGCTGCCGTCGCTTTCGCTTAACAGAAGAATGTTTCCTTTAACCGTGAGCTTTTCCGTCGGGTTAGTCGTACCTATTCCCACATCGCCGCCCAGTTCCATCGTCATCATATATTCCCAGGAACCTCCGTCGTTATCGCTGATCATGAATTCCAGGTCGCCTCCGCTGTTGGCCATTCTCCAGTCGTAATACCCGGTGCCGGTCCTTTCCAGAGTAACGGAAGTTGTTGCGCTGTTGGTGGAGGTGATTTTCAAACCCTGGGCGCCGCTGCCGCTTATCTCCAGACGTTCGTCCGGGGAAGATGTGCCTATTCCCACATCTCCTTCAAAATCACCGTCAACGCTGTATAGATTGCTCCATCGACTGGTCGATAAGCCTAACAGGATTGAATCATCATTCCAGGGATAAAACTTGGATTCATCAAAAAAATACATGTCGCTAGAAGTGGCGAAATCGTCATCTGAAAATATGAAGCGAACGCTGCCGCTCCAATTCCCAATCGCCCAGTCTTCATAAGAAGTAGAAAGGTACTCCATCATGGCTCCGGAACCGGAACTCAATCGGGCTGTTCTCCAGTAGGAGTCATAAACATCCAGGGCTCGCGAAGGAGTCGAATCGCCTACGCCCAGATAGTGGTTGCTGTCGTCATAATAAAGCTGGGCTCCGCCGGGACTCCCGTTGTTATTATAAATCAATTGCATATTGGAACCGGCTACGGGACCTGCAGGACCGCTTGGACCTCTGGAACCCGTCGATCCCGTGGGTCCGCTGGGACCTCTGGAACCTGTCGCACCTTGAGGACCTGTAGCTCCTGTCGCCCCTGCTGCGCCCTGAGGTCCGCTGGGACCTCTGGAACCCGTAGGACCTTGAGGACCTTGAGGACCTGTAGCTCCTGTAGCTCCTGTCGCCCCTGCTGTGCCCTGAGGTCCGCTGGGACCGCTGGGACCCCTGGAGCCTGTCGGACCTTGGGGACCTTGAGGACCTGTAGCTCCTGTCGCCCCTGCTGCGCCCTGAGGTCCGCTGGGACCGCTGGGACCTCTGGAACCCGTAGGACCTTGAGGACCTGTAGCTCCTGTCGCCCCTGCGGCGCCTTGAGGACCGCTGGGGCCGCTCGGACCCTGCAAACCGGAGGCGGGACCGACCCATTCCCCGGATGAATTAATTACCTGTCCATAGCCTGTTATGTGTATACTGGCAGGACTGATGTCCTCATTAAAAACGTCTTGCGCATTATATGCCTGTCCGACGCTGGTCAGAGGCTGGCGCGGAGACAAAAGTTCGCCGTCTACCGTCATCCCCAGGTAATACGTCTGATCAAACGGCAAATCTATCGGACTGCCCTGAGAACCCAATATCACGTTAAACAGTCCGCCGTTAACTGTAACATCGATATGAGTTTCGTTCCATAGAGCCGTTCCCCCGAACATCTGGGAATAAATCGCGAATTGAAAATCGAAAGAACCGTCATGCGGTTCTCCCGCAGTGTTGTACAAATGCCCCTGGTAATTTATCTGATGAGGTACGGAACCAGAGACCCCTGCCGCCATGACGGCGGTTATGACGACTGATAAAAACAAGATGGTTGGTTTCATTTTTTTTCTCCTTTATTTGTTCGATTTTTTGAATCTTGTCGTGAAATAAACAAAACCGCTCAACGTTAAGAGCAACAACGCCAATCCGGTCGATCCGACCGCAGGAACCTCCGCCAAAACAGGAGTCCTGGTCGGACTGGGGGTCAACCCAGTCGGCGTACTCGTCGGCGTCTCTGTCGGCGGTATTTCAGTGGGGGTTTTAGTCGGCGTCTCCGTCGGCGGTATATCCGTCGGTGTTTGAGTTGGCGTTTTAGTCGGAAATACCGTCGGAATCACCATGCCTGCCGGTCCCCAGAATCCTCCATATACTAAAAAACTCGGAGAATCAGATACCCCAATCGCAGACGATTGTCCTACAGTATCCGCAACCATAAAAGAGCTCGAACTCTTCTCGGCGCCGCCCATGCTTATTACATCCTTCGGTACATAGAAATTTTCGCTGCTTTGGCCCGCCGATTCAATTTTCGTCATGGGCGAAGCTATTAAAATCAATACCGATATGAATACCAAAGCCCTCAAAACAAAATACACGCTATCCATACTTTTTCACCTCCTTTTCCTCTAAATTCCTGAATCAGGTCGCATTAAAGCGCGAAACTAATTTTCAAAAAGAATGCTGACCTCTACACAGCCAAAAAAAAAACAAACACACGCTGAATTTTCGAGTGAATCCAGCCAAATATCTTGGGGCATAAACTTCAGCGCAGTACGCATGTTCCTTTCTCTCCTTCAATTCCTTTTTCGGGGCTCTTTTCAAGAAAGGATTTAATGCTATTTAAATGCATTATTTCTCTGTAAAAGTCAAACAGAATAACAAGAAAAATGAAATTTAAAATGGAATCAAAACAACGAATGAAAAATTTGAGAAGGTTTTGGAATCATACGTAAAATAAAGGAAAATAAACATGATGCGTTAGCAATAGATTCTACGTGCAGAACGAATTTGAGGACTGGCGTTGAAAAATTGTTTGAAGGATTTATTCAATTCTGACGATAATAACCCGAATTTCTGATCCGAAACCTGTTACGAACGCTCCTCTCCCTGCATATTCAGGCGATCCTCCTTACAACCGTGCGCGATATGGCGCTGCTGTACCTCCGATTTTCTCCAGTCCGGATAGCCTGAATCTGCAGGAATCGGAACCCTCTCACCACGATTTTGATAAAATCAACGCTCTTCTATCGGATTTAGCCCGCATTTCTCATACAAAACCTGTTACGAGCGTCCATATCCCCGCA
>CAZUFC010000171.1:0-15444 GCA_964619725.1 uncultured bacterium | reverse complement strand
CCCACGATTCCTCCCACCGACACGCCGACCCTGACGCCGACCTTATCCCCCACCGGAACCGCCACCCTGACGCCGACTCTCTCTCCCACGGCAACATTGAGTTCCACCGTCACCCTGACTCCCACTCATACTCTGTCGCCTACCGAATCTCCCACTTCTACGCCGACCGACAGTCCTACCTGTTCGCCCACGAGCGAACCCACAGGTACGCCGACCGTCTCGCCCACGCATACTCTTTCACCCACAATCTCGCCAACTTCAACGCCGACAGACAGTCCTACCCATTCGCCCACGAGCGAACCCACCGGGACGCCGACAACCGGTCCCACGGCTTCTCCTACGACCACTCCGACGCCTGCTCCCGTTCCTGCTCTGTCGGGAATCGGATTGACGGCGCTGATCCTGTTTTTCTGTATTATGCTCGTTAAGAAGCAATGTCGCCTCAAGGAGCTGCTGATGAAGAACAAATATTTATCGCTTTTGTTAATGCTCGCAATTCCGGTTTTACTGGCCTCCGGGGCAGCGAATGTCGCTTACGCTCAAACCGATTATTACGTCGATCAGTTTAACGGGGACGACGGCAACGACGGTTTGTCATGGGGTACGGCCAAAGCCACAGTTCAAGCGGCAGTTGATATGGTTTCTGCCCCGTCCGTGATCAATGTCTCCGAAGGGATTTACACGGAAAACGTAAACATCGGCGCCGATAACGTGACGATGCTGGGCGGTTACCCCGCGGGCGGCGGCCCTCGTGATCCTGTCAATTATATCAGCATTGTAGACGGAAGTTCCGCAGAAGCAGGACTGAACGTATCAAACGCTGCAAACTTCCGGGTCGACGGCTTTACGATAAGAAACGGTTCCGCCGATCAAGGCGGCGGAATTTCAATGGCTTCCTGCTCCTCATGTATAATAGATAATTGCATCATAGAACAAAATGAAGCTGCAGTCGCCGGCGCCGGCATCTCGTGCGTTCTCTCGTCGGTTACGCTGGAATACAACGTCATTCAGAACAACACAGGCGCCGGGGCGGATCATGGCGGCGGCATCTTCGTATCTGAAAGCGACCTGACTTTGACAGGCAACGTTATTCAGGAAAACGCCGTCACCGCTTCATCGGCCTTCGGCGGCGGATTGTGGATAGACTCTAACAGCGTCGTAGTGATGAACGATAACGAAATATTGAACAATTATTCAATTGCAACAGGGTCGCATGATACTCATTCCGGAGGCGGGGGCATTTACTGCCTGGGAGAATTGACGATGACCGGATGTTTGTTCAGCGGCAATGAAGCCAGGTCAATGTTTAACGGCGGGTATAACGACAACTTGCAGAAATGCTCGTACGGCGGAGCCGTTTTTTGCGGCGCCGGGGGCATAACGGTTTCTTCCGGGAACGAATATTATGTGAACCAGGCTTATGCGAACATCATAAATACGACGTCAAGCCGAAGAGCTTACGCTTACAGTTACGGTGGAGCTTTGTATTGCGCTGCCGGCGGGTATATGGAGTCTGCCGGCGATCTCCTGGAGGAAAATATCGCTTATGCGTACGGACAGGATACGGCTTCCAGCGGCAGAGGTTTTGGTTATTCATACGGAGGCGCTTTATACCTGGCTGATGGTTCTGCGGCAATAATCGGCCTGGGAGTTACAGTGCAAGAGAATTCAGCGATTGCCCAGGGTGCCGGATCAGGATCATACGATTATGCTTATGTATACGGCGGAGGAATATGCACATGGGGAGCGAACGCGGATGTGACGATAGACGGTATCGTGCTGAAAGCGAATCATTTGAACGCCGTTCCGAACAATACTTCTCTAGGCGAAGGCATTTACGTTCGCGAAACGCCGTTGCAATTAGTCAACTCTTTCATCCATGACAATGAAAATGAAGCGGTTTATCTGTATTCAAGCGATGCTCAGATCATCCACTGCACAATCGTATACAATGACGGATACGGCATTTATGCGGACGGCGGCAATCCGCTGGTCAGAAACAGCATTCTATGGGGGAATAACGACGATTTGCACGGAGTTGCGGCTGAGTATTCCGACATTCAAGGGGGCGATCCGGGGGAAGGGAACCTGGACCCGCCGTGCCCGCCTTTATTCGTTGGAGACGGCGACTATCATATTCTTCCGGGTTCATGCTGTATAGACCGCGGGTATCCGCTTGACATTCCAGATCATGATTTCGACGGTGAATATCGCCCATACGCCTTCGGCATGCCCGACATCGGAGCGGACGAATGCGCACACATCAATCCCTCGCCGACGCCTTACTCGACGCCTTTCGGCACGGCAACGCCTATCCCGACGCCGGCTGCTGACTACTATGTCGACGGAGAGCTGGGGCAGGATTACAATGACGGATTGAGCTGGTCGAGCGCCAAAGAAACTGTCGGCGCTGCTTTGGAACTTGCTGAAGCAAACGGAGGCGGCAATATTCATGCGGCAGCCTGGACCTATCATGAAAAAATCAACGCTTTTGATAACTTGCGGCTTTACGGAGGCTATCCGGCAGGCGGCGGGGACAGAGACCCATCAGTCAATATTACGGTAATAGATGCCGATAATGAGGATGCTCCCATAAGAATAGGAGCGGTTTCAAACGTCGTTGTTGATGGTTTCGTGTTAACGGGAGGGCTGGCGGAATATGGAGGCGGCATCTACATCGGTCATGCCCGCCGGGTTGTTATTAACGGGAATACGATCACGCAAAACAAAGCTGTCCACAATCCTGCAACGAACAACCTGGCAAGAGGAGGCGGCATTTACGCCCTGGGAACCGATATCCGGATCAGCGCCAACACGATTTCCTACAATACGGTTACGGGGAGCGATGCATTGGGCGGAGGCATTTACTGCCCTAACGGTCACGGTATCGTCATAAGCGGCAATACTCTATCTTACAATACGTGCGAATACGCCGGCGGAGGGTGTGCCATTACGAATGCGGATTTTCCCGTTTCTATTTTCGGAAACGTGTTCGAGTGGAATGAAGCGACGGGGGCTGAGGGCCGGGGCGGCGGATTATTCGTCGACAGGGGCGTTGAGGTAACGGTTACGGACAATGAATTCAGGGACAACCGGGCCTCAAATTCCAACAACGTCAATACGACGGTCAGAGGCGGCGGGATATATTGCGCGGGTATAGCCGGCGTTTCCGGGAACCTGTTCATTAGAAACCAGAGTTATAATTATTTTAATTCCAGTTATGGAGACAATGCCTACCAGTATTCTTACGGTGGAGCGCTGTTTTGCGCTACAGACGGAATTCTCGAATCGTCGCTAAATGTTTATAATGAAAATCAGGCTTACAGCCACTCGGAAAACGCCAGTTCGAGTCGCCGGGGATATGCCTATGGATACGGGGCTGTCGCATACTGCGATGCCGGAGGCAAACTGGTGATGTCTAACGATTCGATGACTGAAAATATGTCCTATGCTTACGGTAAAGATACGGCAAGCAGCGGTCGCGGTTATGCCTACGCATACGGCGGGGTCCTTTATTGCGCTGATGCATCGGAGGTCGTCATCGGCATCGGAAGCCTCCTGGAGGACAATCAATGCCATGCAGAAGCTTACGGAAGCAGCAGGGCCGCTTATACCTACGGCGGGGCGGTTTATGTAACTGGAACGACGGCTGACGTCATTCTGGACGGCTTGACCGTCCGCAACAATTTTTTATACGCTTCACCCAATAACGCCTCTATCGGACACGGGATATACATCAATTCTTCAGCCGTTCAGCTCTATAATTCTTTTATAGTGGAGAATCCGGGAACAGGCATCTATCTGCAGAATTCCAGCTCGCTCATCGTCAACAACACAATAGCATATAATCTTAACAACGGCATCTATGGGGCCGGAAGCAGTATTCCCGTCATCAGAAATTGCATACTCTGGGGACATCCGGACGACCTCGTGAACGTAACGGCGACTTACAGCGACATCCAGGGTGCAGACCCGGGCGAAGGCAACCTGGACCCGCCCTGCAATCCAGTCTTTATCGGGAACGGCGATTATCACCTGTCGAGATACTCCTGCTGTATAGACAGGGGAAGTTTCGAGGGGCATTTGGACCATGACGCGGATGGAGAACAACGCCCTTATGCATTCGGCGTCCCGGACATAGGCGCGGATGAAGTTCCCAGAACCAATCCTTCACCGACTCCATATGTTACGCCCTTCGGAACTCATACTCCCGGTCCCAGTCCGACTCCTTCCGCAGACTTCTACGTCGATTCTCTCAACGGCAATGATGAAAATGACGGACTCGCCTGGGGTTCAGCTAAAGCGTCAATCACATCAGCGATCATACTGGCTGAGAATATGGGCGGCGGCAATGTGCATGTCGCCGAAGGACATTACACGGAAAATATTTTCTGCGTGAGTTATTTGACTCTTCTCGGAGGTTATCCCGCGGGCGGAGGAACGCGCGACCCGGATATGCATCTGACAGTTATTGACGGAGCTCACATGGATACTGTTGTGAGAATTCCCCGAGTCATCAACGTCGCCATAGACGGATTTATGATCGTCAACGGTCGAGGCGACTACGGCGGCGGATTCTATGTCGGACGGGCTCAGGATATCCTTATCAGCAACAACCGGATAGAAAACAATTACTGCGTGGACGTTCCATCTTCCCGCAACCTCGCGCTGGGCGGCGGCCTTTATATCCATGGAAACAACATTCGTTTGATCGACAACACGATCATCGATAACTTCGTTGAAGGCGAAGAGGTCCTGGGCGGGGGGATTTACTGCGGGGGAGGCAGTAAAATCCTTCTGGAGGGAAACATAATCAGTTTTAATTACTCTGATAATATCGGCGGGGGCATTTACATAGCTGATTCAGACAGTCCTGTAACGATGACGGATAATCTATTCGAAGGCAACATGGCAGAAAGTCCCAATGCAAAAGGCGGAGCGCTTTTCGTCGATTCAACGGCATCTGTGATCCTGGACAATAATGAATTCATCCAGAATCGCGTCGTAACCTCCAATTCCGTCAATACGACCATGATGGGCGGAGCTCTTTACTGCGCAGGGGAAGCCGAATTGATCTCAAACCTCATTTTGGCCAATGAAAGTTATAACTATTTCAATAGCGGATACGGAGCAAACATTTATCAATATTCTTACGGCGGAGCCGTCTATTGTGCTGACGGCAGCCTGGTGTCCTTTGCCTTTAATGAGTTCCGGGAAAATAGAGTCCACGTTCATGCTGAAAACGGGTCTTCCAGTCAGAGGGCCTATGCTTACGGCTTCGGCGCGGCGTTATATTGCGATCAAGGTTCTGCAGTCCATGTTCATAGCGATCTATTCAGAGATAATATAGCGTATTCTTTCGGTAAGGACGTCGCAAGCAGCGGGCGAGGTTATTCCTATTCATACGGGTCGGCTGTTTATTGCAATGACGGCGCACAACTTGTTATGGAAAGAGGAACCATAATCGAAGAAAACATCTGTGAGGCTTACAGCGAAGGGAGCAGCCGCGCTTCTTACGTCCGGGGCTGCGGGTTATACATCACCGGCGCTGATGCCGAAGTGCGCCTTAATGGACTCATGATGCGGGCCAACGAGATGACGGCATCGCCGAACAATGGTTCAGACGGTTATGCCGTCTATATCAACGCAACGCCGGCGACGGTTTATAACTGCTTCATAGTCGACCATCCGGGAAATGCCGTCTATCTGAACAGCGCCTTACCCCTTATCGTAAACAACACCATCGCCGGCAACAGCGGATATGGGATTTACGGAAATTCAAGCGGTAACGCTTTTATAAGGAACTGTCTTCTGTGGAACAACGATTACGACCTTTACGGATTAAACGCGGACTACAGCAATATTCAAAGCGGAGCGTCCGGTGAAGGAAATTTGACGCCTCCATGCAATCCATCTTTTAAAGGTGACGGCGATTATCATCTGAGGCATTCATCCTGTTGTATTGATAGGGGAACCAACAACTATGCTCCTATGGATGATTTCGACGGAGATTACAGGCCATTCAGCCTGGGGCGCAATGATATTGGCGCGGACGAAACGACTTTCACGAATCCGACTCCTCCTCCAAGCGTAACGCCTTATACTCCTACACCGACAGGTTCTCCAACGTCGACGCCTGCATCCGAATATTATGTCGATCAGATTAACGGTGACGACGGAAACGACGGATTGAGCTGGGTTGCAGCTAAAGCGAGCATCACTGCAGCTTTGGATGCAGCGGTTTCAGGCGGCTTCATTCATACTGCAGAAGGAGAATATAAAGAAAACCTTCTTTTGGCAGGCGATATCACTCTTCTGGGAGGGTATCCTTCAGGCGGAGGGCTCAGAGACCCTTCGATTCATACCACGATCATCAACGGCAGGCGTCTGGATGCCGCGGTCATTATAAACAACGCTTCCAACACGACGATAGACGGTTTCGCAATAATGAACGGAAGGCAGTATTACGGGGGAGGCATCTCATGTTACTCGTCCCGCCATATAATGATGAAAGACTGCGTCATTGAATCCAACACGGCCGGAGAAAACGGCAACCTGGCGCGGGGAGGCGGCGCGTTTTTCGCTCATTGCTATGATGTGCGTATCACCGGCTGTAGATTCCTGGATAACCAGGTCGTCCTAACCTCCGAAGGTTATGGCGGCGCCTTGCATATCCAATCGTGCGGTCTGACGTCTGTCGATTCCTGTTCCTTTGAATCGAACACGGCGCCGATGGCCGGCGGGGCTGTCGCATGCTTCGATACCGATGATACACTGGTTATCAGCAACAATGAGTTTACCGGCAATGGCGCTTCCGGCTCAGGAACATCCGCTGTTAAAATGGGCGGAGCCATTTACTGCGCTGACGATGCATCGCCGGTCATTTTTTCAAACGCCTTCTCAGCAAATTCCGCAACCGCAATCGGACGGGATGCTGCAGCAAAAGGCGGCGCTCTTTATCTGGAAGGCAATTCCCTGCTGTATGACAATAAATTCATTGGGAATGAAGCCCATGTTGAAATAATCGCTTCTTACGGCAACTACCTTTACGTATATTCCTACGGCGGCGCTGTATATGCAGGCGAAAACAGCGATTTGACTCTCGAATCCAACTTCTTCCGCAATAATATCGCTTATTCCTATTGCGAAAATACCGCAAGCTCCTATCGCGCTTACGCTTATTCATACGGCGGAGGGTTGTTCTGCGCTTCAAACTCACAAACGGAAATCAGACGCAGCGCCTTCATGGAAAATACGGCTTACGCTTCAGCCCGGGAACAGGCAAGCTCCGGGCGCGCCTACGGCAACACATACGGCGGAGCCGTGGCTGTCGATTCCGGGGCAAGCGCCGTTATTCACGAATCCGTCCTCATTACGGACAACAAAGGAGAATCATACGCCTCAGGAAACAGTCAGCAACTCGGATACTCCTACGGCGGAGGCGTTTATATCGCGGGAGGAGCGGCTGAAGTTACTGTTCATCGTGTATTAATCAGCGACAATGATGCCTGGGGCAGCCCCGACCACTTCACCGTAGGCGACGGCATTTACATCGGCTCAAACGATCCTTTGAAAGTAGTCGACTGCTTTATTGCCAATAACCAGGGTTATGGCATCTATTGCAACTCTTCGGGTGAAAAGGTTCGGATATATCACGACACCATAGCGGACAACATCAGTTACGGAATATACAAAAATTCCGGAAACCTGGAAATTACCAACTGCATAGTATGGAACCACAATGACGACTTGTACGGCGTCGATTCCGTCCACTGCGCAGTCAGCGATGGTGATGCCGGGGAAGGCAACATCCCGGATGATCCGCAATTCGTGGGAAACAAAGATTACCACATTCATGAAACGTCACCCTGCGTCAACGCCGGAGCCTTCCTGATGGAATATGACCTGACGGACAGGGACTACGATGGACACGACAGACCGCTGGAAGGCGAATTCGACATCGGAGCGGATGAATTCTCCGGGGAACCCATCCTGAACCTAACGATCTTCATAGACGGGATATATTCTTCAGGCTCACAGGCGCCCGCATCGATAGATATAGAACTCAGACAAGGCAGCTCTCCAGACACAGCCGTCCACGTCTACGCCCGGATAGAAGAGGTTCCTCTCGACGCGAACGGCAATACAGGCGACTTGACCATGACTGGATACCAGGGCGGCGATTATTACCTCTTCGTGGATCATAAAAATCACCTCAGCGTAATAACCAGCGAAAGACTGCACTTCACCTATGTGGGCAAAACGACGGTAAACCTTTCCGATGTAAACAGCCCGTACTATATACAGGCATACGGCTTCGAGCCTTTGGGCCCGGAAGCCGACGATATGCTGGCCATTAGAGGAGGCGATGCGAATGGAGACGGATTCGTCAACGCATCAGGAGATTTCGTTAGATGGCTCGTAGCCAACGGCAGCATCCCGACCGATCCCAACTGGGACGATCTGAGCGATTTCAACGACGACGACGTTATCAATTCAGCCGACTATTCCATTTGGCTCAACCAGAACGGTCGTCTCTCCTTCGTCCCGGACATCAACGGTAAATCCCGCGCCGAAGGATATGTTCTGAACTTGAACGAATTGGAACTGAAGATTACTGAATACAGCGAATTGAGCAACCAGGCCTTCATTACGGTAGAACTGATACTGAACGCGGAAATGCCCGGAAGAATCCTGGCCGTTGATGCATTAATCGCCTACGATGAGCAATACCTGGGACAACCCGTAAGAGAAAAAGATTACCTGCACCGAAACACAACCGATTTCTCACGGGAAAACGATTACGACTGCAACGGAACCGCCTATCACTACAGCCGCGGCGCCATGCCCAGCCAGGAAGGACATAATATCCGGAACGGAGAAAACATGTTGATGAAACTGACCTTCCCGTTAAAAAAGGTCCACCTGCAAAGCCTGACCGGCGATAAAACGCCGCTGGGGCTCGTCCCCGGCATTACGGGCGTTTCATTAGAGGAACAGGAGGCGCCGGAAATAATGAGAATTGTAAAAAGGGGGATAGATTGTTTGCCGTAAAGTTGAATTGTTAAGATAAAAAACAGGGAGAGCGATATCCCTCTTACCAAGCTGAAACTAATCCTCAATTTAATGTTGGACGAATTCACCGCTGTTTGTTTCATCAAGGCGCGTTTATTGCGGTATCGGGGTCGGGGGAGCTGTTGCAACCGGAATAAATAATTACGAGGAGATTTGTTTCGTCTTTATCAGATTGTCAGGGCTTCTCAATTATTCTAGCCTGCGAAAATCTTAACCGCGAAACACGGATATTTGATTAATGCCTCTTTTCGATTACATCATGAGGGTCCGTATTCCCACATTTCGCAATCGAACAGGCCCAGGATTTCCGTCATCTGCTCATCGAGAAACGCTCCACAGAACATCAATCCGGTCATTTGGGAAGCGCCGGTATCCGGCCATGTGAATTCCAGGATTAATTTTGAGGTTATCCCTATGTCGAGATCGATCAATTCGAAATCAAAATTTTCGCTCCAATTCGGGCGCCAGAAGAAAATGCCTGATGCTTCGAGAAGGATCACAAGCGGAATTTGTTCGTAAGTTTCGGGTCCGGGGTTGGATAATTCAGCAGTCAGGTTGAAGATATCATTCGGTGAAAAGTAACGGCTTGATAGAATCAGATCGATGCCTAAAGGTATGGTCGGTTCCGGTGTCGGAGAAGCGGGAACCGGAGTATGGGTAGGGGTAGCGGGAGGATTATTGCAATAAGAAGACAATCCTTGAAACGCTACAGGCAACCGAAAACGTTTGAGTTCTTTCGTCTGCCCATGGGTTCACATAGTTACCTGAACAGAAATGAATTTACTTGTATTTCACTACACCCGATCGGCGATTAAATATCCTTGAGAGTCTTAAAGCGAGCAAAGGCGAAACAGCATCCGACCAGGATGATCAGGAGCGAAATTCCGGCGCTGGTTAAGGCGGGAATGGGCGGCACGGTCGGTGTGGTTGTTGTCGTGGGCGTGGGAGAAGTCGGCGTTAAGGTTGGTGAAAAGGTAAATGTGGGCGAAGGAGTTGATGTGTATGTCGGCGAGGGAGAAATCGTAGGGGATGTTGTAGGGGAAGCGGTTTGAGTCGGCGGTATTGTCGGTGTGGAGGAGATCGTTGGTGTGGGAGAGAGAGTTTGCGTCGGCGAGAGCGTTGGCGTTTGAGTGATAGTCGGCGTATTGGTTATGGTCGGCGTATTCGTCACAGTCGGCGTAGGCGTAACGGTCGGCGTAAGCAGCTCAAAGTCCTGGTTGACGAGAATGTCGCTTTGTACGTTCAGATATTGGAGGGTTTGAGGGACGAAACCCTGGGCGCCGGCGGTTACGTCATAGACGCCGTTTGGTAAGCGTCTGATTTCGTAATAGCCTGCAGCATCGCTGCCGTCCGGATCGGAGTAGCCTCCTGAAGCCGTAACCGTAGCGCCTTCGATAGGCTGCAGATTGTTCGCTTCCCTGACGTATCCGGTTATGCCGCCGCCTACGTGGAAATCCCAGTTCCATCCGGGGCAATCGTAGCAATTGGCATAATCGGCCGTTTCATGCGCCTCCACGGTCAGTTGAATCTCAGGGGAGCCGCCGGGGACGGTCCAATCCCATGTGTGGTAAACGTCTGCATTGTGTTCCAGTGTCGTTATCCAGTCTTCATCTGCGAGATGACTGTCGTATTCGGCTGTTCCCGTATCTCCGTCCGTGTCGATCTTCAGAGTATACGTCGTGTTGAAGCTGTAGAAGGGGTGAGGATTCTCGGTCCTGACTCTTATCTTCGCAATTTCGCCGGGATAGAACACATCGGTCGGTTCTTCATCTGAGTTCAGTATTTCGACGGTCTGGATTCTCGGATCGAGATCGAAAGTGTATCCCTGGCAGAAATGCGGCAGCGATTCGGCTATGTCGTCGGCCTGGTCCTGGTCGTCGGCGCATACGTAAAGAGTGGTAGCTTCCATCGTCAGAACGGCCAGAGAATTGGTGGATACGATGTAATGACCGCCGTTGAAGTGCTGTGTGCGGATGGAAAATGTGTTGGAAGCCGACCCGTTGGGAGATATATTCAAATAGGCCGGATCGAAAGCGAATCCGTAAACTCCGTCGGGAATGATGTCGTTCAGTTCGCCGATCAAATGGCCGTTGATGAATAAATCCACGAAATGGGGACGAGCGTTGGACCGCGGCCGGAATTCCGTAAATATGGCGGCAGTGACCACTTCTTCCATCTCAAGCGATACGTCGAAATGCATCGATATCCTCGGCCTGTTCGTGCAGAACCATCCCGCCATGCTGTAACATAATTCCGGTTCAGCCACCACGACTTCATAAATGTTTCGGGGAGGCACGCAATCGAAGACAAGCGGCAGACATTCCTGCACTCCCGCAGCTTCTCCGCACACTTCGCCGGAAAGCGTGGAATCTCCCGGCTGAAAGAGCGGTTCGACATAAAAATCGATGTGTTCTCCGTTTTCCAGCTTCATATGCTCGACTTTGGGCACGAACAAGGTGCGTCCGGACAATCCGTTTTCAGACGTCACGGTCATATCCGTCAGGAGATCTCCTGAGTTGGTCGCACGACATGTTTTTACCAGCGAAACGGGATCGGAATATTCTTCCGTTATCGTAAAATTAATGTCAGGCCATTCGACGCATATAGTCGCCGGAGCGCTGTCGGTAATCGGGTCATCTTCTTCATCCGCAGTCAACGTTAATACTATATTGTCGAAACATATCTCCACCGGTTTGGACTCTCCGTCGCCTTCGACATCCTGAGCGTGTATCGCCAGTTCTATATCAGCCGTCTCCCCGCCGGCGAGAATAACCGTTTCATCCTCGCTTCCCGGTCCTACGAAGTTCACAATAATATCATCGTTGGGATTCTCGATGTGAAGTTGCACTTCATGGCTCACCACATCTTCATTATATACCGAAACCTGTCTGCGCTGATCGTAATCCCTTTCCACGGTAAACAGGTAGGAATTCTGATCGAAAACGACTCCGTTTCCGATTGTAAAGGTCCATGTGCTGGAAGTCGTGGAACCGCACAGGGAATCGATTTCCACGTACCACTGATATGTGGTGTTTCGGGTCAGGTTCTCCAGATCGAGCTGATGCTGCATCAAGCCCTGTCCGACCATAGCTTCCGTCCAATCGCCTGCGCCTGATTCGCGATAATACAGCGTCGAGTCGGCTTCCACCGACGTATGCCAGCTTAAAGTGACGTCGCGGCTTCCCGTTTTGCTGCCGTTTCCGGGATGCCGCATGCTTATGTCGACAACCCCGGTCGTCTCCAGCAATCCCGCAACGTCGTAGTTTTCACCCATCTGCTGCGATGCCGCTTCTATCTGGAAAGGATATGTTCCGATCTCCGCACAGTCATTGGGAACCGTTATACTCAAAACCGATTCGCCGGTTTCTCCGGCGGTCAGAACGAGCGGGTTTTCATCGAGTTCATGCCAGGAAACCGGCAGTGAACCGCTAACCGTCAGGTCGAATGTATCCGGACCCATATTGTCGTTTTCGACCGTAACGACGAATTCGGTCTCTTCGCCAATCGAAATCGTCTCTTCAACCGGTTCAAGCGTTAAATTTACTGCGTCTGCACAATATATAATCGGAGCATTGCGAGCGCCGCCGTTGTTTGTTTCATTGGATTCAGCAACTTCGTCGTAAACGTCCGCTTCTGTTGAAATGATCGTTCCGCATGCCGCCGTCCAGTTTTCGGTTAACGTTTCCGAGGCTCCAGGCGCCAGAGGAGCGACGATTTTGTCGTCTCCTAACTGAACCGGTCCGGAACCATCATTCGAGAAAAAGCGGACCGTAAATCCAGACGAAATCTCATCGCCCCAGTTGTGCACTGTAGCGTAAATCGTCGTCATTTCATTTTCTGCCGGACAGGAAGGATCGAACTGGATGTCCTGGCTTCTGAGCACGATGTCGGGTGCGGGAGTGGAAGTAGCGGTGAATGTGGGCGTTGGGGTTTTCGTGCCCATGGCCGTAGGCGTCGGCGTAAATGTGGGAGGGACAGTGGGCGAACGAGTCGGCGTCGGCGTTATCGTTGGCGTTAAGGTAACCGTGCTGGTGGGGCTGAAGGTCGGGGACAGAGTTTCAGTAGGCGTCAGCGTCGGTGATAAGGTCGGACTGTGGGTGGGAGACAAAGTTATCGTCGGAGTCAACGTCGGAGAAAAAGTGGGGGACAGGGTTACGGTCGGGGATAAAGTCGGCGTCAGCGTCGGCGATTCAGTCGGGCTTAATGTCGGCGTTTCAGTGGGAGTTTGAGTCGGTGTTGATGAAACGTCAGGCGTGGGAGAATACATTGACGTTTCGTCTCCGATAGTCAAATAAGAAGAAGGGCTGTTCATCGTATTATAAGAAGCTTGTATCCAGTCATCCGAACGTACGGAATTCGATATTCTGATTTCATCCAGCTTGCCGTCCCAGTATCTGTTTATGCCGCCGCCGGTTCCGCTGTGGTTCCCTGCGAAATATAGAGCTTTTGGACTCGTATACCTCAAGTTTTGACCATGGTCTTCTGTGCCTGCCAGATCGCCGTCCGTAAAGGTGGAAATAATATCGTTCGAATCCTGAAAGGTCATCGTCAGGTAATACCAGTTCTGATGGGCCCCCAAATAACCCCAGTAGCCGTCTGTGTGATTGCTGTTATCCTCACAACGCGCTGCCCCTTGAACATCATCACTATCAGAATATCCGTCGACATGCAGGCCATACGAGCAAGCATCATAATTGCCCCATATATCCCGGCACATTTTCCCTATGGTCCATTTATCGTTATTGTCCATTTCATCGGGATAAAACCAGGCGGAGAGCGTTACGTCACCGGGACGGAGAGAATCGGCGTCAGAAACGGAGATATAATCGTCAGAACCGTCGAAATCAACTGCACCGGCAACTTTGCCTGCAGCATTCAAGTTGCTGTCCGGTGATACAGTTTCCGTTCCGTCATTATTATTTGAGGTGCTGTCATATATGGTCCCGCTTGTTTCGTTCAAATGCCACACGCCGACGAAGTTACTGTCCCATACTCCCGTAACGTTTTGCTGATCTCCACAGGAAGAATTTCCGTAATACATATAAATTACTGTGTCTGACGAACTGGAAAGCGTCGGAATTCTTACCCATACGAATAATTTTCCCGAAGAATCGTCGTATAATTCGATTTCATGATCGAGTTTCGAGGTTTCGTCATTCTCCGTAAATAAAATATCGTCGCCGTCGGACTGGGCATTCGTGAAAAGAGGATTCGAATCATCATCTATTTTTATAAGAACAGGAAAATTCAAAAGATGCGAATCCGTTATGCCGGAGGAAATAGTTACTGGCTGTCGATAATTCCAGGATGAATCGTACCAGGCGGCTTCTGCGGTGATTCCTGAATAAAGAATTAAAGAAAAGGACAAAAACAACGCAAGTAAAAATTTTTTAAATTCGAAATATCTCATTGTAAAACTCATCAAATTCTCCCAAAAAAGAAGGATTAAAATTTCTTGTCTTTTAAAATTTTAACGAGTCAAACGAAGCCGTATATCCCGTTTACCCTTATGGGCCATTATTTTTATTAACGTTTTTTAAAAACAATGTCAAATGGTGGTCCCGGTTTTGGAATTGATCAAAAATGCCTCTTTTGATGTTACAATTTTTCCGAATATTTCATCATTTATTCGACTCTGTTTCGTCTCAGCATAAGCGTATCATTTCCCCTTTGACCAGGGATCGTCTGTCCACAAACTCATTTTTATTCGGCATGCCAGAGCGGACAGGCGCTAATGAGCATTTCATGGCGCCTATTTTTTGAGTCAAATGTAATCTGTGTTTGATAAGTTCCCTTTTTATTCTGGATTGATATAGCGTTCATACAGAGCATCCGGAGCTCTGATTTTTTCTTTCAATCGACTTCTCATTTTTAACCTTCTTCCGTCAATTTGCGGGATAAATCCTTTACCCAATTCCTGGCCGGCTCTGCATCCGTTTTGTCCTGAAGTTCTCCTTTGGGTCCGGGAGTTTTCCCGGGTAAAGCAACATAGGCAACAGGGTGCAGGTTATATTTATTAAGGAGAGGCGTGAGGAATTTAGCTTTTGATTTTTCCGGGTTTTCGACAGCGATTCCGCTGGATAGAAAAACGGCCAGTTTTTTATTTTTAAGGTCCTTGCGTTTCAGGAATTTCTTGGTCCTTCGATAGACCATACCGATTCTGACGCCAAATGTGCCGGCTGGTCCCTATATAGGGTTATATCGAAAAATCCCATCAAAACCGCCACCGCCTGGAAGCGGTTTTGATAGGTGTCTGCCTTCTCACCCATTTACCTGGTTTTTGTCCATAGTACGCCAAGAAGCTCGTGAAAGGAGGAAGGCAATGTAATAACCTGAAACCATTCATCGACGCCCGGAAGGTGAAAATCC
>CAZUFC010000170.1:0-15514 GCA_964619725.1 uncultured bacterium | reverse complement strand
TTGGAATACTTGGAAAAATTTTTCTCCAAAATCCTGCACAGCGGAAAAAGCTCTTCAGTAATAAGACTGGGAATCTCAGGTAAATCTTCATACCATATGTCGTTTTCAATATCGTAAGCCCAAAAATCATTGGAAACATCTGATTCAACCCAAAAGAGGTACCCGTCTAAAAACAAACCTGCCTGATAAGCAGAAGCAACCGGGACTGAAGCGAGAGAAGACCATACTTCGCCGCTTATGCTGTATCTATAAAAATCAGTTCCATAGTGTCCCTGGGTAACATATATGCAATCATCGCCGTCCCAGGCAATCGAACCGGCAGAGCAACTCTCGGGAACCTGGGTCAGGGTCGCCCATTCATCTCCTGCAATGGAATACCTGTAAAATTCAGCGCCTACCCATTGAACGCAGTAAATAAAACCATTGGCGATGACAGCCCCGCTATGTCTGCAGCTATTTGGTGCAGGAGTCAAACTCGTCCATGAAGCTGACGTTATGTTGTAGCTATATAAATGGTTATTATCGAAACCAGTCACGAAAATATTGTCTCCGTTCTCATACAATACATTTCCTCCATGCATCGACCAGGGCGATGACGGCAGAATCGTCCATGCTCCAGTTTCCAGATCATAACGAGCGAAACCCTTCCCGCTGAAATTGTTGCCCTGAGCCATATAAATCGAATGTTCAGAGGGAACATATGCCAATCCCTGATCATCATACGCCTCGAAAGGTGGAGTATCTGGAATTTCCGCCCACTCACCGTAAATACTTGTAATATCAGCATTTATTCTTGGAATCAATATGAAAGTCGCGAAGATTGAACAGATCAGGAGCTCGTTGAAATTCTTTTCTTCCTCATTTTGCTTTTCAATATGCTCAACAGGCTTATCAACATTTTTACTCGATTATTTCTCTTCATTCTACATTCTCCTAAAATTAAAAGTTGAGAGTTCCTGACAAGGACACCCTAACCTATTGAATTTATTTGTTTTTCTTGCATTATAATTCGGCATAACAAGTGTGCGGTTTTTAGCCTCCCCTATATCCGGCAGAAGAGCGTTGATTAATTGAAGTTCAAACATCTGAACTCTTGACACGGACACCCTAACATATTGATATCATTTGTGATTCAGGTTCATTTCAATTATTTTTTTTCTGAAAAGCGAATAAAATGAAAGAAGCTAAGATCAGTAAAGCTAAAACGCTTCTTCCGTGAAGTGAAGGAACTGGAGCGGTTGTCGGAGTATATGTAGCTGTTGAAGTATTGACAGGAGAGTGAGAAATTGTCGGCGACTGAGTAGGCGTTTTCGTATGAGTATGCGACATTGTGGGGGTAATGGTCACGGACGGTGAAAAAGACGGCGAATCTGTGGGCGTCGAACTGGGTGCGGAAGTAGCCGTGAGGGTCGGCGGGAGTTGAGTATTCGTGGGAAGTTCGGTTGGGACATCTGTAGGAATCAAAGTGGGAGTAATCGTTGGTGTCGGACCCTGCCATTCTATACAGGGGTGCCATCCCATGTCCACCTGTTCGGAGTCATTCACCTCGTCAGTCCGCGTCGTAAATTCGTTCATGCATACTTCCCCGTCAGCCAGCAAAAAACAGATATTTTCCGCCTGTTCGCTTCCCGCATCCGCGCAGGGGCTGTCCGATGCCTGCCCTGATGCCGTCTGACTCAGGTAATAAGGACCATTTATTCCGAACACGAACAAGGGATCTGCGTTGATATTGCCGATACCTGTATAACCGCCCTGGACATTCGAATATGTAATTGCCGGATCGCCTGATACTTCTGATGGTGAATCTCCCCGCAGAATGCAGTCCGTGATGGCGACATCAGCTTCTTCCTCCACGTAAACCGCTCCTCCATCCAAAGCAACGTTTCCCGAGAAAGTCGAATTCTTGATACTGGCAGGGAAGGATTGCAAATAAATGCCACCTCCGCTTGAAGCAGCCTCATTGTCCACTATCAGGCAATTATCGACGGCTGGATAACCGAAAATCCCGCCCCCTTGATGATCGCAGTAATTGTCGATTATAACGCAGTTCTTAAACTTTCCCGGACCGCAGTAAATTCCTCCTCCAATCGACTGTCCTTGATATTGAATCCTGTTTCCGGATATCCAGCAGTATTCTGCATTGATAACGCTATTGCCGCCCATACCGACGGCGCCGCCGAAACGGACGCTTGTGTTATCGCTGATTGTCGAATTAGTAATGGTTAATTGCGCATCGTCTCCCCAACACCCTATTCCCCCGCCTGAAAAACTGGCATAGTTATTTGTAATCGTACAATTATCGACTAGCATCGAACCTGAATAATAAATCTCCATTCCCCCACCGTTATTTCCGGATATCAAACAGTCTTCAATGATCGCAATAGCTGCTCCAGTTACATATACGCCTCTAAGCGAATTGTTTGAAATAACGCAATTACTGATGATTGGCGTCGAATTGTTGATGCATCCGATTCCATGACTTCTCCAATTGTTTGATATCGTGCAGCCGGTTATTAAAGGAGATGAATCAGTGTTGCAATCAATCCCGGCGCCGTATCCGCTGCTGCTGTTTTCGCTGAAAATGCAATTCGTGATGCTCGGCGAAGAATTATCAATGCATGTAATTCCCGCTCCACTGCCGAAATTAAGATAATTGCCGGTCACCTTACAATGAGTAATAGTGGGTGAGGAAGCTTCTCGACAGGAAACAGCGCCGTAATAGTCCGGCGGGTCCTGATCCAAGTTATTGATACCGGTAATGGTTAATCCGCTGAGCACGCTGGAAGCGCTTTCCCCTGAATGGAAATCGAAAACAGTAACGCCGTCGGAGCCGTCAACCACAGTAGCATCTACGATTGCCGGATCGAATGGATCACTGCTCTGAACAGCGATCCCTTTGCCGTTGTAATCGATATCATGTTCAGCATATGTGCCCGGCGCTATGATGACCGTATCGCCTGTCGATGCGGCGTCAATCGCTCCCTGGATGGTTGAATAATCCTCGGGCACATTAATGATGCTTTTCGATCCTTTGCCGCCGGATGTTTGAATTAAACTCCGACCTTCGATTAAGGGTATAATCAACCCGGAACATAAAAGAACACACACGAACAAACTGTACTTTTTTAAAGCTAATTTCATATCCTTTAGACCTCCATAAAAACCTTTCATTTGTAATTGTCGACGGTTACTCATTAACGATTCTCTCTTTTCCTGATTGTTAGCATCGCCGCCAGCGCCATGAGCAGAAGAACCAGCGAGGAATAAGATGATGACGGAATTGAGATGACGGGAGATGCGGCATGAGTGGGAGTATGGATTGTCGGCGTTGCCGGCGTCTGAGTTGTCGGCGTTGTCGGGCTAGATGCCGGAGTCTCTGTCGCGGGCGTATGAGTGATCGGCAGTGTCGGCGTCGATGTAGGCGTATCTGTTGCAGGGGGTTGGGTTGCCGGGATTGTGGGCGTCGATGTCGGGGTTTCCGTTGCAGGAGACTGGGTAGCAGAGGTAGTCGGAGTCGATGTGGGAGTATCGGTCGACGGCGTTTGCGTTGCCGGTATTGAAGGCGTGGAAGTGGGAGTATCAGTCGCCGGCACTGTTGTGTATGTGGGAGTCAGGCTCGGCGCTGAGGTCGGCGTTTTCGTCGGGGTGGGAGTCGGCGTATTCGGCAGTGGCGTAAATGTTTGCGTCGGTATCGGACTCTGGGGAATGTAATAGTGAAAGCCTATATCGACTTGTCCGGCATCCGTTACGTGGTCGGTCCTGGTGTAACTGTCGTTCATACATAAAATCTCCGGCTTCAGATGGTAACAAAGTTGATCGGCCGGAACGCTCCCTGCATCTGCGCAAGCGCTTTGATAAGTTTGACTGGCTGCGGTCTGGCTCAAATAGTAGTCACCCAGATCGCCGGAAACGAACAACGGATACTCGTCGATATTTCCCTCGCCCGGATAGCCGTCCTCTACATTACAATATGTAACGGCCGGACTTTTCACACCCTGAGTCATTATCTCATCAGGTGTATTCCCCCAAATGACGGAATCCCTTATGATCGAAGCCGAATCATCGCAGTATATTCCGCCGCCCTGGCCGGAAGTGTTATTGGTAAAAGTGCAGCTCATAATTTCCGCGTCGACGAATTCGCAGAAGAGCCCGCCGCCTCTGTTGCCGTTGATGTTGCCCGCAAATACGCAGTTGATGATGTGAGGAGGGGTGTAATAGCAGTACATTCCGCCGCCGTCGTGACTTGATGAGGTATTCTCTGATATAAGGCAATCCAGAAGCGTCAATTCAGCGGCGTCGCTGTATATCCCTCCTCCTTCGTAGGTTGAGTTATTGTTCGATATGGTGCAGTGAGTCACCGACGGGGAAAATAAATAAAACGACAAGCCTCCGCCGTAATAGGCAGTGTTGTTGACTATGGACGTATCGGAAATCAGCGGCTCGGAATACTCGCCGCAGATGCCCCCGCCGTATCCCTGGCTTGCCGTGTTTTCTGCTATCGTGCAATGAAGTATGCTGGGTGAAGCAGAACGACACAATATCGCCGCACCGTTTCCTGAATTGCATGTGTTGTTCTGAATGATGCAGTTTTTTATCACGGGAGAACTGTCTATACAATAAATTCCAGCGCCGTTGGCGACTCCGTTTCTTATGGTGAATCCATTGACGGTGGACTGCCAAAACTCCTGGGTGTGGAAATAGAAACCCCGGCCGCTGCTTTCGCAATCAATTATGCACGCGGAAGCTCCGTTTTCAGAAGCCAGGATGATTTTTTTGCCGCGGAAATCAATATTCTTGTTGCCTGATCCTGTATAAGTTCCTTCCGCGACCAGAACCATTTCGCCGTTCATGGAAGCATCGATCGCCGCCTGGATGGTTGAGTAATCGTCTGGCACGTGGATAATGCCGCTGGGAGTCGGCGAGCAAGGCAAAAGAGTCGGTCTGGGAGTCGGCGTCGGTGTGGATGTGGGAGACTGTGCGGAATAATGAAAGCCCAGGTTAAGCGCTCCGGTATCCTCAATATGATCGGTTCGCGTGGTCAGATCATCCATGCAAAGGAAATCCGCTGCTGAAAAATAACAGACATTGGCTGAATAATCGCTTCCCGCATCAATGCAGGGACTGTCCGCGGTCTGGCCGGCTTCAGCGCTGCTCAAATAATAATCACCGTAAATTCCCGAGGCAAAGAGGGGATGTGCATCGATGTTTCCTTCGCCGATGTATCCGCCCTCAACGTCGCAATAATATACCATGGGATACGATTCGCCGGTCGCATGAATCTCACTGGTCGAATCGTTCCATAATATGCTGTTTATAATCGCAGGAGAAGAATCTATGCAACGGAGCGCTCCACCGTGATTTGAAGTATTAAGCGTAAAAGTGCAATTCACTATCGACGCATCCGAATAGTCGCAGTAAATGCCGCCGCCGTGACCTGAAGAATTGCCGGAGAACACGCAGTTGGTTATCGTGGGTGGAGTATAGAGACAATAAAGTCCACCTCCATAGTTTTGGGCGGAATTCCTGGAAACCATACTGTCGGAAATAATCAGCTCCGCAGAATCGCACCATATCCCTCCGCCTTCATAATAGGCTGTATTCTCCGATATGGTGCAGCCGGATATTTTCGGCGAATAAAAATAAAACGATATTCCCCCGCCTCTGCCGTACTGGGCGTGATTGTCCGATATGGTGCAGTCGATGATCTCCGCTTCGGAATAATTACAGTATATCCCGCCGCCAAGGCCATTGGAAGCCGAAGCCGTGTTTCGAATGATCGTGCAATCGACCAGCTTCGGTGAAGAATTTCGACAATATACTCCACCTCCGTACCCGGCGGGACTCGTATTGTCCTTCAATATGCAGTTTTTAACCATCGGTGAACTGTCTTGACATTTAATCCCTCCTCCGTTGCCGTTGGAGTAATATCCTCTCTGTATAGTAAAGCCGTTGACAACCGTATTCCGGTTTTCCCCGCTGTGAAAGTAAATCCCTCTTCCGCTGTATTCGCAATCTATGATGCAGTTCTCAGGTCCGCTTTCAGACACCAGCACGATTTCTTTTCCGTAAAAATTAAGGTTTTTGTTGCCTGAACCGTAATACGTTCCGTCGGATACCAGCACCTTGTCTCCATCGCTCGCCGCATCGATGGCCGACTGAATGGTGGAATAATTGTAAGGAACGTAAATGATCGATGCCGGCGTTGCTGTCGGAGGAACCTCCGTCGGCGTAGCGGTCGGCGTAGGAGTCGGCGTGGCGCTGTCGGGAATAGCGTAATGGAATCCCATGTCAAGGATACCCGCATCCGCGATATGATCGGTTCGCGTCGTCAGTTCATCCATGCAGTTGAAACTCGGATACGACAGCCAGCAGAAATCCGCCGATGGTTCTCCGCCCGCATCGAGGCACGGACTGTCCGCAGCCTGACCCGCTGCGGTTTGACTCAGGTAAAGATCGCCCTGAGCCCCTTCTGCGAACTCAGGATCGGCATCAATGTTTCCCTCGCCCGAATATCCGCCCTCCACGTCGCAACAGGTTATTTCGGGATATGATTCGCCGGTCGTATAAATCTCGCCGGGCGCATCGCCCCATAATATGCTGTTCATTATCATCGGCGACGAATCCGCGCAACTGACTGCCCCAGCGTAATCGGAAGTATTCTGAGTAAAGGTGCAGTTCAGTATCGCCGCATCAGCATAGTTGCAGTAAACGCCGCCGCCGTCTCCGCCTGTATAATTGCCGGAAAATACGCAGTTTATTATTGTCGGGGGCGTATAAAGACAATACATTCCGCCTCCATGCCCGCCGGTTGAGGTATTGCCGGCAAGCGTGCTGTCGGAAATCGTCAGCTCCGCAGAATCGCACCAGATGCCCCCGCCGTCATAATAGGCCGTATTGTCCGATATGGTGCAGCCGGATATTTTCGGCGAATAAAAATAAAACGATATTCCCCCGCCTTTGCCGTACTGGGCGTGATTGTCCGATATGGTGCAGCCGATGATCTCCGGTTCGGAATAATTACAGTAAATCCCCCCGCCGCGGCCGTAGGAAGACGTGTTGCGGATGATCGTGCAGTTCTCCAGCCTGGGTGAAGAATTATTACAGTAAATCCCGCCGCCGAAACGTTCGCTGCTGCCTGATGAAGCCGTATTGTCCTTCAATACGCAGTTTTTAACCGTCGGCGAGCTGTTCTGACAGTAGATGCCTCCCCCGTGGTCATTGGGGTAATTGCCTCTCTGTATCGTGAAGCCGTTCACAACCGTATTCCTGTTTTCTCCGCTGTGAAAGTAAATCCCTCTGCCGCTGTATTCGCAATCTATGATGCAGTTTTCCGGCCCGTTTTCAGACGCCAGCACGATTTCTTTGCCGTAAAAATCAAGGTTCTTGTTGCCCGTACCGTAATACGTTCCGTCGGAGACCACAACCTTGTCCCCTTCGCTCGCCGCATCGATGGCCGACTGAATGGTGGAATAATTGTAAGGAACGTAAATGATCGATGCCGGCGTTGCTGTCGGAGGAACCTCCGTCGGCGTAGCGGTCGGCGTAGGAGTCGGCGTGGCGCTGTCGGGAATAGCGTAATGGAATCCCATGTCAAGGATACCCGCATCCGCATAATCGCAATATACGCCGCCGCCGTGTCCCGAAGAATTGCCGGAGAACACGCAGTTGGTTATCGTGGGCGGAGTATAGAGACAATAGAGTCCTCCCCCATTGTCGCCGATAGCGGAATTGCCGGAAATCACGCTGTCGGAAATCGTCAGCTCCGCAGAATCGCACCAGATGCCCCCGCCGTCATAATAGGCCGTATTGTCCGATATGGTGCAGCCGGATATTTTCGGCGAATAAAAATAAAACGATATTCCCCCGCCTTTGCCGTACTGGGCGTGATTGTCCGATATGGTGCAGCCGATGATCTCCGGTTCGGAATAATTACAGTAAATCCCCCCGCCGCGGCCGTAGGAAGACGTGTTGCGGAAGATCGTGCAGTTCTCCAGCCTGGGCGAAGAATTATGACAGTAAATCCCGCCGCCGAAACGTTCGCTGCTGCCCGACGAAGCCGTATTGTCCTTTAATATGCAATTTTTTACCGTCGGCGAGCTGTTTGAGCAGTAAATGCCTCCTCCATCAGAGTGATAACCTCTCTGAATGGTGAATCCGTCGATTACTGAACTTCGGATTTCGCCGTCGTCGAGCTCAAATCCTCTTCCGCTGTATTCGCAATCTATGATGCAGTTTTCTGGCCCGTTTTCCGACGCCAGCAAGATTTCTTTTCCGTAAAAATCAAGGTTTTTGTTGCCGGAACCGTAATACGTTCCGTCAGCTACCAGTACTTTATCTCCTTCATTCGCCGCGTTGATGGCTGCCTGGATGGTCGAATAATTATAAGGAACGTAAATGATCGATCCGGGCGTTGCCGAAGGAGGAACATCCGTCGGCGTCGCGGTCGGCGTCGCGGTCGGCGTAGCGCTGCCGGGAACAGCATAATGGAATCCCATGTCAAGAATTCCCGCATCCGCGACATGATCGGTTCGCGTCGTCAGTTCATTCATAATGTAGAAAAATGTATCCGAGAAATAATAGAAATCCGAAGCATTTTCGCTGCCGGCATCGATACACGGACTGTCCGTCGGTTCGCCCGCTTCAGTATGACTCAGGTATGAATTCCCGAAAAAACCTGGAGCGAATGCCGGGTCTGCATCGATGTTCCCTTCGCCGGCATATCCGTTTTCCACGTCGCAGTAGAATACCAGTGGATAGGAGTCGCCCGTCTCATGAATCTCATTTGTCGAATCGTCCCAGAGTATGCAGTTCAATATGACGGGGGATGAATCATCACAGAAAACAGCGCCGCCGGTGGAAGAAAAATTGTTTGTGAAAGTGCAGTTCATTATCGTCGCATCCGCATAATCGCAAAAAATGCCGGCTCCGTTTCCGGAAGTATTGTCTGATATGATGCAGTTGGTTATGGCTGGTGGCGTGAAATGGCAATAGATGCCGCCGCCTTGATTATTCGAAGTGTTTCCGGTTATGGAAGAATTCATTATCGTCATTTCTGCCGAATCCGAATAAACCGCGCCTCCCGCATAAGTCGCCGTGTTGTCCGATATGACGGTATTGTCGATGGTCTGATTAAAAAAATAGGAACTTATGCCGCCGCCGTAATAACCGGAATTCCTCGTTATAGCGCAATCCTGAATCACCGGCTCGGAATAATCGCAGTAAATTCCGCCGCCTTCTCCACGATTTGCCGTGTTTCTCGTTATGATGCAATTGATGATACGCGCTGATGAATAACGGCAGTAAATACCGCCTCCATATCGCTCCTGGCTGCCCGTTCCCGCCGTGTTATCCTTAATCATGCAGTTTTTAATCGTCGGCGAACCGCTGCTGCACCGAAATCCCGCTCCATCGTCATTGATGTAGGCACGCTGGATAGTCAAACCCCTGACGACAGCGCTTTCATCCTCGCCGCTGTGAAAATAAAAACCTCTTCCGCTGTATTCACAATCAATTATGCAATTTTCCGGACCGTTTTCAGAAGCCAGGATTATTTCTCTTCCGCCGAAATCCAGGTTCCTGTTTCCGGAACCGTAATATGTGCCATCTGCGATCAGCACCATGTCGCCGTTGCTTGATGCATTTATCGCAGACTGAATGGTTCCATAGTCTGCCGGAACGCGGATCACCGTCGAAGGCGTCGGAGTCGCCGGCGCTTCGGTAGGACTGGGAGGCATTGTGGGCGTCGGTGTGGGACTCGTCGGCGAATAATGGAATCCCATATCCGCAATGTCAGCATCCGGCACATTATCCGTCCTCGTCGTTTCCTCATCCATGCAGGAGGAGGTATAGCACAATTCCGAAGCCGGCGCGCTTCCGGCGTCCAGGCACGGACTGTCTGAAGCCTGTCCCGCGTCCGTCTGACTCAGGTAATACGACCCCGACATACCCGAAACAAACAAAGGCAACTGGTCCATATTTCCCTCACCGGCATACCCGTCCTCAACGTTGCAATAATTCACAACGGGATTCGAATCAGCGCTCGTACCGATCTCATCCAGGATGTCTCCCCAGAAAATACAATTAATTACGTCAGGAGAAGATGATTCGCAGTAAAGACCTCCGCCGGTGTTGGAACTGTTGTTCGTGAATGTGCAGTTCATAACGGTCGCATCGACATTCTCGCAGTATATCCCGCCTCCATACGTCGAACAGGAATTGTCGGAAAACAGGCAGTTCGTCACGACCGGCGGAGTGTAATATGCGTAAAGTCCGCCGCCGTAATTTCCCCCCTTGTTTTCAGTCACCGCGCTGTTCGTTAAAAACAATGCCGCGGAATCTGTGCGAATTCCGCCTCCTTCATAAGCCGAAGTGTTGTTCGTTATCGTACAGCCGTCGATCAACTGGGATAAGAAATAGCAATATATCCCGCCTCCGTAATAGCTGGAATTCTGCGATATGGCAGAATCCTTAATCACGGCTTCAGAATAATTGCAGTATATTCCTCCTCCGTATCCCCGGTTGGCTGTATTTCTTGTTATTAAGCAATCAAGTATGAGAGGAGAGGAATTATTACAGTAAATCCCCCCGCCGTGACGATCGTAACTGGAATATCCGGCTGTGTTGTCTTTTATAATGCAATTCATTATGGTCGGCGAACTGTCGATGCAGCTTATACCCGCTCCATCGCCGTTGCTTACGTATCCCCTTTGAATAGTGAACCCTCTGACGATGGAAGTCTCTTCTTCATTCGTCTGAAAAATGAATCCTCGACCGCTGTTCTGACAATCGATGATGCAATTCTCCGGTCCGTTCTCCGAGGCTACGGTGATGACCTTACCATTGAAATTGAGGTTCCTGTTGCCGGAACCGAAATAGGTTCCGTCCGCCGCCAGCACAAGTGCGCCGTAGGTTGCGGCATCGATCGCCCCTTGAATTGTCGAATAATCCGCCGGAACGTAAATGATTCCCGACGGTGTGGGCGAAGTTGACGGCGTGGGCGTTAATGTCGGGGTCGGCGATACTGATAAGGCAAAGTGAGCGCCCATATCAACCTGTCCTGAATCAGCGACTTCATCCGTTCGAGTGGTGCGCGCATCCAGACAAATGGTCCCTTCGACTGTCGTGAAGCATACTGAACTGGCGTTTGTGTTTCCCGAATCTAAACATGGACTCTCTTCCGATTGCCCGGCAGCCGAAGAACTCAGATAAAAATCGCTGAAATGCCCGCGGCAGAAGAATGGATCGGAATCTATGTTGCCCGTTCCCGAATATCCGGATTCTATATCCGAATAGGTCACTACCGGTGATGAGGTCCCCTCCAAATATATCTCATCCGGATAGTCATCCCATAATATGCAATTCGTCACCGTAGGAGAGGCATCTACGCAACGGATTGCCGCTCCGTTATAAGAGGACAAGTTCATTGAAAACGTGCAGTTCGTTATTTCGGGGGATACGGCAGCACAGTAAATCCCGCCGCCGTAATACGACGAATTCTCAACGATTAAACAATCGCCTATCGTCGGAGCGGTCTGGCTGCAATATATTCCGCCCCCCTTTCCCCTGTTGGCCGTGTTGCCTGTTAAAATGCAATGAACTATCGTTGCTGAAGATTGACTGCAATAAATGCCGCCGCCGTTTTTCTCATAACTGGAATATCCGGTAGTGTTGTCCTTCAATACGCAACCGATGACGGTCGGCGAACTCCCGCTGCAATATATCCCCCCGCCGTCCAAAGTCGTCACGTAACCCCTCTGAATCGTGATTCCTTTCACAATTGAATTTTCATCCTCACCATTATGAAAAGTAAAACCGCGGCCGTTATGCTCACAATCTATAACGCAATTGCCGGCGCCGTTTTCCGATTCAACTGAAATCGCTTTGCCCCCGAAATCGATATCCCTGTTTCCTGAACCGTAATACGTGCCGTCCGCAATCAATACCGTATCCGAATCCGTTGCGGCATCAATCCCCTCCTGGATGGTCTCATAATCGGCCGGAATGTTTATAATCTCGGCTTTAACAGCGAATCCCGTCAGATTTAACAAACTGACTATAATTAACGAAATGAATAAACCCCTCATTGGTTACCTCCTCCAAAAATTTTCCAGGCAATTGAATATTTTTTTCTCTCGACTGTTTCTCTATTTCATTTTAATAACGGCTTTTTCCGCCGAAAAAAATACGCGGCCGATAATTCGTTTAACAATATGAAAAAATAATGAAATACAAACTTTCCTTTTATTGCAGCACGTTTGTTTGATGTATTCTTCCCTGTTAAGTCCTTTTAATCCTTTCATTCCATTTTGAAAATGTTAATTCACTACGCCGCTGCATCTCGATTCGAAAAATTTCATGCATTCCTGGTAAAACTGCTCTCAAATGAATCAAAAAGTAAACTCATATCCTTTTTTTCTTTTCAACAGGATCAATCCGCTGATCGCGGCAATAAGAATAATCAGTCCTGAAGTTTGAGTCGCCGGAATCGGAGGGGAGGTTGGAGTCATTGTCGGCGTCGGTGAAAAGTATGTCGGAGATGCTGTTGGAGTAAAGGTAGATGTCACGGTAGGGCTTTCGGTAGGTGAATGAGTGGGAGACAACGTGACGGTTGGTGAATCTGTAGGTGAAAGCGTGACGGTGGGAGTTTTCGTCGGAGATAAGGTTAGTGTGGGACTAAAAGTCGGACTCTGGGTCGGAGTCAAAGAGGAAGTAAGAGTCGGAGTTGCTGTAGGCGACCTTGTGGGTGAACAAGTCGGGGTTTCTGTTGGCGAAAGCGTTATAGAAGGCGTATAAGTAGGTGTATTTGTCGGCGAACAAGTCATAGTGGGAGACGGCGTCGGTGAGAGTGTTGACGTCGGAGTGAGTGTGGGAGATTGCGTAGGCGTTAAAGTGGGCGAGAAGGTCGCTGACGGCGTCAAAGTTGGACTGAAGGTCGGTGTAGGGTATACGGTCGGCTCCAGTGCATGGTCGCTCTTAAAAACCTTGTCATCGACTGAAACATAAAAAAATCCGTCTTCCGCATCTTCTAAATCTGATAAACAATTTGCCGATGAGAATTCAGTCGCCATATGCCATGTCTCACCCCGGTCGTTCGTTCTAAAAAGTCGTGCATTGGGTGATGTAGCCGCATATACATATTCGTCCGATGCTTGAACCAGAGAAATTATGTTCCCAGCACCCGGAATCTCTGAGGTTTCAGTCCAACTGTCCCCATGGTCCGTTGATCGGTATACATTGCCGTTAACGCTGCCTCCCGCGTAAATGACTCCGTCAGCACTTACCAGTATGCTGGAAATTTGCTCACCGGAATCAGTAAAATTAGTGATCATACTCCAGGAATTCCCGCTGTCCGTCGTCCGGTATACCTGACCGTTGTATCCCGTACCGGCATATATCCAGCCCAAGGTGTCCTCCGAAAGGCACTTTACATAACTCGCTCCGCTCAATCCCCCCGTTTGCGTCCAACTGTCCCCATGGTTATCCGTCTTCAGAACTCCGCCCATAACGCAAGCGGCATACAAGAAACCGTCTGCAGATTCGATCATGTATGTTATATAACTTACGCCGGAAGGGCATGATGCGGTGGTCTGCCAGGTCTGACCGTAATCTGTCGAACGAAATGCATGATTAACGAGATAACCGCCGGAATATATGTATCCGTCAGAATCCTCAAAAACAAAGTGTGTATGCTGTAAGCCGCCGAGGTCTGTAGTTTCCGTCCAGGTGGCGCAACCGTCCGTCGTCCAAAATATATCGCCTGAATGACCCGTGCCGGCGAAAATGCTTAAATCCGCAGTCTCAAAAAGCGGTCCTACAACATTTACTTCCATCTCGGAACACATTATCCATTCCCAGGCTGATACAGGATCGAAATTTCCGAAAATAACCATAAATAAAATGGCTGTCGTTATTGACATAATATTCTTTTTCTGTAAATTTTTTCCTCTCATCATACCTCCTTCATTATTTTTTCTCTCAATAACAGTTCCTCTTAATTCTTCTCTCCTCCCTCATTCAAACTTGCCTGACTCTCCTTATACAAAAATGCTCCCTGTCAGAGTGAAACTCGACAACAATTATAAGTTTAAAACAATAAATGAAAAATTCATGAATTAATAAAATAATTAAATTACAATAACTTACTGGCGGCGCTTCAAGCAACTCAGTATGGATTTCTCGAATCAAATCACTTATTTATCCCGGGATCATCAATAAAATTTTATGAAATTAATAATTCTGCGCCTGCCCAGGGACGGAGAAACTTAACAGATTTTTCTGCATTCGGAGAAGAGCGCTTTTTATTGTTCAGAAACCGCAGCGGTTGTCCAGCGCTGAAATTTGAATCTGGACCAAATTTTATGGACAGGCGCTATTTAGGACGAAATAACCGGATCCATGGACGTTCGACATTCCTGCATGAACCTTTAAATTTAAAAAGAGATATTACTTCTGAACACAGTTATGATCGCTCAGCAAATTACAAAAGAGCAATTGATCCCGATGTCCATGGAAAACGAAAAAACAAAGACTTGTGGATCAATCGTCTTTTTATCGATGCGAATACTCTGCTCCGACTCGCCCCGATTCTATCTTGAACGAATCAACAACTTCTGATGTAGCTCCATCACATAATGTCACTTTTTCTTCCTTAAACTGAATCCTCCGATAAGCAAGCCGCATAAGGCGATAAGCATGATTTTTCCGGGTAAATTCGTAGAGGGAATGGGAGCTTCAGTCGGCACAGGCGTGAGAGTCGGAGTGAATGCGATCGTGGGAGTCAATGTTGGCGATGAAGTTGGCGTAATCGTGGGACTTAGAGTTGGGATTTGAGTCGGCGTATCAGTTGGACTGCAAGTCATTGTGGCCGTGTCCGTCGGTGTTGAGGTAGCAACGAGAGTCGGGGAGAGTGTTGGAGAGGCGGTAGGCGTATCTGTCGGGGATTCTGTTGGAGTTTGACTGGGAGTATCCGTCGGCGAAAGAGTAACTGTCGGGGAAAGTGTCGGGGATTGTGTCGGCGATAGCGTCTCTGTCGGTGAAAGAGTCGGAGTCAAAGTAGGCGACAGAGTCGGAGAAAGCGTTGGCGTTTCCGTTGAAGTATATGTCGGAGACGGCGTTTCTGTCGGACTCAAAGTAGGCGAATCAGTAGGCGAAAGCGTTGCGGTTGGACTTAATGTAGGGCTTAGCGTCGGAGAAAATGTTACTGTCGGGCTCAACGTAGGACTGCGCGTCGGACTAAACGTCGCCGTCGGACTCAACGTAGGACTCTGCGTCGGCGAAAGCGTCACGGTCGGGCTCAACGTAGGACTCTGCGTCGGACTAAACGTCGCAGTCGGGCTCAACGTAGGACTCTGCGTCGGAGAAAGCGTCACGGTCGGGCTCAACGTAGGACTGCGCGTCGGACTAAACGTCGCAGTCGGGCTCAACGTAGGACTCTGCGTCGGACTCAACGTCGCAGTCGGGCTCAACGTAGGACTCTGCGTCGGCGAAAGCGTCACGGTCGGGCTCAACGTAGGAC
>CAZUFC010000169.1:0-15931 GCA_964619725.1 uncultured bacterium | reverse complement strand
CGCATCTGTATTGAGAGAACCCAATTGGATCAATTTCTTTTTAATTTTTTCAGTGGGTTCGTATTGGACTGTTACGCGAAATTCAATTTCTCTCGTTTCTTCCGGAACCAGGAGAGTTGGCGGATTATTTTCGTTTTCTTGCCATGAACCGTTTTTATCCAAATCCTGCGATATTTTTATTTTTCTCTCTTCTGAAACGCCTTTTCCTGATGCCAGGAAGATCAGAAGAAAGAATATGATGAAAACAGCGAATAACAAAACCAAAGTAAGATGTAATGATCTGTTTCTTCTAATGCTGTTCACTTCATTCACCTTCGGTGACGACATTAATAGGACCGATATCGTTATCTCCGATTTTGAAAAAGAGACTCATATTTCTCGATTTATCGATATGGAGTTTGAGTTCGGCGTTTTTCAGCTCGCCTGGAGTATAAATAACATCATAATCATTAAGATCGACGTCTATTTTCGCCAGATTGTGAAAGTCGTTTCTGTGATTTTCGATAAGCGTCTGACCGCGCAAGCTTTCCATAATTCTTATTCCAACTTTCCCTGAATCGGAAAATCTTATCCTGACTTTTCCCTCTGCAGGCAGGCTTTCTCCTCCTTTGACGAGAGGAATGAAGACGCGCTCCCTGTTTTGATTTCTGCTTTCCATCCCTATATCGTTCGGCGCTTTATAAAGGAACCCGTCAATCGCCATTTCCACGCCCGACATCGGAGAATGTGTCAACTGATAAAATTCTTCGGCGCCCAACGCGACGCATTCTTTAGCAATATCGGAATCCGTTATTATTTTCGATGATTTGAATTCGGCGCGTATTTTATCCTTGAAGAGTCTTATCCTTGAAGATTTGCCGGCGAGGAAAATATGATCAATCCGGTCAAAGCTCCCGTTCGTTTGATATCTTGTCTTCTTTTTCAATTTATTGATCAAGCCGATAATGTTTTCAATTTTTTCACGTATTGCATCATTCATTTCCTCTTTTTTGACGATAACAGTGGCGGTCTCTAACACTGTTTCGTCATCTATGATGAGATCAAGCGATAAATTTGCCTCTTGATTAGGGACATCTTCTTTATCAAAGTTAATCTTAAAATCCTCAGCAATTCGATAAAGTGAAAAATAATTTTTACGGCTTGAACGATCGAATTTTTCAAATATCAGATTTTTTTCGCTGTGTCGACTGAATGTCGGTAATGTTGCTTTGGGGTACGCTTTTTGTACTGCCGTAATGAATTTCGATGCAAGAAGTTCTATAATAGCCTCAGTAACGTCTTCACCGCCGAAATGAGGATCGCCGTCAACTCCCAATATTTTTGCTTTTATTTTCTGCTTGCCGTTCCTTTCATCTTTTTGAAAACGGCATTGTATCATAGCCAAATCTGTGGTGCCGCCGCCGAAATCGACAACCATTACATGCTGTATTTCACCCGTATTCTCAAATTCTTTTGATGCGAAGATGTAGTATATGGCGGCAGCAGAAGCCTCATCCAGCTCTTTTTCGTATGTATGGATGTTTAATCGACGATAAACCTGTTTAAGAGCGATTAGTTTCTTCAAAGAAAAAGCCGGCGGGAAAGTGGCGATAACTTTGTCCACTTTCATGTTAAGAGAAGATTCAGCATTTTCAATTATTTTTTTTATATAGAATTCAACCAGCCGATCGGGAGTATATAAAACATTGTTTTCGCCGTCGCTTATCATTATCTTCTTATCGGTTCCGATATGGCGTTTAAAAGAGTCCACTGAAGCGCCGATTCTTTCCGGCAGAAATCTTGTGGCTGCGGCTGCTTTTCCGATTGAAATTTGAGGATTCTCCTGATTTTCAACATCGTCGAACAGAAGTATTGAAGGAATTACTTCTGCTTTTTTGTCGGGGTCAAGAACCACGAGGTGCGGAGTACCTGAACCGTCGATATATGCGCAGCAGGTATTCGTGGTTCCGAAATCGACCGCAAGATAGTCGGTTATGGTGTGCATTTTAGATATTTCCGTAATAACCAATCCGACGACCAGTTCCTTATCTTGATCCCAGGGAAAATGCAGGTAAGATTGATATCCTTCCTCTTCTGATTTTAAATTTCTACAGGCGAATTCCACATTAACTGTGGCAGCTTTCCCGGGATCAAGTCTGACATTATTACTATCATCAGAAGGAGGATACGTTATCACCGGTTTAATCCACGGATCATGCGAAAAAATCCTGTCGTGATGAATGGTCAGGGGCAATCCCCCATCATTACGAATATAGAAGGTCATTTTCTCCTTTTTTCCGATGAAAAGTTTATCGATGATGTATTGACGTCTTGAACTTACGAGACTGGCAGGTTCACGCAGAAGAATCTTAGTCTTTTTGGTAAACGGGGTATCCTCCATGTGCAGAAAGAAGAAACACAATTCAGCATCGACATGTTGTTTTTTTGCATTATCATAAATTTTTTGGTCCCAGTTCGAGTAATCGATAAGAATATCGAATTCCATTCTACCGTTATTGAAGCCGTTGATAGGGACGGGCATGGGCTTCCGTGGTACGATTTCGACATTCGAGAGACTGCATTCTGCTTTCGTCAAAACCACAAAGCTTTTGTTCAGTTCGAGAGCTCCTTTGAAGACAGCGGGCGGTGAGTTGTTCCCTGCGATGATAGTCATTTCCTCATCGATATCGATATTGATATCTTCGATTTCAGACGGTACGGGTGATACGTAGATCGGAAGAATGGTTCGGTGGTGATCGTTTTCTTCCGTAAAATGAATTAGCAGTTTAGAAAATTCTTTATCGGACATTTTGGTCATGTCGACGGCTAACTGGATATTCATTGGGGATTGAGCAGGATTAACGATCAGATTTTCCCGGGACATGCTGTCCCTGTCCTTGCCCTTCAGTTGGAGCCGACAGGCGTTTTTTCTGTCATTAACGATTTCCCACTGAAAATCGTAAGGCAACGATCCTGTATTGGTCAGCCGTATGTCGAAATATTCCGTCTTTTTTTGGGTATTATTTCCTGGAAGATAGACGATCAAGCCGTCTTCGGGATTCGGATATACTTCGATCTCTCTTAGCCGTCTGCCGCATTTTGAGCAGAAAACATCGTCATTCGTTATTTCCCATTCTTTGCATGAAAGACATTTCATGTTTGTTTTCCTCTTTTGCCGCCGGGATTATCATTCAACCGCTTCCGTTTCTTCCAGTTTACCGATTTCACGTTTCAATGCGTAGAGTTCAGTGCCTTTAATTTTTTGAGCCACATCATCGACATTTTTGACTATCGCTCTAATTTTATTTTCGAGTTTTTCTTTCGGGTAGGGATTGCGCAAATTATTGTAAATTTCAACGCGTCTTTTTTCCAGGCAGGTGTATTCAGGCGACCTTCTATCCTCCGTCGTCCTGGAAATTAAAACCCATTCAATCGGGAAAATTTTTCTGGTGTAATAGGTCAAAAGCCCCAGCAGGTCAAGCAGTTCATTAGGATTGGCCTGCTGGATGGAAGTTTCGATTCTCTCCATGATGATTTCCCGCTGCTGATCCTGCGCTTTAAGAGTTTGAATAGCGACTACTTTAGAGCCGAGCAGCCGCTGATCGGTTATGCCGTATTCTTCCTGTTCATAGAAGAAATTGCCTTTGTCCGTCGCGCGAATAATGCGCAAAATCACGCCCAGCAGAAATACTTCATTGGCTTCAATGAGACGTTGGGCTTCTTTCTGATCAGGCGGTATCAGATCATTGAATTTTTCCCAGTCGAGTTCATTGTGTCTCTCTTCCGGCCTTACTTGTATTTCCCTCAAATACGTCGCCCTCCATTTTTCAATATCGCGAATATAAAACAGAGGAAAACCGGCAGTTTCCGAGTAAAAAATGATCGATTCCTTATAGTTGCCTGTTCTGGCTATGGCCGAATTTCTTTTTTGAACGATATTGACGAATTCTTTGTATTGCGAGCTGTTAACGCGGTTAAGCCCGAAATGTCGTTGTTCGACGAATTTCGTGTTTCTCAGGGCCGGTTGATTCAATGCCGGCGGAAGCCAGGAATCGCTCATGTTAATGGTCGCCTGAATTTTGTTCTCACGATGGGTTCTCTCAGCGAAGTTATTGAAAAACAGTTCAAGCGCATCCAGGTCCTTACCGATATCGCCGATATTTTTAAAACAGAATTTGAGAAGGTTTTCTTCGAGATGCTCTATGTCGTTCAAATACGTTTTAGTGCCGGATAACGCTCCGACTTCAGACTCATCAAAGAATTTATCAGCTAATTTGGTCAGCCAAATAAACTCCTCTTCTTCGCCCCTTTGAGCGTCAATGACCTCCGTCTGAAAATCGAAATCCTTGGTCAGGGAGGTATTCCGGTCTTCGACTTTAGCCTGCTTGAACGATTCGAATTTGTTCTTTAATCTTTTATTAAGGTTCGTGAGGAGTCCCTGCAGCTTCCAGTTCTCCTGTATCAGGCCCGACCTTTTTACGATGGTTTTCCCGTCTTTATCCTCCAGTGATTTTTTTTCGCCAATTCTGTTGACAAGCTCATTACAAATTTTACTCGAAGAATGGAAGACAAAGCTGTAAGCCAATTGCTGGAAATAACGTTTTAAACAATCCAGCGCTTTTTCCAGCAGTATTTTCAAAGTGCCGTTTCTGTGAAAGATTACATTATTGGACCAGCTTCTTTGAATTTCCAGTATCCTGTTGCGGTATTTTGAAAATTCTTTATTGGCATTTGAAGCCTGATTCTTCATACCTTCAGCATTGGCGTTTAGCGATCGTGCTGAAAGATGAAGATTCTTTGCGTATGCTTTCAGATACTCTTCCGTAAGATCAAAGCCGGTATAGGCATCGTTCAGCAGTTTGTTCCGTTCACTGCTCAGGTTTGCCGTTAATGTGCTGAGCGTACCAGACCTGTTGCTTTTTTCGATTACTTTTATGTATGTGCCCCAAGTATTGGGGTCATCGCTCGGCTTGTGGAATTGCCGAACATAAGTGGCTTTCAATTTATCCAATGCGGTGACGAAATCTTCATGTTTTGAAACTCTGTTTAAAAATTCGGCCTTATGTTGTTCGAATTTATTATTCAGTACCTGGTAAAGTTCATTGCCGTGGGCATCTGAGGCTGCGATGGCTTTTTCTATCTGCATCCTCGATACTCCCAATTCTGAGATATTCGATTTTACGATATCTTCGAAACTGCCGGGTATTTTATGATTCATTATCCAGAGGTCGGTCAATTTTCCAGCAAGGTAATAAGAAGCGGCGTGTTTCAACCGGTCAAGATCGACGAATATTTTAGACAAGCCGATAGAGGCGTACCGGCAGGGATAGACGTCCTTGTAGAGAATGAGAGGCTTGCCGGAGATGTCTTTCGCTTCAGGGTCCTTGACCGTATGAGGGTAATCGTCGAGGGTTCTGGTCAGAGTGTTGACGTTGGCGCTTCTCATGGCTTCGGAAAACTGGGCTTTTTCGAAATCCAGGAATATCTTTTCTGATATCATATTGAATATCTCAAATCTTTTATCAGGATTAATGGTTCTTCCGGCTTTGTTCTGATTGTCGATCAGATAGCAATTATGAAAAGGGGGACCTATGACGGGTTCAGGATTATCCGAGTTTTCCCAGTTCGGCGTATAATTATGAAAATCCGCGTTCCGCGTTTCCAGATCGACATCAGCGCTGTGTTCGCCGTCAATGGGCTTGCTGAATGAGGGTTTGTGAGTGTAATAATAGTTTAATTCCTTCAGAGTAGCGTATGCATTGGCGAAATAAAGGGCGGAATCTCTCTGTCCGAGTTGTCCGAATATAGTAGGCAAAGCGATAAAGGAAGTTATTTTGGGTTGATCCTGCATCAGGACGTTGTTGACTAGAAAACCTGTATCCAGCAACATGCCTGATCCCGTTCCACCGGCTATTGATGAAATGATGTATATGTTCGTGTTTGTCGTATCGACCTGAACATCGTACTGCCTCATCATCTCCGGGATGTTCAGCAAACGTAAGTTATTGCAGATTGTTTTAATTCGGTTGCTTATTTTGTCATGGAAGTGATAGAAGGCGAGTTTGCCTAAAGGACGTACCTGATAAGCGCCTTTGACTATTCCGGCATTACCGTATGCTCTCAGATTGAAAGAAAGCCATTTGAAAATATTGTGATTGGCTTGAGGTTCTTTGAAATAACTCATGTACTCAGCCTGAGGAACGACAGCGGAAATTTTTTCTTCATCGGTGAACTGAATCTGGCTGGTAATAAAATCGTCCGATTGCTGCTCCTGTACCGCCTGGTAATTAGGATCGGTATCGATCCACAGATAACCGACTATGGGAAAACCGATAACCTTATACCTTTCGTAAAAAAAGCGTCTTATCAGCATAAGAACTTCCTTGCCGGTACCGCCGAGACCGATCAGAATGGTGGGCGCTATGGATTTGAATTCTGAAAGTTCCTTGTGTTCCCCATCTTTTAAACTGATTTCCGTTGGTTCGACCATCGGATTGCCTCCTTTCAGAGCAGAACGGCGGTAAGGATTGACGTAATCAACCATAAAGCCGCAATTGTAAGTATGACCCAATCCGCGCAATACTCAAAAAACATCAGAATACCGAAACCCAGACTGAAAAGCAGGAAAACGGAATAATGAAAAGCCAAAGCCGTCTTGGGATTCATGTCAAATTTATCGACGAGCATGACATAAAAGAGAAATCTCATTATGATATAAAAAATGATTATCACGACGGCGGTGACCAGAATTTTGACCTTGACCGAAGGGATGGGCACGATCGGATCATGATAGATCATCGCTGCAAAAGCGTTGCCGGAAATCAGAAAATATAAGAAACCTAGTAGCAGAGTCGTCACCATGCGGATGCGTTTCATGTGTTGTCCTCCGTAATGAGAAATGTTATCTAAGAAAAAAAATCTTCTTCCATATCTAAATGTTCATCGAAGCTTTCCGTTTTCGTCGGCTCTGACGGACCGTCGAATGTATCGGTAAAACTGAATCCCCCATCGCCGACCATGACGATGTCGGGTTCCTGATCTATCGTATCAGTGATTTTCTCAGTAGCCTCTTTTATATGCAATTCGTATGACTGGTCCGATTTGACCATTCTCAGTACGCAGCCGTTGCCCATTGCCGACAAAGGCGTTTTTTCGTCGAAATTCTGGGGAGTTATTCCCTGTGCGGGTTTGAACAGTATCTGATTTTTGCCGTGCCGTTTTATTCTCCCCAGTTCCGGTATCTTTTGGCTTGTTTTGAAAATTCCAAGAGTAAAAATGAAGGGATTATCATCGTTGAGAAGACGGACTGAGAAATTTCGCTTACCTCTTGTAACAATAAATACAATAATGATTATAAGTACGACCGTGAGCATAAAACTGCCCATCAGTATCCAAAAGGCATGAGAAGGAAAATAAATTTTCATTTTTCTTGACTCTCAATGCTGACTAAAGTCGAAAGATTGATGTTTTGATCGGTGAGAAATTTTACGAGATCATGAGAACTGAAAATCCTGTCAAAACCCGTCAATTCCCTGGTGAAATAGCTGTCAAAAATGCGGCTTGACAACTGTACGCTGTGCGCCGGTATTTGCATATCAAGCTTAAGCTTTCCCGTAACCCATCCACAGTCGTGAAAGGCAACGTGAAAAAACTCCGACAACGGCCAATATTTTAATTTCAAAGAATCGCAGGGGATTTTAATCGTTATTTGATAAATTCTTGAATAAGCGTCAGGTTCGATCACCTGTCCGATGATCTTCGGCGGGAGTATTTGCGGTTGCGCCTGAAATTCCCTGAAACCTATTGCTTCCCAGTTGCCGAATGATTGGACGCTCAAATTGATCTCACTGCCTTCGACATCGGCAGAAGTGTTGAGTTTAAAATAATCGAAGGGCGATGTGAATTTTACATGAAATATCCCCTCGTAATAGTCTAATCCGAGCCCTGTCTTTTTACGCGCTTCTCCGTAGGCGATATAGCCGTCGTCAGAAGGATAAAGAAACAACGTGGGTTCTTTGAACTCGGTTTCTTTATACTTCACCGTTCCGTTGCTTAAATTGGCCGGTTCCATATTTATCACGGAATTTCCAAGCGGTTTGGTTAGAATGGCTTTTGTATTTAATCCGGATGCAAGCGATTCGGAGATGCTTCGCGCCTCCTCATTCGCCTTGCCGTCGAAAGTAATGCAATAGATCATCAATCCCCGGGGACCCTCCCATTTTATCCTGGTGTAGCGTTCATAAAAAGCGATTTTCCCGATATTGCAATCGTTGCACAGAGTATTGTTTTCGACAAGATTCCTTATTAGTTCAGGGTCTTTTTCGGAAAAGTCCTCAGCAGGCAAATAAATCCAGTCATTGAAAGGCAGTATGGCCGGTATAATCAATACCTGCGATACTCGGGGACTCCTGAAATGCTCGTATAGATGTGTTATTCTACCCATTTCAGTTCCCGAAATTGACGAATGATGCTCATCCTGGACGTTGTCCGTCAGTATGAAAACCAGACTGTAATTTTTTTCGAAAACTTCGAGAAGCGCTTGATCAATTTTCGTCTCCTGACCGTAACAAGCCGGATCAATCGGCATGCCGGTCGGTATGCTCGTCAGAATCTCCTTCCGGCATGAGGAAAACTCGTAAATATCCAAAGGTGCAGAATTTACGCTGTTTGAATATTGGATGATGTGATCGATTAATTCATCCAGGACGCTGGGATAACCATTCGATTCTGCTTTGAGAAAACCGAGCATACTGCCGGATTTGTCTACCAGCAGGCAGGAACGATTTTGGGCGTTAACATCTGAGATGAAACAGGCAATTAATAAATGAAATAATGACAAAGAAGAAATTAAACATATCAGATTCGATTTTTTTTTCATTTTCATATTACTTCAAATTTGTGCATGTAGAGAAAACATTTTTCGTTCTGTTTTATTTTTTCTTTTTTCATGAGAGCCAAACGATCAGTAAATATTATCGGTTTTGCTATCAGATCCTCTACCTGTTTCTGCATGACGGGATTCAAATTTCTATCGTAAATCATTAATTTTTCAGAATGTTGTGTCTGTGATACCAGTTGGTTGAATATAATGTAATGGCCGTATATCAGTGGAGCGAATTCAGCGCAAAAACCGGCTCGCTCCTGGAAAAGAATCCTTCCCGAATTGTTCAAACAAAAAATTCCGTCATCATTCGCCACATATAATCTTGTCGGTTTAGTCACGAGAGTAAATTGAATCTTTCCGCTGGACGTATTCGGAATCTCTCGTATATTCAATCGCCTGTCGATAGCATAAAGCGTCCGGTTTTCATTGTCGTTATAACCGCATAAATAAACGTAATTGTCGTCCGCCTGGGGAAATGCGGGGATTCTGAATCTCGGTTTGCGGTTCGATAAACAGGGATTGGGAACGGATACCTTTTTTTTCAATTGATTGCCGTTTAAAGCGTAACGGAAAATGTTTTTAGAATCGAAAAAGAACAATTCGTTCTTCCAGGCTGGAATTATTTGCGATACGAAATCCTGAAAGCAATCATCGTGGACCGTAATTTCGCCTGGAGCTTCCATATTTAAAAACTTTAGTCGAATTTCTTCTTCATTGCCCTCAGCAAAAAACATTTTGTCTTGAATAATCAGCGGATTCTGAAAAATTTTTTCATCACAGGATTCAGTTTTATAAACGGGAGGTCTCTTTTCAGACGTATTCAGCATACTGAGCCCGTATATTTGCCTTTCTGATGTCATGTACACATTGTGCTTATAGTATAAAGGCTTGTGAATGAAATGCTCTTCCTGTCCTACTTCAACCGGAGCGACTGAACCCTGGTGCGCAAGCGCTTCATCAGATGATCCTTTGAATGGTTTGATTATGAAGTAATGCCCGTTGTTCACTTGAAGGATAAAAAAGCCGTGAATCTGTTCGAATTGCACCGGGATGCTGCGCGTTTCTCCGAGATGAAGCAAGCAGTTGCTGACGTCGGCACGGAAAATGTGTTCGTTTAAAGGTTGGAAAACGGTTTTTATTCTGAATTTTTTCTTGAATCTGCCGTGAATATGGAACCAGTTGATTTCACGACCGCATTTTTTGCAAAAATGTGCCAAAATTCTATTTAAAGCGCCGCATCCTGAATGAGGACACCTGATGACGCCTTCTTCACAACTGGGACAGAAACCTATAATCTTGTCAGGTTTTTTTTTAAATTCTTCAATTTCCATTATGCCGCAATCGGGATAAGGACAACGCAACATCATTGACCTCCAGAAAATTAACTAATCGCTATCCTAAAGGGAGAAATTTTCGTTGTCAAGAAAAAAAAACGTTTTTACATGGATTCTTATTAAATAATGCTCCGGGATGATCGCACTTCGATTGTCGGTTTTTCGCTGCAGACCCTTTCGACAGTTTGAATTTCTTTCGAAATTATTTAAAATACTCAGAACCATTTCAATACAAAAACGCCGGAGGGTCATCCGCAACTGCGGATAGCACGGATCATCCAGGATAATAGAAGAAGCGATGCGAAAAAATTGTAATCCCCTTTTGATCAGTTCCCAAAATAGCGAATTTTGGTCAGAGACTGCAGCGTCTGTCCGGCAACGAAATTTGAAACGGGAATCGAATTTTTGGAATGCGCTGTTTAATCCATTATTACTATAGAGAAGATAATTATCAGACTGATCAGAAAACCGAGGAATAAGAGAGGAAATAAGAAAGTAAGGTTTTTTCCTCTTTGAGGATTTTCATTATTCGCTTCGGACTCGCCTTGTTCGGAAGATGAATTCGAATTATTACCGCTTTTGTCATCAAAATCGTAAGAGAATTCTTCAAACTTATTATCACCCCGAAACAGTTCACTGCCGAGTGAATCGGCTGGATCAAATTCCTTCTTCTGTTCATCCGGGATGGAATATTTCTTAACGGTCAATGTCCATATAAGAATCACGATGCCTACGACCAAAAAACTAAGGGATAAAATAAATAAAAATTCGCTTTCCATCATTCAACCATACAGATTGCAAACTCAAAATCAATCAAAATCCTGCGTCTGTGACGCATAGCCAACATATAATGTGTTACTTTTAATGTCAATGCAATTGATGATATTTTCGACATTGATCAAATATGCGTGTTTCCGGGTTACAATTCTAAAGAATTCCCGTCCATCGTATTGGACCTGAGAAAATTAATTTTTTGGCTGCACCTCATGATAACTCCTCCGAACCGTTAATGCTGAGACTTAGAGTCCGGCCTGTCTCAGCATAAGCGTATCCCGTCCCCCGTTTCCAAGCTCACTTTTGTGCACACCTGATGTTAGCATTCGGTCGGTATAGTTTTCTGTGTCGACTCTCCGATTGCGATATCGATACCTATCCCGATTATTGAAAGCTCTGCTTGCCATCAATGAATAAAAAAACGGTGATGATCAAAATGCCCTGGTTTTTGGAAAAGATTGCAAATATTCCGCAAACGCAAATGTTGCTGATTGCTGGGGACAAATGAAAAAGCGATTCACAAAAATTTTAATCCCCATTGAAACAGAACCTAAAATTTCATGAAATATTAAAACCTTGCTGAGCCTGCTAGACTGCAAGAGGAATAGCCATGATGATTTTCAAGACTGAAATGATTGATTCCAATTCGTCAAAATGTTAAATTAAATTTGATGACTCAAGGTCAGATCACGAATTTGATTTGCAAAGGTGATATTTAACAATGAAGGATTATCGAGATATCCAGGTTTTTGGATGCAATTGGAAAGCCTGCGGCGACAACGGATCACCATGTATAAAAGACGAATGGCTTCGAAAAAATTATAACGCCTGTTTGATCATTCCTGAAGAATGAGATTCTGCGAAAAGCAAAAATTTATTTCAAAATTAAAAGGCCTGAGAAGAGGTACGTTCATGCATTCCAAACAAACGGTTTTGGATTTAAAACTGATAAAAGAAAAAGCGGCCGTCATTCTGGAACAACCGCAGCATCGTCACTATACTGATCACTCTATTGAGCACTCTGAAAGAGTGAAATGCATCGCCGCAGACTTGATCAAACTGATCAAAAGACCGATCAAAGCGTTATCGAGAGAAGAAAGAAAGATATTGACCGCTGCCGTGTATTTGCATGATGTAGGGATGCAATTTAAGGATGCAGTAGATTCCGAATATCTCAATAAAATGTTGGAACAGAGCCAATTAAATGGAATGAGAGAAAACGATGATTTTCGTTTAAGCATCATCAGGCGTTTTCATCATGAACTTTCAAAAGAAATGATAATCGGCAGCATCTTGCATCCCGATCGATATCCTTCTATGGGTCTGCACGAAAAAGATATACATTATGCAAGGATTATCGCGGAAATAGTCCGGGGACACGGTGTTGATGATTTATCGGACATTCCTGAAGAGATGGAATTGCGGATTGAGTGTACTAATACTAAGGAAAAGATTCGCGTCGACTTGTTGACGGCTTTATTAAGGGTTGCTGACGGATTGGATGCAGACAAAAGAAGAATTGATTTAGACGTATTGGAAAACTCAGACATTCCGGTTGAAAGTGCGGTTCATTGGTATTGCCATTACTATATTGAAAAAATTGAAATGAGAAACGGATTAATTATGGTTGATTACGGGATACCTGACAGGTCATATGAAATTCCGATAAAATTGTTCGGCACATTTCCCATTTGGAAAAACAATCGAAAACTTTTAAGACTTTTGTGGGAGAAATATAATATGAAAACCACCGTAATATCAGATGTTAGTCTCAGACACGGAATAAGGCGGATGCCGGACAGCGTTTTCAAATACATGAAATCTTTCGTAAAAGAGTATTATTCTGTCGGACAGTATCTGGGAGAGACAGATGAAGAAGACAAGCCGGCTTTTCCCTTCTATAGCGGAATTTTGGAAAAACCTGTCTTTCGATGGGCTTGTGGATACAGGAATAGAAAATTCAGAATAACAATTAAAGACGAGACAGGCAGAATGATACATGAATGGGAAACAAGCGGCAAAAATCATTCGTTATACCCGAAAAGGGCTCCTTCGCTTGATGCTGATGTGATTTACCGGTGGAATGTTTACAATTGCGATGATCATGAAGCCTTTTTTGACGGAGGAACATTTTGGCTGGTAAAAGACGCTAGACTTTCTAAATTGATTAAAAAACGGCGGCGTAAAAAAGATGTAAAGTCGTTGCTCGCTTTGGGTTTCTTGATTATAACTCACGGACTTTATTACGATGCATATGCTTTTTTTAAAGAACGGTATCAGAAGGCAAAAAACAAAGAAGACGCCTTTATGGCTGTACACGGAATGGTCCAGAGTTTAAATCTGATGGAGGCCGGGGTTGTAAATTTGAAACAATATGATCGAAGAGATAAAATAATTGATTTGAAGAACAGCATCAAGAAACATTTGATAGATGAATTTGGAGAGATCGATGAATAAAATAAAAAAGCTTTTTCAAGAAATGTTGGTTTTATCGGTCGTGCTGACGTCGAGCTGTTCGACTACGCTTGATTTGGGACATTTGAGCATTCCCGAAAGATTAGGCGTCATTAAACGAACCTTTTCGGGGAATGGTACTAGAAAGATAGTGATAATCGAAGAGGAACACGACAATGTTGAAGTACAAAAAAATATTATGGCGATCGTCAGCCTGTTGTATGAAAAATATGACATTCGTAACGTTTGCATTGAAAATCCGGAGGGTGTTTTTGATTTTTCTTTTTATCATGAGAATTTTCAGAACAGGGAATTATTAGAAAAAATTATGTTTTGCAGACTGGCCGATTCAAGGATATCAGGCATGGAATACGTTGCGGCGACTTTTCCCCGAATCAGTATCAGCGGGATAGATGATATCGCTCTCAGGAATGAGCAGAAAAGCATTCTTGAGAGTCCAAGTATTTCCAACGGTCTGGAAAATTTAAAAGGACAATTTAATGATTTGCAAAAAGAAATAATGATAGTTCAAGATAAATTAAACAATGATGTCAGGGAGCAATTGAAAGCTTTACGAATGCAAGAGGATGACATATCGGGTGAAGACGTAAGCGGATTGAACCAATTAATTGAAGTTTTCAATGAATGCAGAAACAATGCTGATGCTTTGTTGTCTTTGATTTATGAATTAGCGGTTAATACGTCATGCCTTAACAGGTCATTCAAGGAGAATTACAATAGATGGAGAGCTTTGAGCAAGGAAGTTGATGCTTTTAACCATGAAAAAGAGAAAATGATAAACCTGATCGATTCCGTGAAAATAAAACGTGATGAGAAAATGGTGGAAAATGTTTTACATGTTATGAATTCTTCAGCAGATAAATGTGCTGTAATGAATATCGGCGCTGCTCATACGAGACATATTACAAAAATTTTCAAAAACCGGAATGTCTCTTTTTCGGTCGTTAAACCAAAAGGAATCGAATCAGGCGAGAGTGAAATCGGATTGAATGTGAATGAAAAAAACCGGCGATTAAAGCCGACCATACAATTGAATCAAGAAGAAATGAAAATGCGAATAGCGATGTTTTATCAAGCGGCTTTGATCAATAAGCAATCAGGAAGCAATCGAAACTCACTAGCCAATCAATTGAAAAGGCTGCAAAGTTACCTGAAATTGCTTGCACAGAGGAATTTCAGTCGAGGAAAGTTATTGCTGTTTAAAATTAAAGATAGAGTAAGAGGCGTTTTTGTTTGCGATTCATCATCCAATTATCAACTCGAAGATGAGGATATCATCGATTCAATAAAAATCGACGACGAGCAATACATTTTAGTTTCAGAAAAGAAGTCAGACGAATTGCAGAATGACGCGATGATCCGGGATATCGCCAGGTACAGTAACGATAGGAACACATATTTATTTATCGGGGAAGCGAACGATAAAACCAGAATAACGATTGATCACAAGTATTTTATTCTAAGTGAAAACCTTATGAAAGTCTATGAGTATTTGATTGATGCAGAGAGCGGCAGCGGAAAAGCAGGAAAGATTATTGGAGAGCTTGCGGAAAAAATTTTTCAGGCATGTCCCGGCAACGGCCAGGGCGGTAACTTAATAATTTGCAATAATGCCGGCGGATTAAACGCAGGGGATTCGAAATTCGGCAATCCTTTCGATGTTAATCAATCTCATTTGTTAGGTTTGCTGAGAAAAGAAGCCGAAAGAAAAAATATGAACATAAATATTTTCAATACGTTCAATCCGTCAATTGCGGACTCTAATTTAAAAGCTCAAATGCCGATGTTTAAGGATAATAAACCGAATTTTCAGGTTATCATTGATGAAAAAAGCCTAAGCAAACTGAACAACGGCGAAGCGAAAACAGAGACATTAAAAAATTCCTTCAATAGAATCGAAGAATTGCCCTATTACAAGATCAACTCCTCAATGAATTCAATCAGAAAAGACGACAATATAGTAATAGTAACGGCTCACAGCGAGGCTGAACTTCAAAATAGCATTGAGGAAGCAGGCGGTAAAGGAAGCTTAAAAGGGAAAACCTTATTGCTGATAACCTGCGGAGATGCGTGTACTCATCGATTTGCAAGGATGGCCGTTGAGGATTATGGAGCAGCCGGCGTCGCGGTTCCTTCTTTTAAGATAAGTTTTGAAGAGGCGCTCAAATTTATTGATGTGTTGATCGGTTTGATTAAGTCAGCGGAGAATAGAGGATTGACTGTTTTTGAGTTAATCGAAAAGGCGGCGGAGATTTTAATAACAGGATATCCCGGCGGATATGATTCATTCAGGAATTTCAGGTTTCAAGTTTTCGACCAATCGAACTTATGGAAAAGAAAGTTGTGTTAATTTTTATATTTATTCATTTTTAAAAATGTTATTTAACGAACAAGCGCTTTTTCATATCTATTCAGGAGTATCGGCAGCGCTTCATTAATCCCGGATCCCAAGCGAGCAATCTTGAGTTGATAGACTAATACAAAT